>CALESQ010000047.1 GCA_937907455.1 uncultured Caldilineales bacterium
GCAGAGGAAACAGCAATCCCGCTCGGGTCGGTCTCCCGACCGTGCCCGTCCGGAGCAGCAGAGGAAACAGCAATTTCGCTTGGGTCGGTCTCCCGACCGTGCCCGTCCGGAGCGGCAGAGGAAACAGCAATTCCGCTCGGGTCGGTCTCCCGACCGTGCCCGTCCGGAGCGGCAGAGGAAAGAGCAATCCCGCTCGGGTCGGTCTCCCGACCGTGCCCGTCCGGAGCGGCAGAGGAAACAGCAATCCCGCTCGGGTCGGTCTCCCGACCGTGCCCGTCCGGGCGGCAGAGGAAACAGCAATCCCGCTCGGGTCGGTCTCCCGACCGTGCCCGTCCGGAGCGGCAGAGGAAGCAGCAATTCCGCTCGGGCCGGTCTCCCGACCGTGCCCGTCCGTTTGCAGCCACGGTTGTGTGGCAAGTCCGTGGGTGGCTGTTCTATTTCGCTTTGCCGGATCGCCGGTTGCGCCGCCCCAGCTTCGGATCTTCTTCTTCAGCACTCAGCTTGTAGGGAAAATCTACTTCTGGGGGGTCCAGCGCCACCACCTGCAACAGACAATCGCAGCGCGGGCAAAACAACATGCTGCCAATCGTCAGGGTGCGGGATGTGGGGATACTCGCCTCACATAACGGACAAGTTGCCAGATTCATCGTAGCGTGGTCTCGTCCTCCGACGCTGGATCAACCAGAACGTAGCCTTGGCCGCGTACCGCTTGAATGTAATCTTTGAACGCCGGCCCCAGAGCACGGCGTACCTGCACAATGTGAACCTTGATCAGATCGCGCTTGGCGTCGTTGTCTGATGTATCTGCGCCCCACACGGCATCGGCTAGTTCCTGGTACGAAACTACGGTGTTGGCGTTCAGGGCCAGGTGACGCACCATGCGAAACTGAATGGGTGACAGCTTAACCCAACTGTCATCCAGCGTGGCGCGCATGCGCGCCATGTGAATGCGCAATTGGCCTATCTGGATCACCTGGGTGGATCGAACGCGTTCGCCGTGACTAAGCAGGTGCATCACCAGGTCGGCCAGGCGTTGTCGTTCTTCTCCTGCGCTGATCCGCTTGCTGTCTGCCGAGGTGAGAAACACCACCGGCAACTTGGCAGCCCGTTCAAAAGCCATTGACAGTTGGCGGCAACCCGCAGCCAAACAGCGCTGCTCCAACACAATCAGGTCAGGATATTGAGCTTCCAACTGCAAGGAGAGGTCATTCAGGCTGGACAGATAAGCACTTTCAACCTCGTGCTGTGCCATCAGGACTTTCAGCTCACGAAAGAAGCGCGGTTCGGAATGGACCACCAGGACGTGCATGGCAAGATAATGAACGCTGCAAAAGAGTAAAGCTGGTTTGCTTGGCGCGCATTGTAGCTGCTTTTCACGCCTTGTCAATATGCAGAGTGAACATTACGCTGCTGTGCGTCCTGCAATGCTCTGCACCACAACTTTTTCGAGGATGCAGGCTTTTGGCGTGCGCTATGCTATAATCAGGCTGTATTCCCGAATGCAGATAGGCAATTTCCTTATGCACGTTTCTGCCCGAAAAGCCGGCAGTTCCCTCTATCGTCCTGCGCGTGGGCTGCGTCTGGCGCTGATCGGCCTGCTCCTGTTAGCTGTCATCGCCTTGTTAGCTCTGCTTTTGACGCGCCGTGCCCCTGGTGCGGTCGCACCCTGGCTGCGCATTGCACCGGCCGTCGGCTTGGTAGATGAGGCGACCCGTCTGGCGGTGAACTCAGGAGGCTGGCGCGCACGGGAGGATATGGCTATCTGTCTGGCGGTGGATCCCGATCAGCCCTGTGACGAGCAGTCCGCGGTGCAGATTGAAACCAGCGACGCTGAAGGCAATCTGGAAGCTGCGCTGATCGCCGGGCCGCTGCTGCTGGAGGGGCGCACTGTGGTGTTGGTGCGTGGCCTGAAATCACAACACACGGTCAGTCAGTCTTTCCGCACCCTGCGCGCGGCTGGCAATGTACCCATTGTCGCGGTAGCTACCGCGACACCAGACTTTGCTACCGTCGCCACTGTGCCCTCCTCAGAAACGGCGTTTCTGGCAACGGCTGTGCTGCCCGGCAGCGCGCAGGGCTGGCGCGGTGAATATTTTGCCAATCCTGATCTGGCAGGCGCTCCGCTGCTGGTGCGTGATGACCCAGACCCCAACTTCGATTGGGGCGACGGCAGCCCCGATCCGGCGGTGATTCCCGTGGATGGCTTTTCGGCGCGCTGGACGCGGCGCATTGCTTTTGCCGCCGGACTGCACCGCTTTGTACTCACCGCCACTGACGGCGCGCGCCTGCTGCTGGATGGGCAACCTGTGCTTGATGCCTGGAACGATCAGTCGGGCCAGCAGGTTAGCACCGAGCAGAGCCTGGATGCCCGTGAGTACGATGTCACGCTGGAGTTTCACGCCCTGCAAGGCGCGGCGCGGCTGGCTTTTGGCTGGAGCGCCATCAACGCGGCAACGCCGGCAGAGGTCGCTCAACAGGCCACTGCAATTCCCGTCTTTACCGCGGAAACACAGGCTGCGCCTGCTGCAGATACGCCGACGTTTACGCCGGTTGCCATCACCACGGCCACCACTGCACCGGCCACCGCCACCGCTGTGCCCGGCAGTACGTCAACTCCCAGCGCCACCGCTGTGCCTGGCAGCACGCCAACTCCCAGCGCTACCGCCAACGGCAGCACTCTCACTCCTACGGCTACGGCGGTTGCCGGAGCGACAACCGTCACTCCTACCGCTACCGTAGCCAATGCCTCCACCGCCATGCCGCCCGGCTCGGTACGCCGTATTGTAGACATCAACCCGGTGGTCATTACCAGTACCGGGCAGCAGGTCACCGTCACCAGCGGCAACTGGAGCCCCGGCTCGGTGCTGAAGGTGTCGCTGGCCGAGTATGGCAAAGCCTATACCCAGGCGGTTGCCCTGCCCAGCGTCGGCTTCACGACTCCGCTGGACAGCTCGCAGTCGTGGTCGTTTCGTTTTAACTTTCCTAACAGCGAGCCGTGGATTTCGCAGGTGTATCCCGTACAGGTGTGGATTCACACGGCCACTTGGAGCGAATGGGCGTGGGATCAGTTTACGCTTGAGCTTCCTTAAGACACAGCCTTTGTTTGGATAGCCCCGATGCAGGATTTTCTTCAACTTGACCGCTTGCCACAAAATCTGGCTTATTTGCTTTACAGCACGCGCCAACTAGAGACCATTCTCGACCTGGCGTTGGTGTCGCTGACCTATTTCCTGATTCTGCTGGTGATCCGCCGCTCGCAAGCAGCTATTTTGCTGCGCGGTGTGCTGATTGTGGCGTTGGTGGCAGTAGCCGTATCGGCGCTGTTCCAGTTGCCCACCTTCACCTACATGCTGCGCGCCGCGCTGATTATCTGTTTGGTAGCTACACCGTTGATCTTTCAGCCTGAGCTGCGCCGCGGTCTGGAGCGTTTGGGCCGCACCATCGGCTTTTTGCAGATCAGGCCCACCGAGCTGGTACACCGTGTGCTGCCGATTTTGCTGCGTACTGCGGCTGATCTGTCGGCGCGGCGCACCGGCGGCCTGGTGGTGCTGGAGGGCAGCGTCAACCTCACCGATGCCATCAACACCGGCGTGTTGCTCAATGCTCAGGTTTCTTCTGATCTGCTGGAAGCGATTTTTCAGGATAAAGGCCCCTTGCATGACGGCGCAGTGATCGTGCGCGAAGATCAGATTGTGGCAGCAGCCGCTGTGCTGCCGTTGAGCGAGTCGCCCTTGCCCGTGGGTATGCACCAGGGAACCCGCCATCGCGCCGCGCTGGGCATCAGCGAACGCAGTGATGCGCTGGCGCTGGTGATTTCCGAGGAAACCGGCGATATATCCGTGGCCCTGGGGGGCGTGTTACGGCGCAAACTCGATGCCACTGAGCTGCGCGATACCCTGTACGGTTTCTATAACCCCTTGCAATCCTCACGCCGCGGGCTGAAAGAGCTGGCTTCGCGCGAGTTCTGGCGACCTCAGACACGGCGCACGGTAGACCCGCGCACGCGGCTGATGCGTTTGATCGGCAACATGGCTTCTGCGCTGTTGGCTGTGCTGCTGGCCGTGGCAACCTGGCTG
The DNA here is from genome assembly GCA_937907455.1 of uncultured Caldilineales bacterium. Classification (GTDB taxonomy): domain Bacteria; phylum Chloroflexota; class Anaerolineae; order JAAEKA01; family JAAEKA01; genus JAAEKA01. The sequence goes on from CALESQ010000047.1 coordinate 4,077, forward strand.
GTGGTTGCCGAACAGGTGAACCCACCGCAAACTGCACAGATCAAGGATATTCCGTTGCGTACCAGTGGCCTGTCCACCGAATTGCTGGTGGTTAACAGTCTGCCCGGCACGCTGTCGGTAACAGTGCAGGCTCCGCAAACGGTGTTGGATGGTCTGTCGGCGCAAAGCTTCCGCGCCAGCCTGAACCTGGCAAATCTTGATGCCGATGTGCATCGCGTGCCGGTAGAAGTGCGCCCTGCCGACGACCAGGTACGTGTGGTGAGTATGGACCCCGCGGCGCTGGATGTTGAGCTGCAACCGCGCGCCAGCCGTACCATGAGTGTGACGCTGGATATTCCTGACCGCGAAAACCTGCCCTTCTCCTATCAAATCAGCGGCACGCCTCAGCTTTTACCGTGGGAGGTGACCGTCACCGGCCCGCAGGAGACGATGGCCCTGCTGGCCCATGCCGATGTAAGCGTGCCGTTGCGCAGTGCACGCAGCACCATCAACGAAGAACCCACTGTAGTGTTGAAGGACAGCGAAGGCAATGTACTTAGCGGTTTGCTGGCTGATCCGCCCAAAGTGCGCGTGAGCATCCCCATCACCCAGCGTTTCAACACCCGTGATGCCGCCGTGCATGTGGTGATCACCGGCACGGTTGCCCCCGGTTACTGGATCAGCAACATCACGGTAGAGCCAAGCACTGTGACCCTGCTAGGTCCCCCCCCCACCCTGGAAAGCCTGGGTGGTTTCGTAGATACCGTGCCGGTTGATGTGACTAACGCCGCGGGCGACATCGTGCGGCGCGTGCCGTTGGCGCCACCCAGCGGTGTTAGCGCCTTGAACGAAAGCGGCGTTAGCGAGGGCAGCGTGGAAGCGCGCATCACCGTGGTGCCTCAGCTCAGCAACTTGCGTTTGACCCTGCCCGTCGAGATTACCGGCGCACAGGCCACCGACACCATCAGCAAAAGCCCGGCCTTTGCCGATGTGTTGCTGTCTGGCCCCCTGCCCGTGCTCAATCAGATCAACATTGATCCCAAGCTGGTGCGTGTGGTGGTGGACCTCAGCGGGCTTGCCAGTGGTTCCTATGATTTACCCATCACCCTGGTGGCCCCCGATGGCCTGCGTACCACCGTAGTGCCCACCACGGTGCAGGTGAAAATCCAGCGCGTGACGCCGTAGCCATGCACATTTTCATTGACGCCACGCCGGTGCAAAGCGGGCATCGCGAGCGCGGCATTGGCACATACACGCGCGAGCTGCTGCGTGCCCTGTTGGCCTGGGATCGCACCAATCGTTACAGCTTGTTGGCTTATGCCGATGCACAGCAGGAGTTGGCAGCAGCACTCGGCGCGTTGCCGGCCAACGCCACGCTGATTTTTCTGCCGCGCCCGCCGTTGGGGCGCTGGAGCAGTTTTTTCAGCCACCAGATCGCCCTGCCCCGCCTGCTGGCACATCGGCAGGCGGATCTGTTTCATGCTCCAGGTTTTGTGGCCGCCTTTAGTGTTGCCGCACCCCCCTGGCGCTGTCCTCAGCCGCTGGTGATCACGCTGCACGATCTGCTGCCCTTGCATCTGCCTGCGCTCTACAACGGCAAAGCTCTCAATCGCTGGTGGTATCAGCGCCAGATGCAGCGCGCACGCCGTGCGGCCCATCTGATCTGCGTGAGCGAGGCCACCCGCCACGACGCCGTGGCCCTGATGGGCGCCGAGGCAGCACGCTGTTCGGTGGTGTACGAAGGCGTAGATCGGCAACGCTTCTACCCTGCGTCGCCGCCGCCCATTGCCGATGCCTCGCCCTTCATCCTTTTTGTGGGCGGCAACTATCCGCACAAAAACCGCACCGCGGCGCTGGCAGCCTTTGCGCGGCTGTGTCAAACCGGCACGTTGCCGCATCGCCTGCTGTTGGTTGGGCCGGATGAGCAAAGCGAGGCCGAGCTGGCACAGCGTTTCCCACAGCTTGATCTGAGCCGCATAGAACGCCGCCAGCGTGCCGAGGCTGATGAATTGGCCACTCTTTACCGTCAGGCTGACCTGTTTCTTTTCCCGTCGGTGCTGGAAGGCTTTGGCCTGCCTGTGCTGGAGGCCATGGCTAGCGGCACCCCGGTGATTGCCGCCAATGCCGGCCCGTTGCCAGAGGTAGCCGGTGATGCCGCGGTGTTGGTAGAGGCCAGCGATGACAGCGCCCTGGCTGCGGCCATGCAACGCGTGCTGGCTGACCGGATGCTGCACGCCCGGCTGCGCTCAGCCGGCCTCGCCCGGGCCGCAGCCTTCACCTGGCAGGAAACTGCCCGGCAGACGGTGGCGGTGTATGAGAAAGTTTTAAGGGGCGAGAAGGAATAGGTCGAAAGCAGGATGGTTTTGCTCCATTCCTGCCTATTCACCTTCCACCCTCCCAATCTACCTGTCGAAGGCGTATCATTCTCCCACCCGCCATGCTCATCCTGCTTTCCCTGTTCCATAGCCTGATCGCCGTTGTGCTGGCGATTTACGGCGCCAATGCACTGTTCTTCAGCCTGCGCTATGGCCGCGGTCGTCGTCATCGGCTCGCCGCGCCGCCTGCGCCGCCAGTTTGGCCTCACGTCACCGTGCAAGCGCCGATCTTCAACGAAATCCATGTGGTTGAGCGGCTGATGCGCGCTCTTGCCGCACTGGATTACCCGCATGATCGCCTGCACATTCAGTTGCTGGACGACTCTACCGACGAGACCACTGCTTTGGCTGTGCAGGAGGCCGAACGTCAGCGCAGTGCGGGCATAGATGTGTGCGTGCTACATCGCAGTGTGCGCGGGGGCTTCAAGGCAGGTGCGTTGGCTGCCGCGTTGCCTCAGACGCAGGGGGATATCATAGCTATCTTCGACGCCGACTTTGTACCGCATGCCGATTTTCTGCGTCGTACCGTACCAGTATTGCTGGCCGATGCGCAGGCGGGTTTTGTGCAAACGCGCTGGTCGCACCTCAATGCCGGGTATTCCTGGCTCACCACGGCGCAGGCATTAGCGTTGGATGGTCATTTTGTGGTGGAACAAAGCGTGCGCCAGCGCAGCGGTTGGTTTTTTGGCTTCAACGGCACTGCCGGGCTGTGGCGGCGGCAGTGCATCGAAGCTGCCGGTGGCTGGCAAAGCGATACCTTGTGCGAAGACCTGGACCTAAGCTATCGTGCTCAACTGGCCGGTTGGCGCGGCCTGTATCTGCCCGATGTGGACGCACCCGCCGAGATTCCCCCGCAGTTAGCTGCCTTTAAGCGCCAACAGGCGCGCTGGGCTACCGGCTCGATTCAAGCCTTTCGCAAGCTGGCCGCGCCGGTGGCGCGCAGCAGACGGCCACTGAGTCATCGCATCGAGGGGCTGATTCACCTGGGCGCGTATTTCTGCCATCCGCTGATGCTTTTGTTGTTGCTGCTCACCTTGCCACTGCTGTGGTTCGGTGACACCGCTGCCAACCCGTTGCGCTGGCTGATGGCTTATCTTAGCTTTGTCAGCCTGGGGCCGCCGCTGCTTTACACCTTGTCGCAACATGAATTGCATCCGCCGCGCACGGCCTGGGCACGGCTGGCGGCGTTGCCGTTGCTGGTTCTGCTGGGTACCGGCATGGCGGTAAACAACAGCGTGGCGGTGTTGCGCGGTTTGTCAAACCGTTCGGTGGCGTTTCAGCGCACCCCTAAATTTCATGTCGAGGCTCAGCACGATGCTTGGCAGGGCAAAGCCTATGCCTTGCCGTTGAATTGGCTGGTGGCAGGCGAAAGCACGGCGTTGATCTGTGCCCTGCTCACCGTGGCCGTGGCCTGGCAGCGCGGTCAGTGGTATGCCCTGCCTTTTCTGCTGGTGCAGGCGGGCGGCTTTGCTGCGGTGGTGATGTTGGGGGTGTGGCAGGGATGGCAACGCCGCGCGCCGCAACGCCGCAGGAGTGCAGCGCGGGCTGCCGCGGCTTCGCTGGCTATGGGCAAGAAACCCTAGCACTGTCCCCCTTGTCAGGCACAGCCTGGCGACTCAGCGCTTGGTGAGGGCGCAGAGCTGTTCCGAGCCGGGCCGGAAGCGGGTTGTGGTTTTGATGGGATTATCGAAACGCAGGCGCAGTTTACCTTGCACGATCAGTCGGGGCAGATGGAAGGCTACCGAGGCGATCTCAGCCTGTAGGTAGTCGGGGTTGGGCAAGGCATGCGGTTCCAAAAATTCCCCGGTGGACTGAAAATGGCGCAACATGGTGCGCGTGTTGTGCGCCCTGCGCGAAGCATTATGCCCGTGATTGCCGTCGCCCAGGCCGTTGCTCATCAGATCTTCGATAAAGTAGAGGCCGCCGGCACGCAGGCGGGGGAACAGCAGCCCCAGCGCCAGTTGTTGCGCTTCTGGATGATGGCTGCCATCGTCGAAGATCAAGTCAAAAACTACTTCCCCCGTAGCCGCGGCTAAACTCTGAATATCCTGAGGATTGCCGGCATCGAGCACGAAGGTGGTTATGCGCTCGCTGGTCATGCTGATGCACGGATTGGTATCCATGCCGTAGATCGTAGCAGCCTCGAAATAGTCATGCCAGATTTTAAGCGGTATACCGTCAGCCAGATAGATTTCGTTGGTGTCCTGACTGCGCGAGCGGCGTCGCGCAGTGGCTCCCAGCCCGATTTGCAGAATGTTTAGGGGGGTGCGGCGCAACCGCCCCAGATAGGCTTCATAGATGTCGGTGTAGTTTAATGCTTCGCGGTGAGCTACTGAGCTTATGCTGCCTTTGTGCGATCCATACAGGTTCGCCAGATCAGTCAACGTTTTTGTGACCATAGGTCCCTCTCCTGTTGTAAAAAATCAAATAGTCAACGATTATCCCACAGTGGTACCAAACAGCTTTCCAACCAGCGCGGTGGCGACCATCGCCAAAGCACCCCAGAACGTGACGCGCACCGCACCGACCAGGATGGGAGCGCCACCCACGCGCGCAGCAACGGCGCCCATCAGTGCCAATGAAATTAACGATCCAATAGATACCAGCAGAATCAAGGTGTTTAGCGGGCTGAGCCAGGCCAGCAACAGCGGCAGAGAGGCCCCGGCGGCAAAGGTCAGTGCCGAAGCCACCGCGGCTTGAATGGGCCGTGCCGCATGGGTTTCGGTCAGGCCCAGTTCATCACGGGCGTGCGCGCCCAGCGCATCGTGCGCCATCAGTTGATCCGCTACCTGCACTGCCAGATCAGCCTCCAGACCGCGCGCCATGTAGATGCGCGCCAGCTCTTGCCGTTCGTATTCAGGCTGAGTACTCAGCTCGTAGTGCTCGCGGCCCAAGTCAGCCTTTTCGGTATCGGCCTGCGAACTGACTGAAACGTATTCGCCCGCAGCCATAGACATGGCACCTGCTACCAGCCCCGCCAGCCCCGCCACCAGAATAGCTTTGTGATCTGTCTGCGCCGCGGCTACACCCACCACCAGGCTGGCAGTGGACACAATGCCGTCGTTGGCTCCCAGCACGGCGGCGCGCAGCCAACTAATGCGGTTAGCATAGTGCTGTTCGGGAACGTGTGTCATTAGAATGAAAGATTCTTGATCTGAAAAATAGTTCGATGAACAAGAAACAAGAAGGCAAATTGTAGCATAGAACTCTGGTTAATGGCAATCTCTGCCATTATACAAAGAGTTCTATTTCTTGTGATGAAGGTGTGTTGCAGCGAGGACATGCACAGCCAGGTACACGGCGATGCCCATCCAAACCATCAGGCAACACCGGTCCCAGCGTAGTATTCAACAAGGCGGCGATTTCGGTGTTTACCAGGTGATAGTAGACGTTTTGGCCGTTTTTGATGTCGGCAAGCACGTTGGCCTCACGCAGCACGCGCAACTGCTGCGAAATGTAGGGCTGTGGCTTGTGGAGCAACGCTTCGAGATGGCACACGCATTGAGGGCTGCGGCGCAGCACCTCCAGAATTTGCAGCCGGGTAGGATGGCCCAACAGCTTGAAACGTTCGATGTAAATGTCTAGATCAGGGAAATCCATCACACACGCCTTAGTATGCAAAAATTTGCATGTATTTGAAAATGTACTAAAATGCACATAGCAGGTCAAACCTGCCGTTGACAAGATGCTGTTTAATCGGTCCATCATAGTCATTCACCGCTTTCTCGACAAATCTCCAGGAGATGATCCCATGACAATTCATATCAAAGTTCTTGGTCCCGGATGCCCTAATTGCCGCAAGGTTGAGCTTAATGTTCAAACTGCGGTGGCCCAATCAGGGGTGGAGGCATCAATCGAAAAGGTCACTGACTATGCTGAGTTTGCCCGCTACGGCCTCCTGGCTACTCCTGGGCTGGTGATCAACGAAAAACTGGTGAGCGGTGGGCGAATCCCTACAGTAGAAGCGATCACAGGCTGGCTGAAAAACAACGCGTAAAATCTTTTAACAGGCAACGGGTTACATAGAGGAATGCAAGATGCTCTCATTGAAATCTTTCATCACCCACGCGGGCAAAGATCGGCCGGATCGTATGGCCTGGGGGGTGGTGCTTGCAGGCGCTGTGTTGTGGCTGAGCCTTTACCGCGCGGTTAAGCCGGTGGCTAACTGGTTAACCTATCAGATGTTGAGGCTGCCACAAGACTCGCATCTGGGTGAGGCCGTGGCATTTTTTCTGTACGACGTCCCCAAGATTCTGCTGTTGCTGAGCGGTATCGTGTTTGTGATGACCACCCTGCGCTCCTTTTTTACTCCTGAACAGACGCGCCGTCTGCTTGGTGGCAAGCGTTTGGGATCAGGCAATGTGCTTGCTGCGCTGTTGGGCATCATCACGCCGTTTTGCTCCTGCTCGGCAGTGCCCCTGTTTATCGGTTTTGTAGAGGCGGGTATTCCCCTGGGCGTCACTTTTTCCTTCCTAATCGCCGCGCCTATGATCAATGAAATCGCCGTGGTGATGCTGTTTGGCCTCTTTGGCCTGAAAACCGCTTTGATTTATGTAACAACCGGCCTGACCATAGCTGTGTTGGCGGGGGTCATTATCGGCGCGTTACGGCTGGAACGCTATGTGGAGGACTTTGTCTGGCAGACCCGCATGGGCAACGCTGGTCTTGAACGGGAGCAGTTGACTTGGGCTGAGCGTTTCAGCCGCGCCTGGGAGAACACACGTGCTATCGTGGGTAAAGTGTGGCCTTATGTAGTCATCGGCATTGCGGTGGGCGCAGGTATTCACGGCTTTGTACCCGAAGAGGCTTTAGCCAGTATCATGGGCAAAAATGTCTGGTGGTCGGTGCCTGCCGCCGTGTTGCTGGGCATTCCCATGTACTCCAACGCCGCAGGTATAATTCCAGTAGTACAGGCGTTGATGGCCAAAGGCGCGGCGTTGGGCACTGTGCTGGCGTTTATGATGAGTGTGATTGCGCTCAGCTTGCCGGAAATGGTGATTTTGCGTCGGGTACTCAAACCTCAACTGATCATTGTATTTATCAGTGTGATGGCTCTGGGCATCGTCCTGGTGGGCTATCTGTTCAATCTGATCACTTTAACGTGACCGCGGTCCAGGTGGCGCAGCGCGCCGTAGCTGTAGGCGAGCAGCATCCCAATGATTAGCAATGCTACGGCTGCTCTCAGTGCGCTGCCCTTGGCAGCCTCACCACTGCCAGCGCGGCGAAAAGCCCCGGCCCCCTGGTTTGAGCGGGTGTAGCACGCAGTGCCAGCGTGCCGCCACCGGTATGCTGCATGGCTGAACCTGCCCCAGGCAGCACCGCCGCGGCCAGCTACGGCACAGACAACAGCGCCACGCCAGACAAGACAAGGCCGCCCAGCAGTCAATGCCACGGGCGGCGCAAACGAGCGGACGCCATACCAAACAGCGGTTGTGCGCCAAAAGCCAATGCGTTGTAGATCAGCAGTGCCGTAACCGCAGTTTATTTCGGCCCGATGTAGACGATTTCTGCCAGAATGCGGTCCGGCGTTTCAAACATCACCTGATAGTAGGTGTAGGCGTCGTCACCGGCAAACTCCGGGCGATGACGGGGGGTTTCAAACAGATGGGCGATACCACGCTCGGTGAGCCAGGCGGCGGCGGTATCTACGTCGGCCTGTGTTGCTGTGTTGATGGCGAAGTGGTTGAGGCCGGGGGCGTCGTAGTCGTTTCTGGTGTCCTTCAGCCGGTCACCGAACCACAGGCTTGTGCGGTTGCTGTCTGCGATGCCCAGCATAGACTCAGCCTCGTAGAGGGTTTGCCAGCCAAGAAAGTTGAACAGGTCGCGGTAAAAGCCGCGGTTGGCGGGGTGAATGCTGAAAACCAGGTGACCCAGTGTAGTTTGCATGGAAAACTCCGCGGAAAAGCAGGTGAATCAGGAAATGGCCTGACAGGGTGGATAAAAAAAGACCGTTTGCGTTGGCCTGGTGGCAGTAAACGCAAACGGTCTGGATGGCGCTATTTACGACTCGCGGAACTCGCCTTCTACGACGTCTTCATCATCGCCGGGCGGAGGCGGGGCCTGCTCAGCGGCGCTTTGCTGGCTGCTTTGGTGCATCTGCGTGCCCACGCGTTCCCAGGCCTGCATCAGCTCGTTGGTGACGTTGCGCATCTGCGTCGGGTCAGAGCCGTTCATAGCACTGCGTAGGTCGGCGATCTTGCCTTCCAGCTCGGTTTTGCTGCCGTCGGGCAGGTTGGGTGTGTCGCTGATGAACTTTTCCACCTGGAACACGGCGTTGTCAGCCTGGTTACGGGCCTCTACCTCGTCACGGCGGCGCTCGTCTTCGGCCTTGTGTGCGGCGGCGTCTTTGACCATGCGGTCAATTTCGTCTTTGCTCAAGCCGCTGGAAGCCGTGATGCGGATGCTTTGTTCGCGATTGGTGGCTTTGTCTTTGGCGTTGACATGCAGAATACCGTCGGCATCCAGGTCAAAAGCAACCTCGATCTGTGGCATGCCGCGCGGCGCGGGGGGAATGCCGTCCAAAATGAAGTTGCCCAGCAGCTTGTTGTCGGCGGCCATGGGGCGCTCGCCTTGCACCACCTTGATTTCCACGCTGGTTTGGCCGTTGGCCGCAGTGGAAAACACCTGGCTTTTGCGGGTAGGAATGGTGGTGTTGCGTTCGATGATGGGAGTAGCTACGCCGCCCAGGGTTTCAATGCCCAAAGTCAGCGGAGTCACGTCCAGCAGCAGCACATCCTTCACCTCGCCACCCAGCACGCCAGCCTGAATGGCAGCGCCTACGGCAACCACCTCATCAGGGTTGACGCCTTTGTGCGGCTCGCGCCCGAAGAATTTGCGCACGGCCTCTTGCACGGCGGGCATGCGGGTTTGTCCGCCTACCAGCACTACTTCGACAATGTCGCTTGCCTTCAGCCCGGCATCCTCCAGCGCGTGGCGGCAGGGTACCATGGTGCGTTCCACCAAATCGGCGGTGAGCTGTTCCAGCTTGCTGCGGCTCAGGGTCATTTGCAGGTGCTTGGGGCCCTCGGCGTCTGCGGTGATGAAGGGCAGGTTGATTTCGGTCTGCATCACCGTGGACAGCTCGATTTTAGCCTTTTCGGCGGCTTCTTTGAGGCGCTGCAAAGCCATGCGGTCCTGGCGCAGGTCAATGCCTTGCTCTTTCCTGAACTCGTCGGCTACCCAGTTGATGATGCGCTGGTCGAAGTCGTCACCGCCCAGGAAGGTGTCGCCGTTGGTGGATTTCACCTCGAACACGCCTTCACCGACATCGAGGATAGAAACGTCGAAGGTGCCGCCGCCCAGGTCGTACACGGCAATGCGCTTTTCCACATTCTTGTCCAGCCCGTAGGCCAACGCAGAGGCAGTCGGTTCGTTGATGATGCGCATCACTTCGAGTCCGGCAATGCGTCCGGCGTCTTTGGTGGCCTGGCGTTGGCTGTCGTTGAAGTAGGCCGGTACCGTGATCACTGCCTGCGTTACCGGCTCGCCCAGATATTGTTCGGCGTCGTGCTTGATCTTTTGCAGGATCATGGCGGAGATTTCTTGCGGTGAGTAGTCCTTGCCGCCCATCATCACACCGGCATCGCCGTTGCTGCGCTCAACGATTTTGTAGGGTAGCACTTTGGTGGCTTTTTGCACTTCAGCATCGCTGAACTTGCGCCCCATCAAACGCTTTACCGAGAAAACGGTGTTGTCGGGATTGGTCACGCCCTGTCGGCGTGCTACCTGGCCTACCAGACGCTCACCGCTTTTGGGATTTACTGCTACCACCGAGGGAATGAGGCGCGAACCTTCCGAGGAAGGGATTACCACCGGCTCACCCTGCTCCATCACTGCGACCACCGAATTGGTGGTACCTAAGTCAATGCCAATAATCTTACCCATGAGTGATTAAACTCCTTACCTGACGGAATAAACGGCCGGTGGCTTACTGAGCCACCTTGACCATGGCAGGGCGTAACACTTTGCCGTCCAGCAAATAGCCCTTTTGTAGTTCTTCTAACACTGTGCCTGATGGCACATCGCCGCCGTCGGCCAGCACAACGGCCTGATGCAGCGCCGGATCAAACGTTTGCCCTTCGGTTTGCATGGGGCTGACGCCCAGGCGATCCAGCACGCCGTGCAGCTTGCGCTGGATCAAGTAGAAGCCTTCCAGCCAACCCGCAGCATCGCCACCCGCAGGCAGCGTAGCCAGGGCGCGTTGCAGATCATCAGCCACCGGCAAAAAGCTGGTGAGGATCATCTCTTTGGCCGAGCGCACTTCGTTGTCGGCGCGCAGCTCGGCGCGGCGACGGGCATTGGCAAACTCAGCCGCGGCGCGCAGGTATTTATCTTCGGCCTCGTCGCGGGCTTTGATGGCTTCTTTATATTCCTGCACCAGTTGTGTTACCGGATCGCTGGCAGTCGGTTGGCTGGCGGCGTTGTCCACCAGGCTTTGCCAGTCGGCGGCAGGCTGGGCGCTTGCACTATCCGGCTGTTCGTAGTCTGAAGATGAAGTCATGTCGTCTTGTCTTTCGTTCATGGTTGGTCCTGTTAATCACTATACCACTGATCTACCAGGCCGTTGAGCACTCCGGCTACATAGCGCACCAGCGGAATGGCACGGCTGTAGGGCATGCGTACCGGTCCTACCAGTCCCAGTACACCGCTGGCGTTTTCAGCAGAGCCGTAACGCGCCAATACCAGACTGAGAGAGCGCAGCGGCTCGTAGCGGCCATCGCCGCCGATGAGGATCTGCACGCCGTCGTGTGCGCGAATCGCCGAGAAGATCGAACCGAGCAAGGGGGGTTGCTCCAGGATGGTTACCAGTTGTTGGGCATCCTCGGCTAGCGAGAATTCGGGCTGCATCAACACCTGCGAGAGGCCCTCGCGGAAGATCTGTTCGTTGCCTGGGTTGTCTTCGCGGGCCATCAGGTTGGCAATCACTGTGAGTACATGCTGGCCCCATTCGGGCAACAGAGGGCGGCGCTGTTCCAGATTACGCGCCGTAAGTCCGGCCAGCAGCGAATTCAGTTGGTTGGATAGTGTGCTCAGCTCTTCCTGGCTGATCCGTAGCGCCATATCAAGGGTTTGTTGACGTACAATGCCTTGTTGCAGCACCAGCACCAACAGCACCAGCCCTTCGCGCACCTCCACCAGCTCGACGTGCTTGAAGCGGCAGCGCTCTGAGCGTAGCGGGGTGACCAGCGCGCCCATTTGCGACGCATGAGCCAGCACGGCCGCAGCCAGTTGCGCCCACTGATCGCTTTCGCGTCCTACCTGGTGAAACAGGTGTTGGATGGTAACCTGGTCTTCCTGGGTGAGGGGTTGATCGGGCAGCAAATGCTGGACAAAGTAGCGATAGCCCTCTTCCGTGGGCACGCGGCCCGCCGAGGTGTGAGGATGCGTCAAATAGCCCTGTTCTTCCAGCGCTTTCATCTCGTTGCGGATGGTAGCCGGGCTGATTTTGAAGGCATATTCATCTACCACAGCCTTTGACCCAACCGGCTGGGCTGTTGCGATATATTCCTGCACAACAATAGCCAGTACGGTTTGGCGGCGCTGGTTCAGAAAATTCACGCGCTTGTGGCTCCAATAATCAATCTGTCAAGTTGATGGCTTATTTAGCACTCGTATAGCGAGAGTGCTAAATAAGACAGCGGCTATCATAGCATGACATGCTCCCCCTGTCAAACCGTCATAAGCTGGATGTGAAGAGGGCGTTTCTGTCTGGCGTTCTGAACGGTTGGCCGAAGAACTTCTTTTCATGCCCAACAGAAATACCTCAACAGCCTTCACCCCTCACTCCCTTACCCCTTCATCCCCCTTCCGCAGGTCGCACTGCTTCCAGAATGCGCCAGAGATAATCATAGCTCACGCGCTGTTCGCTGATGGCGCGCTGCTCGTCTGGGGTAGAGAAGATGAATTCGCCCAGCGTCTCCAGCCCGGCGACCATGCCCGCCAGCCCCGGTGAGCGGGTGTAGAACTTGTTGCGCGGCACGAAATACAGCGATACGCCGTCATCTTCCCACAGGGCGATGATATTGGCTGAGGCCGCCTCGCCTGCTTCTTGGTCCCAGGTCACAGCCAGCTCTACCGCGGCTTCAATCGCTTTTGGCTCAGGCCCGCGGATCTGATACGCGATGAGCGGATAGCCCGCGATAGCCGTTACCGTGGTTGCCTGCGCCGGATCACCGTTCGATGCCGCCGCCGAAAGCGCAGCCGCGTTCTGAATCGGAAAACGGCCGTGGCCGTCGGCAATCTCGAAGAAATGAAAATGCAGGTGCTTTTCAATGCTGGCTCCTGCGCCCGCTCCGTTGTAGAAACCGACAAAGGTCGGCAGTTGCTTCACCAGCGCGTAGAGGTCGGTGACAATGCGGCGGATGCGCAGCTCGGTTTGGGCGGCATCACCAGACACATGAAAACTTTGCGGCAGGTGTTCACCCGCTGCCATAGTGAGGTGAGTGCGCGTGAAGGGGAAAGGGTTGCACAGGGCGGTGTAGATATGGCCGTTGATGGGGAACTGATAATAGCTTTGTACCCCGCGGTGTTGCCAGCGAATGTTGTCAATACACAGATAGCACGAGGTATCGCTTTGCCCGCGCGCCTGCGCACCGCGCGGGATGGCCGTGCGCCCTGCGCCCTTGAAGCGCTCGGCGCGGCGCGGGTTGAACTGCACAATGAAGAAGTGCTGGCCGTTGTCCTGCGGCGCGCGGTAGCGGAAATAGCTCACCTGGCTCAGGTCATCCTGAATGAAGCCAATATCTACCTGCTGATCGTACAGGGCGCGCAACGCGGCAGCCAGGCCTTGCTGCGCGGCCAGTTGATCAAGCTGCCCGCGCAGGATGGCTTCTTGCATAGCATACAGGCGGTCGTTCAGTTGCCCCATGGCAGGCCGCTGCTCCGGCGCTACATAGGCCGGCAGAGGCACGCTGTTGAGGGCGTTGATCAGTTGGTCAGGCATCGTGCTTTCTCTTTCAGGTTCTTTTCACCCGTTGGATGCGGGGATTCAGTCGGTAGGCGCGCAGGCTAGTTAGCGATCACCACCTGCACCTGGCTGATGGTGCTTTCACCGTTAACGCCATTAACCACCAGGCGCAGGCTGACGGTTCCATTCGGCCACAACGTGGTATCCCAACTGCCCAGAAAACCTAGTCCCTGGTTGGTTACCACCGGCTCACCTGGTATCGCCGCCACCCAGTTACCATCTGCCGCCAGTTGCAGGCTGTAGCTGGCAAAGGCCGTGCCGGTGGCTAGCCCCAGTACCTCCGTAACGCCGCTTACCGTGCTGCCCTCCAGCGGGGTGAGGATTTGCGCCACCACCGCAGGCAGCAGTGGTGTTGGGTCAGGCGCAGGGGTTGCGGTCTCCAGCGGCACGGGCGTTTCAGTCTCCAGCGGCTCTGGCGTGGGCGTTTCGGTGGCGGTTTCGGTAGGTGATGGTTCTGCCGTAGGTAGTGCTACCATCACCGGCACAGCCGCCGACTCCACGCGTCGCCCCTGACGATCCACTGCCACCACACGCACCACATAGGGGCCATCGCTTAGCGCGCTCACATCCCACTGCGCCAGGTCACCATCCAACACGGGCTGCGTTATCGGCCCGGCTACCACGCCCCACGCGCCGGGTGTGAAGCTCTCGCCGTACTCTACCAGGTAATAGTCGAAGTCAGCCAGACTGGCGCTGCCGCGGATGGTGGTGATGGTGGTGAGCGTTGCCCCGTTGCCGGGTGCAGAGAGATACACGGCCTGAGGCAGTGCTGTGGCGGTGGGGGCCGATGGTGTGCCGGGCGCGGGGGCCTGATCGGCCACAAACAACTCCATGCGCCGCTGATCAGGCGGGCAGGAAGCATCGGGCGGCGCGCCGGTGCTGGTGCAAATCTCCATCTCGATAATGCCGGTGGGACGGCTGAACGCCTGCGCCGGGGTGTCGGCCAGCGCCGCGCGCATAAAGCGGTTCCAGATCGGCCCGGCCCCGGCCACACCCGACAGACTGTCATCCATAGCCGTGCCATCTGCATTACCTACCCAAACGCCGGTCACCAGTTGCGGTGTATAGCCTACCGTCCAGATGTCGCGCACATCATTGGTGGTGCCGGTTTTCACCGCGGCGGGGCGGTCCAGTTGCAGCCACGAGTTGGCCCCGAAGGCAGCAATGCGGGCATCGTTGTCGCTGAGAATATCGGTGATCAGGTAGCTGTGTTGCGGAGTTGCCGCGCGCTGCGCCTCGGCGGCGCGGGTAGTGGGCTGTGAAGCCAAAGGCGCGTTGCGGCAGGCATCCGGCAGATCGGCGCCTTCGGCCCGCTCCAGCGCTATGCCGTCGGCATCAAGCACGCAGAGAATCGGGTTGGGAGGGGTGTAGAGACCCCCATTAGCCAGCGCGCCATAGGCGCTGGTCATCTCCAGCAGCGTTACCTCACCGCCGCCCAGAGTGAGCGCCAGGCCGTAGGGTGGATGGCCTGGGCGCGTCAGCGTGGTCATGCCAAAGCGTTCAGCCACGCGCAGCAGGGCATCCACGCCTACCAGTTGCAGTGCCTTCACCGCGGGGATGTTGTAGGAGCGAGCCAGCGCGGCGCGCACGCTGATGCGGCCATGGTCGCGGCCATCGTAGTTCACCGGCACATAGGGCGGGCGGCCTGGCCCATCGTCGAATTCCGTGCGTACATCATCAATCAACGTGGCCGGGGTCCACCAGCCTTCAGCGCGCTCAAACGTAGCCAGATAGGTGAAGGGCTTGATGGTAGAGCCGGGCTGGCGCGGTGAGAGCGCCACATTAACCTGCCCGCTGATCTCAACATCGTTGAAGTCTACCGAGCCAACCATAGCCAGTATCTCACCGCTGCGCGGGTTGAGCGCCACCAATGCGCCATTGCTCACGCGGCGGCCCTGCAACTCGGCCACACCCTGGCGCACCTGCGCTTCCGCCTCGCTTTGCAGCCGCGGATCCAGCGAGGTGTAGATCTGCAAGCCACCGCGATAAAGCAACTCCGGCCCGTAGCGCTGTTCGATGTCGCTGCGCACGGTCATCACAAAGTGCGGGGCTCGCTCCAGGCGGGTGTTTTCCAGCCCCAAACCGTAATAGGTGAGCGGCTCGGCCCAGGCTGCATCGGCCTCTGCCGGCGTAATAGCCTCTGCTTCCACCATCAGGCGCAGTACCGCAGCCTGGCGTGCTTTGGCTGCTTCGGGGTTTTGCAGCGGGTCGTAGCTGGCCGGTGATTGCGGCAGCCCGGCCAGCAGGGCAGCTTCTGCCAGCGTCAGGTCTATGGCAGGCTTGTTGAAATAAAGCTGCGAGGCTGCACCGATGCCGTAGGCCAGGTTACCGTAGTAGATTTCGTTCAGGTAGGTCTCCAGGATGATGTCCTTGGAGAAGCGCCGCGTGATTTCCGCCGACAGAATGGCTTCCTTGATCTTGCGCGTCATGGTGCGTTCAGAGGAAAGGAAGACCAGCTTGGCAAGCTGCTGGCTGATCGTGCTTGTGCCTACCACCGGCCCCTGGCTTTGCAGGGCGCGGAAAATGGCACGACCCAGGGCAATCGGGTCAATGCCGCGGTGGCGGTAAAAATTGGCGTCTTCGGTGGCTACCACGGCGGCCAGCAGATAGGGCGAGATTTCGTTAATGCTCACATGAGTACGCAGACCCGCTTCGGGATCGTCCGGCGCCAGCGGTTCCTGCAACAGGCTGCCGTCGCGGGCGTAGATGCGCGTGTTTTGGCCGAAGGCAGTCAGCTCGGGCAAGCGATCAGCCGAGGGCAGGGTGCGCGCTACCGCTACATAGCCCAGCGCGGTCACGCCCAGGCCGATCAGCAGCAGCAGCAAGAAGAGGGCAAGGCCCAGCAGCACACCGTTCAGCCGCGGTGAGCCGCGGCGCTGCGGCGACGGTGGTGGCGCAGCCGAGGCTGGGCTGCCAGGAGCATAGTAGCTGCCGCTGCCGGGCGCGTTTACCGGCGGGGGAACACTCCCCACGGTGCGACTGGGGCGGCGCGGCGGTTGAGAAGGAAAGGGCGAAGAAGAGTTGTTTTGATTCATCACAGAGTTTAAACGCTGAGGCATGTAAAAAGGTTCGTTGCTGTGCAGTGTAGCACGAATGACAACCAGCACCAAACCGCCTGCCGCAGTGTTGGCGTTGGCGGAAAAACGCGGTATAATAGCACAGTAGTTGATCGGCTGTGCGATGCAGCTTGTCACCAGTTTACCCTGTCATCCCCGTTTGGCGGGCTTGCACCAAAGGAGTTTGTCATGGAGCTTTTGGGACTTCCGATTATCTTTTTCATCCTGCTGTTCTTCATGCTGTCTATGGCAGTGAAGATTTTGAAAGAATACGAACGCGGGGTGCTGTTTCGTTTGGGGCGATTGGCCGGTGTGCGCGGCCCCGGTGTAGTGCTGATCATTCCCTTTATTGACCGTCTGGCGGTTGTGGACTTGCGCACGGTCACGCTGGATGTGCCCGCTCAGGAAGCGATCACTCGCGACAACGTCACCGTCAAGGTCAATGCAGTGGTTTATTTTCAGGTGCAGGATGCCGCGCGCGCTATTGTGGCTATCGAGGACTACAAACGCGCGACCTGGAACATCGCCCAAACCACGCTGCGCAACGTACTCGGCCAAAGCGATCTGGACGAGGTGTTGGCGCACCGCGAGCGCATCAACCAAAAACTGCAAAAGATCATTGATGAAGCCACCGAGCCGTGGGGCATCAAGGTAAGTATTGTTGAGGTCAAGGATGTGGAGCTGCCGGAAGGCATGAAGCGTTCGATGGCTCGCCAGGCCGAGGCTGAACGCGAAAAACGCGCCAAGATCATCCATGCCTCCGGTGAGTTCGAGGCTGCACAGCAGTTGCAGGACGCTGCGGCTACCATCGCGCAGCAGCCGGTAGCTATTCAACTGCGCTACCTGCAAACTCTCACCGAAATCGCTGCGGAAAAGAACTCCACCATCATCTTCCCTATTCCACTGGAGTTTATGAAGGCGTTCAGCGCCCTGGCAGGCAACGACGAGCCGTCCTGAACGCAACCAGTTTAACTCAACAACTTGTGTCAATGCCAGACACACCCCACCACCGATCAAGGCGCCGTTGAGGTGCCTTGATCGCTATTGGTCGCCGCCAGCAGGCAGGCTGACCCAACAACGATCCGCCGGCAGTGTGTCTACAAGGGAGTAAACACGATGAGCCATTCGGCAGCCAGGAAAAACAGTTTGGACCTGTTCGGATTGTGCCAGCATTTGCAGGAAGCGGGATGGGATGCCTATGCCAGTGATCTGATTGGCGAAATTGCCGCCCGGCGCACCCATCCGGCAGGCCGCGGCATTTGCAACCTGGTGATTGACAGTCGCGGACGATGGCGTTTCACCGCCACCCGCGAGATAGTTCCCGGTCAGCGGCAGGATTTGGTACGCAGTGGGCGCTCTTTTCATTTGCAACAAGAGCAACAAGAGGTACTGACAGTGGCGGGCAAGCTGCATACACAGGCAGAATTGTCAGAGGTGCTGGCTGATCTCACCCAGCTAGCTGTGGAAGCCGGCAATCCAACTGCCATCACCACCACGGAGGGATCTGATCCATGGCACGCAGGGCGCGAGGCGAAGAGCAAAAACAAGATGTAGCAGATAAAGCTGCCTCTGGTGGCGCTCGTCCGGTGTTGCTGGCTGTGCTGCTGACCTCGCTGCTGTGGAGCGGAGTTGCTGCGGCCCTGGTGTTGGCGCGCAGTCCTCAACCGGTGGCCTTTGCTGTGCAGCCACCTCCAGCAACCTGGACACCCGCACCCACCCCCACGCAGGCCCAGGCCACTGCGCTTCCTGTGCCTGCGGCCTCCGCCTCCACCACTGTGCCGCAGCGCAGCCCGGCCGAGATACCTGCCGCCGCCCCAGCCGCGCTGATCAACCTCAACACTGCGGATGTGGTCGCGCTGGAAACGTTGCCCGCCATTGGGGCCGTCACTGCACAAGCTATTGTAGATTACCGCAACCAGCACGGGCCTTTCCGCAGCATTGAAGAGCTGGACAATGTTAAGGGCATCGGCGCGGCCACGCTGGAAAAGCTACGTCCCCTGGTAACGATAGACTGAGTACACGGTAAATCAAGTTTTTGCCTGTGGCAGGGGGCGGGTAGCCTGTCATTCCGAGGCCCGCCAGCGCCGAAGAAGCCCTCATCAGCGCACGGGAGAGTCCTCACTGCGTTCGGAGTGACAGCAATCAGAGCGTTTAGCTTGCCTAACTTCGCCCACTAACCTTGTTTACGAGGTGCTTTCCCCTTAAAACTCAACCCTTTTCCCTTGCTCGGTTCAAGGCGGCGCCCAAGTGTGCGCCCAATAGCACCGCAGCCGCAGCCAGATAGAACCAAAAGATCAGCACGATGATGGTGGTTAGTGGGCCGTAAACGCTGGCGTAGTTGGCAAAGCCGCTGCGCAAATACCAGGTAAACCCCCAGTTGATCGCTTGCACGGCCACTGCGGCAAAGAGCGCGCTGATCAGCGCAATACGCCGCGGCACCTGGGCACGTGGGGCCCAACGGTACATGCCATAGAAGACCATCACCATCACCAGCCAGGGGATTAGGCTGGTTGTTACTGCACGCAACGGCGGTTCATTCAGCCCCAGCACGGCAAGAAGATCATTAGAGCGGAAACGCAGAATGCCCAGGGTGGTGGAGAGCAACAGCAGCGCAATCAGGCCCAGATATACCACCAGCACCATCGTCAGGCCGACCAGACGTGATTTCAGCGCACGGGCGCGTCGCGTATCAGCCCAGGCTAGATCAATGTTGGCCGTAAGGTTTGTGAACAGGCCCGAAGCCGACCACAGCAAGGCCAATAGGCTGATTACGGTGACTTCGCCGCGGGTGCTGTACACGGCTTGCACGCCATCCAGCACAAAGGCTTTAACGTTTTGTGTATCCGGCAGCACTTCGGTCAGCACCAGAGTGATCACCCGTTCGGTTTCGCGCGGTGAGACAAACAGGTTGAGCGCGCTGATCAGCAGCAAAATCAGCGGAAACAGCGAAAACAGGCCGTAATAGGCCAGCGCAGCCGCGGCCTGTCCCAGCCGCGCCGCACCTGCCGAACGCAGCATGTCGCGCACCAGGCTCAATGCGCCGCGGGTGATGTGGTCGCCGCGGGCAAACCAGGCTTCTGCTGTGTCGTTCCAGCGAGCGGGGGAAAGTTTTGCCATCCGGTTTTGTTAGAAGACAAACAGGGCCAACAGGTCGTTGACATTGGTTTGTGTCGGTCCACTGCGCAGCAAGTCACCGCTGGCGGTTAAAAAGGGATAGGCATCGTTGCCTGCCAGGTGCGTTTCTGCATCCAAACCAAGCGCAGCGCCGCGCCCCACCGTGCCGGCATCGGCCAGAGCACCGGCGCTGTCGGTGGGGCCATCGCTGCCGTCGCTGGCTAGCGCCGCCAACACCAGGCGTTCGCCGCCGGGAATGCGCGCCAGCGTCAGCGCCGCAGCCAGCGCCAATTCCTGGTTGCGCCCGCCACGGCCCTGCCCGCGCAGGGTAACGGTGGTTTCGCCGCCCAGCAGCAAACAGGCAGGCGCAGTCAGAGGGCGCGCGTGCGTCAGCACTTCGCGGCCCAGTGCAACAGCCAGTTTGGCCGCGTCGCGCGCTTCGCCTTCTAAAAAGGTGGTGAGGATCTGCGCTTGAAAACCGGCGGCCTGCGCTGCACGGCAAGCCGCCTGCGCAGCGATGGCGTTATCGGCTACAATTTCCGTGCGACTGCCGCGGAACACGGCATCATCTGCCTTGGGTGTATCGGCCAACAGGCCGCGGCTGCCTTGCTCTACGCGCTGCAATACCGCCGCAGGCAGCGCCGCAGCCAGATCGTAGCGCTGCACAATCGCCGCTACCTCCTGCCAGCAGGAGCTATCTGGTATGGTCGGGCCGGAAGCGATCACATCCAGCGGGCTGCCCACCACATCAGACAACACCAGGGTGAGCAGTGTAGCCGGTGCTGCCAGCCGCGCCAATTGTCCACCCTTGAGCTGTTCGAGATGCTTGCGCACGGCATTGATTTCGTGGATGGGTGCGCCGCAGCGCAACAACGCCGCAGTAACCGCTTGCAGATCGTTCAGGCTGAGGCCGGGCGCTGGCAGGGTGAGCAGCGCCGAACCGCCACCCGACACCACGCACAGCACCAGATCGTCAGCGGTGGCGCTGGCAGCCAGTGCGGCCACTGCCGCGGCCGCGGTTACGCCTGCCTCGTCAGGTACGGGATGGCCGGCCTGATACACCGCCACCGCGGGCGGCAGTGCCTCGGCTCCCGCGGCGTGACCGTGCTTGGTCACCAGCACACCGGCATCTACCCGACCCAGGGCGGCGCAGGCAGCCGCGCCCATCGGCACAGCTGCCTTGCCGAAGCCCAGCAGCAGCACCCGGTGGAAGCGGCTCAGATCAGGCGCGGCCGGGCCGGTGAGGGCGCGCTGCACTGCCGGTCCGGGGGCTACGGCATCCAGCGCGGCCTGCAACACCAGCAAAATGCGCGCTCGGCGCTCAGGATCAACAGCAAGAATGGCAGGATCGAAAGAGGTCATAAGTGGTTGCGCAAAGAAAGGTTCGTCGCTGTTCACAGGGGCTGCGCCTGCCAGCGGGCGTACCAGGCATTGGACAGCACGCGGCCTGCGCTTTGCTCGGTGGTGGTCAGCCGACCCGTTTGCACCGGCCCCAGCACGGCCATTGTCTGCTGCAAAGCGGCTTCTGTCATCGTTTTGGTGTAGACGGTAGCCAGCACAAAGCGGGGTGAGGGGCTTAGCACGGCACGGCAGGCTTCGATCAGGTAGGGGAAAAGCCGTTCGAACTGCCAGATCTGTCCATCGGGGCCGCGACCAAACGCGGGCGGGTCCAGCACAATGCCGTGGTAACGCATGCCACGGCGCTGCTCACGGCGTAAATAGGTCAGGGCATCCTCGATAATCCAGCGAATGGGATGGTCTGCCAGGCCGGACAGGCGTTGGTTAGCCCGCGCCCAGGCCACGGCCTTTTTCGAGGCGTCTACATGGGTGACGTGCGCACCGACGGCAGCGGCGGCCAGGCTGGCCAGGCCGGTGTAGCCAAAGAGGTTGAGTACCTGCAGCGGCGGCGCTGCCGCGTGCTGTGCCGCGGCAATCTGCACGGCCAACCAATCCCACTGAGCAGCGTTTTCGGGGAATACGCCCACTTGCCGCGACTCGCGCGCTTGCACGCTAAAGCGCAGCGTGCCATAGTGCAGCGTCCACGGCTGGTGCAGCGGGCGGCGATAGCGCCAGTGTGCCGCCTGGCCGCGGCTGGCGGCTATAAATTCGGCATCGGCCGCGGCCCAGACACCGCCAGGCAGCGCCGGACGCCAGTCGGCTTGCGCCTCTGGGCGGATCAACGTTACCGGGCCGAAGCGCTCCAGTTTGCGGCCATCGCCGCTGTCGAGCAAGGCATAGTCTTGCCAGGCGTTGGTAGGCATAGCTGGGTCATTGTACCACGCTTTTTATTTGACACCAGTATGCAGGCCACGTATAATCCTTCAGCACGGGCGTATAGCTCAGCTGGTTAGAGCGCTTCCCTTACAAGGAAGATGTCACAGGTTCGAGTCCTGTTATGCCCACTTTTTGTTTGATATACGCTTGGGAGTAATTTGGCAATGGCTTGGTTGCAGTCAGGGAACTATCTCGCAGGGCCAGCCAAAGCAATTATTCTCAGATCGGTTCTTTATAGAGGCCGTCGGCCAGGTGGCCGACGGTTTTTTATTTACCCTGCCATGTCTCAGACCGCGCTTCGCCATCTTCCCAGCATTGACCGTTTGTTGCAACAGCCCCAGATCAGGCAGGCGCGCCTGACCTATGGTCACCCGCTTGTGGTGGATCGGGCGCGTCATCTGTTGGATAGGACGCGCACGGCTTTGCTGCACGGCACAGACTCTGCGCCTGAGTTGGCTGATCTGGTTGGGCAGTTGCTGGCAATGCTGACTGAGGCCGTTCGTCCCACCATTTACCCGGTGATCAACGCCACCGGGGTGATTGTTCATACCAACCTGGGGCGCGCGCCGCTCAGCCGCGCGGCACTGCGGGCCATGCAGGATGCGGCTGAGGACTATTCAAACCTGGAATACGACTTGGCGGCGGGAGAACGCGGCTCACGCTATGATCATGCTGTGGGGTTGCTGCGCCAACTCACCGGCGCCGAGGATGCGCTGGTGGTCAACAACAACGCGGCGGCGGTGTTGCTCTGCCTCTCTGCGCTGGCGCGCGGGCGTGAGGTGATCATCTCGCGCGGGCAGTTGGTGGAGATCGGCGGCGGTTTTCGCATCCCTGATGTGCTGCAAACCAGCGGAGCCACCTTGGTCGAGGTGGGAACCACTAATCGCACCCATCTGCACGACTATGCCGAAGCCATCAGCCCGCAGACTGCGGCGCTGCTGCGCGTTCACAGCTCGAATTTTCGCCAGATCGGCTTCACCAGCGAGGTGAGCCTGGCCGAGTTGGTGGCGTTGGGGCATCAACACCACCTGCCGGTGATTGACGATCTGGGCAGCGGCACGCTGTTGGATACCGCGACCCTGGGCCTGCCCCATGAACCCAGCGTGCAGGAAAGCGTGCAGGCGGGGGCATCTCTGGTGACCTTCAGCGGCGACAAGCTGTTGGGAGGGCCGCAGGCCGGGCTGATTGTGGGTCAGGCCGCGCTGGTGGCCCGGTTGCGCCGTCATCCGCTGACGCGCGCCTTGCGTGTAGACAAGACCACGTTGGCCGCGCTGGCCGCCACACTCACACACTATCTGTTGGGCCAGGCCGAACAGCATATTCCGGTGTGGCAGATGATGGCACAGCCTCTAGGCGCAATCACTGAGCGGGCTGCACGTTGGGCCGTGCAGTTGCAGGCCGCGGGCCTGGTTGCACGCGTCGAACCGGGGCAATCTACCGTGGGTGGCGGTTCGCTGCCTGCAGAAACTCTGCCAACGCAGTTGCTTTGTCTGGAAACCGCGGGTCCTGATGCCTGGGCCGCGCGCTTGCGTGCCGGAAGCCCCGCGGTGGTGGCGCGCATCACCAACGGCGCGCTTTGTTTTGATCCGCGCACCGTCTCGCCTCGGCTGGACGAGGCGTTGCTGGCCGCTATTGTGAGCAGCAGGCCGTAGGTTGGTTGAGTAACCAGCCGCGGCGCACCTCAAGCGGCATTGAAATCAAGGATTTTCTCCCATGCCTGTTTCCACCCGAATGCAAGGACGCGTTATCCGCGGCGGTCAGGCCGCTGGCCGTGCTCTGGTGTCGTCTGAGCCAATCGGTTTCCTCGGCGGCGTTGATCCCGATAGCGGTGTTGTGGTAGAGCCAAATCATCCCTTGTTTGGTCAGTCAGTGGCGGGACGCGTGTTGGTTTTTCCCACCGGCAAGGGTAGCACGGTTGGTTCCTATACGATTTTGCGCCTGGCGCGCAATGGTGTGGCTCCCGCGGCCATCCTCAACGCGCAGAGCGAAGCGATTGTAGCGGTAGGCGCACTGATTGCCGATATCCCCATGGTGGACCAACTGGCGATTGGCTTGCTGCGTGACGGCGATTGGGTGATTGTCAGCGATGGCGCGGTTGAGGTGTTTGAAGAGGCACCGGCATGAGCAGCGCTGAACTGGTTTTTCTCAAGCTGGGCGGCTCGTTGCTTACCGACAAGACGCAGGCTGAAACGGTGTACGTCGAGCGTCTGCACCGGCTGGCCGCGGAGATCGCTGCGGCGCGGCAGCACGCACCGCAACTGCGCTTGCTGATCGGCCACGGCAGTGGCTCGTTTGGTCATGTGGCCGCGCGGCGACATGGTACGCGCGCAGGGGTTGATGGTGCGGCCGGCTGGCTGGGGTTTGCCGAGGTAGCCGATGCCGCGGCGCGGCTCAACCGGCGGGTGATCGCGGCGCTGCTTGATGCCGGGCTGCCCGCCTGGTCGCTGCAACCCTCTGCCGCGGCCTGGGGCGAGGCTGGCGTGCTGGCTGCCTGGCCTACGGAGTTGCTGCAAGCTGCCCTGCAACGCGGCCTGGTGCCGTTGGTCTATGGCGATGCTGTGCTGGATGGCAAGCGCGGCGGCACTATCGCCTCTACCGAAGAGCTGTTTGCCTGGCTGGCCCCGCGGCTACGTCCGGTGCGCATCGTGTTGGCCGGTGCGGTGGATGGCGTGTACAGCGCCGATCCGCTGCGCCAGCCGGAGGCTACGCCGTGGCCGCTCATCACACCGGCTGATCTGCCGCAACTGCGTGCGCTGCTGGGTGGTTCGCATGGGATAGATGTCACCGGCGGCATGGTGAGCAAAGTCACCGAGATGTGCGCGCTGGTGCAGGCACAGCCGGAACTGGCAGTGCATTTGGTGTCGGGTTTGCGCACCGGCGCGATCACGCGGGCCTTGCTCGGCGCAGCAGATGCCGGCGGAACCCGCATCAGTAACCAGTAAATAGCAACCAGTATACAGTTCAGAAGCACAGACGGCCACCTCAACCAGCGGAGGGCCTGCTGCTACTCATTCTCAACTCTCAACTCCTCCCCTGCCATCCCCTGGCGCATCAGTCGCTCTTTGTAGGCGCGGCCTTTGCGTTTAATCTCTTCCTCGCGGCGCAGTGCTGCAGAGCGATCCGGTTGTGTTTCGTGGTAGACCAGTGTTACCGGCCCGCGCTGTCGCGTGTAGGCCGCACCGCGGCCCGCGTTGTGCATCGCCACGCGGCGGGTTACGTCGTAGGTCCAACCGGTGTAAAGCGTCCCATCTGCACAGCGCACGATGTAGACAAAGGCTGGGGTGGGTTCCATGCGCGCAGTGTAGCCTGATTTGGCCGCGGTGCAAAATTCAGTCTTTTACCCGCAGGGAGAACAGTAACATGACGCGATGCGTCACAGATTTGTATGATCCGTGCCGTTCTTGTATAATGCGCCACAAATAGCAAACACATGCACCGGTGTATGATGCAGGTCATAGTCAGCCCTGCCAATTTGCGGTACACTCAGACCGTCACGCATCCTGCCCCCCTTTTGCCAGCCAGCTTCTCCCTGGAAGGAGACCCCCTCATGTTCCGACTTACTGTCATTGAAATGATCCTGTTTGTCATAGCCGCAGCCGCATCGTTGTACTACGGCTATTTGGGATTCAAAAAAGTATTTCGCATCATTCAGCGCGGCCAGGGCGAGCTGCCCCTGAAAGAGATTCCACAACGCTTGTGGAACGCCGCAGTGCAGTGGATCGGCCTGCTGCCCACCTGGCGCGCCCGTCCCGGTGCCAGCTTCATGCACGCGCTGATCGCCTGGGCCTTCATGTTCTACTTCCTGGTGAATGCGTTGGATGTGCTGCGCGGCTTCACCGGTTGGGTGGTTCCGGGGGCAATCGGCAACATCTATCGCCTGATCGCTGATGTGCTCAGTGTGGGTGCGCTGGTGGCGATGGCCTGGTTCCTGTTGCGCCGTTTCGTCTTCAACGCCCGCGAGCTGACTTATCACGATAACATCAAGCTGACCGAGCAGGTCAAAAACGGCCGCATTCGCCGCGACTCGCTCATCGTCGGCCTGTTCATCCTGGCGCACATCGGCTTTCGCTTCCTGGGCGAAAGCTTCGAGGTGGCTCAGCACGCCGACCGCTGGCAGCCCTTTGCCAGTGTGGTGAGCGCGCTTTGGGGCGGCATGAGCCACGGCACCCTCAACGTGCTGCAACACCTGGCCTGGTGGATTGCTCTCGGCCTGATTTTGGCCTTTGTGCCCTATTTCCCCTACACCAAACACATCCACCTGATGATGTCCGGCCTGAACTTCCTGTTCAAGCCCAAGCGCACCTCGCTGGGCGAGTTGGAGCCGATCAATATGGAGGATGAGACCATCGAGCAGTTCGGGGTCGCCAAACTGGAAGAACTGCCCTGGAAGCATGTGCTGGATGCCTATTCCTGCATTATGTGCAACCGCTGCCAGGATGTATGCCCGGCCTATACCACCGGCAAAGAGCTGTCTCCCTCCGCGCTGGAGATCAACAAGCGCATGTACATCAACGCGCACAGCACAGACATTGCCAACGGCGGTTCCACCGATCCGCTGCTGGACTATGCGCTCAGCAAGTCGGCGCTATGGGCCTGCACTGCCTGCGGCGCCTGCGTGCAGGTGTGCCCGGTGGGCAACGAGCCGATGTTCGATCTGATGTACATGCGGCGCAACCAGATGATGATGGAGAACGACTTCCCGCACGAGTTGCAAGCCGCGTATAAGGGTATGGAACGTTCCGGCAATCCGTGGAATTTGGCTCGCCGCGACCGCATGAAGTGGGCTGATGGCCTGGACATCCCCACGGTGGAAGAAAACCCCGACTTCGATCTGCTGTGGTGGGTGGGTTGTGCCCCCTCCTACGATATGCGCGCTCAGAGCACTGCCCGCGCCTTTGCCGAGGTGTTGCAGGCCACTGGCGCCAACTTTGCGGTGCTGGGCGAGATGGAGAACTGCACCGGCGACTCGGCGCGGCGCTCCGGCAACGAAGCCCTTTTCTTCGAGATGGCATCAGCTAACATCGAAACCTTGAACGAATTTATGGGCGGCGACAAGCCCAGGCGCATCGTCACCACCTGCCCGCATTGTATGCACACGCTGGGCAAGGAGTATCACCAGTACGGCGGCAACTATCAGGTTATTCACAGCACCGAGCTTATGGCTGAGATGATGGAAAAAGGCAAGCTGCGCCCCTTGGCCGGTGCGGTCAAAGGCGGCATTACTTTGCACGATCCCTGTTATCTGGGCCGCATGAACGGCGTAGTCAACGCACCGCGCCAGGCTCTGCAAGGCGTCAATGGCAGCTTTGTGGAGATGCCCCGTCATGGCGAGCAGTCCTTCTGCTGTGGCGCCGGTGGTGCGCAGATGTGGAAAGAGGAAGAGCACGGCACGGCTACCGTTAACATGACCCGCTATCAGGAAGCGGCCGCGCTCGATGTAAAGACTATCGCCGTGGGTTGCCCCTTCTGCCTCACCATGCTCACCGATGCCTCGAAGCAGGCTGATCAAGGTATCGAGATCAAGGACATTGTGGAGCTGGTGGCCGGCAGCCTGAAACAAGCGTAACCTCAGGCGTGGCGTTTTGCCGCTGCTTGCTGGTTCCCAAAGCAAAACGAGGCAGGCGCTTGCCTGCCTCGCTCTTTTTTTGTCTGGAGTCGCAAAGCTAGCTTTGCGATTCCAGCGGGGTGTTTAGGCGCTGGTAGATGCCGTTTTCGCGCTGCATCAGCCCGGCATCTATCAGATAACGGCGCAGCATAGAGTAATCGGGGTTAATCTGCTTCAGGATTTCATTCATCTGTTTTTCCGGGTACTGTACGTCCGGTTCAAAGCGTTCCACCACCCAGCGCAGAATCACCAACTGCTTGTTGCGTCGCGCTGGCATCTGCAACAGTTCGCCGTCGCGCGTAAACACCTGCAATATCTTCTCTTCTTCAGGGGTCATGTTGTTCATCTCTTGTGATCTCCAACTATACTTTCTTGATTGTTCGGTTTCTTATCGGGTTAGGTTTTATTGGCCAACGAGATAGGCAATTGTTACGCCGTCGCCGCCTTCTTTGGCCTCGCCTTCGCGGAAGTTCTTTACCAGTGGGTGAGCGCGCAGCATATTACGCACCGCAGCGCGCAATGCGCCTGTGCCCTTGCCGTGAATGATCTGCACCCAGGGCATCATGCCCAGGTAGGCATCGTCGAGGTATTTCTCCAGCCGAGGTAGCATTTCCTCCACGGTGGCCCCACGTACATCCAGTTCCAAGCCGACGTGGGGGGCAGGTGCGGTGGCGGGGGCAGGCTCTGCCGGAGCGATCCGCTTTGCTTTGGCCGGTGGAGGCGGCTCGTCGCCCTCGCGGCGCACCAGCCGGCTCAGCGGCAGCCGCATCCGAAACGAGCCAATTTGCACTTCGGCGTCCTGCTCGGCGGGGTTGAGTGCTGCGATCTGGCCGCTGGCGTGCAGGCTGGGGATCCACGCGGTTTCACCCACGGCCCAGGGGATGCGTTCGGCGGTCTGTCGCGCGGCTGTGGCCGCGGGCGCCAGTGCTTCGGCCGCGCGGCGGCGACGCTCCAGCACCTGCTGTGCTTCGGCTAGCATCTGCTGATGGGTGCTGGCTGTGGATGTGCTGTGACCGCCCGCGCCTGCGAGTTGACGGCGCACGCGTTCCAGGTCATCGGCCAGCGCCTCCAGCTCAGCCTCGGCCTTAGCTTGTGCCTCGCCCAGCAGCTCGCGGCGCGCTTCCTCGATCTCGCCCAGCCGTTGGCGCAGGGTTTTTTCGTGCGCCTCGGCCTGGCGACGGGCTTGTTCTGCGCCGTCACGTTCGGCCTCCAGCTGTTCACGCGTCTGCTTGATCTCGTGCAGCAGGCTGTCAGCCGCCAGGGATTCGGGGCGTACCAATGCCTGCGCGGCCTGCACAATGGCCGGGTATAGCCCCAGACGTGCAGCAATCGCCAGCGCGTTGGAGCGTCCCGGCAGGCCGATGCTCAGCTCATAGGTGGGGCCAAGGGTTTCTACATTGAATTCTACGCTGGCGTTGCGCACGCCGGGCGTGCTGTGCGCATAGATCTTCAGATCAGAATAGTGAGTGGTGGCCAGCGTGGTGACGCTGCGCTGCACCAGGAAATCGAGCAGCGCACGGGCCAGCGCCGAACCTTCTTCGGGATCGGTGCCCGCGCCCAACTCATCCAGCAGCACCAAACTGCGGTCGTGGGCCTCGTCGAGGATGGCGATGATGTTGGTAAGGTGGCTGGAGAAGGTAGACAGGCTTTGTTCGATGCTTTGTTCATCACCGATGTCGGCAAAAATGCTTTCAAAGCACGACAGCACAGAGCCGTCACTGGCCGGAACATGCAAACCGGATTGGGCCATCAGCACCAGCAGGCCCACGGTCTTTAAAGTTACGGTTTTGCCGCCGGTGTTGGGGCCGGTGACGAGGATGACGAAGTAATCGTCCTCCAGGTAGACGTCAATCGGCACTACTGTGTCGGGATCTAGCAAGGGATGGCGGGCGCGGCGCAGGTGCAGCGTGGAACCCGGGTGACGAAAAGCTGCGGTCGGCTGGTCAGCCTCACCCTGTTGAGGCCGAGGTCGGCGGCGCGTCTGGCGGGGTTGCTGAAAATCGCGCAGTTCCGGCTCGCTGGCGCGCAGGTCATCGGCATAGCGGGCGCGGGCGATGATGAGATCCAGCAGGGCCAGCGCGTCCACGGTCTGGCGGATTGAAGGCGCATCGCTGCCCACGGCGTCGCTCAGCTCGGCCAGCAGGCGGCGGATTTCTTCTTGTTCGTCCAGTTGCAGCTTGCGCCACTCGTTGTTTAGCTCTACCACGCCAAACGGCTCGATGAACAGCGTGGCGCCGCTGGCTGATTGGTCGTGGATCAGCCCGCGGATGCGTCCCTTGAATTCGGCGCGCAGCGGGATGACGTAGCGCCCTTGTCTCTGGGTGACAATCGCCTCTTGCAGGTATTGGGCGGTGTCGCTGGAGCTGATCAGCTTGCTTAGCCGCTCCATCAGCCGCCCTTGCACCACCTTGATCTCGCCGCGCAGCCGCGCCAGCCGCGGGCTGGCATTGTCCAACACATCGCCGCGTTCGTTGATCACCTGGCCGATCTGATCGGCCAGGTGAGGCACCGGTTCGAGACGAAAGCCGATGTCGGCCAGGTTGGCAAAACGTGTCTCCAGGCGGGTGAGCAGGGTGCGCAAGGCGCGGGCGCGCAGCAGGGTGCTGCGAATCTCCAGCAGGTCATTGGCCAGCAAAATGCCGCCGCGCTCGGCCAGCGGCAGCATGGGGCGTACATCGTGTACGCCGCCCAGATGCACATCGCTGTGCTCGCCCAGCAGACGGCGCGCTTCGGTGGTCTCGGCCAGCCATTGCCGCGCCAGCAGAATATCGTCGGTGGGTATGGTGCGCAATGCCAGCTCGCGGCCCGCTGAAAAGCTGGTATGTTCGGCCAGACGCTGCAGGATTTTATCAAATTCGAGGACGTGAAGAGTTTTTGCGTTCATCAGCAAAGAGTATAGCACAGCGCTGGTCAGCAGCTAAATCGCTTTGGCGGGCAAGTAATGAGCGGATTGTTTGGCACACTGCTTGGTCTGCATATAATGGGTTGCTGAGCGCCCGGCACGCACTGTTACCAGACAGCCTGGATAGACCGTAAACAAAACCATTGCGCGAAGTGTGGCAAGCTAAACGCTCTCAGTGCTGTTAGTCCGAATGCAGTGAGCAGTCCCCATGCGTGATACGTAGGACGTTTTTGTAGACTTTCAAGGGTATGATTTCTTTTACTCCTCCTTTTCCTTCTCGCCGGCTGGTGCTGAAGCTGGGCACCAGCGTGCTGACCGCGGGGTCGCCTCAGCTTAATCGTCCGCGCATTCTTGATCTGACGCGGCAATGCGCCGCGCTGCACGCGGCTGGCGTGGAGGTGATTGTCGTCAGCTCCGGTGCCATTCGTGCCGGGCGCGAACGGCTGGCCGCGCACACCCTGTCGCAAGGCATTCCCGCCAAGCAGATGTTGGCTGCCGTAGGCCAAAGTCGTCTGATGGCCTGTTACGAGCAGTTTTTCGATATCTACGGGATCATTGTGGGACAAGTGCTGCTCACCCGGGCCGATCTGGATCAGCGCAGCCGCTATCTGAATGCCCGCGATACGCTGCAAGCCCTGCTGGCCGAACGCATTGTACCCATCATCAATGAAAATGATGCCGTGTCTACCGAAGAGATCAAGCTGGGCGACAACGACAACCTTTCGGCGCTGGTCGCTAACCTGGTGGAGGCCGATCTGTTGCTGATCCTCACCGACCAGCAGGGGTTGTTCACCGCAGATCCTCGCACCGACCCCGCCGCGCAGCTCATTCCTGAGGTCAGAGCGGTAGATGCGGCCCTGCGCGCAGCCGCGGGCGGCTCACGTAGCGGGTTGGGCACAGGTGGCATGAGCACCAAGCTGGCCGCTGCTGAATTGGCCCAGCGCGGCGGGGCCGAGGTGGTGATCGCCGCGGGCAGTGTGGACGATGTGGTGCTGCGCGTGGCGCGCGGTGAGCGCGTGGGTACGCGTTTTCACGCGCTGGCTAATCGCCTGGAAAGCCGCAAGCGCTGGCTGCTGGGCGGGCCGGCTCCCGCGGGCAGTTTGATGGTAGATGCCGGCGCGGCCGCGGCTTTGCTGGCTCAGGGACGCAGCTTGCTGCCGGTGGGGATCACCCGCGTGCAGGGCGATTTTACCCGCGGCGACACCGTGCGTATCTGCACGGCTGACGGACAGGAGATCGCCCGCGGCCTGGTGCGCTATGGCGCGGCCTCGCTGCAACAGATCAAGGGGCGGCGTTCCGAGGAGATTGCCGCCATTCTCGGCTACGAAAACAGCCCCGAAGTGGTGCATCGCGACGATCTGGTGTTGTTGTAGCTGCCGGATAAAGACGAGGGTGTATGGAGACGACACACTATTCATCACAAGCGCGGGGGTGGCAGACCGATGTCCTGCTGCTGGGGCTGTTGCTGCTTGGTACGGCGCTGTTTGCGCGCCTGGCTGTGCCGTTCAACGTGCATCCCGAGGAAGACGCCGCCATTTTGATGCGCTATGTTCAGCATTTGGCTGGGGGGCACGGCGTGGTGTGGAACATTGGGCAGGCGCCGGTGGATGGAGCCACCGACTTTTTGTTGGTGCTGCTGGCCGCTGGGCTGATGCGTTTGGGGATGACGGTAGAGCAAGCCGTGCGCTCCCTGGACATAGCCGCGCACGGCCTGACGGTGGTGCTGGTTTATGTGGCATTGCGTCGGCTGCATCGCGCCCCGCAGTGGGCTGCCTTTGCCTCCGCGCTTTACCTGGCGGTGGGGCCGGGGCTGTATTATGCGGCTGCGGGCTTTGGCACACCGTTGTTTGCCCTGGCGGCCTGCCTCACCTGGTGCTTTGCCTGGCTGAGTGTGCAGCAACCGACGCGGCGGGGCTGGGCCTGGCTGTTTGCGGCATGTGGCCTGCTTGCCGGCTTGATGCGCCCGGAAGGTGTGTTGCTGACGCTGCTGATGTTGGCATCCATCGGCCTGTTTTACGGCTGGAGAACGCTGCATCGCCCCTTGTTGGCCGTGCTGCTGGTTTTTGGGCTGCTGGGTGGCGCGTTCTTTGTTTGGCGCTGGAGCTATTTCGGCCATCCGTTGCCCACGCCGTTCATCAAAAAGGGTGGCGGTGCGCTTTATCTGAACGGCCTGCTGGTGTCGCTGAAAAGCACGCTGTGGCTGGCTGCGCCGCTGCTGCCGTTGATGGCACTGGGCGCACGCGCGCGCGCGACGCTGCGCAGCACGCTGTTTTATTTGCTGCCGGTGGCTGGCTTTGTTCTCTTGTTTCTCTTTTTATCCGATGAAATGAACTTTGGTGGACGCTTTCAGTACGCCACCCTGCCCATGCTGCTGGTTTCCTGGTTTAGCTCGGTTGCCGGTCTCGACGCGGCCTTGCGGTTGCCTGCATGGGCTACGCTGTCGCCGCGCCTGCGGCTGACATTGGGGCTGGTCGCACTGCTGCTGCTGGCCGGGCTGCTTGGCTACATGCAGATGTTCAACGGTTCGTTGGCGCTCAGCCGCAGCGATGGGCGTTACGATGCGGCTATCAGCCTGCGTGCCTATGCTGACGACGGGCTGACGCTGGTCACTTCGGAAGCGGGGCTGTTGCCGCTCTATTCGGGCTGGCGCACGGTGGATGCCTGGGGGCTGAACGATGTGCAGATCGCGCGCGCTGGTCTCACCTGGGAGCGGCTGGACGCCGAGCAGCCCGCGGTGATTATGTTCCATGCCTTCTTTTCACCGCTGGCCGAGCAGCCCGGCAACACTCCCTGGCAACGTATGACGCGCCTGCTACGCAGCTATGCCGAGGCGCGCGGCTATGTGCTGGCTGCGGCTTACGGCATCAACCCGCTGGATACGCACTACTACTATGTGCGTGCCGGTTTGCCCCAAAGCGCCGAGATCATCGCCCGGCTGCGCGGCCTGGAGAGTAGCTACAGCTATTATGGGCGGCGCGCGTCAGTGGTGAACTACGCCGACCTGCGTCGTGTGCCTTGACGGCAAAGGCAGATCACCTATAATGGGAAAATACGACGACCAACCCGCGGTCTTTCGCAGGAATGTTCCGATGTTAGCCAGTTGCAGGCCCTGGAAGAAGATATTCGCATTGAGATAGCTCGTCCCAATTGGGCAGCGTTGATTAGGAAGAGTTTGCCATGACCTTATCTCCCCTTACCGACTTGGGCCGGCGCGCCAAAATGGCTGCACGCCTGCTGGCTATCGCCCCGACGGCGCAGAAAAACGCCGCACTGCTGGCTATCGCTGCCGAGATGGAGCAGCAACAACAGGCTGTTTTGGCGGCCAATGCGTTGGATGTAGCTGATGGTGCGGCTGCGGGCCTTTCTGCGGCGCTGCTGGACCGGTTGATGCTCAACCCGGCGCGGCTGAACGCTATGGCCGCGGATGTGCGTCAGGTGGCGGCCCTGCCCGACCCCGTGGGTCAGGAATTTGATGGCCGTACCTTGCCCAATGGCCTGCGTGTGGCTCGTCGCCGCACTCCCCTGGGTGTGCTGGGGGTGATCTACGAAGCGCGACCTAATGTGACCATTGACGTGGCTGCGCTCAGCCTGAAGACGGGCAATGCCGCGATTCTGCGCGGCGGCAAGGAAACACTGCGCAGCAATCTGGCGTTGGCCGCGGTGATCCGGCAAGCCCTGCAAACCACCGGCCTGCCCGCCGATGCCATTCTCTATCTGGAAAATACGGACCGCAGTTTGATCACCGGGTTGCTGCGCTTGGATGCCTATGTGGATATGATCATTCCACGCGGCGGCGCAGCATTACACAAACTCTGCCGCGAGCAGGCCACTGTGCCGGTGATGACCGGTGGCCTGGGCATTTGCCATCTTTTTGTAGACCTTAGCGCTAATCAGCCCAAGGCGCTGGAGATCATCCACAACGCCAAGACACAGCGTCCCAGCGTGTGCAATGCTCTGGACACGGTGTTGGTACACCGCGCCGTTGCCGTTGAGTTCTTGCCAGGACTGGCCGCACGGCTGGCAGCCGATGGGGTGGAGCTGCGTGCTGATCCCACGGCGCACGTTATTTTGCAGCGTGCCCTGGCTCATCACGCCGGGCTGAGCGATCACGGCTTGCGCCTGCTTCCCGCCGGGCCGGATGACTTCGATCAAGAGTGGATGCGCCTGGTGCTGGGCATCAAGGTGGTGGGCGATATGGACGAAGCCATCGAGCATATTGCTGCCCACAGCACTGCGCATTCTGATGGCATTCTCACCGAGGACTACAGCAACGCCATGCGTTTTATCAACGCCGTAGACAGTGCCGCGGTGTTTGTCAACGCCAGCACGCGCTTTAACGACGGCGGTCAGCTTGGCTTGGGCGCAGAGGTGGCGGTGAGTACGCAGAAGCTCCACGCCCGCGGGCCGATGGGCCTGCAAGAGCTGACTACCTACAAGTGGGTGGTGTTCGGTGATGGGCAGGTGCGGGCTTGAGAGCGGTAATCGGTGAGCTGTGGTTGGCCTCTTGGGGATGGTTGCTGATCTCCGACCGAGCCAACGAAAGACTATGACTTTATTGAAATCCTTGCTGAAATGGGGAATTGCCGCGGGGGTGGCAACGGTGGCTTATGCCCGCTGGGTAGAGCGCTTGTGGGTGCAGGTCACGCGTACGCGCTTGCGGCTGGCCGCACCCGGCATCCCCGCTGAAGGCCTGCGCATCCTGCATATCTCTGATATGCACTTCACCGGCCACGGCCTGATCGAGCGCTGGAAGATCGAACACACTTTGCGCCTGTTGGCCGCGGAACCGCTTGACCTGATTGCAGTTACCGGTGATTTTGTCCACGATGACGGCGGCATAGATGCTGCGCTGAACTTCATCGCCCGTCTACCGCGGCCACGGCTGGGCACCTTCGCCTGTCTGGGTAATCATGACTACGCTTCGTACAGTTGGTTTGGCCCGGCGCGCACGGCCTGGCGCGAGGCGCCCCCCGGCCAGCAATGGCAGCACGCCACCAAACGCACGTTGGAAATGGTGAGCCGCGTGATCACCAACGACCGGCTGTATCTGGGCGAGTACGTTAACGATCTGGATACTTTGCGCGGCCGGCTGGCGGAACAGGGCATTCATCTGCTGGAAAACAGCAACCTGCGCGTGCAGCAGCAGGGGGCCGATCTTTGGCTGGCTGGCCTGGATGACCTGATGGAGGGCACGCCCAACCTCGGCGCGGCTATGCAGGATATGCCCACCGACGGCGCATTACGCATTTTGCTGGCCCATAACCCCGATCTGATGCTGGAACCGCACTTACAGCAGGTAGACCTGGCACTGTGTGGTCATGTGCATGGCGGCCAAATTCGCTTGCCGTTGCTTGGCTCACCGCACACTCAGGGCACGCATTTGTCGCGTCGTCGCTCGTCCGGCTGGTTTCAGTACGGCTGCGCCGCCACTTATATTGCCCGCGGCCTGGGGGAGGGCATTCGCTTGCGCTTCAACTGCCGCCCCGAAGTGACTCTCATCACCGTGGAACGCGCCTGAACGATCTGCGTATCCTTTATTGGCATGTCATAAAAAGCCGAAGCCCTGATCAATACTAAAATTGATCAGGGCTTCGGCTTTATAAGCGTTGAGAGATTGACAGCCAGAGCCACATGTCCTGATGCTCGGGCCGGAGTTTTTAGGATGGCTTGCTCGGGCCGGTCTCCAGACCGTGCCCGATGCCGGACTCGGTCTGAAGATTGAGAACCATCCCGGAGAGGCCGGCCGGAGCTTTGGTTGCCAATCTCTTGAGTATCTTGCTGCTCGGGCCGGAGTTTTTAGGATGGCTTGCTCGGGCCGGTCTCCAGACCGTGCCCGATGCCGGACTCGGTCTGAAGATTGAGAACCATCCCGGAGAGGCCGGCCGGAGCTTTGGTTGCCAATCTCTTGAGTATCTTGCTGCTCGGGCCGGTCTCCAGACCGTGCCCGATGCCGGACTCGGTCTGGCGCTTCTTGACGGCTGTTATTTCTCAGCGTCCTTACGGCGCTCGTTGATGATCTCAACTTCGCCTGTGGTTTCGCTGGCTTCTTCATCATCGGCATGGGCCGCGGCGCGTGACAAACTCATCTGCAGCACTGGCTCATCGCCGCTGTCGGCATGGGCCAGCGCTACGCCTGACGGCAATTTCAGGTCGCGTGCATAGATGCGATCGTGTACATCGGCCATACCGGTCACATCCACTTCGATGGCGTGCGGCAGGTCATCGGGCAGGC
This sequence comes from uncultured Caldilineales bacterium, assembly GCA_937907455.1. Taxonomy (GTDB): domain Bacteria; phylum Chloroflexota; class Anaerolineae; order JAAEKA01; family JAAEKA01; genus JAAEKA01. The sequence goes on from CALESQ010000047.1 coordinate 40,580, forward strand.
AACTGATTTCGATGCTGTCGGCGTTTTGCAGCAGCATGGCTCCCAGCTCAATCGCCGGCGCGTGGCCAACGACATGCAGGGGTATGGCCATCGTGATCTTCTGGTTGCTGGCCACGCGCACAAAATCCACATGCAGCAGATTGCGGCGCACCGGATGGCGTTGCAGCTCGCGGATCAGGACACGGGTATTGCCGAAGCCTTCGCCTTGCAGCGTCAGCAGGTTGCTAGTGCCGCCCTTGCTCAGCATGCGTTCAAACTCGCGTGCCGGCAGTTGTACCATCTGCGACGGCTGAGTGCCGCCATAGATTACAGCGGGCACCATGCCCTCGGCGCGCAGGTGGCGGGCCTTGTGGCCGGTGGCGTTGCGCGGCTCGATTTGCAGGGTAAAATCGTCCATAAAAAACCTCTCTGTATCGTTCTCTGCCCGCCGCGGTGCAGCAAGGGCCGTTGATCACTGGGTAAATGCACCGGCTCGCTTTGGGCCAGCGCAGTTGGCCCGCTCCCATCTACGGCAGGGCGCGGGCCAGTTCTGCTATTCTAGCCGAACTTGGTTGATTCGTCAAAACATCGAATGCTGTGGTAGCATAACCTGCATGAACAGGCGCACGTCCCGCTTTCTTTTCGCTGCCGGTATCCTTTTATTAAGCATCGCTGCCCTGCTGGGGCGGCAGCAGGTGCAGCCGCCCCAGCGCTTGGCTGCTCTGCCGCACGCCGTGCCAGCCGCTCCCCAGCAACGGTTGGGCGTCAGTGCTGATCTGCGGGCGCTTTCAGCCGCTGAACGCGCCGCCGCGTTCAGCGCCATGCAAGCCGCGCGTATAGGCTGGGTGCGCCAGCCCTTTCCGTGGGATGAGATTGAAGCGGTGCGTGGCGAGTTCAATTGGCAGCCGTGGGACGAGGTGGTGGCTGCTGCCGCTGCCCGGCAGATCGAATTGGTGGCCGTGCTGGACCGCTCACCCGTGTGGGCGCGTGCCGCCGAAGATGAGCACAACCCGGCTGCCCCCCCGGCTGACAACGCCGATTTTGGTCGCTTTGCCGCTGCTCTCGCCGCGCGCTACGGTGCCAGCCTGCATTTTTATCAGATCTGGGACGAACCAAACATTGCACCGCATTGGGGCCAGCGCTGGGCAGATGCCGCGGCCTATGGTGCGTTGCTGCGCGAGGCTGCCATTCAACTGCGCGCTGCCGATGCCGATGCTGTAGTACTGACAGCCGCATTGGCCCCCACCACCGAGCCGGGCGGGGTTAATCAAAGCGATATTGCTTTTTTGGATGCCCTCTACCGCGCCGGTGCGGCTGCCTGGTTTGATGCCGTGGCCGCGCAACCCTACGGCTTTGACCGCCCCGCAGATGATCCACCCAGCCCTGACGTATTGAATTTCCGGCGTATTGAATTGCTGCGCGCAGTGATGCAGCACCACGGCGATGAAGCCACGCCGATTTGGGCAAGTGGCTTTGGCTGGCACACCGCTGCCAACGCTGCGCCCGGTTGGGCTGCGGTTACACCCGCACAGCAAGCAGATGCTGTCGTCTGGGCGTTGCAATGGGCTGAACAGCAGCCTGATTGGCTTGCAGCCCTGGGGTGGCCTGCCTGGCAACCTCGAAGCACAGCCGGCCCCCGCACTGCGTTTGCCCTGGTCGCCGCCGATGGTCACGCCACTCCCGCACTCGCCATGTTGAGCGGTTGGACGGGCAAGCCCGCCGCCGTGGGCGAAGGGCTGTGGCCGCCCACCGCAGCATTGACCAGCGGCGGCTGGCGGCTCACTGCCGAGGCGGGGGATGCCCCCCGGACAGCCTTGTCTGATCCGCTGCACTTGTATTTCAGCGGCAGCACCCTGGCCCTGGACTTGCAGCGCGGGCCGTATCGCGGCAATCTTTTCCTGCGGATAGATGATCAGCCTGCCAACGCACTGCCGCACACGGGTGGCGATGCCGCCTATTTGCCGCTGTATGATCCGCTGGCCGGCAGCGATACGGTGGTAGTGGCGCGTGATTTGCAACCGGGCTGGCACAGTGTAGAGATACGCGCTGACGGCGGTTGGGGCCAATGGCCGCTGCGCGGGTTTCGGGTGTTGGCTGCACCTTCGCCGCAGTGGCCTGGCTGGGTGGTATGGGTTGCCGGGTTGGCCGGTGCGCTGGCGCTGGCTGTGGGGTTGAGCGGTTTGGCTCGGCAGCACCATGAAGCAGGCCCGCTATTGCCTGCCGTGGCCGCAGGATCGGGCGCACAGGCCGCGGCTTGTGTGCTGGCTGCAACAGGTGTGGCTGCGTTGTGGTTAGCTCCCGCACCGTGGCCCGCGGCGGTCTTTGCCTTGCTGGCACTGCTTTTTTTGGCTTTTCCCGCGGTGGCACTCTTTGCTGTGGGGCTGGCTGTGCCCTTTTTTCTGCATCCCATCAGTGTGCTGGGGCGCGCCTGGAACCCTGCTGAACTGTTGATCTGGCTGGCCGCGACGATGGCTGGCTTGCGCTGGGGCATTACGGCCTGGCGCAGCCGCTCTTCTTCACCGGTGTTTTGGGTGTGGCATCCGCTGGATGGGCCGGTGCTGGCTTTGCTGATTGCGGCGGCGTTGTCGTTGGTGGCGGCGCAGCGGGTGGGCGTGGCCCTGCACGAGTTGCGCACGGTGCTGTTGGCCGGGGTGCTGGTCTATGGGCTGGTGCGCCGGGCTGCCGCCGACGCCGCGGGGCGCTTCGATCCCTGGCCGCTGGTGTGGGGCTTGAGCCTGAGCGCGGCTGCTGCGGCGATTTGGGGCATGGTTCAGGCCGCCACCGGTCAGGGGGTGATCACCGCCGAAGGGGTGTGGCGTGTGCGCGGGCCGTATGCCTCACCCAATAACTTGGCGCTGTTGCTGGATCACATCTGGCCGCTGCTGCTGGCTGTGGTGATGTTTGAGCGGCTGCGGGCGCGGCGGGTGATGGCAGGCCTGCTGGCTGCCGTGGTTTTCGCCGGGGCGCTGCTTACTGTCAGCAAAGGCGCGCTGTTGATCGGCTTGCCGCTGGCGCTGCTGGTGCTGGGCTGGCTGGCCGGAGGACGCTGGCGCTGGGCTGTGCTGGCTGTGTTGGTGCTGGGCGCAGCGGCGTTGTTGCCGCTGTGGCGCACCGAGCGCTTTGCTGATCTGTTTAACCTGAGCAGCGGCACCGGCCTGATCCGCACCCAGCTTTGGCGCGGCACCTGGGAGATGATCCGCGACCGCGCCTGGTCGGGCGTGGGGCTGGACAATTTCCTGTATGCCTACCGCACCCGTTATGCGTTGCCTGCGGCCTGGCAAGAGCTGAACCTGAGCCATCCGCACAACGTGGTGCTGGATTTGTGGACGCGGCTGGGCTTTGCCGGTCTGCTGGCCGGGCTGTGGCTGTTCGCCGTAGCCATCCGCTATGCCTGGAGCGCGCTGCGTCAAGCCGATGGAGCCAGCAAGGCCCTGCCAGCCGGTGTGCTGGTGTCGCTGTTGGTGACTTTGGCGCATGGTATGATAGACAATTCAATTTTTTTGATGGATTTGATGGTGGTGATGATGGCGAGTGTGGCGCTGGTTGCACGCGGGGCTATCACCCGCCACACCTAACTGCTACCCGAAAGGAAGCCCTCTCGTGCGTATTCTCATTACCGGCGGTGCCGGGTTTATCGGTTCGCATCTGTGTGATCGCCTGCTGGCTGACGGCCATGACGTGCTGGCTATGGACAATCTGATCACCGGCGACACGGACAACATTGCTCATTTGGCCGGTAACCGGCATTTTCGCTTTGTGCATCACGATGTCACCGACTATATCTACGTGGAAGGCGCGCTGGATGCGGTGTTGCACTTTGCCTCACCCGCCAGCCCGGTGGATTATCTGAACTATCCTATTCAGACGTTGAAGGTGGGGGCGCTGGGCACGCACAAGGCGTTGGGTGTGGCCAAGGCCAAGGGGGCGCGCCTGCTGCTGGCCTCAACTTCCGAGGTATATGGCGACCCGTTGGTTCATCCGCAAACCGAGACCTATTGGGGCAATGTCAACCCCATTGGCCCGCGCGGGGTGTACGACGAGGCCAAGCGCTTTGCGGAGGCCATGACTCTGGCCTATCAACGTCACCACGGGGTGGAAACGCGCATTGTGCGTATTTTCAACACCTATGGCCCGCGCATGAGGATCAACGATGGCCGTGTGGTGCCGAACTTTATCTATCAGGCGCTGTACGGTCAGCCGCTCACGGTTTATGGCGATGGCAGCCAGACGCGCAGTTTTTGCTACGTCAGCGACCTGGTAGAAGGGCTGGTGCGGCTGCTGCATTCCGATGAGCCGTTGCCGGTGAATATTGGCAACCCCGCTGAGATGACTATTTTGCAGTTTGCCGAGGCGATCAACCGCCTTACCGGCAACCCCGGTGGCATTGCGTTCGAGCCGCTGCCGGTGGATGATCCCAAACAGCGCCGCCCTGATATCAGCAAGGCGCAGCGTGTGTTGCACGGCTGGGCGCCGCGCGTGCCTCTGGAAGAAGGCCTAGCTGCGACTGTTGCCGATTTCCGTAAACGTCTGCGACTGGCGTAACATATCCGACATAGACTGGCCGGCGCGCGGCAAGGTCACGGTAAACACGCTACCTTGGTCCTTGCCCGCGCTGTGGGCGCTTACTGTACCGTGGTAGGTTTCCACCAGCTCTTTCACCAGGGCCAGACCTAAGCCCGTACCGCTGTGTGAGCGTTGTCGCGAGCTATCAACCTGGTAGAAGCGTTCAAAAATCCGTTTTAGCAGATGCGGGGGGATGCCAATGCCGTTGTCAATAACCTGTAGCACATAGCTTTCCCCTTCCTGATGCAACTGCACGGTGATGGTGCCGCCGGGTGGGGTAAATTTGATGGCGTTGCCCAGCAAGTTATCAATGATACGCCGCAGGTGATCTTGCCGCGCGATGACATCGAAAGCCGCCTCAGGGCTGGGCAATTCGGTGACCAGAGTAACATCGAATTCTTTTGCCAGATACAGGAAGCTGGTTACGCTGTTCTGGACAGCCTCATTGAAGGATGCCTGCATCACGTTGAGGCGGGAAGCGCCAGCTTCCAGCATGGCCATGATGTCTCCCACCAGCTCGGTGAGCGCCTCGGCGTTGCGCATAATTACCTGCAAGGCTTCGACTCGGGGGGTTGGCGTGCTGGTGTTTTCTTCCATCAACAGCAGCTCGGTGTAGCCGCGGATCATGGTGAGCGGGGTGCGCAGTTCATGCGACACGTTTTGCATGAACTGGTCCTTGAGTGTTTCCAGTCCTTTTAGCTGGTCATAGGCTTGGGCCAGATCTTCGGCGCGCTGCTGGGCGCTGGCATACAAGCGAGCGTTTTCGATGGCATTAGCCAGTTGATCACACATGATTTGAAAACCAACGACATCCTGCGAAGAAAACACTCCGGAGCGTTTGCTTTGCGCACTCAATACCCCTACTACTTTGTCGTGAGTTACCAGGGGCAGCACGATTTCTGATTGCGACCAGGGCAGGCGCGAGGTTTCGGTGCGTGAAGGGTCATCGCTGCGCTCTACCACTACGATATGGCTTCTGGTAGCCAGACAGCGTGCCACAGTGGAGGCTCCGTTGGCCTTGAGACGGTGACGCGTGGCCAGTCGGCGGCGACCTTCGGCGCCGGTGGCGGCGCGTAACTCGGCAAAGGTCACTTCGTCATCTACCAGGTAAACGGCGATGTAATCCAGGTTAAGGCGTTCGCGTATCAGATCCACTGCGGTGGTCAGCAGCGTGCCCAGATCTAGGGTCGAGGTAGCCGTGCGGGCGACTTCCGCAGCGGTCTCCAGTTGCAGGGTGTGGCGGTGCAGGGTGTGCTGCAATGCCGAGCGAATGCGCTCCTGTTCACCCAGCACGATCGCTTCGCGCGCCTCGATATAACCTTGAACCATCAATTGGTGAAAGATATCTACCGTGAACGCGACTTGATCATCCGAAGCGCCGTGGAATTCGCGCAGACTGCGCCCCAGGCCAAGCACAGCTTCGTTGGCCAGACCCAGATTACACAGGGTTACCCCGAACTCTTTCGCTCGCTGGATGTTTGGAGATTGAAGATACGCGGACACAGCCACAGCAATCGCTGTGGCTATTTCATCAATTTGGCGCGGATGGAGGAAAGCACGACTGTTGAATAGGGTAAGCCGTAAGCTGCCGGAGATACTCTGAATCAACGGGTCAGGAGGTGTGACAGTTTGTTGGCCCAACGATGCGTCTCCAACTTCTTTTATTAGCAGGATACCGAGCAACGACTGTTAATTAAAGACGCAACACCAATATCACCGGGGATAGGTGCGGTACTACTTGAGCAGATACATGCCATAGCCGGTGCCGGTAGCACCGAATACCTCGCGATCGCGGTCGGTTAACAGCGATTGATCGAAACCATGCCAATCCAGAAACGAGAGATAACCCTGGGCATCGGGTTTCCAGGGATGAAGCAACTGGGCATAGTGTTGCAGACTGCGCACTGTGAAGGGCGATCCCATCTGCGCGTAGATGCGCAACACCTGCTGACCCAACGGATCGTTGGGGTTACCGTCTGCTCCCTGCGCGTTGAAGGCCCAGCAGGCATCAGGCCCGCACCATTCATACAGCGATTGAGCGGCATGGGCAATGCCAGCATCGGATAAAAAGCCACCTACACCCCAGTAAATCACACCAACATCACGTCGGTTGCCGATGATTTCCTGCACTTCAGGACTATTAAGCAGCTTTTCTGGCTGGCTGGCATCCGCCTCGAAGAAATAGACATTTTTGGTGTCGCCCAAAATTTCTTTGGCGTATTCCACCACCACGGGGTCGTAGTCGGAATAGATAACGGTAGTTCCTGCCGGCACCACGGTATGCAAATGGTCTTGGGTGGGCAACCCTGAAGCAAAGTCTATGAGAATATTAAACCCGCGACCAACTGTTAGCTCATGGGCAATGTCTCGTAAGCACCAGCGTTGAAGACGCGATAGCTTGGATAAAAAGGGCAAACGCTGCAAAATTTGATCAGCGGCGGCGCGGTCCACCTCGAAATTATGGTGACCGCCCAGAAAATAGTCATAGATGCGTCCGGCGCTAGGAACACGGGCGTCAACGATGCTCTCTTTCGACATGTCTGCCTCCAGGGATTAAGAAATAGGCGTTCGCAGCATAGAACGTGAGAAAATTGTAGCATACACTAGGTGATAAAACAAATAGGATATGGCCCTTAACGTGCTTTTGTCATCATTTTGTAAGCTAATACATGAACAAACGGGTAAACACACTTGCTACATCAGGGCTGTGAACTTTAACCCGGGGCACAAAAAAGGCGTGCCCATGATCATGGGCACGCCTTGCACTGGCAAAAGCGACAACAGATTAGGCAACTTGAATGCTGGTGTCGAGGTACACATCCTGAATGGCGTGCAGCAGAGCAGCGCCATCAGCCATGGGACGCTGGAACGCTTTGCGTCCGGAGATCAGGCCCATGCCACCGGCGCGCTTGTTGATCACCGCGGTGCGCACAGCCTCGGCCAGGTCGTTTTGCCCCGACGCGCCGCCAGAGTTGATCAGACCGGCGCGGCCCATGTAGCTGGTGGCTACCTGGTAGCGCACCAGGTCAATGGGATGATCACTGGTCAACTCATCGTACACCTTTTTGTTGGTGTGACCAAAGCCAACCTTACGGTAACCATCGTTGTTCTCGGCCATCTTCTGTTTGACGATGTCGGCCTCGATGGTAACGGCCAGGTGATTGCCCTGCCCTGTCAGGTCGGCCGAGGTGTGATAGTCTACACCATCCTTTTTGAAAGCGGAGTTGCGCAGATAAGCCCATAGCACCGTAACCAAGCCCAACTCGTGGGCACGGGCGAAGGCCTCGCTGACTTCGATGATCTGGCGGCGCGATTCGGGGGAACCAAAGTAAATGGTAGCGCCTACCGCGGTTGCGCCTAATTCAAAAGCCTGATCCACCGAGGCAAACAGGGTTTGATCGTACAGTGCAGGATGGGTGAGGGTTTCGTTGTGGTTGAGCTTGACCATGAAGTTGATCTTGTGCGCGTATTTGCGCGACATCATGCCCAGCACGCCCAGCGTGGAGGCTACAGCGTTACAGCCGCCTTCAATAGCCAGCTTGATGATGTTTTCGGGGTCGAAGTAAAGCGGGTTGGGAGCAAACGACGCGCCCGCGGAATGTTCGATGCCCTGGTCTACCGGCAAAATAGAGAGATAGCCCGTACCACCCAAACGACCGGCATTGAACATGCTTTGCATGTTGCGCAATACCGTGGGCGGGCGGTCGGTAATGCTCATCACACGATCCACAAAATTCGGCCCTGGCAAGTGCAGCATCTCTTTGGAGATTCTGGGCGAATTGAAGCCTAGCAGATATTGCGCATCTGCGCCTAACAGTTGCTCAACCTGAACGGTCATAGGGGATGCCTCCTGGTAAAGATTGTTTCTTTTTCGACATGAGTTTGAGAAACTCGCAACAAGTATAACACAGAAAGCTTGATGTGTGCAAAGCCCATCAGCCCTAAGACAGGGCTTTGCCAAAAGTCGCTGCTGTCGTCATGCCAACCGCAGGGCTGAGGTTTCTCCGCGCGGGCATTGCCTGCCCTGCGGATTTGTGTATAATATCACTGGCACTCTGCACGATGCGCCATCTAACCTTGCGTTCAGAAAAGGGCATAGTCTCATGCAACCACGTCAAACCTACACCGTTGAAGTAGCAGGCATTACCCGCCATTTTCCCCTGTTCGAGGTCGCACCTGGCGTTCGGATTGCAATTTTCAACATGCTGGGCGATACCATTGTGGTTAAGGCCGCGGCAGCCGCGCTGGCCGAAAAACTCAAACACACCACAGCCGATGTGCTGGTGACCGCTGAAGCCAAAAGCATCCCACTGATCTACGAAATGAGCGCGCTGATGGGCTTGCCCTACGTAGTGCTGCGCAAAAGCTATAAAACCTACATGGGTGAAGCGCTTAGTGCCCAGACTGTATCCATCACCACCGGTGTGCTGCAAACGCTCTACCTGGACGAAAAAGATCATCGCCTGATTGCTGGCAAGCGCGTTATTTTGGTGGATGATGTGGTCAGCACTGGCAGCACGCTGGAAGGAATGCAGCAGGTGATGGATAAAGCCGGCGCGCAGGTTGGCACGGTCGCCGCTATTTTCACCGAAGGTGACAGCGACTGGTCGCACATAGTGGCGCTGGGCAATCTGCCGGTGTTTATCGAGAGTGCATCCTGACAACTTATCTTTTTCCTGTCGGCAGGGTATACCTGGGCCCCGGTGCAAACCTTTGATGATTTGCACAGGAAAATACCCTGTGGTATAGTGCCCTGGTTGGGCAAGCTCTGAATACCAACGCCGTCCCGCATGTAAGCCGAGCGGCGTTTTTGTTTGCCTTTGTCCCCCGGTGTGTCCCAGCGGTCGTTCACCTCCGGCTGATCTACTTTGACCGCATCCCAGGAGGATCATGTCTTTTGCACAATTTGCCCTGGACGCGCGCCTGCAACAAGGTGTCGCGGCAATGGGCTTTACCGAGCCGACGCCGATTCAGGCAGCGGCAATTCCGCCTGCGCTGCAACAGCGCGACATTCTCGGTTCAGCCGAGACCGGCACCGGCAAAACCGCTGCCTATTTGTTGCCGGTGATGCAGCATTTGCTGGGGCCAACTACCAGACATCGCAAACAGGCTCCGCTGCCGCGTGTGCTGATACTTGTGCCCACGCGCGAGCTGGCCCTACAAGTGAACGAACATGCCGAACGCCTCGGCTCAAGCACTGGCCTAAGCGCCACGGCCGTATTTGGTGGTGTTTCGCTGGGCAACCAGGAAAAGGTGTTACGTCGCGGGGTTGATATTATCATCGCCACCCCCGGCCGTCTGCTGGACCATGTACAGCGCAAGAATATTACCCTTACCGGCATTGAAATTTTCGTGCTGGACGAGGCCGACCGTATGTTGGATGTGGGTTTTTTGCCCGACATCCGCCGCGTAGCCAAAATGCTGCCCAAAAAACGTCAGACGATGCTTTTTTCGGCTACTTTGCAGCCGGTGTTGGAGCTGGCCAACGAGGTCACTCACAACCCCGTGCGCGTGGGTGTAGAGAAAACCGCAGCCCCCACGGTAATCGAGCAGACTCTGGTGCCAGTTCCGGAAAACCGTAAACAGCAGGCGCTGGAAAAACTGCTGCGTCAGGAAAAGATGGAAACCGTGCTGGTGTTCACCCGCACCAAACATCGGGCTGACCGTGTGGCGCGCAATTTGCAGCGTGGAGGCATCCACGCTGCGGTGATTCACAGCAACCGGTCACAGAACCAGCGCATTGCTGCATTGCAAGCTTTTCGCAACGGTGATGTGCGCATTTTGGTAGCTACCGACATTGCCGCGCGTGGCATTGATGTGGAAGGCGTATCACACGTAGTGAACTACGACATGCCCAGCCAGGCCGAGGACTACGTGCATCGCATTGGTCGCACAGGTCGCGCCCAGATGGCCGGGGCCGCCTTCACGTTGATCACACCCGCTGATGAAGTAATGGTGCGTAAAGTAGAAACGATCCTCAAGCAGCGTATCAATCGCCACATGCTGGAGGGCATCAGCGACGCTGCGCCCACCACCGGCTTGCCCGACGTAGACACCCTGCGGCGTTATTTGGACGAGAAGCAGCGGGGAAGGAAACCAGGGGGAGCAGGGGTAGGCAAGTAGGCCGTTTGCGGCCGTACCGAAAACGTGCAGAGGGGAGTCAGGCAGGTAACCTTTTTCTTTGTCTGCCTGTCTCCCTGCCTGCCTGCTTGTCTACCTCCCTACCTGTCTACCTGTCTGCTTGTTTGTCTACCTCCCTACCTGTCTACCTGTCTACTTGTCTACTTGTCTCCCTCTCCCCCTCTCCCCCCTGCATTCGTACCTGCCTATTCCGTGTCCTCTTCCTTCGCCTTGCGTCGTTTGCGTTGCCACGAGTAGAAGGGCAGCATCACCGCCATGCTGGCTTCCTGCGCTTTGGTGCGCGCGGTTACTTGGGCCGACCACATGGCCGTGCGCATCTTATTGGCTTGTTGCTGCAAGCGTTCACGGATCGGCCAGTTCTCCACCAAAATCGCCTGTTCAGCGTCCGGTTTGGTTGGCTCCCAATGCAGCACCACCGTGCCCCACGTCATGCCTGAGCCGAAACCGGCCAGCACCACATGATCGCCTTCTTTGATACGGCCCTGCTCTGCGGCTTCAGCCAGCGCCAGGGGGATCGCCGCGGCTGAGGTGTTGCCGTAGCGATCAAGGTTCACCATCACCTTGCTGGGGTCGAGTTTCAAGCGGTTGGCTGTCATCTCGATGATGCGAATGTTCGACTGGTGCGGGATTAGCAGATCAATTTCGCTGAACGGCAGACCGCTGCTTTCTACCGCGTTTTGAATGCTGCGTGTCATGGTGCGCACAGCAAATTTGAACACGCGTTTGCCATCCATGTGCAGGTAATGCTCGCGTTTGTCCAGCACTTCCTGGTCAAACGGATGCACCGCGCCGCCACCCGGAAAGATCAACGCATCCCAATAGGAGCCGTCTGAACCAAGCTCAGAGGCCAGGATGCCGGTGGGTGCATGGCTGGCTTCCAGCAGCAGTGCGGCCGCGCCATCGCCAAACATGATAGCTGTGTTGCGATCGGTGTAATCAATAGCACTGGAGAGTTTTTCAGCCGCCACCACCAGCACACGCTCGTAGGCGCCGCTTTTGATAAACTGCGTGCCCGTGACCAGGGCGTAGATCGAACCGGTGCAGCCTGCGGTAAGGTCGAAAGCAGCCGCTTGCTTGGCTCCAAGCCGGTCTTGCAGCAAACTGGCCGCCGCGGGGCAAAAATAGTCGGGAGTCGAAGTGGCAAAGATGATCAAATTCAGGTCTTGCGGATCAACCCGGGCGCGCTGCAAGGCGACCTGAGCTGCGCGCAGGCCCATATCCACCGTGGTTTCACGCGGTTCGGCAATGCGGCGCTCGCGAATGCCGGTGTTATGCGTGATCCATTCATCATTGGTATCAACAATCTGTTGCAGATCGTAATTGGTCATGCGTCGCGCCGGAACATATTTGCCCCAGCCGGTGATGCGTGCATAGCGTTGCATTATAAAAAAACCTCCGATAACAACCGAATTTAAACAAAACAACAGACGGCACGGCCCGCTTTGCCGGAAAGCAAAGGGGCAACGCTGCCGCCTGCTGGGAATGACGGTATTATAACTGAGAGCGTCCGCGATACCAAGCCACTACACCGATTGCGCCTACTGCCACAGAAACACCCGAGGCCGTGGCCGCAGTCAATTTCCAGTGGGTACGCAGTTGCACCAGAATCATGCTGCGCCACCCTTGCCGCTGCATAGCTGTGGTCATCAGGCTTTGGCGCAGGTCTTCGCGAAAAGCTACCCGCATGGGTGCGGGGGTAAGGGTTTCGTGCAGCAGGTTGTCCAGTTGGCTAAGCTGCTCAAACTCAGCGCGCACGTCCGGGGTGAGTTGTGCGGCGAGCTGGGCGGCATCATCCTGCTCGGCCAATGGCAGGCCGTACAGCGCGTACAACTCTTCAAGACTCTGTTTGTTCATACGGTCTTTGTCGTGTGGATCCATCGGTCAAAGCTCAGGATAAAAGGCAATTCCCAAAGTACCAACACCTAAATTTACTACCAGCGAAGTAGCCAGGGGGCAAATCAGGGCCTGGCGACAGTCTAGCGTTTGCTGAATCTGAGCCAAAAGCGCCTGCGCGCCGACGGGGTCTTCTGCATGTACCACTGCCAGCTTCAGGGGACGGCCTGCGGCGTGTTGTGCGGCCAGGGCGGTCAGCCGTTCCAGGGCTGCGCGACGGCTGCGTACGCGCTCACTCATTTCCAGTACACCGTCATTCAGGGTGATCAGCGGCTTGATTTGCAACATGGCGGCGAAGCTGCTTTGCAGCGCTCCGACGCGGCCACTCATGCGGGCATATTTCAGGGTGTCCAGGTAAAACAGAATACGCACCGTGGGGCGAATAGCTTCCCAGCGTGCCAGCACCTCGGCGCTGCCTGCTCCGGCAGCTAGCATTTCACAGGCTTCTTCCACCATAAAGGCCATCGCGGTGGAGCCGCAAAGCGAGTCGAAGACGTGGACTTTCACTTCGTCGCGCACGATGTCTGCGGCCATCTGTGCCGAACGCACCGTACCACTGAGCTTGCCGGTGACGTGAATCGAAAGGATTTCGCGCGCGCCTTCGGCCGCCAATTGCCGGTAAGCCAGTACAAAATCGCTGGGCGCGGGCTGAGAGGTTTTGGGCACAATGCCCAGCTCATCTACTTTGCGATAAAATTCGTGGTAACCCAGGGTGACCCCTTCCTGATACTCATCGCTGCCGAAGAAGAGATGGATCGGCACAATGTGTACGCCCAGCTCAGCCAGCCGGGCCGGAGGAAAATCACAGGTAGAGTCGCTGACAATGCGGATCATAGGAATCTCGTTGACAGATGGCTTTTATAGGAAGCCGCATTTTTGCAGATCTTCACGGAGCGACAGCAGGGTGCGATGATACAACGATTTGATGGCACCTTCGCTGCGTCCCATGATTTCGCCAATTGCGGCATTGGGCAAGGCATGGTTGAATTTCAGCACAATCAGTTGCTGGCGGTCATCGGGCAAACGACGAATGGCGCTCAGCAGGGCCGAACGCGTCTCAGAGGCTTCGGCGGCACGTTCCGGGTTGATGGCACCGTGCGGCAAATGTGCCTGATCTTCCAGCGCTAATTCCTGACGCCGGCTGCCATCGCGATGCCAGTTGGCAACCAGGTTATGTGCAATGCGGTATAGCCAGGCTGAAAAAGGCACGCCACGGTGATCGAATCGGTTGATGTGGTCCAGCGCTTTGTGAAAGGTACGTGCTGTCAGATCTTCTGCTTCCTGCTGGTTGCCGGTGCGATAGTAGATGTAGTTGTAGATACGCTCTACGTAGCGTTCGTACAGCGCGCCGAAGGCTTCAGCACTTTGCTTGGCCTGCTCGATCAGAAGGATTTCTGCCTGCTGGTCGGGAGCGGGTTGCAATGCACCATCGGCTGCGTCGTCAGAAACGGCTTGCAGCACAGCGTCATTCATGGCAGCACCATCGCAACGCGCGCAGGCGACCAGTATCGGTAACTTAACATAGTGGCAGTAATAATTTCTGGCATTATCTACAACACTCAACAAGTAGGCTGGTTGCGGGCAACCTGAGAAATTTCTCAGCTATCATAAGCACCAGACGGTATTTGGGCAAATCGTAAAAAAAGCAGAGGCGCAATAGTGCGCCTCTGCAGGGTCAAGTGCCGGTAAGTTAAAGTTTGCCGCTGCGGGCAACATGGTGCAGAAATTCGTCGCGCGTTTGTAAATTGTGTTTAAAGCTGCCCAACATGGCGCTGGTGGTCATGCGGGCGTTGGCTTTTTTCACCCCGCGCATGGCAGCGCACAGGTGCTGGCCTTCAACCACTACGGCTACACCCTGTGGTTGCAAGGTTTCCTGCAAAAAGTCGGCGATCTGCTGCGTCATGCGTTCCTGCACCTGTAAGCGCCGGGCAAACATCTCTACAATGCGCGGGATCTTGCTCAAGCCGATGACTTTGCCGCTGGGGATATAGGCTACGTGTGCCTTGCCATAAAAGGGCAGCAGGTGGTGCTCGCATAGGCTGAAAAAGTCAATATCCTTCACCAGCACCATTTCGTCGTAATTTACGTCGAACACTGCATTGTTGATGAGATCGGTGACGTTGACGTGATAGCCAGATGTTAACTCGGCGTAGGCTTTGGCTACACGGCGTGGCGTAGCCAGCAGCCCCTGACGCTGTAGATCTTCACCGATGGCGTGCAGAATGTGGCGCACGGCGTCTTCCACCACGCCCTGCTCGTTGCTGCTTTGCGTTTCCAGGTGGACTTCATCTTCAATCGGGTCGCGAAAATTTTGTTGCAGCAGGTCATAGACCTGGTTATTAATAGCAAGCGCAGTCATTCTTAGTTTGAATCCTTTCAGGTCCCAACAAAGAGAGGGGTTTCACAGAGTTGTTGGGTTTCTTATCGTACAATACACTGTATTATACTGACCCATCGGCCTTATTCCAGTCAGATTGGTCACAATTATCTACAGACAGCGTTGCCTGGCTGTTTGCTGCAAGGAGTTTCAACCATGACCGAGGATCGTATCGAAATCCATGATCTGTTGGTGCGCTGCATTATTGGCATCAACCCGGAAGAGCGTGTCAAGAAACAGGACGTTATTGTCAATCTGACCTTGTTTGGCGATATGCGCCGCGCCGCGGCCAGCGATGATATTGCCGACGCCGTCAACTATAAAACCCTCACCAAGCGGGTGTTTGATCACCTGGAGGAGTCGAGCTATTTCCTGGTGGAGAAGATGGCGCACGTTATTGCACAGATCGCTATTGAGGAATTTGGCGTGCAGCGGGTTGTTGTCAGTGTGGAAAAGCCGGGCGCACTGCGCTTTGCCCGTTCGGTCGGCGTGGTGATTGAGCGTAGCGCTGCTGATTTTGCCCTGCCCCCGGCCTGAGCACCCTTGTTGCTGCCATGAATACAGCCTATATTTCGCTTGGCTCCAACATCCGCAAGGAATACAACTTGCCCGCAGCCGTGCGTCTGTTGGCCGCACATGGTGATTTGCTGGCTGTTTCGGCTATCTATGAAACAGCGCCGGTTGGCAACCCCCGTGACCCCAGCTTTTTCAACGCGGCCCTGAGCCTGCGTACACCGCTGTTGCCGCCACAGCTGAAAAGCGAGGTGCTGGCGCAGATCGAAGCGCAACTTGGTCGGCAGCGCACAGCCGATCCCAACGCAGCCCGCACCGTGGACCTGGATATTGCTTTGTTTAACGAGCAAACCTGGGCCTGGGACAAGTATCGCATTCCCGATCCGGATATCCTGCGTTTTGCCCATGTGGCCGTGCCGTTGGCTGAGATCGCGCCCGATTATCGGCTTCCTGCCACCGGTGAGATTCTGGCTGCGGTGGCGGCACGGCTGAGCGCTGCTCTGCCCGCGCCGCTGCTCCGTCGTGCTGATCTGAATTTGTGGCCTACCCATGAATGATCCCGCAACTTTGCTGCCCCTTACCGCCAGCCGCAACCCAGACGGCGCGCTGCTGATCGGCGGCTGTGCCTTGCCCGATCTGGCAGAACGCTTCGGCACTCCGCTCTATGTTTATGATGCGGCCACGCTGCACGCGCAGGCTCAAGCCTATCACGCGGCGCTGGCTGCCTATCCAGGTCCCAGCCGCGTGACCTATGCCGCCAAGGCGTGGCTATGCACGGCTACCGCGCAATGGGCGCAGGCCGCGCATCTGGGGCTGGATGTGGTATCCGCGGGCGAGCTGGCGATTGCGCTGGCTGCTGGCTTTGTCGCGGGTGATATTCACCTGCATGGCAACAACAAGAATGCGGCTACGCTGGTGGCCGCGCTGGAGGCTGGTGTCGGCTGCGTTGTGGTGGATCATGCGGCCGAATTGGCGCTGCTGCACGATCTGGCCGCAGCTCGCGGCCAGCGGCAGCGCATCTGGTTGCGCGTAAACCCTGCGGTGGAGGCGGCCACGCACAGCCACACCCGCACCGGCCATGCTGCCTCGAAGTTCGGCGTGGCCCTGCATGACGGCAGTGCTGAGGTGTTGGCAGGCGCGGCGCTTGCTCTGCCGTGGGTAGAGTTGACCGGCCTGCATTGTCATATCGGCAGCCAGTTGTTTGACCCCGGCCCGCTGGCGCGGGCTGCGGGTTTGCTGGTTGATTTGGCGGCGCGGCTGCATCAGACTGTCGGCTGGCAGCCCGTAGCTCTCAGCGTGGGTGGGGGATGGGGCGCGGCTTATACGGTTGATCAGGCCGCAGCGCTGCCGCCGCTGGCTGACTATGTGGTCGCAGTGGTCGAGGCCGTTGTTGCGGGTTGTGGCCGCGCTGCTTTGCCTTTGCCGCAACTGGTGCTGGAACCGGGGCGCAGCCTGGTGGCGCGCGGTGGTGTGGCTGTGTACCGTGTGGGCGCACTCAAGCAGGCAGGTGAAACGCGCTATGCCTTTGTGGATGGAGGATTGGCTGATAACCCGCGCCCGGCGCTTTATGGCGCGGCGTACAGCGTCCTGCTGGCGAATCGCCGTGACGAGGGCGATCTTCAAACGGTTGACATTGCAGGCCCCTACTGCGAAAGCGGTGATGTATTGCTGCGCGGTGCAGTGTTGCCGCGGTTGCGTGCCGGTGATTTGCTGGCAGTGCCTGCTGCTGGGGCCTATCAGCTCAGCATGGCCGGTAACTACAACGCTGCGCTGCGTCCCGCGGTGGTGTGGGTAGAACGGGGCCGGGCGTTACTGATCCAGCGCCGCGAAACCCTGGCGGATCTGCTGAGGCGCGACCTGATCGAGGTTTAGTCCGGCATCGAATACGAGTTTGTTTGCAAAAACAGGCTGATGCGTGCGGCTACCTCTTCCGGTGCTTCCAGCGGCAGCATGTGACCGCAACGTGGTACAATTGTCAGCTCGGCGCGGGGCAGGGTTTGTGCCAGGTACTCACTGAATTTTGGGGGTGTCATTTGATCTTCTGCGCCGCAGAGTACCAACGCCGGTGTGGCAAGCCGCGCGGTATCAGCGCGGCGGTCAAAGCGGTCACATGCCACGAAGTCGTTGTAGAGTACGTCGGGGTTGTTGGCCAGCGTGTGTTGCACGTACAGCCGCTTGAGTTGGGTCGGGCTACCGGGCGCGTAGACCCAATCGGCCAGCAGTCGGGCTACGCCGCTCAGGTCGCTGTGGATGCCGCTCAGCACTGCGGGAGCTACCCGCAGCCGCGCTCCCGTGCCCACCAACACCATGCCTGCCAACCGTTGCGGGTAGTGTAAGGCAAACTCCTGCACAATAGCTCCGCCCATTGAGTGACCGGCCAGCACTACCTGCGTCAACCCCATCTGCTGGCAAAAACTGTGGACTACATCGCAATACGCAGCAATGCTGTCGCGCCCAGGTCCGGTTGATTGGCCGTGTCCTGGCAAGTCCAAGGCGTAGACTGTGTATTCTGGCAGGCGGCGCAGGGCCGCGGGCCAGTGCATGGACGTGCCCCCTGCGCCATGGATCAGCAGCAGCGGGGGCTTGCGTTTTGTCAGGTCGTTGGCGCTTAGGCGGTAGGAGAGGAATTGGTTTTCGATGAAAAGGCGCGGCATGGCTGATTTCCGTATGCGGGTGAGAAAGGCGAGCCAGCAGGTGCGGGCTGATGCAAAACTTGGGGATCTGTTTTGCTTGACTTGTGGCATTATAGCATTGCACAGGGTCGCACGAAAATCATGTTGCACTGGCAGGTCTCTCAGGGCCTGGCGGAGCTTTCCCAGCGGCTGAGGTCGCTTCGTGCTGTGAGGCAGTGAACGGAATTCACCGGCCATCCTGTCCGTTTGGACGTTGTGGGTAAGTGCAATTCGTGTTAAGATAGGCCATGATAATTGCCAAAAGACTCTTGATCTGGTTGCCTGCCATCTTGCCACTCGGCGTATTGACCTTGTTTTACAGCTATGTGCTGCGTGCACGGCTGGCGCTGGGTGTTTGGCCCCGGCCCTACCAGCCCGACCCCAAAGATCTGGGCTTTGATCTGCACTATGTTTTGGTGCTTTTCTCCTGGCCTGTGCTGCTGGTCAGCCCGGCTATACTGTTGCTGTGGCTGCTCTATTGGCGGCGTAGCCAGCCCAAGGCCTTGCTGATGTCGGCTGTCGTCTTCATGTTAATCTGGCTGGCGAGTTGCCTGCTGTTGCGCCTGGATCCTGGTCAATTTGGAATGTGGTTGATGGACTGATTATCTATGCTTGATTGGCTTAACCTTAACGGTTTGATAGGAGAGCGAGGTCGAACACGCGTTGCCTGGCTGCAGCTGGGCCTGAACGCAGCTATAGCCGCGGTCTGGTTGCTGCTGTATCGTCCGGTGCTGCATTATCTGAGCCGTGTGGCGACTAACGACGATTTCCGCACCAACCAGATTCTGCTGCTGGGTATCGCCGCGCTGTTGATTTCCGAAGCACGGCGCGACACATCCGTTCTTCGCCCGCGTCTGGATGCCGCCCCAACTCTGCACCGCTGGCCGTTGATCTTGGCGCTTGCCGCGTCCGTTGCTTTTCTGTTTGCCGAGCGCTTTTTGGCCGTCAACACGCTTTCGGCTACGCTGTTCGGCTTGGCGAGTTATGGCCTGTTGGGGCTGTGGATGTCTCCGCCGCGCTGGCGCAGTACCTGGCCTGCGGCGCTGCTGTTGATTGGCGTGCTGCCCTTTGGCGATCACTTGCAAACCTTTGTGGGTTATCCGTTGCGCTTCCTTACTGCGCGGCTGGTGGGCCTGGGCCTGGGCGCGCTGGGTGTGCCTTCGGTGGGAACTGATACCATCCTGGTGTTCGAGACAGGTATTTCGCAGGTGGATGTGCCGTGCAGCGGCATCAAGAGCCTGTGGACGGGCCTGTTATTTTTGCTGGCTGCTACCGTGGTACAGCGCCGCCGTGTAGATGCACGTTGGCTGGGCACAGCTACGCTGTTTGTGGCGCTGTTGTTCGCGGTGAATCTGGCACGGGTGGCGATTCTGGTGGCTGTCGGTGAGGTGCTGGGACTGCGCACCTTTGCTGCGTTGCTACATGTGCCGCTGGGGGTGTTGGGCTTTGGGTTGGCCTGCGCGGTGGCTGCCTGGGGACTGCGCGGTGCGGTGGAAGCTGCTCCTGTAGTTGCAGCACCGACATCCCAACCCGCGGCCAGGGTGGCGCTGTCCTTGTCTGTGGCCTTGATCGCGTTCATGGTGGCCCTTGTCACCGTGTATGCTCCGCGCCCAGCCAGCGCTACCGCGGCCGCGTCGCCGGTGTGGCGCTTCCCCGCAGAGCTGATCACGCAGCCGTTGCCACTCACCGCGCAGGAACGTGCCTGGCTGGCTGGCGATGGCGCCGAGGACGCGCAGCGTTGGCGCTTTCAGTGGCGCGGCCTCAGCGGTTCGATGATCCTGGTGACGAGTAGTACCTGGCGCGGGCATCACCGCCCGGAACGCTGCTTCGAGGTCTACGGTTTGACGCTGGACCAGTCCAGCGCGCACCTGGTAGATGCAGATTTTGCTCTGCGGGCGGTGCAGCTCGGCGCGGGGCAGGGTATGCCGCTCAGCGCAGCTTATTGGTTTCAATCGGCCACACGCATCACCGACGACTATGGTACGCGTATCTGGGCTGATCTGGGACGCGGGCGCGCCCGCTGGGTATTGGTCTCGTTGCTGTTTGATGGCCCGGTGGATGACGCCGATGCCGATGCAGCCGCGCTATATCGGGCGATCAGAGTGGCGGTCGGCAGCGATGGATAGGGAGGTAAATAAGTAGATTCAGTAGTTCACGATTTGGCCTGAAAGGCGTTAGCTGAAGTTTCCAGAA
>CALESQ010000048.1 GCA_937907455.1 uncultured Caldilineales bacterium
CAGACCGAGTCCGCTGGTTCCACTCTGCTGCGGCCGGTCTCCAGACCGAGTCCGCAAGCGCGCTGGCTCGGTCTGGAGATTGGGAACCATCCCGGAGGGGCCGGCCAGAGCGCGGTTCAGGCGAGAGACCGGCCAGCGCGCGGCTTTTCCCCATCTCCAACCTAGCTCAACGCAAGATAATCCCCCACGGGGTATACCCCACCATTCCTGCACTATGATCTATCTGCTCCACGGCCCGGATGAGTTGCTGCGTAGCGAGCGCCTGGATGTCATTCGGGCGGCCATTGGCGCGCCGGAGCTGGCCGAGCTGAGTACCACCTGGCTGGAAGGGCGCAAAACCTCGGTGGCCGAGGTATGCTACCATTGCGACGTGGTGCCTTTCCTCACCGAACGGCGACTGGTTATCGTCAACGATCTGCTGGCGCAGCTACGCCGCCGCCAGCAGGCAGGCAAAGGTAAGGACACCGCCGAAACCGAAGCAGGGGCAACGCCCTCACGCGCCGAGACCGCACGCGACACGCTGCTGACTTACCTGCCAACACTGCCCGCCAGCACCGATCTGGTGCTCAGCGAGGGGGAAAAACTCGCCCAGAACGACCGTTTGTACAAAGAATTGGCGCGGCTGAGCGCCGCCGGGCAAGCTGAAATCGTACTGTGCGAAGCCCCAGACCTGCGAGACCTGCCGGAATGGGTGCTGCGCCGCGCCCGACAAAAGGGCGGAACCATCGAACGCGATGCGGCCTTCGACCTGGCCACCGCCATTGGCCGCAACCTGCGTCTGCTGGATAACGAGTTGGACAAGCTGCTGATCTACCGCGGGGGAGCCGGTCCGATCCGCCGCGACGATGTGCATCTGCTGACACCCTACACGCAGGAGGCCAACATCTTCGACATGGTGGACGGTATCGGCCAGGGAGATGGCGTGCGCGCTGTGCGCCTGCTGCACGAGCTGCTGCGCGACGGAGCCGCACCGCTCTACCTGCTTTCGATGATTGTGCGCCAGTTTCGCATTCTGGTGCAGGTTTCCGACCTGATGGGCAGCGGCCTGGGCAAGGAAGCCATCGCCAAAGCCATCGGCCTGCACCCGTATCCCACAGAAAAAGCCATGCAGCAAAGTCGCCGTTGGCGCATGGCCGAGCTGCAAGCCGCCTACGATTACTTGCTGGAGGCCGACCTGGCCATCAAAACAGGTAAAATGAACGACACGCTGGCGGTGGAGCTGGCCGTGGTGGAACTGAGCCGGTCTTCGGTAGCCATACGTGCCGCCGCGCGCGGCTGAGTCGCAGCCCTGCGCTTTGTGGGTGCCACCCACCGCGCTTTGCATGAAAACAGGCTGACTGCCCATGACTACCCTCATCTCCTGGAACGTCAACGGCGCGCGCGCCGTGTACAAAAAAGGCTTTATGGACTGGCTGGCTGCGGCCAACGCCGACATTGTCTGCCTGCAAGAGGTGCGGGCCGAGCCGGAGCAACTGCCCGCCGACCTGCGTCATCCCGCGGGCTACCATGCCTTCTGGAACCCCTCGCGCAGCAAACGCGGCTACAGTGGCGTGGGTCTGCTCACGCGCGAACTGCCACAGCGCGTGGAGATGGGTCTCGGCATCGAAGAGTTCGACTGCGAAGGCCGCACCCTCATCGCCGAATACGATGATTTCGTGCTGCTCAACAGCTATTTCCCCAACGGTGGTCGCGACCATACCCGCGTGCCCTACAAGCTGACTTTCTACGACGCCTTTCTGAGCAAGTGCGCTGCACTGCGCGCCACCGGTAAGCCGCTGATCTTTTGCGGCGATGTCAACACCGCGCACCGCGAAATTGATCTGGCGCGACCCAGGGAAAACGTGGGTGTCACCGGCTTTTTGCCGGAGGAGCGTGCCTGGCTGGATGCAGTCACCGCCGCGGGCTATGTGGATACCTTTCGCTACCTCTACCCCGATCTGACCGAACAGTATACCTGGTGGCATCAGGTGAGCTTTGCCCGCCAACGCAATGTAGGCTGGCGCATTGACTATTTCTTCGTGTCGCCTGATCTGCTGCCGCGGGTGACCGATGCCTTCATCCACATGGATGTGATGGGCAGCGATCATTGCCCGGTGGGAGTGGTGATTGCAGAGCAGTAGACACAGCGCAACTAAAGCATGCGGCCGTGCGGATAATCCGCACGGCCGCATTTTGTTTGTGGGGGATAGCTTCAGAGCCTGCCGACAGCAGGCTTGCAACCCTGCCGCCCGGCTACCGGCTATTCACCGTATGTGCGCAAGCGATAGCCCTCCACCGCTTCACCCAGCGTCACGGTAATGCTCTCCACCGGTTCGATGGCGGTGGGCGAGGCCAACAGCACCGTGGCAGTACCGGTGACGTTGATCACGACGTGCATCGTGCCGTAGCCGATGCTGCCAGTAGTGGTCGGTTCTGATAAGCCACAGCCGGCTGCCGCCAGGTAGCTGGGAGCCGTTTCGCCGCCAGAGTTGGAACCAATAAAGAAGCGATTGCTGGCAGCTTGGCCGCTGGGACTAAACACCTCGGCCACCAACACCGAACCAGCAGGCACGTTAGCTGTGATCGGCACACTGTAACGGCTCAGGCTTTGGTTGGGCAGGTTAAAGTTCACCGTGGCAATAAGGCTCATGTTGCCGTAGGTCATCGAGCCGGAGGGATTGCTTAGGCGATAGATGCGCAGGCGCATCGGCTGCGACGAGCCACTGCCAGCCTGGGCATATTCCACACCGAACTCCACATTGCTGACATTGAACGCGCCGCTGATGCCGTAGTCGCTCAGCCGGAAACGCCGCAGATAGGCGTTATCGGTGTGGTAGCCAGCACTGTTGAGACAAGCCACCGAATTATCGTTGGTAATTGACTGCGACTGCGATTGGGTGATGGTGCGCGTCACAGTGCCGGGGGTCAGCGAAAAGTTGGCCGTGACTGTGCCGCCCGCGAACACCGTTACCGCCTGCTGCACACTGGTGTAACCCGACGCCGAAGCGCGCACGGTCTGGCTGCCTGCCGCTACATTGCTGATCATGTAAGCACCGGCAGCATTGGTGGTGGCGCACTGGTTGCTGGAAAGCACACATACCTGCGCCCCGGAAATGGCCTGGTTGTTGCCAGAACGGGTGACAGTACCCATCACCGCGCCGGTGGTGGGAGGATTGCTGCGGTAAAGCAGCGGCAGCCAGGCGCGCGGTGTGCCAGGAGGCGTTACCTGACCACATTGATCGAATTTGAATTTGGCGATGCGCGTACTCCACACGCTGGAAGCGTTCCATTCGCCGGTGAACCAGAAGGTGCAGTCATCTGTCGGGTCCACGTTCATCGAAGAGTAATCGCCGTAGCGCGGGTCGCCGTTGGAGCCGGTGCCGTTGACCAGCGTGGTCTCGCTTTGCGTCATCGTGCCGGCAGAGTCGCCAGCCAAACGACCCGTGTAGCGCAAGCCGGGATAGGTGCTGCTGTTGGCCACATTGTAGCCCAGCGCAATGTTACCCGATTTATCCATGGCAATAGAACCCATCCAGCGGTTCAGGTTGCCGGGCGCATAGGTACCTTCCTGGAACAGGCTCCAGCCGCCGCCGGTGTTGCGCAACTCGAACCAACGAATGCCGGCGCGGTCGCTGCCCACATCCACAGCAAAGTTGCCTACCATCACCTGGCGCGAGCCGAAGTTGCGATAGGCTACGCGCCACATGATCACCTCACGTATGCCGTCTATGCGCATGGTGGTGCCAGGCTGAGGAATACACTGCAACGTGCTGAGGCCGCACAGCGTCGAGTCGAACTCGGCCACCGATACATTGGCGATCTTGCTGAACGTCGAGCTGGCAGGCGTGCTCCAATTGACAGTGAAAGCCCACACTTCCAGCAGATCGCTACCGGGTTGGCCGCTGGGGCCGTGCACCTCGGTGTCGCGGTGACGCATAAACAGCCCCGGCGAGCCTGAAGGCGGTGCGGTGGCTCCGTCTACATCCACGGGGGTTAGGGCCTGGAAGCCGAAGCCTGACAGCGCATCAGCCGTGCGGCGCTGTACCCCTGCCGATTGCCCCACCAGCATTTTAGAACGTTCCAGAGCATAGACCGCAGGCGTAGGCCCAGAAGCTGAACTTTCATTCGTGGTGATATAGTAGGCGTCGTTCCACACCGCGTACTTGGGATAGTCAGGGAAATTCGGTGCCTGCACCGCATAGAAGTAATAACTGCCCGTGGGATCGCTGGAGGTGGAAACGTAGATACACATGTAGTTGCCGCTGCCTGGATCGGTGAACTCGCTCAGCACCCAGCGCCCTGCCAGTTGATCGTATACCGCCACCGGATCGCCAGCAGCAAACGAGCGGCAGGCATGAGAGGCAGGAGCCAGGCTGTTGAGCAGGGCCGGACCAGCCAACACTGCGCCGGTAGACTTATTGTAAACGGTTATGCGCGCCCCGCTGCTGCCGTTGATCATCTGCACATAGTGGTTGGGGCCAATATCGCCCACCGTGTCGGGCGGGCTGACGTTGCTGAAGGTCTGACCGTTGAAGTTAAGCTGCGGCGTAGTAAAGGCATCAGCCGCGGCCGGCGCGACAGCTTCCTGCTGCGCCAACAAAGCATCCGGCCCCATGTCCGGGTTCATGTCCTTCACCAGCCCCATGCCGCCGCGCGGGTTGATCTCGCGGTTCAGCCGGGGATCAGCCAACGGTGCCGCAGGCGCATCGCGCAAAGCGCCGGTCAACACTGCCTCCACCCGCTCGCTGCCCGCTGTCTGCTGTGCCACCGCTGCCGCTGCCGCCGCATTCATGCTGCGTGTTGTCGCACGAGAGGTCTCTATGCGCTGATATGCCGGTGACCATAACGCCAAACCAGCGACCGCCACAACCAGAAAGACACCAATTGCCCTACGAAGTGTACTCATAACCTGCTCCTGTTGCATTCAAACTTCTATATTGGTGGACAAGGCCACCCCGGTAGTTGACGGGCAACCGCGTGAGTTGATCGGATTGGCATTTATGGGTATGATTACGCTGTTGCTGTCACCGGTTATTATAGCATAATCTGATCGAAACGAGCGAGTGCCTTGCTTTATGAACGACATTTTATTACGAGTTTTTGCCAAAGACGCCGGATTGCGCGGCCTAATCTGCACCACCGGCGAGTTGAGCCGGGAAGCAGCGCGGCGACACAATGCCAGCCCAATCGCAGCCGCGGCGCTCAGCCAGGGGCTTACGGCGGCAACGCTGCTGGGCGCATTATTGAAGGTGCAGCAACGCGTGGCGCTGAAGCTGGAGGGTGACGGTGCGCTGCGCAAGCTGGTAGCCGAAAGCGACGCCTATGGCCGCGTGCGCGGCTATGTAGCCGAACCCGGCCTGGACTGGCCCGCTCCCTACGATGCGCCTGCCACGACACAGGCGCTGGGACGACGCGGCCTGCTCACTGTGGTGCGCGATCTGGGCCTGCGTGACCTGCACCAGGGCGCTGTGGCGCTGGAGGGCGATACCCTCGATACCTCGCTGGCTGCTTATTTTACAAAATCTGAACAAACGGCCACGGTGTTGCGCACTGTGCTAGCCACAGACTCCGCGGGCACAGTGACCGTGGCCGGTGGCGTGCTCTTCCAACCGCTGCCAGGAGCCAGCCTGCTCGGCTTGCAGCAGGTGGCGGCCACCCTGAACCAGACCGACGATCTGGCCGCGCTTTTCCTTACCTTGACACCGGAGCAGCTTGCCGCGCACTTGCTGGGCGATCTGCCCTATACGGTGCTGGAGCAGCGCCTGCTGGCTTTCAGTTGCACATGTAGCCGCGCCCGCTCTCGCCAGGCGCTCAAGGTACTTAGCGCAGATGACCTGCTGGGTCTGATTGTGGAAGGCGAAGCCGTGGTAGATTGCCACTTTTGCCACGAACGCTATGTGTTCAGCCGCGAAGAACTGGGCGAAATTCTGGACGAGATCGAAAGTGAAGCGCTGGACGCACTGCTGGACGACACGGAGGTTCCATGACATCCCTGCCAATCACCCATTTGACGCTGTACAAGCACGGCGTAGGCTATTTTCAACGCCAAGGCAAGCTGCACGGCGAGCAAACCAGCCTGACCTTCCGCGTGGAAGCGCTGAACGATGTGCTGAAAAGCCTGACCGCCATTGACTGGGGCGACGGCCAAGTGCTGGGCATTGAATATCCCAGCCCGCAAACCCGCGAAGAGCTGCTGGCCGGGTCTTCCATCCACCTGGACGACCAACGCAGCCTGCAAGATCTGCTGAAGAGCCTGCGCGGGCGACAAGTGCGCTTGCTGCTGGATCAAGGCGAAAGCCGCGAGGGGGTGCTGGTGGGGCTGGACGAAGCGCCTGCCGAACAGCCGCTGGCTACTGCCCTGGTATCATTGTTACAGCAGGATGAGCAGGTAACGAATGCCCCGCTGGCGCGGCTGCACGGCGTGGCCCTGCTCGATGCCGATGCCTCTGCCGATCTGCGCTTTTTCCTGGCCAGTTCGCTCACCCAGGAGGCGCATCGCCAGGTGACAATCCGCCTGACGCCCGGTGACCATGATCTGACCATCAGCTATGTGGCCCCCGCCCCTACCTGGCGGGTCAGTTATCGGCTGGTGATCGAGCCGGCTGCTGCCGGGCAGGAGCCGCAGGCATTGCTGCTGGGCTGGGGCATCTTCGACAATCGCCTGGAGGAAGATCTGCAAGGCATCAACCTGTCGTTGGTGGCCGGTATGCCCATTTCCTTTATCTATGACCTGGTTACACCCTTTACCCCGGCGCGACCTGAGGTGAAAGAGGAGGGGCGCGTTGCAGCGGGGCCGGTGGCCTTTGCTGCGGGCGCGCCGCCTATGATGATGCGCGCTGCGGCTATGGAAACAGCCGACGCCGCGCCGCGGGTGGCAGGCAAACGCGCCCTCAACGCGCAGGCGCTGGACCGCTCCACGCAACTCAACACCGAGGGCAACGACCTGGGCGAATTGTTTGAATACGCCATTGCCACACCGGTGACGGTTGGCCGCGGCCAATCGGCTATGGTTCCCATCGTCTCGGCACGACTGGCAGCGCGCAAAGAGCTGCTTTACAACGGCAGCAAGCAGGCGAAACATCCGGTGGCTACGCTGCGCCTGCATAACGGCAGCGGTGTGGCGCTGGAACGCGGCCCGCTGACGGTGCTGGATGGCAGCCACTATGCCGGTGAGGCCCTGCTGGCCTACACCGCGCCCGATGGTGAGATTGTAGCTGCCTATGCGGTGGAGTTGGGCGTCGCCGTGACTGAAGAAAGCGAGGCCAGGCGCGAGCTACACAGCGTGCGCATCCGCGGCCATTATCTGCTGATCGAAGAATGGGAGCTGCACACGCGGCGTTACACCCTGCAAAACAGCAGCAACAAGGCACACACGGTGCTGGTAGAGCAGGCCCGCACCACCGGCTTTGCTCTGGTGGATAGCCCGCAGCCGCATGAGCAAGGTGCAGCGTATTGGCGCTTCGCTGTGCAGGCTCCAGCACACAGCACCGTGCCTCTGGCCATACACGAGCGTCGGCTGCTCAGCCGCCAAGAGGAAATCCGCCATCAATCTGCGGCTGTACTACAAGATTATGCCCGGCGCGGGCTGCTCAACGCGGCTACGCAGGGACAACTGAACGCATTGCTGGCGTTGTGGCAGCAACTCGCCGCGCACGAACAACGCCTGGCCGAGCTGGAACAGCAGCGCCAAAAACTCTATCAGAGCCAGGAACAACTGCGCGCCAACATGACGGCGCTGAGTGCAACCGGCAAAGAAGGTGAGCTGCGCGCCGGCTATGTAGACAAACTGCGCAGCAGCGAACAACAGCTTGAGACGCTGGCACAGGAAGAAACCAGGCTAAGGGCCGAGATCGCGCGGCTCAACCAGGAAATCAACAGCCACGCCATGCCCCTGTGAGAAGAAACAAAGGTTGATAGGGGTAATTGCAGCCTGTCGGCAGCGCTTATCTGATTTTGTCCTTTATGACCACCAAAACCAATGCCATGCGTCGGCTGGAACAAGCCGGCATTTCCTTTGAGCTGCGTACCTATGTCTACGATGAAGCGCGCTTCAGCGCCGAAGACACCGCGGCGCAGCTCGGCATGGCGCAGGAGACGGTGTTCAAAACCCTGTTAACGCGCAGTGACCGCAACAGCTATCTGTTTGCGCTTGTGCCCGCAGGCTGTGAATTGGACCTGCGCGCGCTGGCCGCAGCCGCCGGTGTGAAACGCGTGGAGATGGTATCCCCGCGTGAGCTAGTAGCGCTCACCGGCTATGAGCGCGGCGCCGTGACGGTGCTGGCGGCCCGCCACGCCTATCCCGTATTTGCCGATGAAACCCTGCTGCTGTGGCCGCGTGTAGCCGTCAGCGCCGGGGCACATGGCTTGCAACTAGCGCTGGCCCCCGAAGATCTGGTACGCATCAGCCACGCTGCCACGGCAGATATTGCCGTCAGCAGCAAGCCGTGACTTAAGAGTTATACGGCTAATCCATCCTGTCCGCCTCGCCATTCCCGATTGATACCCCCCATGTACTACGCTGTCATCGGCATGGAACTCCATGCTCAACTACAAACCCAATCCAAAATGTTCTGCGCGTGCAGCGCCGATTACTGGGAAGCACCGCCTAACAGCCACGTCTGCCCGGTGTGTCTGGCGCTGCCCGGTGTGCTGCCGGTGATCAACGCCCACGCGGTCGAGCAAACGGTGCGCACCGGCCTGGCGCTCAACTGTCAGATTGCGCCGTGGAGTGTGTTCGCGCGCAAAAACTACCACTACCCCGACCTGCCCAAAGGCTATCAGATCAGCCAATACGAGCTGCCGCTGTGCCACGATGGCTGGATCGAAATCGAAGGCGAGGATGGTCAACCTAAGCGCATCGGCATCCGCCGCGCCCATTTGGAAGAAGATACCGGCAAGTCCATTCATGTGCCGGGGGCCACACTGGTTGACCTGAACCGCGCCGGCGTGCCGCTGCTGGAGATCGTCACCGAAGCCGACATGAACAGCGCGGACGAAGCCTATCGCTATCTGGTTAAATTACGTACCATCCTGCGCACACTAGGGGTCAATTCCGGCGATATGGAGAAAGGAGCCATGCGCTGCGAGGTCAACCTGAGCCTGCGCACCGCCGAACAAGCCGCACGCAGAGAGTATGGCGTCAAAGTCGAGGTGAAAAACCTCAATTCTTTCAAGGCTGTACGCGACTCGATAGCCTACGAAATCCAGCGTCAGAGCGCATTACTGCAACGCGGCGAGCGCGTCCGCCAGGTGACCATGGGCTGGGACGAAACGCGGCGCTGCACGGTGCTGCAACGCAGCAAGGAAAGCTCCGAGGACTATCGCTACTTCCCGGAGCCTGATTTGCCTCCCCTGGAACTGAGCGCCGACTGGGTGAACGCCGTGGCCGCCACACTGCCGGAACTACCTGATGCCCGCGCAGCGCGCTTCGGCGCTGCATTGGGAGTGAGCGCGCGCGATGCCGCGGTACTCACCGCCGAGCGCACCGTAGCCGACTGGTTCGAGCAGGCTGCCGCAGCCTATAATGGCCCTGCGCAGGAGGTGGCGAATTGGATCACCGGCGCAGTGTTTGCCCTGCCACAGGCCGACGATCTGACACAACTGCCCTTTGCACCGGCTGATCTGGCTGCACTGATTGCACTGGTGGACAGCGGCATGATCAACCGCAATACAGCCAAACGCGTGCTGGAGGAAATGGCGCGCAGCGGGCAGGCTCCCGCGGCCATCGTGGCGGCCCAGGGTCTGGCGCAGGTGTCGGATGCAGATCACCTGGAACGGCTGGTGGATGGGCTATTGGCGCGCTACCCCGACGAGGTAGTGAAATATCGAGAGGGCAAGACCAGCTTGCTGGGCTGGTTCATGGGGCAGGTGATGAAGGAAACGCGCGGCCAGGCGCAACCCGATCTGGTACGCGGCCTGCTGGCGGCGCGTCTGGAGCCATAAAGCTGTCTAATCCAGGCGTGGCGCAAGCCATCACCCTCACCCACCCATGAATACAGTTTATTACGCACCGCTTGATCAAATATAATCGGGTGTGATACCTGTTATCCGCATCGTCTCCCCCTTTACCTGTCCGAAGCCCTATGCCTGCAAACACCCTTCCCCCCACCTCCTGGCTCCTGCAACATTCCATGCTGGCCGCGGTACGCCCGCTGGCGGCACGCGTCTCGGGTCAGGGCCTGCAATGGCAACACGCCTACGCTGAAGCGCAGCCGCGCGCAGCTTCGGCCATTGCCTCCGCCTGGTTCACCGCCTATCCTGCTGCCATCATCACCCGTGCCGGCGAGTCGCCGCTGGCTACGCTGGGGCAACCGGCGCTGTGGGCTGCCTTGGCCGATATCGGCATCGAGGCCATTCACACCGGGCCAATGAAACAATCCGGCGGGATGGATGGCGACACGTTTACCCCCACCATTGACGGCTACTTCGACCGTATTGGCCTGGAGATTGATCCGCAATTCGGCTCGGCCGACGAATATGCCGCCATGAGCGCCGCCGCGGCGGCCGCCGGTGCAGTGGTGATTGATGACATCATCCCCGCGCACCTGGGCAAAGGGCCAGATTTTCGCCTGGCCGAGCGCAACGCGGGAGATTACCCCGGCCTGTTTCACATGGTAGAAATCGCCCCAGAGCATTGGTCACTGCTGCCAGAGGTGCCCGCGGACGCCGATTCAGCCAACCTGTCGCCGCAAGCTGTAGCCGAATTGGCCAAGCGCGGCTATATTGTAGGCGAGCTGCAACGCGTCATCTTCTACGAACCAGGGGTGAAAGAAAGCAACTGGAGCGCCACCGCCGCGGTGCAGGGTGATGACGGCCAAGTACGGCGCTGGGTTTACCTGCATTACTTCAAGCAAGGCCAACCCAGTCTGAATTGGCTGGATCCCAGCTTTGCCGCGCCACGTCTGGTGATCGGCGACGCCCTGCATTCCATGCTGGTGCTGGGCGCGCGTGGCCTGCGCCTGGATGCCAACGGTTTCCTGGGTGTAGAGCCTCGCAGCAGCGGCCCCGCCTGGTCAGAGGGCCATCCGCTGTCGCTCACTGCCAACCAGTTGATCGCCGGTATGGTACGCAAGCTGGGGGGCTTCAGCTTTCAGGAACTCAACCTTACCGTGGATGACATTGCCGCCATGAGCCGCGGCGGCGCAGACCTGGCCTATGATTTTGTCACGCGGCCAGCCTGCCAACACGCCCTGGTCACCGGTGATGCCGCCTTTCTGCGCTTGATGCTGGGCGAGTTGAACCGTGCCGGTATCGAACCAGCCTATCTGATCCACGCCTTGCAAAACCACGATGAATTGACGCTGGAACTGGTGCACCTCTGGACGCTCCATGCCGAGGACCGCTATACGTTTCAGGGGCAGACCATCAGCGGGCTGACGCTGCGCGAGCAGGTGCGCAACCTGATGTATACGCGGCTATGCGGCCACGCTGCGCCCTATAACCTGCGTTTTGTAACCAACGGTGTGGCCTGCACCATGGCTAGTGTGGCCGCGGCGGCGCTGGGTATTGACGATTTGCAGGCTCTGAACCATGACCAGGTGCAGCAGATCCAGCGCCTGCACCTGCTGCTCGCCATGTTCAATGCCTGGCAACCGGGTGTCTTCGCTCTGTCCGGCTGGGATCTGGTAGGTGCGCTGCCGTTGCCTGCGGCACAGGTAGCCAATCTGATGGCTGACGGCGATACGCGCTGGATCAATCGCGGCGCCTATGACCTGATGGGAATAAACACAAAAGCCACCGCATCGGCAGCCGGACTGCCAAAGGCGATGGCTTTATACGGGTCATTGCCTGAACAACTGGCTGACCCGGCTTCGTTTGCCAGTCAACTCAAAGCGCTGCTGCGCGTGCGGCACGAAAGCAAGCTCTATGCAGCGCGGCAGGTTGAAATGCCTGAAACGGTGGCCGCGGGCCTGCTGGTGTTGGTACACGAGTTGCCCGATGGCCTGGGCACGCAGGTAACTGCGCTTAACTTCGGCGCTGTGCCGGTGAGCGAAATTGTGTCGCTGCGTGCCGCGGGCACGGGCATAGCCATCAACATGCTGACTGGCGACGCGGAAGCCGATCTGGCTGCTGCGGGCGGGTTGGCCGTGCGTCTCGACGCCTGGAGCGGGAAGTCGTACCGCATAGGGCAGATAACAAGGTGACAGGGTGAGCGGGTGACTGCCATTCCCGAGCTAATCTAAATATTGTCCGCAAGGGGTTTCGGTACGCTGGAATTGACTTACCTCATGCAACTTGGCGCACTCAACCCATGCGCTCTCTCTGAACTGGTTACTGGTTACTGCTCACTGCTCACCGTCCGCCTAATGCGGGTGGATCAGCAACACGGGAATACCCGCGCCGCGCACCACACGGTCAGCCACACTACCCAGCACCCAGCGTGCCGGTCCGGTACGGCCATGCGTTGACATGGCAATCAGATCTACATGATGGCGGCGCGCAAATTCCACAATAGCATCGGCCACAGCCCCGCTAGCCGTAACCACATGCGCGCTGACGGCAAAATCGGCGGCACGCAGTTGCTCCAACAGGGGGGTGATGTAGTCGGACGCCAGCGAACGCTCCGAATGGCGCAACGACTCCGACATAGCCGCATCATCCAGCAGGTAATCGTAGGTTTTGTGGGTTAGCACCTGTAGCAGCACAATCTCACTGCCCAGGCATTTGACCAGGCCCTGCACATGCGGCAAAGCCTGTTCGGCCAGCTCAGACCCATCCAGAGGGACGAGGATTTTTTGATACATGACAGTCTCCTTTTATCGGCAGCAGAGCGTCAGTGCCCCGCCACTTCCTGCATCATTTGCACTTTGGTATTGGGAATGAGCAGCGAGCTGAGCGCGCCGAGCAGCACAAAGATACTGGCGATCAAGGCGGCGTTGCGCGCACCATCTACAAACGACTGCTTGATGATGTCGCCGATGGCCTGCACCGCCGGGCTGTTTTCCATCCCGGCCGGCATGCCCTCTATTGTCATATCGCCGCCCTCACTCATGCCTGCGCCCTCCTCCAATTGCTGCACAATAGCCGATTTCACAAAAGAAGGAACCATTTGATTGGCATCGAGCTGCGTGCGCGCCGAATTGCCAATGCCTGTAGTGAGTACCGCTCCAATAATCGCCACACCGATAGCCGCGCCTACCTGGCGAATGGTGTTGTTAGCCCCGGAGCCTGCCCCCAAACGCTGGGGCGGCACCTCGCTCAGCACCACGCTGGTGAGTTGGGCAATCGCCAGTCCCACGCCCACACCGTACAGCACCAGTACAGCAATAATCAGGCCAAGCGGCGTGTCTACCCGCAGCACCAGATGCAACAAAAAGATGGCCGCAGCCTCCAGCAGCATACCGGTGGTGACCACCCATTTCGCACCAAAGCGTGAGGACAGAATGCCAGCACTGGGCGCAGTAAACAACGTAGCCAGCGCAAAGGGCAGGAAAAGCAAGCCGGTCTGGAACGCACTCAGGCCCAGCACCCCTTGCAGATACAGCGACAACACAAAGATAATACCGAACTCGCCCAGAGCCACAATCGCCACAGTAATCAGGCCGAAGCGAAAGCTGGCAAAGCGTGCCAACGTAAAATCAAACAGCGGTTCCCCGCCCCGACGCTGTACGCGCAGCTCCCACCACACAAACAGCGCCAGCAGCACCACGCTAGCGATCATACTGACAAAAGTAATCGAAACGTTTTCATAAGGCCATGTCCATGTGCCAATGCTGAAGGCGCGCTTGGGTTGTAGCCAGCCATACGTTTGGCCTTCGATCAAGCCAAACACCATCGCGCCAATACCAAAGCCGGTCAGCAAAATGCCGGGAATGTCAAAGGTGAGCTTTCTGCCCCTTTCGCGCGATTCCTGAATCAACAAAATCGAGCCGATGATAGCAATCAGGCCGATGGGCAAGTTTATATAGAAACCCCAACGCCAACTGGCATTGGTAGTCAGCCAGCCGCCCAGCAACGGCCCAAGTGCTGCCGAAGCACCCGCCACTGCGCCCCACACGCCAAAAGCGATGCCGCGGGCGCGACCGGTGAAGGTAGCAGAAACAATGGACAACGTCGAGGGCGATGTCATAGCCGCACCCAGACCTTGAATGACCCGGGCGAAAATCAGCATATTGATGCTGCCAGCCGCACCCGCCAGCAAAGAGCCGGCCACAAACATCACGACACCGGCAATAAAGATGCGCTTGCGTCCAATCTGGTCGCCGATGCGCCCCCAGGTCACAATCAGCGCGGCATAGATCAGCGCATAGATCGAGTTAACCCACTCCAATTGCTGCAGGGTAGCATTGAATTCGGCGCGGATCGAGGGAATAGCCACATTGACGATGGTGCTGTCAATGATAACGATAGCCAAACCGAGACTTAGCACCAGCAGGGTGAGCCATTGGCGACGGGTGGGACGCCCCGCTGGCACGGGCATAGCATTGGACATAAATCAATCCTTCCTGAGATGAGAATTAGCAGCTCCGGCAAAGAAGAATTCAACCACACGGCGTGCCAGAGCATCTGCTGCTTGTGCGCGGGATGGAGGCGCGCCCTCTTTGGCGCGAATAAAAGTATTCACCAGACCCAGAAACACCCAGGCAAAAAAGTCAGGATCATCATCGCGCAACAGCCCAGCAGTCATGCCTTCGCTCATCACTGACAGCAGGGGGTCGAAAAGCTCGCTGCGAAATGCCCGGTTGACAATCTGGTGCAGCCCGACATCATGGATGTGCGTCATGTCGTGCATCATGCTGCTGATGTCGGTGTTGAAGGCAGCCAGCATCGAACCTGCCAGCACCTCCAGGCGCGCCACCAAAGGATCTGTACTTTGCAAAATCGCGCGGTACCCCTGCAACTGACGCACCATCACCTGAATGAACAAACGCTCCTTGTTGCCAAAGTAATAGTACAACGTCGGTTTGGTAAGGCCACAACGCTGACACAGCTCGTCAATGGACGCACCACGATAGCCAAGCTCCTGAAACATCAGCCAGGCTTCGTGAAAAATGCGCTCGGTGTTGTCATTGACCGGCACCGCAGGCAAAGCCAAAGCAATAGATTTAGACATAGCTGTATCTCTCCTGCATGACGACTTGATTATATACTAATCAGTATACATTACTGTGAGCAATCTAACAAAGCGTATACCGTGCCAACGCCGCGGCGTGCGTGCAGGCTTGGGGCGAATCAGGCACAGCGCCCCGGCATCTCGTGCCGTGGCGTTTGTTGAAGATCGCCCTGCGGTGAGTATAATGCGATTATATTCACCGCTAGCCTGAAACTAGCTGCACCGGCCCTGTGGCCTGGTTCCCAATCTCCGACTAAGCCAGACCGAACGTTTCCCGCCAAGCGCATGACGGTCTATCCTGGCTTTACAAAACACAACAGCAATGGCGCATTTACTTTATCCACTTACTTTTACCCCTGTTCTGAAAAGCTATCTGTGGGGTGGACGCAACCTGCAACATAAGCTAGGCCGCACGCTGCCTGATGCCCTCATCGTGGCCGAAAGCTGGGAGATCGCTGCCCACGAAGACGGCGCGGCGCTGGTCAACAATGGCCCCTATGCCGGGCAGACACTCAGCGCCCTCACCGCCACCCTGGGGCTAGACCTGATCGGACGCCACAGCGCCTGGGCGCAGGCGCGCGGCAAATTTCCCCTGCTGGTGAAGCTGCTGGATGCACACACGGCGCTTTCGGTGCAGGTACACCCTGACGATGCCTACGCCCAGGCACATGAAGGCAACGAGTTGGGCAAAACCGAGATGTGGGTAGTACTACACGCCGAGCCGAATGCCGAAATCATTCTGGGGCTGCGTGCCGGTGTCGGCGCTGCGCAATTATGCCACAGCGTGGCCGATAATACCCTGCACCAGCACCTTCACCGCGTGCGCGTGCAGGCGGGTGACCACATCTGTGTGCCCGCGGGCACGCTTCACGCCATCATGGGCGGTCTGCTGATCGCGGAAATCCAACAGAACTCCAACGCCACCTACCGCGTGTACGACTGGGGACGCACCGATGCCGCGGGCACGCCACGGGCGCTGCATCTTGAAAAGGCGCTGGCTGTGCTGGATTTCAGCCGCAGCGAGCCTGGCCTGTGCGCAGCCCAGCCCTTGCCCGCAGCCGCGGGTGCGCCCGCAGCCACGCGTGAGCTGCTGTGCCACAACCGCTATTTCACCACCGAACGCATCACCCTGCCCGCGGGCGAGCAATGGCAGGGTGAATGCAACGGTGACACGCTGGAGATTTGGGGCGTGCTGAGCGGTGAAGTAAACGTAAACCGGCAGACTCTCGCTGCGGTGCAATTCTGCCTGCTGCCCGCAGCGCTTGGCCTATACACCATCACCGCGACAAGCGCAGCCACTTTGCTGCGCACCTACGTGGCCTGAGCTGCCGCGTTCAAGAGATTGCCTTTCAAGCAGCGAAAGGCCGTGGACAGCACGCAGCCATGCTGCGCGTTGCCCACAGCCCCATCTCAGCGCTCTCCGGCGTAGCCGTGCAGCAGCTCCAGCAGCAGCCGTGCGCCGAACCCCGTAGCCCCGCGCACAGCAAAGGGCGTATTTTCGTCAGTCAGCACAGGGCCGGCAATGTCCAGATGCGCCCACGGCTGATCACCGGCGAATTCCTGCAAAAAGAGCGCGCCGATAATCGCACCGCCATAGCGTCCGCCGCTGTTCTTCATGTCAGCCACCTCGCTGTTGATCAACCGGCGATAGGGTTTGTAGAGCGGCATAGGCCAAAGCAGATCACCGCTGCGCTCGCTGGCAGCCATCAGCCGTGCCTGCAAGTCAGCGTCATCGCAAAAAAGCCCGGCCATGTCCAGCCCCAGAGCAATGCCGATGCTGCCGGTGAGCGTGGCAATGTCTACCACGGCATCGGGGTTGTAGCGTGCAGCGTAGCACAGGGCATCGGCCAACACCTGGCGCCCCTCGGCGTCGGTGCTGATGACCTCCATGGTCTTGCCGTTGATAGCGGTGACCACATCGCTGGGCTTGATGGCGTCGCCGCCGGGCATGTTTTCTGTAGCGGGGATCAGGCCCACGGCATGAACGGGAAGCTGCAAGCGAGCTGCGGCCAGCACAGCGGCAGCTACCGCAGCCGCGCCGCCCATGTCATCCTTCATCTTCCACATATTTTCGGTGGGTTTGATGCTGATACCGCCGGTGTCAAAGGTGATGCCCTTGCCTACCAATGCCACCGTGGGTAGTTCATCCGCGCCTGCGGGGGCGTAGTCCAACACGATAAACTGTGCTTCTTCGTCGCTGCCGCGGGCAATGCCCAGGAAAGAGCCGGCGCCCAGCTTGGCCATAGCAGCCTCGTCCAGCACTTGCACGGCCACACCCGCGGCCTCAGCTTCGGCTTGCACACGCCGAGCCAGCTCGCGCGGGGTGAGGTAGTTCGCTGGCTCGTTCACCAGATCGCGCGCCCAGTTGGTAGCCGCGCCGGTGACTGCGCCAATCTGCGCGCCGGTGCGCAGTGCCGCCAGCCGCGCTTGATCTGTTTCTACAATCGTCAGTGCCTCAAGCGGAGTGCGGTCGCGTGCGTTAAGATCGCGCTTGTAGGTGTGAAACCGATACGCGCCGTGCAGTGTGCCTTCGGCCACGGCCTGCGCGGCCTGCTGCGGCGTGAGACCGCCCTGCCCCGCGCCGTGCGCTACGCTGATCAGCCGCCGGATGCCCAAGCCGCGGGCAGCTTTAGCTGCCGCGGCCGCGGCTTTGAAAACCCGCACCGACGTCAGCTCAGCCTGCCTGCCCAGACCAGTGAGCAGCAGGCGCGGTGCGGGCAGCAGGCCGCCGGTGGGCAGCCACCAGGTTTCGCCCAGCTTGCCGCTAACATCACCCGCGGTCAATGCCTGGCTGATGATGCCATTAAGCGCGGCATCTGCTGCGGCCAGCGCGCCCGCAGGGGTGGCGGCATCCTCAAACAAGCCCAGCACCAGCATATCGCCGGCAGCTTCGGTTATGGATTGATGGGTAACAGTGATTTGCATAGGAATCTTTCAGGGTTTTTGGAGATGAGGGAAGGGGAGAGTGATAGAGTGGTGAATTGGTAAACTGGTAGACTGGTAAACTGGTAGACTGGTAAATTGGGAGACTGGGAGACTGGGAGACTGGGAGACTGGTAAACTGGTAGACTGGGAGACTGGGAGACTGGGAGAGTGGGAGACTGGGAGACTGGGAGACCAATTTACCCGCCTCCGGCGTACCAATGTACCCATCCACCTACTCTCCACTTTCTTTTGCCAGCCAGGTCAGGGCCTGGCTGATCAAAGCTTGATTCGCGGGAGCATTGAACCATTGCGATGCGCCGGAAGGATGCGGCAACGGCACGATGCGACAGGTAGCGGGCAAAAATTGCCGCGCCCACGGGGTAAGCGCGGCGTCATCTGCGGGACGGGCGAAGGCACGGCCCACTGCATCGCTCAGCTTGACCACGCCGAGCAGCCGTGTGATGGCGAGGCCGCCCACGGGAACCACGGTGCGCGGCTGTGCCAATGCCAATTCCTGTTCCAGCCACGGGCTGCACAGGACTTGTTCGACTTTGCCCGGCACACGGTCGCCGCGGCCAGCAGGATGCGGCCCCGGATAGCAGCGGGTGATAGCGGCCATTGCGTTGGCTGCACGAAATTCCTCCTCATCCCAACCAGCCTCAGCCAGCCAGCGAAACAAGCGCTTGCCCGCGGGGCCGCTAAAGGGGCGCCGCGTTACGGCTTGTTCGGTTTTACCCGGCGCCTGGCCGATAATCATCATTGGTGCGCGGCGGTGAGAGGAAAAAATCGGTGGGGGGACAATGGGGAAACCTTGCTCCAGGCAGCGTCGGCACACGGCCAACTGCGCCTGAAACGCGTCGAGAGAAATATCCATGCGCCCATTATACCACCGGTGTTGCAGCCATGCGTAAGGGAGAATATGGTATAATACGCGCCATGCAGAAGGATGGTTTTAAAATTTAAGCCGAAGCGGATGCTGTTGCGCCGTCACCCAACGCCACCACCCCTTCATCACTTTCCAACAGTAGCCCTTTTCAACTGTTAATTGATGTCATGCAGCGGACCGCCGGTCAAGCAGGTTGTAGCAGCGCTAATCACCAGTTCTCAATTCCCCGTTCCCAATTCTCAATTCTCAATTCTCAACTCCCAATTCCCGCTCTGAGGCCCCCTTGACTATAGACACCTTTGCTGACATCCGTCGCCTGCTTGTAGTCGCGGCGCACCCCGACGACCTAGAAACCCTGTGTGGTGGCACGGTGGCGCTGCTGGCGCGCCGTGGAGTGACGATCTTTTCCGTGAACTGTACCCTGGGCGACATCGGCACGCCTGATGCGGCGCAAACACGCAGCGCGCTGGCCGAACTGCGCCAGGCCGAGGCCCGCGCGGCCGCGCAGATTCTCGGCGTGACCGAGGTCTTCACCCTGCCGCACCCCGATGGCGAGTTATTGGCCGACCTGAACCTGCGCGCGGAGATTGCGCAGCTCTACCGCCTGACCCAAGCTGACACCGTCTTCACGTTCGATCCATACTGGGCCGGGCAAATCCACCCCGACCACCGCGCCGCGGGCCAGGCCGCGCTGGATGCCTACATCCCGGCCAAAATGCCACTGTATCACCCGGAACAATTGAGGGACGGCGTAGGCGTGGCTTGTGTGCAGCGCATGGCGCTGTTTCACACCGAGCGCGAGCCAGACGTGGTGATAGACGTGGCTGAGGTTTACGAGCAGAAGCTGGCCGCCTGCCTGGCGCATCGCAGCCAGTTCCGCAACGGCCTGGACAGCCTGAACTGGCTGCAACAGATGGACGAAGAACACGGTCAGCGCATTGGCGCAGCCCGCGCCGAGCGTTTTCGCCGCCTGGCGGTATGGTAACAAGGAAAGGGATGCGATTGTAAGGGTGTAGTTTTTTGTACGCGCGGCGCAAACCTGCTCAAAGCGCTGCTGCCCATTCACTGCCTGTTCTGAGGTTCTTATGCTCTCCAGCGATTCTTTGCATTTCGACGCTATCGTGATAGACGGTCACTGCGACACGGTGGGCGATGTGCTGGCCGGCAAACGCACCTTTGCCACCCGCTCGACCCTGGGTCATGCAGATTTGCCACGGCTGGCAGCAGGTGGCATCACCGCGCAGATCTTTGCCTGCTTCGTGCCGGTGCATGAATATCACCGCGGGGCCACGGCCCACGCGCTGCGCCAGGTAGAAACGTTGCTGCAAGCCGTAGACACGCACCCCGACCAACTGCTGCTGGCACGGCGTGCCGCTGACATCCGCCGCGCTAAAGCTGAAGGCAAAATAGCCGCGATTTTGGGACTGGAGGGCGCGGAACCGCTGGGAGATAGCCTGGAGCTGCTGCACATCTTTCAGCGCCTGGGCGTGCGCGTGCTGGGGCTAACCTGGAATTTCCGCAATACGGTAGCTGATGGCGTGATGGAGGGCGGCCAGGCGGGGGGCCTCAGCGCGTTTGGGCGTGAAGTGGTGGCCGCGTGCAACCGGCTAGGAATCGTGCTGGACGTGGCGCATCTGGCTCCCGCGGGGGTGGCCGATGTGTTGGCGCTCAGCAGCCAGCCAGTGATCGCATCGCACAGCAACGCGGCGGCGTTGTTCAACCATTACCGAAACCTCAGCAACGAGCAGATAGCCAGCATTGCCGCGGGCGGT
Source organism: uncultured Caldilineales bacterium (assembly GCA_937907455.1). Taxonomy (GTDB): domain Bacteria; phylum Chloroflexota; class Anaerolineae; order JAAEKA01; family JAAEKA01; genus JAAEKA01. The sequence goes on from CALESQ010000048.1 coordinate 20,615, forward strand.
GGCCTGATCGGCGTTACTTTTGTCAACGCTTTCCTGCACGCACCGCCTAATCAAGCAACGCTCGCCCATGTACTGGACCAGATTGATTATCTGGTACGTGTGGCCGGACCGCAACATGTTATGCTCGGCTCAGATTTCGACGGTGCGGTGATGCCGCGGGGCCTGGAGGACGCCACGCGCTACCCAGCGCTCACTGCCGGAATGCTGGCACGCGGTCACAGCGAGACGGTGGTGCGCCAGGTATTGGGGCTGAATTTTCTGCGGGTCTTTGAAGCAGTCTGTGGAGCGTAGCTATCAGCGCATCACCAGCGGGAGATAGAGGCGACGCGGTAGATAAGCCCAGATTTCACCGCCGTGGGCCTGATTCCACGTAGCTACCCAAAGCTGCTCGCCCTCGGCCAGCACCGAGTTATCCCAGAACGGGGCACGGTTGTTGCTGTCGCCAAAACCGCCAAAACCTACCTGCTGCCAGGCAAGGCCATCGTGCGTACGCCATACCTCCAGCCCGGTGCTGTAGTTGCCCATCACAGCATACAGGGTATCGTTGGTGGCCTCAAGCGCACCGGCGCGGGTGCTGGCTGCATTGCCAAAGCCTGGCAGCACTACGCGCTGCCAATCTGTGCCGTTACAAGTCTGGCAACGCCATATCTCACCGCGGTCGCGCACATGGGCATACAGCCACCCATCGAACGCGGCCAGCGCCGACACTGCCCAGTTGCTGCCATAACCAAAGCCGCTGGCATTAACCGGCTCCCAGGTGAAGCCATCGGCGCTGCGCCAAATTTGCCCACCCACCGCCGTGTTAAGCGTGCCCGCATACAGCGCGCCGTCGAAGACTGCCAGGCTGAGGGCTACGACGTTGTTGGGATCACCAAAACCGTTGTTCACTACACGCGTCCACGAACCGCTGTTGCCGGTGGTGCTGCGCCATATCTCACCGCCGCGGCCCTCGCTGTAGCTCCAGGTGGTGGCATACAGCGCGCCGTTGAACTCGGCGAAACGGAAGATTTCGCCGTTAGCCGCCGCGCCAAAACCCGCGCTGATCAGGCGTGTCCAGTGAGTGCCATCAGCGCTGCGCCAGATTTGCCCGCCGGTGCTGCTGTTGGTGGCGCTGTTCCAATTCCATGTGCCCGCGTAGAGTTGCCCACCATACACCAGCAGGTGATTGATGCCGCCGTTGTTGCGATCACCAAAACCGTCGGTGGTGACGGCGCTCCAACCCCCGGCGGATGCGCCGTCAGCCCGCCAAAGCTGGCCGCCGCTGCCATTATCTGTGCCTGCATAAAGCAGCCCGCCGAAGCGCGCCAGGCTCAGAATCAGCCCATTATCCGGCGTGCCAAAGCCGTTGATGTTGCGCTGGGTCCAGCCCGGTACCTGGTTGAGATAGCGCTGCACGCGGTGGCTGTCGGGATCGGCCACCAGCAGCGCGCCGGTGTGATCGTATTGCAGGGCTGCGGCCGTGCGCATCTCGCCGCTGGCTGTGCCGTAGCGCCCGCCCACGGTGGTCAGGTAGTTGCCCTGGCGATCAAACACCTGCACGCGGTTGTTGTACAAATCAGCGACAGCGACGCGACCTGTGCGATCCACGGCTACGCCGCCGGGCAGCAGATGATCAAACGAGGCGCTGATGGTTCCTGGCTCACCGGCAAAAGTGATGCAGGTATAGTCACCCGCGGCCAGAGTGCAACGCTGCACGCGATAGTTATCGCGGTCGGCCACGTAAATCGCGCCAGCTTGATCCACGGCCACGCCCGCAGGCGAATTGAACCGACGCTCATCGGCACCAGCCACACCGGTGACGCCCAGGGTGATCTTGTAGCTCCAGGCGTTGTTATAAACCTGTACGCGCTCGTTGCAGGCATCCACCACTAAAATATCCTGCGTGATCGGGCTGATGGCGACACCATTGGGGCATTCAAACTGGGTGTTGCTGTTGCCCTGGCTGCCAAAGCTGCGGCTGAATGTGCCATCAGCATTGAATACCTGAATGCGATGGTTGCCGGTATCAGGCACATAGACGCGCCCGGCATTATCCACCGCCAGGCTGCCGCGCGGGCCATTCCAGTACGTGCCAAAGTGAGCAGCATCGCTGCCGGCAACGCCCGCTTCGCCCACAGACCACATCGCCGCGCCGGTGGGATCGAGCTTCACCAGGCGATAGCCATCACGTTCCAGCACGTAGACATTGCCATCAGCGGCCACACCAACCCCTGCGGGCGCATTGAACAAGGTGCTGCCGGTGAGGTAAGGAACTCCCGCGCTGCCCGCAAAAATGCCCTGCGCGCTGCCATCAGCGCCATAACGACGCACTACATTGGTTTGCCAATCGCTAACGACCACTGTGCCGCTGCTTGTCACGGCTACATCCAGCGGCAGGCCGCCGCCTGTGGCAAACACACTGCAAACCCCTGCCGTGTTGCAACGCTTCACCCGTGCGTTGCCGCTGTCGGCAATCCACACGGTGTTGCTGCTGTCTACCGCAATACCCTGCGGTTCATTAAGCTGATTGGCGCCGCTGCCCGCGCTGCCAGTGCCGTGAAAGACGGTGCAGCTCCAGCTTGCGGCCAGGGTACAGCGCTGCACGCGGGCATTGTTCACATCCACCACGTAAAGCCGGTTGCTGCTGTCTACAGCCATTCGCCCAGGCAGGTTGAAGTGGGCGGCATCGCTGCCGGCCACACCGGTTTGGCCGATGGTCGCCTGATAGACGGGCGCTGCGCCGGATACATCGTACACCTGAACGCGGTGATTGCCGCCATCCGCTACGAACAGATGTCCGGCATGATCCAAAGCCACGCCGCGCGGATAACGAAAATGGCTGTTATCTGTGCCGATGACCCACGGATTTGCAGGCAGCATGTGGAGCAGCGCGCCGAGGCGGCTGACCTGCTTGACGCCGTGATTGAAAGCAATCCACAATGCACCAGAGGCATCCACTACAGCATCCTGCGGATAAGCAAGCAGGGTGTCGGTGGTCCACGGCTGCCCGGCCTGGCCGATCACCAACTGGCTTTGACCGGCGCTGTCGTATTTGATGGCGCGTGCGCCCATTTCTTCGGTGACGTAAAGGAAGTCCAGGCTATCCATCGTCAGCCCTGCGGGGTGATTGAGATAGCGCGTATCAGCCAGATAGGGCGTGTCGGTAAGGCCGTAGGTAACGGTATAGGCGTAGCTGACGCCGGGTTGGCCGATGCCCGTGGGTGCAACCGGCGCGGTGTTGCGTGGCTCGCTTGTTGTTGCCTGACGTTGCGAGGCAGGCAATGCCAGAACATCATCAGGCGCAACCGGTTGTGCCTGAGCAGAAACAGGCAGAGCGGAAAGCAGCAGAAGCAACAATAAAACTCGTGTCAACCAGGATTTCATAGCACATATCCTTCTTTAAACATAGGGGCGGATGGGGCGGATCACCATGTAGAGAGTAGCCGTTTTCATCCGTGGGCAGCTTTTTGCCGCGCATGGGCAGGTAAGCAAGAGACGTACAGGGTGAAAGTCTGGGTTCCGTCACAATCCACAGTTTGTTTGTGACCCAGGCAACGCGCGTGTAAAATAGCACGCTCAAGTATACTCCAATTTTACAAGGACAAACGAAAACCCATGAATACAGATACATCGCGCAGTTATTCTGTCTGGTTTTTGCTGGTTACGGCCATTTTTATCACCTGCCTCATCACAGCCAACATCACCGCGGTGAAGCTGATCGAAGTGAGCGGTGTGGTGCTGCCGGCCGCAGTGATCATCTTCCCCTTGAGCTATATTTTCGGCGACGTACTCACCGAGGTATATGGCTATCATCGCGCCCGTCGTGTCATCTGGCTGGGGTTTTTCTGCAATTTATTAGCCGTTGCAGCTATTTGGCTGGCCGGTCTATTGCCTGCGGCGTCGTTCTGGGACGCTCAGCCCGCGTATAACCGCATTCTCGGCTACACGCCCCGGCTGCTGGCCGCTTCCTTTTTAGCCTATCTCGTCGGCGAGTTTGCCAATGCCTTCGTACTCGCCAAGTTGAAGATAGCTACCTCGGGTCGTTGGCTATGGCTGCGCACCATCAGTTCCACGTTGGTCGGTCAGGGACTTGATTCGCTGGTGTTTATCACGCTGGCCTTTATCGGCACCATTCCCCTGGCCGGATTGGGCAGCGCCATTGTAGCCCAGTGGCTGTTTAAAAGCGCCTATGAAGCCCTGGCAACGCCGCTGACCTACTGGGTGGTGAATACCCTCAAACGCCGCGAAGGACTGGATGTTTACGACCGCGACACCCGCTTCAACCCGCTGCTGGTGAGCGAATAAACCCGGCAGGAGCCATGATGTCAACGTTTCGTCCCACGCATGGAGCCATTGCCGCAGGCCATCCCCTCACTGCGGCCGCAGGCCATGAAATGCTGCAACAAGGCGGCAACGCGGTGGATGCCGCAGTCGCGGCCACCTTTGCCTCATTTATCAGCGAATATACCCTCTCAGCGCCGGGAGGTGGCGGCTTCGCGCTGCTGTTCGATGCCCCGCGCGGCACGCGTCAACTGCTCGATTTCTTCAGCACTGGCCCTGGGCTGGGACGTCGTCAGCCTCTGCCCCCTGACGAGGTTGACTTCGAGCAGATCACCGTGGATTATGGCCCGTCGCAGCAGCATTTCTATGTGGGCCGCGGTTCGGTCGCTGTGCCTGGCAACATTGCGGGCCTTTGCGCCCTGGCTGCACACGGTCGCCTGCCCCTGCCGGTGCTGCTTGAGCCAGCGATCCGCCTGGCGCGAACGGGATGCCCGGTCAGTGCCATTCAGGCTTTCATCGGCGGGTTGATTGAGCCGATTTTGTTGCGCGATGCCGACAGCGCGGCGATTTTTGGCCGTGAGGGTGGCGGCCTGAAGCAGATCGGTGAGCTGGTTGCCATGCCCGCGCTGGCTGCCACGCTGGAGGCGCTGGGCCGTGAAGGGCCAACCCTTTTCTCCCACGGCGCCGTGGCTCAGGCCATTCTGGCCGATCAGCAGGCGCACGGCGGGCTGCTCACCGCGCAAGATTTGCAGCGCTACCGCGTGCGCCAGCGCCGGCCGCTGGCCTCCCGGTTTCGCGGCATCGAGGTACTCACCAACCCGCCGCCCAGCCGCGGCGGCCTGCTCATCACCTTTACCCTGCGCCTGCTGGATGCCTTTGATCTGCCGGTCTATGCGCCCGGATCGTCGGCGCAGATCGAGCTGCTGGCCGAGGCTATGCGCATCACCCACCTGGCACGGCGCGAGCTGGAGGCGCAGGATTTGCCGCACGCCCAGCAGGCCGCGCGTCTGCTCAATCCGGCCACGGTAGCCCGCTGGCAGCGCACGCTGGCCGAGTTGCTGCGCGTCCCCGTAGCACAGCGCGATCCCGATCTGGTTCCTCCGGCAATGCCCAACACCACCCAAATTTCAGTGATGGATGAGCACGGCCTGGTAGTCAGTTTGACGACCAGCGGCGGCGAAGGTGCGGGCTTCATCGTGCCCGGCACCGGCGTAATCCTCAACAACATGCTGGGCGAGGCTGATCTGCATCCGCAGGGCTTTCACAAATCGCCAGCAGGCAAGCGCATCCCTTCGATGATGGCCCCGACGGTGGCGCTGCGCGCCGGCAGCCCTGTGTTAGCGCTGGGCAGCGGCGGGGCTAACCGCATCCGCAGCGCTATTGTGCAGGTGTTGGTCAACACGCTGGCCTACGCTCTGCCGCTGGATGAGGCGGTGGCTGCGCCACGCATCCATTTTGAAGAAGGATTGTTGCAGTTGGAGGGTGGGCACAACCCTGCAGCCGCGGCCACACTGCGAGCTGCGGGCTATGCTGTCAACGCCTGGAATGACCGCCACATGTTCTTTGGAGGTGTCCACGCGGTAGCTCGGCACGTAGATGCTTTTACTGCGGCCGGTGATGCCCGACGTGGCGGCGCAGCCCTGCTAATTTGACATTCGCCCTGCCCGCGCCTATAATTCCTTGTCTGGCGCGCAAGCGCATTTTTGTTGCGCCCAACGCCTGCGAGGACAAGGTTATGAACGAATCGCAAAGCCAATGGAACGTTGCCCAACTGCTGAAAGAGCCAATCGGTGCTACTCGTCACTATCTTGCCGCGGCTACGGCCCTGCGACCGGATGATGAAGTAGCTCAATCGGCTCCCTTTACCGGCAAAGTTTCCATGCTGCGCACTGGTGAAGGCATTTTGCTTGAAGGCGAAATGGCTGGCACTGTGGCTACCGAATGCAGCCGCTGTCTGCGCCCGGTTACGCTGCCGGTGCAAGTGGCATTGCAGGAAGAGTTCAAGCCCACCCTGGATGTGCTACGCGGCACCTATGTGCCGGTGGACGAAGACGACGCTGCATTGCTGATTGATGAGCACCATGTGCTGAACATTAGCGAAGTGCTGCGTCAGGCGATTTTATTGGAAGTGCCAATGCAGGTGCTGTGCCGCCCCGATTGTGCCGGGTTCTGCCAAACCTGTGGTCAGGATTTAAACGAAGGCGACTGTGACTGCCCTGATGAAGACGAGGATCCTCGCTGGGAACAGTTGAGTGCGCTGTTAAAAGATAGTAACGGTTAACCCAAAGGAGTATTTTCCATGCCGCCTCTGCCAAAGCGCAAAATTTCCAAAGGCCGTCGCGATCGTCGCCGCAGCCATGATGCCATCAACAAGCCTACGCTGGTGGAATGCCCTCAGTGCCACAGCAAGCATCTTGCGCATCGCGTGTGCCCGGAATGTGGCGTCTATCGCGGCCGCACTGTGCTGCCGGTTGTCGAAGAGAAGTAAGCGCATCCACGGCGGCATCGCCGCGCCACCCGTCGCTTCTTCGCTGCACCTCATGTCCTCAGGGGGTTGGTGTTCTCAACGCCAATCCCCGCTTTGTTGTTAAGCAGGAAAGCCATCGTTGTGAGCACACTCGCACTGCTTTTTCCCGGTCAGGGATCACAAGCCGTAGGCATGGCCCAGGCATTAACCGAACAGTATCCTGCGGCTGCGGCTGCTATGGCTGAAGCCGATGAGGTGCTGGGCTTCGGTCTGTCGCACCTGTGCTTCCACGGGCCAGACGAGGTTCTCACCGACACCATCAACGCTCAGCCCGCGCTGCTGGCAACCAGTGTGGCCGCGCTGCGCGCAGTGCAGGCCGAATTGCCCGATCTGCCAGCGCCAGTCTGGGCTGCGGGTCACAGCATGGGCGAATATTCGGCGCTGGTCGCAGCCGGGTCGTTGACCTATGCCGATGCGCTGCACCTGGTGCGTGAGCGCGGCCGCCTGATGCAACAGGCCGGCCATCAGGCTCCGGGTGGTATGGCCGCTCTGCTGGGCCTCGATGCGCCGGAAGTCGCTGTACTCTGCGCTACAGCGGCAGGGCAAACCGGCGGTGTGGTGCAGGTAGCCAACGACAACTGCCCCGGCCAAACTGTCATTTCCGGCGATGACCTTTCGCTGGAGGCAGCGATGGAGCTGGCTCGGCAGGCAGGCGCAAAAAAGGTCGTGCGCCTGGCGGTCAGCATCGCCGCCCATTCGCCGTTGATGGCCCCGGCTGCTGACGCCCTGCGCCACGCTATTGATGCCACCCCCATTCGCGATCCGCAAATACCGGTGATCGGCAACGTTCATGCCCTGCCCCTGCGCACCGCCGACGCTGTGCGCGCTGATTTGGCCGGGCAGCTCACTGCCGCAGTGCGCTGGACTGACTCCATGCGCCTGTTGGCTGCTGAGGGGGTCACGCTGGTGCTGGAGCTGGGGTCAGGCGACGTGCTGGCCAACCTGATGAAACGGATCGAACGCAGCGTAGAGCGGTTGGCGGTGGGCGATCCTGCGGGCATTGAACGGTTACGAGACAAGGCGAAGATATATGCAACGATTTAAGGACAAAGTTGCCATTGTCACCGGGGCCAGCCGCGGCATTGGCGCGGGCATTGCCCTGCGGCTGGCCGCCGAGGGCGCGCGGGTGGTGGTGAACCACCGAGGCAGCGCCGAAGGAGCCGAAGCCGTAGCCGCGCAAATCCGCAATGAGGGTGGTGAGGCGCTGGTGATCCAAGCAGATGTGAGCCGTTTCGACGAAGCGCAACGCCTGGTGCAGGACACGCTGGCCGCGTTTGGTCAACTGGATGTGTTGGTAAACAACGCCGGAACCACGCGCGACACCCTGATCATGATGATGAAGGAAGCGCAGTGGGATACGGTGATTGACACCAACCTGAAAAGCGTCTTCAATTGCTGCAAAGCCGCGGCCCGTCCCATGGTAAAGCGACGCACAGGCCGCATTATCACCATCAGCAGCGTGTCAGGGTTGGCCGGTCAGGCCGGGCAGACTAACTATGCTGCCAGCAAGGCTGCGGTGATCGGTTTCAGCAAATCACTAGCCAAAGAATTGGGCAGCCGCAACATCACCGTCAACGTGGTGGCGCCTGGCTTTGTCCCTACGGCGCTCACCGAAGGCATTTTGGCCGAGGGCGACAACACGGAGAAAGCCATCGAGGCGACGCCGTTGGGCCGCCTCGGCACGCCGGAAGACATTGCCGCGGCGGTCGCTTTCCTCGCGTCTGATGAAGCTGGCTTCATCACCGGCCAGGTGTTGAGCGTGGACGGCGGCCTGGTGATGCAGTAAACTCGAACCACGCGCTACGGGCACGGTCTGGAGATTGGGAACCATCCCGCAGGGACCGGCCCGAGCGAAAGCATGCCGCACGCCACGGACACGGTCTGGAGATTGGGAACCATCCCGCAGGGACCGGCCCGAGCGAAAGCATACCGCACTAAGCTGCGGTCGGTCTCCAGACCGAGCCGCACGCCACAGGCACGGTCTGGAGATTGGGAACCATCCCGCAGGGACCGGCCCTAACAAAAACGCCTAAGCTGCGGCCGGTCTCCAGACCGAGCCGCACAACGCCACAGGCACGGTCTGGAGATTGGGAACCATCCCGCAGGGACCGGCCCGAGCGAAAGCATGCCGCACGCCACGGGCACGGTCTGGAGATTGGGAACCATCCCGCAGGGACCGGCCCGAGCGAAAGCGTCCGACCCGAACGAAAACACCACATGGATCACCACGACACACCACCAGGCGAGATTGTAATTGCCCCTGCAGTACTGCAAACCATCGTGCGCATGACGGCACTGAACCAAGAGGGCGTGCTTGCGTTGGCTCCGCGTGCAGCCACACCATTGCTGCGCAAGCGCGACAAAAAAACCGCGCCAACCGAAGGTATCCGCATCGAAGTGGTGGATGGCGTTATCACGACTGTGGATGTGCATGTAGTGGCCGACCCCAACGCAGCCCTGAACGATCTGGGTAAGGAGCTGCAAAGCCAAATCGCCCGCGCCCTCGAACATATGGTTGGGATGCAAGTGCAATCGGTCAATGTGTTTATTGACGAAATTGGCTTCGACGATTCCAGCAAGAGCCGACCATGAAATTGCGACGTAAAGCGCGTGTGGCTGTGTTGCAGGCTTTGTACGAAGCCGACGTAGCCAATCATCCGGCGGGTGAGGCATTAAGTGCCCGCCTGAGCGATGAGCCACTGCCCGAAGCAGCCGAGGCATTTGCCCGTGCGCTGCTTGGCGGCATCATCACTCGCCGCCAACCCCTCAACGAGATGATTGTCCAGCACGCGCCGGAATGGCCGCTGGAACAAATGGCCGTGCTGGATCGCAACATCCTGCGCATCGCCATCTACGAGCTATGCGATCTTAGCCTGGATACACCCGCCAAAGTTGCCATCAACGAAGCAGTAGAAATGGCCAAAGCCTTTGGCAGCGACAGCAGCCCGCGCTTCATCAACGGCGTGCTGGGTGCGTTGCTCACAGCTACACCTCAGCCCTCGGTGGGGGATGAGGAAACGTCGGCAGCCTATGGCGGCCTCACCCCTCAGCCCGCAACGACCGAGGCTGCCACGCCATGAACCTTTTCGGCGTGGGCAGCGGTGAGCTGATCTTCATTCTGGTGATTGCCCTGCTGGTCATGGGACCGGAGCGCTTGCCCCAGATTGCGCGCCAATGGGCCAAAGTAGTCAAAACATTCAGCCGCTTTACCCGCGCCTGGCAACAGATCAACGCTGAAATCAACCGCGAGCTGATCCTGGAGGAGCAACGCACCGAGCGCGCGGCTGCGTCAGCCCCGGCCACTACGCCTGTGCCCGACCCTGAACCGCGTATTGCTCCCCCTGCCTTAACTGCCGCCCCCCCCGCGGCTGAGGCAACTGCCACCACCACCCCCGCAGAGGATGCGCCATGAGCAGCAACAACGATTGGCAACTGCCAGAGATGCTGCAAGCCATGCTGCCGCATCTCAACGAGTTGCGCCGCCGTCTCTTTATTGCGGTGCTGGCGCTTGTGATAGCGGCCGCACTAGCTTTTTCGCTGGCTGCCTGGCTGCTGCAAATTCTGGCTATACCCATAGGCGGGCTGGAGCAGCTTCAAGCTATCGAACTGACCGAGCCTATCAGCGTGTACATGCGGGTATCGTTGCTGGGTGGAGCGATTCTGGCTATGCCGGTCATTGTCTATCAGGTGCTGGCTTTCATTGCTCCCGGCCTGTCCAACAATGAACGGCGCGTGGTGTATGTGGCACTCCCCTTTATTGTGCTTTCGTTTCTGGCGGGTGCGGCCTTCGCCTATTTTGTCATGTTGCCTACAGCCGTGCCTTTTCTGGCTAGCTTCGGCGGCATCGAGGGTAACTTCCGCATCAGCAGCTATATCAGCTTCACCACACGGTTGATTTTATGGGTGGGCGTTGCCTTTGAAATGCCGTTGATCATTGCGTTGTTGGCGCGCATCGGCATTGTCACCCCGCAGGCGCTACGCCGCGGCTGGCGGCTGGCCGTGGTAGGCATCGCCGTGCTGGCAGCGCTCATCACTCCCACTGTAGACCCGGTGAATATGGGCATTGTGATGCTGCCCCTGCTGGCGCTGTATATGTTGAGCATCGTGCTGGCGAGCTGGATGTATCGGAAGCGTAACCCGTAACCCGGAATTGACAGACACGACTCCAAGTTACGAGTTACAAATTACCCATTACTTTCATTTTGAACAAAGGAGTTCATCACCTATGACGAAGAAGTCTGACAAGCAACGTGTGCTGATTATGGGAGCCGCCGGGCGCGATTTTCATAATTTCAACGTCTTTTTCCGCAACAACCCCCGCTACGAAGTGGTGGCATTCACCGCCACGCAAATACCCGATATCGAGGGACGTTTGTATCCCGCGGCGCTGGCAGGTGAGCTTTACCCTGCGGGTATTCCCATTCACGCCGAGGCCGATCTGGATACGCTGATCCGCACGCATGAAGTAGATGTGGTAGTGTTTGCCTATAGCGATGTCAGCCACAGCACGGTGATGCACAAAGCCTCGCAGGTGCTGGCCGCAGGCGCTGATTACCTGTTGATGGGCGCAAAAAACACCATGCTGCCTTCCAGCAAGCCGGTGATTGCCGTCTGCGCGGTGCGCACCGGTTGCGGTAAAAGCCAAACCACGCGACGGGTGTGTGAGTTACTGAGCGCCCGCGGGCTGCGCGTAGTGGCCGTGCGTCACCCTATGCCCTACGGCAACCTGGCCGAGCAGGCTGTGCAACGCTTTGCTGACTACGCCGACCTCGACCGCCATCACTGCACCATTGAAGAACGTGAGGAATATGAACCCCACATTGATCGCGGCGTGGTGGTGTACGCGGGTGTAGACTACGAGGCGATTCTGCGTCAGGCCGAGCAGGAAGCGGATGTGGTGGTATGGGATGGCGGCAACAACGACCTGCCCTTCTATCGCCCCGATCTGTATATTGTCGTAGCCGATCCCCATCGCCCAGGCCACGAGTTGAGCTATCACCCGGGCGAGGCTAACCTGCGCATGGCCGATGTGGTGGTGATCAACAAAATTGACACCGCCGACCTGGACGGTGTTGCCAAAGTTCGTGATAGCATTCGCCTGGTCAACCCGGATGCCGTGGTGATAGAAGCAGCCAGCCCGATCTTTGTGGACGATCCCGCAGCCATTCGCGGCAAGCGCGTGCTGGTAGTCGAGGATGGCCCCACGCTGACTCACGGCGAAATGGCCTATGGCGCGGGCGTGGTAGCTGCCCGGCGTTTTGGCGCGGGCGAAATCGTAGATCCCCGGCCGTGGGCGGTTGGCTCCATTGCCGACACCTACGCCAAATATCCCACCACCGGCGCAGTGCTGCCGGCAATGGGCTACGGGGGCCAACAGCTAGCCGATCTGGCCGCCACCATCAACGCCACGCCTTGCGATCTGGTAATCATCGCCACACCGATTGATCTGAACCGCATCATCGAGATCAATCGCCCCGCGCAGCGCGTGCGCTACGAGTTGCAGGAGATTGGTCTGCCCGATCTGGCCGGGGTAGTTGGCAGGGTGTAGGAAGTGAGAAGAATTGAGAAGTAAGAAGTGAGAAGTGAGAAGAAATCCACCCTCACCAACGCACTTATCCACCCCTCACATCTTACTTCTTACTTCTTACTCATTACTCATCCCTGCCCCCCACGCGCAGCACGCCCAACAACACCGCATCACCGCCAGAGGCCACGGGCAATCGTTCACCGCCGACGATACGATACATCCCTACTTCGAGGCGATAGTCACCGGGCGGCGCATCCATCGGGATGAGGATACGATAACGGTCGGTGATGATCGCGCCCGGCGTCCAGGTGGTGGTAAGAGCCGTGCCCCCCGCCGGTTCGCTGTCTAGCTGACCCCAAATGAAATTGCTGTTGGCTGCATTCCATACATCGCCCAGCAGATGCGTGAACACCTTGTAGCGTTCCTCAAGCGGAACATCGGTGCGCCAGTACAGGGTCAGATCCAGCACATCACCAGGATGCAGCGCGCCAGCAGCACGCTGATAGCCCAGCAGGTGGATGGTTTCACCCAGACGCACGTCGAGCGGGGTAGCAGTGAGAGGCAGCGCCGCCGCGCCCGCGGGGGCCAGGCTCACCAAAGTAAATTCACCGGCAGACAGCGCGGCCTGACCCTCTGTCTGCACAGTCACACGGTAGTGGCCCGCGGGCAGATCGGCAGACAGCGGCACGGCTACTCCGCTATAGCTGGTACCTTGGGCCGATGCAGGGGCAGGGGCGACAACACGACGCTCTACCGGCCCGCTCAACTGGATCTCAGCCGCGGCGGGGGTGCGCCACAGCAGCGCCAGACGCAGGGTATCGCCCACAGCATAGCGACGCAACGGCAGGTAGGCGGCAGCCAGTGGGCCGCCACCGGTCTGCGCCGCGCCGTGCTGCGGTTGATAGCCATCCACCACAGCATAGGGGTGAGCTGCCCGCGCCGGGGTGCGCGCGTAGAAGTCCAGCGCATGATCGCCAAAATCCCAATGCGTCACAGCTACAGCATGAGCAGCCAGCCAGGCGGGTACAAAGCCTTGCGCGTCCATGCGCAGCGCATCAGGAGTGGTCGCCAGCCATACGCCATCAGCTCCCTGCCAGATCGGCTCCAGCAGCCAGCCAGCGGCATCGGCCTGCATATCGGCGCCATTAGGCACGCCACGCCAGGCATCGGCGTATTGCGCGGCAAACAGCGGCCAATCGCGGTCGCTGTAAAGCAGCACCGTGTCCGCCGGTTGTCGCAGCGCCTCCACCGTGTGAGTGAGCGAAAGCAAATCGTCGCGGCGGATGCGACCAGGGTAAAACAACGTCAACCCGAAGACAGAAACGCTCACTACCAGCAGGGCGGCGGCAGCGGCGAGACGGGCATAACGCTGCCCAAGCGCGGCGATCCCCCATCCCAGCAGGGTGTAGAAGCAGACGGCCAACGGCAACAAATAGCGCGGAGCCAACCGCGGCGCATAGAAAATATGCACCGGCAATGACACCAGATAGACCAGCAGCGCGGGCAGGGCCACGCCCCACAGCAGCATCAGCAGGGCCGCGCGGCGGGCAGGTGAGTGAGCGGTGCGCCAGGCCCACCACAAGGCCAGCAGGGCCACAGCCATCACCAGCAGCGTGGGTATCAGAAAGCGGTCGAGGTTTTCGGACACGCCAAGCGCCAGCGTGGTGGCATACAACTGCACAAACACGCCCAGCGTAAACGGCTCAGCCGTTGACCAGGTGGGGATGCGCGGCAGCGCGTAGGCCAGCCACGGCGCAAACAACGCCACCGCAGCGACCTGCGCCACAATCCAACGCAGCACCGCAGGTCGCCGCAGCCGCCTTCCAATCCACAGGCTCAGAAAGGCCAGGTTGGCGATAATCAGCACGGAAACGGAGAGATAAAGCAGCCACAGTCCCATCGCCGCGGCCACCACATAAACCAGCAGATAGCGCGTATGCTGGCATTGCCACCAGCGTGCCGCAGCCCACAAGGCCAGCGTGGCGGCCCCCGCGGCGGCAATGTACATGCGCATTTCCTGTGACCAGCTTACGGCGAAAGGAGACAGAGCCAGCAGCAACGCAGTGAGCAATCCGGCGCGCTGGCCTGCCAACGTGCGTGCCAGTTGATAGACCAGCGCCACACCGGCTGTCCCGGCCAGCACCGAAGTATAACGCAGCACGAACTCACCATCGCCCACCAGCAGCCACCAGGCGCGTTGCAACAGGAAATAAAGCGGCGGATGCACATCGTGCGCAGTCCAGTTGAGGATAGCAGCCACCGGCAGGCGTGCCGCCCAGGTCGCCAACCCCTCGTCCCACCAGATGTTGCGATCATCCAGCCCCCAAACACGCAGGGCAAAGGCCAGCAGCAGGGTGGCGACAAGCGCCCACTGAGAATCACCGCCTAACAACATTCGACGCGCGCGGATCATGCTATTGCTTCCTGTGCGGGTTGAAGGCGCACCCATTGAAGATAAATCATCTCGCGACAGGCTATTTTCAGCCAGATACGGCTGTGGACAAGCAAAATGAGTGGTTCAAGTACTGCGAACAGCACCGCCCAAAAGAGGCTCTGCAGAAATGGCCGCGGTGTATGCTGGACAAGAGCGATAACACTCCCCGCAGCCACGATTGCCAATGCCAGAATCACCGAAAAAGCAACGAACTTCCTGTTTACCCTCACTTCTACGTCGGCCTCGTTGTCTCTTTTTGTTACCAGGGCGGCCAGATGGCGAAAGTCCCAGCGCGCCACCATCACCAGGGCACGGTTGGCATCAAGCATACGCCAATGTGCAGTCCACGCGCTGGTGGGCATTCGCCGGCGCTGGCTGTCGGTAACTTGCGGGATCGGCAGGATGAAGCTGGTGATAAGCATCCAGTGATAGAACTGATCGGCGCTGACGACTGCCTGACGGGTATTAGCCAAAAAGCCAAATGCCATCAGCACAGTCATTCCTGCAACCATCAGCAACAGAACAACTACTTGCCACATCTCAGCATCCTACATAGCGGGCATAGGCGCTGCGCGCTGCGCTTTCATCGTCTGTGCCTTTGATCAGAGCGCGGCCATCGGGAAACACGGTCAGTTCCAGCGCCCCCCACACCCCGCGCAGCAGGTACGGGTTGAATGTAACTGCGGCTGCGCCTGCGGCGCGCCAGCGCGCGGCCAGCTCAGTCAGATCGAGCCGGGCCTGCCCGCCGGGGCTGATCTGCACGGTGTGGCGTCCACACAAGCGCGTGGCGGCTGCCCCCTGTTGTGCGTGCAGAAAATCAAAGCGACGCGCGCCACAGGCAGGGCAATCGGCGCGCCGCGGAATATCGAAACGCTCCAACGAGTTATCCAGCAGGTCAAAATGCAACAGTGCGTTGCTGTTGAGCGTGCCAAAGCCGGCCAGCAGCTTAAGCGCCTCGCCTGCGGCGATGGAGGCTATCACCGCCACGGCGGGAGCCAGCACGCCTGCGGTGTCGCACGTGGCGACGCTGGCAGGGGCGGGCGTCTCAGGCAGCAGGCAGCGCAGGCAAGCCGTATCGCCGGGGCGAATGGTCATGGTCATGCCATAGCTGCCCACCACCCCGCTGTAAATCCAGGGAATGCCCAGATGCAGACATGCGTCATTGAGCAAAAAGCGTGTGCTGAAGTTGTCTGTGCCATCCAGCACCAGGTCAACACCGCGCAGCAGGTGCAGCACGGTATCGGGTGATACATCGGCTGTCACCCCTTCGATGCTGATTTCGGAGTTGGCGCGGGCCAGCGTGCGCCGCGCAGCCTCGGCCTTGGGTAAAGCCGCGGCGATGTCCTCCTCATCGAACAGCATCTGGCGTTGCAGGTTGTGCAGCTCGATGTCGTCGCGATCTACCAGGCGCAGGAAGCCCACCCCCGCCCGCGCCAGGTGAGCTGCTATCACTCCGCCAGTGGCCCCGCAACCGATCACAGCCACGCGCGCGGCCAGCAAGCGCGCCTGTCCCGCCTCGCCCAGGGCAGGGAAGAGGGTTTGGCGGGCATAGCGCGAGAAGCCAGGCATAGCAGTGGTGAATTGGGAGCAGGTTGGGTGAGTATGTATAACCCGTAACTCAGATTCGACATCATGGCTGTACCTGGCGCAAATCCGAGTTACGAGTTACTCGTTACGAGTTGCTAATAAGGCCCGCTGCGCCCGCCCTGGCGGATGCGGATCTGCGCTTCCAGCTCGGCCAGCGACGGCATGGGGCCGAAGATCTCATCGGGATAGCGGCCACCGCCCGACCAGAACAGCCACCCCTCGGCACCGGCATCGTCTGCGGCCTGACGCTGGATCATCATCTCCGGCACGGCGTAGTCGTAGCCAGCCGCGGGGCCACTGGTGCGGAAGTTCTTGGCATAGCCTTGCAGCCACGGACGAATGCGGGTAGGCAGCGGCACAATCTCACGCACGGTGTCAGTGCTGTCATAGATAACCTTGTACGGACACTGCACCGGCTCATCGCAGCCGGGGAAGGTACCGGGCCACCACACCTGCGGATAGATCATGGGTGACAAATAGTCCAACCCCACCGACATATCCGCCAGGTTCTGGCCGATAAATGGTTCGTTGCCGTTGAGAATAATACTGCCGAACACATCAATCGAGGTAAACACCCCATACGGCTTGAGCGCCGCCATCAGATCGCGCGAGAAATTGGTGATGGTCTCGCGGCGGTTCTCCGGCGTGCTTTCCACCGAATAGGTCATGATGTTGTGATCACGCAAACCGGAAAAGCGGAAATAGTCGAACTGAATCTCGTCGAAGCCCAACGCGGCCAGCTCTTTAGCCAGATCAATTTCATACTGGCGCACCTCTGACAGATAGGGATCAGCCCACGACAGATCTTCGCCGTCCTTCCACAGCACCGTGGGGTTAGAACGCAAGCGCAGCGCCCACTCTGGCCTGCCCTCAGCCAGCGCATTGTCCTTGAAGGTGACAAAGCGGGCAATGGTGTAGATGCCCCGCTCGCGCGCCGCAGCCAAAAATTCCTGCGCCCCCATGATGTCGGCCTGATAGATGTTGATTTCCTGAGCGATGGCATTTTGCGGCTGCCAGGCGATTTCGCCGTAGTCACTCTTCATGTCTACCACCACCGCATTGAGCGCATCGGACTGAACCGCAAGGTCCAGGCGTGATTGGATCAGCGCGCGGTCGTAGAGGAAGTGGAAGGGCACATAGAAGCCGCGCGCCGCAAACGGCTCCATCTGCGCATCCAGGCAGTAAGGCGCGCCACAGTCGCCTGCGCCCAGGGCATCGGGGAAGTAGAGCGCGTAACCTGGCGCTTTGATCATCAATTGTGGCTGCGCGGGCAGACCGGTGACCGTGAACGTGCCATCCGCGGCGGCATCCTGCATCAGCAGCGGCGTGGTGCCGCGGCAGGCCATCCCCTGGCACTGGGTGCCATCGTAGACGTAGATCACGGCGCCGGGCACGGCCGCGCCGGTGACATCTGCCACGGTGCCGGCCACGGTGTCAGGCGACAGGGCCAGCCCGATCTCAGACATGCCGTCGTAACTCTGACGGACGGGCGCAAAGTTGGCCGCGGTGACCGTGTACACATCGCCCGCCTCCAGCAGGGGCAGCAAGGCAATGCCCTGGGCGTCGGTCTCGGCCTCGCTGCGCAGGGTGACGATCCTGGCCCCGCTTACCGGCTGGCCTGCGGCGTCGTTGATCTGCACCACCACGCCCTTCGGCTCCAGCGCCAAAGCCAGCTCCTCGTCGGCGGTGAACTGGCTTTGGGCGGCCTCGTAGCCAGGTGCGTTGACAGCTACATTCAGCGGCAGATCGGTGGTCCAAAGGATGAAGCGGCCTTCGGCATCGCTCACTGCACTTAAATTGCCTGCGGTGACCGTGGCTCCGGCTACCGGTTTGTTGGTTACTTGATTAAGCAAGCGGCCGGCAAGGTGGGGCGGCAACAGGGCAAAGTCGAGTGGTTCGCCGCCCAGCAGGTTGCGCGTTTCGTTGATGGCTTGCGCACCCGGTTCGTAGCCTTCCAGCGTACCCGCAAGCTGCAAGGCCGTGCCGTGCAGCCGTTCGAGACGATAGCGGCCCTGGGCATCGCTGACCGTACTCTGGTCGCCTGCCGTAAGGGCAACGCCGGCCAAAGGCTGGCCGGTTTTGCCATCTGTCACCACGCCGTTGAGCGCAGTGGGTTCGAGCGCCACGTCAACCGGCTTGGCCCCGCTCAGCTCAGCCTCATCCTGCACCACCAGCACAGCCGGCAGAAAGCCGGGCAGGGTGACAGAGATGGTGCCGCCCGCTGCGGCATCAACCAGATAGTAGAAGCCGTTAGCCAGGGTGGTGGCGGTTGTGTCAGCAAAAGTGACCACAGCAGCAGGCAACGGCTCGCCATTGCCGCCATCGCTGACCGTGCCGTGCAAGGCGTTGGGATAGATAGCCAGCGTTTGCAGTTGCGAGCCATTGCCCGCCCAATCGCTGAGGGTGAGTTGGCTGGCAATAAAGCCCGCGCCAGACAGCGCCACATCAGCGGCATCTCGCGGCAACTGCGTCAGCTCAAAGCGGCCATCGCTGCCGGTGATAACAGTCTGACCCGCGGCAGTGATCTGCGCTCCGGCCACCGGCTGGTTGTCCAGCGCGTTGACTACCACGCCTTGCAGCCGGGTGGGGTCCAATTGCACCGGCAGCGCAGCAGGGACGAGAGGCAGCAAGCCGAAGCGGGCCGCACCCTGCCAGGGCAGATAAGCTGCTTCGTCCACGCTTGCCTGTAGGGGTTTCAGCCTTGAGCTGCGGGCGCGAAACGCGCCGTTGGCATCGCTTTGCGTGCTTTGGCCATTGCCCAGGTCTATGCGCACGTCGGGCAGAGCGGCCCCGGCGGCGTTGCGCACCACACCGCTCACCGTCACCGGCAGCAGATAGAGCACAGCCAGCAAAGCAACGAGACCGGCAATCAGCCACGGCAACAAGCGACGAGGGCGCTGCGGCGCGGCACCACTGTCTGGGGTACCGAAGGTGTTGTCAGAAGATAGAGTCATGGTAGGTTTATATGAGGATCAGAGTGTAATGAGTAATGCGTAAGCCGGATTTGAGGCCCGCCGATGCGGCATACCGGATGCTGTCCTGTACTTTGCGCTGTACCGGTTACGTAAACAACGGCCCTTACCGGAAGAGCCGCGGGCAGATTATAACACAGGGCGGAAGCTCCGGCAATTGACCCGCCCGCGGTTTTGTGCTATCATCGCGGGCCAGGGCGCATCACAAAACCCGCGCTCTCAGGAGAAAACGACGTATGTGGAACCGTTTGATTGTGGTATTAGGTATTTTTTTGGCTTTGTTGGGGATGACGGCATGTAGCAAAGCAGGCGAAACGAACACCCCCACGCCGCTCGCTGTCTCTACACCGGCCCCCGCGCCTTTCGAGGAAGTGGCGGAAATGCAGGTGGCGCAGGCGGCTGATCCCCTGCCCGATGGCGCAGCAGAGAATCTCACCGGCTTATACGGCACAGCCAGCGCCGGTGAACGCCAATTGCTGCTCTGCACGCTGGATGGATTGGTCATTAGCTGTCAACGCTATGCGATCACGCTGGAGGGTACTGCCCCTGGTGTAGTGCGCGTGAGCGGCGAAATCCGCAACGGCCAGCTTGTAGCCAGCAAATCCGAGTCACCAGCCTGGGACGAACCGGGGCAGCGCGCAGTGGCTGAAGCCAAGTTGCAAGAAACAATTGCTCTGCTCGAACGCTACGATTGGTCGTTGCTGGCTAAACCGGAATACACCGAGGTATCGGCCTGGTTTCGCCCCAGCGCCGCACAGCTTAGCGAAGGCGGGCTTATCCTGTATGGCTATGACCGCGCCCATGACTGGCTGATCTGGCGCACTCAGGGCGCTGAAATGTCCAAACCGGAGCGCGAGGTGTTCCGCTATCCGGTGATCTATGTGGTGACCGACCCCGCAGGCGAGTACCCCGCGCAAAGCATTGTTACCATCGAAGGCCGCGTGGAAGAATAGCCGCAGCGACGATGGCGGAGCAACGCCTGAGCCAATGAAATCTTTTATCTTTTGCCCTTTCTGTGCCACACCGCTGGAGCAACGCGCAGCCCACGGCCTGCTGCGCCCGGTGTGTCCGGCCTGTGATTTTGTGCAGTTTCATGATCCCAAGGTGGCCGCAGCGGTGCTGCTCACCCAGGACGACAGCGTGTTGCTGATCCGCCGCGCTGTGGACCCGCGGCAGGGCTTTTGGGCCTTGCCCGCAGGCTTTGTAGAACAGCACGAGCTGCCGCACGAGGCTGCGGCACGCGAGGCGCTGGAGGAAACGGGCCTGGCAGTGACAGTGGGCGAGCTGATGCGCATCCGCCGTACCAGCAACCCCCACAAGCCCGGCTTCCTGCTCACCTACCGCGGCGAAGTGACCGGCGGCCATTTGCAGGCTGCTGATGATGTCAGCGAGGCGCGCTGGTTCGCTGCCGCAGATATTCCCTGGGATGAACTGGCCTTTGAAACCACACGCGAGTCTCTCGTTGCCTGGCTAAACACGCCATGAACCAGATTGACCTTCACACCCACACCACCGCATCGGACGGACGGCATACCCCCACTGAGTTGGTGCAGATGGCCGCAGACCTGGGCCTGCGGGCCATTGCCGTGTGCGACCACGACACCACCGCCGGACTGGACGAAGCGCAGGCCGCGGCCACCGCGCAGGGCATTGAACTGATCCCCGCGGTGGAACTGAGCTGTGATGTGGCCGAAGGCGAGCTGCACATGCTGGGCTATTTTCCGCGCTATCACGATGAAGCCTTTCAAGCCGAGATGGCCCGCCTGCGCGAGGGCCGATTGGGCCGGGCACAGGCCATGGTAGCAAAACTGAACGCGCTGGGCTATCCCATCACCTATGCGCGCGTGCTGGAGCTGGCGGACGGCGGCGCAGTAGGCCGGCCTCATGTGGCGCAGGCTTTGGTAGAAGCACGCCTGGTGCAAAACAAGGGCGAGGCCTTTGAGCGCTTAATTGGCCGCAGTGGTCCGGCGCACGTAGACCGTGCCAAGCTCACCCCTGCCGATGCGTGTCGTTTGATCCGCGCTGCGGGCGGCCTGCCGGTGTTTGCTCACCCCTTCATCGCCCTGGCAAGCGGGCGCGTGCTGGAACCCATGCCGGTGGAAGCCTCGTTGCCTGAGCTGGTGGATGCCGGGCTGGCAGGCATTGAGGTATACTACCCCAACTACACCCCCAAACTGATCGAACGCCTGATGGGCCTCAGCCGACGCTATGCGCTGCTGGTGACCGGCGGATCAGATTTTCACGGCGAAGGCTCAGCCGGTGCTGCCCTGGGCGGTGTCTATGTGCCGACACGTTGCCTGACCGCGTTGCACCAGGCTCATCAGAATGGAGCCATTTATGCTTGAGGTCGCTATTGGATTGGTGCGCCAGGCCGGTGCGCTGCTGCGCGAGGGACATCGCAGCGGCGCAGGACAGACCGACAACAAAAGCAGCTCGGTGGATCTGGTCACTGCGTATGATTTGGCCTCGGAACAGTTGATCAGCGCAGGGCTGCGGGCGCAGTTTCCCGATCACGCCATCCACGGCGAAGAAAACGGCGGCGAGCTGCCCGCGCACGGCCCGATATGGGTGATTGATCCGCTGGATGGCACCACCAACTTTGCCCACGGGTTTCCGGTGTTCAGCGTGACCGTGGCGCTGTTGCTGGATCGCACGCCGGTGTTGGGTGTGATCTATGACCCGCTGCGCGATGAATTGCTGTGGGCCGAGCAGGGCCGCGGCGCCTGGTGCGACGGACGACGCATGCAGGTAGCCGAAGCTGATACGCTCAGCCAATGCCTGCTGGCTACCGGTTTTCCCTATGACCGCGCCGCTACCGCAGACAACAACCTGGCCGAATTCAGCTATTTCATGCCCAAGACGCGCGGTGTGCGCCGTGCCGGTTCGGCTGCGCTGGATATCGGTTGGGTGGCTGCGGGACGGCTCAACGGCTATTGGGAACGCGGCGTACAGGTGTGGGATGTCGCCGCCGGTGTGCTGATGGTACGTGAGGCCGGTGGTGTGGTCACCACCTATCAGGGCGATCCCTGGCAGCCGGGTGATCGCTTTATTGTAGCCGCCTCGCGCAGCCTGCATCCGATCCTGCTGCAAGGCATCACAGCCGCACGCGCCGCTGTGATCAAGCAAGGATAGCAGCAGGCCACCGGGATACCAATCGGTTTCATCCTTTCTCACGCCTCCCTGTTTATTTCTAACCGCCATGTACCTCAACGATCGTAAACGTTACCGAAAGCGACGCAGGCGTTCGCCACTGCCGCTGTTTGCCGTAGCCGCGCTGGCTTTGCTGGCTATCGGCTTTTTGGCTAATCAGGAATACGACCTGCTGCGCAATCCTTTTCAAACGCCGACGCCCTCGCCTACGGCGACGCGCACCACGCTGTCTTATCTCGACGAAGCTGAGCAATATCTCGATCAGGGCAAGGTATTGCAGGCAGCGCGCAGCCTGGGCGAGGTGGCACAGCGCGAGCCGGATAACGACGAAGTGCGCCGTGAGATGGTGCAGCTTTATATCTATGGCGGACAATACAGCGATGCGCTGCCGATGGCACAAGAGGCAGTAGCGATCAACGAGGATGATGCGCGCAATCAGGCAATGTTGGCTATGGCGCTCACCTGGACGGGCAACTACGACGAAGGCTATTCGGTGGCACAACTGGCTGTGCAGATGGATCCTCAGGTAGCGCAGGCGCACGCTCAATTGGCTGAGGTGCTGGCAAGCCTGGGAAGTTGGCGGCAGGCTTTGCAGGAAGCAGAAGTAGCCGTGGAACTGGCCCCGCGCGATTTTGATGCCGTGCGCATTCTGGGCTACACCTATGAAGTGCAAGGCAAGTATCCCGAAGCGCTGGCTTACTATCAACAAGCCGCCGATCTGAAGCCGCACATCCCGCTGATCTATCTGGTCATGGGGCGCAATCACCGTGCTCTGGGCAATTTCGACGATGCCATTGCGGCCTTCCGCCGCGGGCTGGAAGGGGCATCCGAAGACCCCTGGCTGCACTTCGAGCTGGGCAAGACCTTGTTTCAGGTAGGTGATCAGGAATTAGGGCTGCGCGAGCTGCGCAAAGCCGTGGAACTGCGCCCCGATATGCCTGATGCGTATCAGCAGCTAGGTGTTGGCCTGTACCTGCGTCGTTCGTATGAAGAAGCAATAGAGAACATGCAGAAGGCAATTGATCTGGGCAACAATGCGGCTATCAACTACTATATCATCGGGCGTTCGTACCTTAATATCGAAACACCCGACTGTGCCAATGCCGTGCCTAATCTGCAAAAGGCTCTGGAGATAGATGCTGATATGATTCCCTATGTGGATGCGGCTGACAGTATTCGCAATTGCGGCGGTACGCCCCCCGGTGAATGATCGCCCAACGTTAACCGCTCCAATCTAGCAGGAGGTTCCGAATCCTATGTCCGATCAATCATCAAGCAGTGTAGTGTGTGGGGCGTGTGGGGCAACCCTGCGCACCGGCGCCAGATTCTGCACCACCTGCGGCGCGGCGGCAGACGGCGCAGGTGCATCTGCTCACAGCCGATCTGTTGCCGGTTCGTCAAAGGGACTGTGGCCCATTCTGGCTGCCGTTGCCGGGCTGATATTGCTGGCAGCAGCGGCTGTCTCGTTTCTCAGCAAGCCGGAGACAACGACCGCACCGACAAACAGCGTGGCGCTGCCAGTCATCACCGTGGCTGCCGATGCGCCTTACCCTCAGATCATCCGTGTTTCGGCGGAGCAGGCTCATATCAGCATGGCTGAAGGTCAGGCTGTGCTGATAGACGTGCGTGACCGGCGTTACTTCGAGGCTGGTCACGCAGCCGGGGCACTCTCGATACCAGAAAGTGAGCTGCCCGCCCAACTAGGTGAGCTGCCGAAAGACAAGACGATTATCACCTACTGCACTTGACCGGCAGAAGAAAGCAGCGCCCGTGTGGCGCAATATCTGCTCGATCAGGGATTTACCGATGTAGCCGCTATGCAGGGTGGCCTGGAAGCCTGGCAGGCAATCGGCTTCCCCATTCAGTAAATGCTTTGCAAATCAAGTTTTTGCCTATGACAGTTACAGTGCTGTAAGCCAACGCAGAGTTAGGGCTGACCGCGATTAATCAGGAAGCGCGCAGCCCGATAGGCCAGGGGAAAGCGGCGCAAGCGCATCATCCACTTTTTGTGGGTGATGATGTCGCTACGGGTGATCCATACCTGCTCGGCGGCCATGCGTTGATACTTGCTGCAATCGCTGCATGGAATATCGCTGCGGTCAGGCACTTTACCCATCAGCATATCGCGGGCATAGCTGATCTTTTCCCCGTTCAGCGCAGCCTCCGGCCCGTCTGTAAAGACGTTGCCGCCGAAGTCTTGCCAATAGTTGACGCAGCAGCCCAGCACTTTGCCGTCCCAGTTGATCTGCGGATCATTCCACAGTTGCAGGCACTGTTGGAATTTATGCGTCTGCTCCCAATCGTCCTGGCGATTGGTGGCCGACAGCCCTGAATCCAGCATCACCTGCTGGCGGTTGCGCACCGGCGAAAAGTCGGGATCCCAGTTCAGCTTGGGGCGAAAGGCCATATCAAGCTCGTTGCACAGCGCCTTGACCTGAGCGATCTCGTGCTCGTTGTGCCCGAAAATCACAAATTGCCAGTTCAAACGGGGGAACTCGCTGTTATACCGGGCTTTAAAGGCATTGATCTTACGCACGTTGGCGATTACAGTGTCGAAATGGCCGCGCACGCGGTACTGCTCATACGTTGCCTGGCTGGCTCCGTCAATCGAGACGGTGATCTCTTCCACGCCGTATTTCACAAGGGCTTCCAGTGCTTGATCGCTGGCAGTGTTCAGGTTCACACCGTTCGCCAGATTCACCTTGACACCCTTGCTATGGGCATAGGCCAGAATCTCCATAAGCTGGGGGTTCAGCATCACCTCGCCCCAGTTGGAAAGGCCCACTTCGCGCACAGTGGGGGCTTCGTCCAACAGACGTTGAAAATCAGCCAGCTTTAACATGCCAGATCCCACCGCGCTTTTGGCAATAATGCCCTGCGCCGTGGGACAGGAGGGACAACGCAACTGGCAAGCCGATGAAGCTTCCAGGCGGATACGTTCAGGTTTAATCGTACTCATACTGTTTATCTTATCTTTGGGTTGAATAGATCGCAAAAGCCGGTCTACTATAATGCGAGTCTTGGGTCTTGTCAAACCGTTCCTTACCATCAGCACTTTTGCTGCGCGCCGCGCCTGCGGGTACAATCGCTTCAGCGGTACTTCAACCACACACCTTTTGATGAGGAGACGGGTATGCAATACGCTGATCTGCTTGGCCGTGAGGCCCTGACTTTCGACGATGTGCTGCTGGTTCCCGGCTTTGCCGAGGTACTGCCGGCGCAAGTGACTATCCACACCCAACTGCACGAGCGCTTGCCGCTGAACATCCCCGTGCTATCCGCCGCCATGGACACGGTGACAGAAGCCCGTCTGGCGATTGCTCTGGCACGGCAGGGCGGCCTGGGCGTGATCCACCGCAACCTCAGCCCGCAGCAGCAAGCCGCCGAGGTAGACAAGGTGAAGCGCTCTGAAGCTGGCATGATTGTAGACCCCATTACCCTGCGGCCTGACAATACCCTGGCCGATGCCGAGGCCATCATGGCGCGCTATCACATTTCTGGCTTGCCTGTTACCGACAATGGCAAGTTGGTGGGCATTCTCACCAACCGCGATGTACGCTTTGCCACCATGCGCGAAGCCCCCGTCAGCGCCTATATGACCGCCGAAAAGCTCATCACCGCGCCTGTGGGCACCTCGCTGGAACAAGCCAAGGCCATTTTGCACGCGCATCGCATCGAGAAACTGCCGCTGGTAGACGAAGATTTCAACCTTAAGGGGCTGATCACCTACAAAGATATTCTGAAAAAGCTGGATTTTCCTCAGGCCGCCGTGGATGGCCGCGGGCGCTTGTTGGTGGCCGCCGCGGTTGGTGTGGGCGTTGAGTTGGAAGAACGGCTGGAGCTGCTGCTGGATGCCGGAGTTGACGCCGCGGCCATTGACACGGCCCACGGCCATTCTGCCGGCGTGCTGCACGCCATTCGCCGCATTAAACTGCTTGCGCCTGATCTGCCGGTACTGGTGGGTAACGTCGTCACCGCTGAAGGCACCGAAGCGCTAATCGAGGCTGGTGCCGATGTGGTGAAGGTAGGTGTGGGGGCTGGCAGCATCTGCACCACCCGCATTGTGTCGGGGGCGGGCCTGCCACAGATGACCGCGGTGGCCGAATGTGCCCGCGCTGCGCAGCGCCACGGCGTGCCGGTGATCGCTGACGGCGGCATCAAATACTCCGGTGACATCGTCAAGGCGCTGGCTGGCGGAGCCGCCGCGGTGATGCTCGGCTCGCTGCTGGCTGGCCTGGAAGAATCGCCCGGCGACCTGGTGATCTATGAAGGACGACGCTTCAAAGAATACCGCGGCATGGGATCGCTGGGCGCGATGAAAGGCCGCGCCGGGGATCGTTACGCTTCGGCGCAGGGTGATGCTCCGCAAAATCTGGGGACATTTGGCAAGCTGGTGCCAGAGGGCATTGAAGGCCAGGTTCCTTACAAGGGAACGCTGGCGGACTACATGGCGCAGCTCACCGGCGGCCTGCGCAGCGGCATGGGCTATGTGGGAGCGACTACTCTGGCCGATCTGCGCAGCAAGGCCCGTTTCGCGCGCATTACCAACGCCGGCCTGCTGGAAAGCCATCCGCACAGCATCTTCATCACCAAAGAAGCGCCCAACTACCAGCAGGCGCGCAGTTAATGCCGCCTATGACAACACTTTTCCCCGCTGCGGTGGCTGATGTGCCGCTTCTGGCGGCTATGATGCCCGATCTGTACCACGGCGATGAGCACACGCCCGATGCCACGCAATGGGCCGCGGGCGTGCGCGGCTTGATCAGCGCGCCGGAACACGGCCGTGTCTGGTTGATCCGAATGCAGGACGAGCTGGCCGGCTATGTGGTGCTGACCTTCGGCTACAGCCTGGAATACTTTGGCCCCTATGCGTTTCTTGATGAGCTGTATCTGCTGCCGGCATTTCGTGGCCGGGGAATCGGCACTGAGGTGATCGCCTGGCTGGTGGCGTATGCCCGCCGCACCGGCCTGCGCTCGCTGCATCTGGAGGTAGATGAAGCGAACGCAGACGGGCAGCGGTTCTATCTGGCCCGCGGCTTTCACTACCGCGGGCACATGCATTTGATGAGTTTGGCGCTTGACGCGGCGGCCTAGAGCAGGCTTTCCAGCCGATCAATCAGCCGTCCCAGCACCGCAAAAGTTTCCTCAACCGGCTGCGGGCTGGCAAGATCAACTCCGGCAGCGCGCAGGGCATCCAAAGGATAGCGTGAGGAGCCGGCGCGCAGGAAGCCCAGGTAATCATCTACGGCACCGGGCACGCCGCTGAGAATGCGGTTAGCCAGCGCGTGCGCGCCGGAAATGCCCGTAGCGTATTGAAATACATAGTAATCAGCGAAGAGGTGGGGGAAGGTGGCCCAATCAATGCCTACTCGCTGGGGATCGAAGGTCATCTCGTCGCCATAGCCTTCGGCGGCCAGTCCGGCCAGCAGTTCAATGGCAGCATCGGCAGTGATGCCATCGCCGCGCTCTACGCGCTGATGCACCTCCAACTCGAAGCGTGCCAGCGTGGGCATGATCAGGAAATAGCGATGGAAGTTGTTCATGGCTTCTTCGATGATGCCGATTTGCAGCTCGCGCGGCAGATCTTGCTCCAGCAAATAGGCCCGTGTCATCGCCTGGTGGAAGTTGGAGGCCACTTCGGCGGCAAACAACGTGTAGTCCTGATACACCAGCGGCTGCGTCTGGCCGGTGAGGTAGGTATGCATTGAATGCCCAAGCTCGTGCGTCAACGTGCCCATGCTCTGCGTATCATCGCTAAAGCTCATGAAGATGAAGGGGAACACGCCCGGCGCACCGGTCGAGAACGCGCCGGAACCTTTGCCCTGGTTGGGGTACACATCTACCCAGCGATCCTGCAGGCAGCCGCGACGCAGCGTGCCTGTGTATTCCTCACCCAATGGGGCCAGGGCCGCGGCGATCCACTCTACAGCCTGCCCATAGCTGACGCGAGCCGGGGTTGGCGTCAGCGGCGCCCAGATGTCGCAGGGGTGCAACGTGTCCACACCCAGCGCACGGCGGCGCACGGCCCAATAGCGATGCCACACCGGAATGTGTTTTTTGAAGGTATCAATCAGGTTATGGAAGACCGCAGTGGGGATGGCGTTATCGAACAGGGCCATCTCCAGCGTAGAGTCGTAGCGCCGGGCACGCATCTGCAACACATTTTGCTTCACCGAAGTGAGGTAGTTGGTGGTGAGCAGGTTCTTGTGGGCCAGGTACTGATCGTGGTAACGCTCCCAGGCTGTGCGGCGCAACTCACGGTCGGGCGATCCCAGCAAGCCTTCATAGGTGCTTTGGCTGAGCGGCAACTCGACACCGTCGCTGCCGAGCGCGGGCGGGAATTGAATATCGGCATTGGTAAGCATTTGCCAGGCGCTGTAGGGACCGCTGAACGGATCGGCCGCCATGCCCAGCAGTTCTTCTACCTCGGCGGAGCGTACATGGGTTTGCCGTCGGAACAGGGTCTCGAAGTAGTGAGCGTAAACGGCCAGCCGCGGCTCCTCAGCAAGCCAGCTTTGCAGCGTGGGCAAGCCGATAGCCAATAGCTCTGGCTCCAGAAAAGAAATGGCAGCGAGGAACTGGCCGTACAAGCCTTGCAGTTTGCTGTCGCGTTCAGTGGCAGCCTGGTTGGTGGTATCTACCGCGCTATCCATGCCGGTGTATACGGCCAGACGTTGCAGGCGTGCCGCTGCCGCCTCCATCGCCGCGCGCGCATCGGCCAATGTGGCCGGCCCTTCGGCCAGGTGGCCCTCAAAGCGGCGCAGGGTGGGTAAGTCCGCGGCCAACGCGGCAAACTCAGCTTCCCAGTCATTGACAGTAGGAAAAACGCTTTCAGCGTTCCAGGTATAACGGATATCCAACTCGCTGCGCGCTGGCAGGGTGGTGGGGGTGGGATTGCTCATTGAATGATCTCCGGGAAAGGCGTATACATGGTGCCACACCGCCGCGGCGATGCGCCGGCAGATATCTTGCACCGTAGCGTCGGGCACACCATCAGGGGTTTGAGATTGCAAACGCAGATCAATTTGGTCGTTGACGTAGTCTACGGCCAGGAATTTGTCCTCGCCGGTGAGGGCAATTTCGCTGGAAAAGAGATGCAGGTTCGAGACGCGGGCAATGCGCACTGCCATGTCGTACAGCTCGCCCAAGCGCAGATAGATCACCTCGTGCTGCTCTACCGGGCGGTAGATGTGGGTGTGCGGTGGCCACCAATTGACGTACAGCTCGCCCAGGCAGTAAATCACCCGGAACCAGGCCGGCTGGCCGTCAATTTCGCTGGGGGCAACGTGAGCCTGCAACAAATATTTGTCATGCGGAAACTGACGACGCGCATCGGCTACTTGCTGGTGAGAGGTGGCTTCGCAGATCACGCCCTCGCCGCCGCCGCCGTTGGCCGGTTTGATGGCAAAGCGCTCGCCCAGCGGACTAATATCCAGTTCTCCAAGCTCGGGCTGATGGTCGTAGGGCGACAAGATGATGCTGTAAGGGGTGGGCAGACCTGCAGCGATCAACTCCAGGTGCATGGTAGCTTTGTCAGCAGAAAAGGCTTCCTGCTCGTGTGGATTGATGCGAAAGACGCTTTGCCCGCGCGCCCAGGTGACAAGGCAGAAAAACGCTGAATCGGTATCGCTGGCGCGATCCAGCAAAGCTAGAAAGGATAGAGTTCCGTTAAGCAGCGCTTGGTGGGTATTGTGGAGGGTTTCTGGGGTAACTTCCAGCAGAGAGAGGCCGCGTTCACGGCACGCCTGGCGCAGCAGAGCTATAAACCCTGCATCGTGCGGCCAATTCCAGGCGACGCACAGATCATAGGTCGTCATGGTGCGTCATTGTACCTGAAGCACGCATCAGCCACAAGTTTAGGGATGAAAAAAGCGATGCGTGAGGCAGCACAAGGCCACCTCACGCATCTACCACCACACATACACCGGACCCAGCGGCTGGGTCCGGGCTGAGTTACCTCACCCCGCACCCGACCGCATAGCCGGTGCAGCAAAAAGCAGGAATCGAAGGTTAGAAACTATGTGGCCTCAGCCGCTTGCAGATAGGCCCTAAGGCTGAGGGGCCTTCTGCTGTCAGCCAGCGGTTTCAACCACTGAGTAAACCATCTGACTGATCGCACAAAGCGGCATCAAGTCTCCAACCTTGCTTATCAGTCTACCCGCCTTCGGCGTAGCAATTTACCAATTCCACCTTCCGCCTACGCATTGTAATAGAGCAAATACTCATACGGATGCGGGCGCAAGGCCACCGGGCCGACTTCGGTTTCCCACTTGTACTTGGTAAAGGCTTCCAGCACGTCGGGCGTGAACACGCCACCTTCCAGCAGGTAGTCATGATCGGCTTCCAGCGCGTCCAGCGATTCGTTCAGCTTGCCGACGGTGGTCTTGACCTTGCCCATGTGCTCTTCATCGAACAGGTCCACTTCCGCGGGCGCACCGGGATCAATCTGGTTCTTGATGCCGTCGAGGCCGGCCATCAGACAGGCCGCAAACGCCAGGTAGGGGTTGGCCGCCGGGTCGGGGCAGCGGAATTCGACGCGCTTGGCCTTGGGCGACTTGGAGTACATCGGGATGCGGCAGGCCGCGGAGCGGTTACGGGCGGAGTAGGCCACGACCACGGGTGCTTCGTAGCCCGGAACCAGACGGCGGTAGGAGTTGGTCGTCGGTGCGCAGATCGCCAACAGTGAGTTGATGTGCTTGAGCAGGCCACCGATGTACCACAGGGCCATCTGGCTCAGTCCGGCATACTCATCACCGGCGAAGAGCGGCTTGCCGTCTTTCCACAAGCTCTGGTGCGTGTGCATACCGGAGCCGTTGTCGGCAAAGATGGGCTTGGGCATGAAGGTGGCGGTTTTGCCGGCCTTCTTGGCGACGTTCTTCACGATGTACTTGTAGATCTGCACCTGGTCGGCCATGCGCACCAGCGGCTTGTACTTCATGTCAATTTCGCACTGGCCTGCGGTGCCGACTTCGTGGTGATGCAGTTCGATGTCAACACCGGCATCAATCATGGTGCGCACCATCTCGGAGCGCAGGTCCTGCAGGGTGTCGAGGGGTGGGACGGGGAAATAGCCACGCTTGTGCGGCACCGAGTGACCGAAGCCGAAGATACCGTTGTTCCACGGGCCTTCGATGCTGTCCACCTGATAGGCCGCGGAATACTCGCCCGCAGAGAACATCACCTTGTCGAAGACAAAGAACTCTGCTTCCGGCCCAATGTAGATGGTGTCAGCAATGCCGGTGCTTTTGAGATACTCCACCGACTTTTTAGCAATGTAGCGCGGGTCACGGCTATAAGGCTGGCGCGTGATCGGATCATACACATCGCCGGTCAGGCTCAGAGTCGGCATTTCATGAACCGGGTCCACCATCGCCGAGTCAGGATCGGCCAGCAGAATCATGTCGCTGGACTCGATGCTCTGAAAGCCGCGGATAGAGGAGCCATCAAAGCCCATGCCATCCTCAAAGGCCAGGCCTTCGGAAAACTCTTCCACCGGCATGGAAAAGTGCTGCCATTCACCGAACAGGTCAGTGAACTTCACGTCTACCATTTTCAGGTTCTTGTCCTTGATTAACTTCAGGACATCTTTGGGGGTTGCCATTGGTACAAAATCTCCTTCAACTGAAAGTGTGTGTGTGGTAAGTGCGGTAGTATGGGAGTGAGATAGTGCGGGAGTGAGGTAGCGCAGTAGTGCAGTAATGTCGTGGTGCAGGACACTATCTCACTCTGATACTATCTCCTGACATCAATATCGTCGGGATACATCAGTGCGCTTTGGCCGCGCTCGCCGGTGCGGATGCGCACCACATCATCCACCGGATAGACAAAGATGATGCCGTCGCCTTCTTTGCCGGTACGCGCTGCCTGGATGATGGTATCAATTGTCTTTTCCACGTTATGATCGCTCAGGACAATGTTAATCTGGATCTTAGGGATCAAGTCCATGCGATAGGAAGTGCCGCGCCAGGAAAGCTCGATGCCACCCTGTCGGCCGTGACCGCGCACCTCACTGACGTTCATGCCGACAATGCCAATAGCCTTCAGCGCATCTTTAACCTGATCCAATGCTTCTTCACGGATAATAGCTTCAATTTTCTTGGTCATGGGAATGGCTCCTTGCGTGCAAAAATGCCTTAGTAGTCGTCCAGAAATAAGTCACTGCTCTGGCCGGTCCCTGCGAGATGGTTCCCAATCTCCTGACCAAGCCAGCCCGCCATCATTTCGGGACAGATACTTAGCGTGTTGCAGCCGTTCGTACACTGGCCGGCACTTGCTGCGACAGGCGCCCGCCGGGCATGATCACATCTACCTCGGTGTAGCCCGGCACACCCATTTCGGGAATATCCAGGCCGGCCAACTCAGCCGCAGGAGCAGAGCGCAGCAGACTAGCTGCTGCCAGCACCTTGAAAAAGACGAAGGACAGGCCACCTACCGCTGCAAAGATGGCTACAGCATCAATCAACTGCACCAACAACTGACCAAAACCACCGCCATACAGCAGACCCGTCACTGGCGTGTCAACGCCGTTCCAGCCCGCGGTGATGGGGTTACCGTTGGCAAAGATGCCGACAGCCAGCAGCCCCCAGAAGCCATTAACCAGGTGAACCGGGGTCGCGCCGATGGGATCGTCAATGCGCAGTCTTTCCAGGGCGAAGGTCGCCAGGCAGACTATTATACCCGCGATTGCGCCAATCACCACAGCCGCAGTGGGGCTGACGAAAGCGCAGGGCGCGGTGATGGCCACCAGACCAGCCAACACGCCGTTGACCGACAACCCAGGGTCGGGCTTCTTGGTGGGGCCGATGAACCACATGTACAGCATGGCCGACATGCCGCCCGCCGCACCAGCCAGCAGCGAATTCACCGCCGCAGTGACTGCCAGATTTTGCCCGCCACCCACAAAGGAGAGCGAGGAGCCAGGATTAAAGCCGAACCAGCCGAAGAACAGGATGATCGTGCCGAGGATGCCCATCGGAATGTTGTGGCCGGGCATGGCGTTGGCCGAGCCGTCCTTGTTGAAGCGGCCAATGCGGGGGCCGATCACCGCCGCGCCCACCAGCGCCAGCGTGCCGCCCACCATGTGAACCACACCGGAACCGGCGAAGTCTACTGCACCGTTGCCCAGCCCGGCGCTGCGTCCCAGGTTTTGCAGCCAGCCGCCGCCCCAAACCCAGTTGCCGATCAGCGGGTAGATGAACATGCTGACCCACAGACCCATCAGCACGAAGCCGGAGAACTTCAGGCGCTCGGCCATTGAACCGGTCGGAATAGTGGCCGCGGTGTCCATGAATACCATCTGGAACAGGAAGAAAGCCATAATGCCACTGGAGGCGCTCAGGCCATTCAGCATGAACCCACTGCCACCCAGAAAGCCGAACTGCCCAAAGCGCAGCAGAGGCGAGGCCAGCAGGCCCATCCAGTCGCCCAGCGTCGTGGGCGAGTGCGCCCATTCAGCCGCGGTGGCGGTGGCCGCGTAGGTGAAGTTGACGCCGCCGAACTGGAAGGCGAAACCGACCAGCCAATAGCCGATGGCGCCGATGCAGAACACCATCAAGTTCATCATCATCGTGTGGGCAACGTTCTTGTGGCGGGTAAAGCCGGTTTCCACCAGCGCAAAGCCAGCCTGCATGAAAAATACCAAAAAGCCAGCCAGCAGCATCCACATGATATTGATGGCGTTAGCCAGTTCTGTGCCGGTAGGGCCTTCCTGGGCAAAGGCAACGCGGGTGGTTGTCAGCGACAACACGCCTAACAATAAAACCAGCGATAAACGGCGGAAGATCGGTTTCCACATAAGCTCAGTCTCCTTGTCGCAAAAAATGCACAGCACCATGATAGCAAAGACCCGCGCATCGGGCTAGTACCCAAATGGGTGATCTTTTGCAGCTCCGGCCTGTTTACAAAAGCGTTTATAGCGTTTCTACTGGAATTGGCACGGCTGAACCAAGCAAAAGCTCGTGACTGCTGCCCGCGGGTTTAGCAGCCCTGGGAGCTGATAGCTTCAGCAGCAGCGGAGTCGCCAGCGTCGTCACCACGGTCATCAGCACCACCACGGTGAACGTAGTTTGATCCAGCAGGCCGCTTTGCAGGCCCAGCGTTGCCATCACCAGTGCCACTTCGCCGCGGGCGATCATGCCCGCCCCGACCGAGGTCGCTTCGGCACGGGTGCAGCCTGCCAGCCTTGCTCCGATGCCTGACCCGAACGCCTTGGTGGCAATGGCAACGACGACGATCAGCGCGGTCAACGCGGGAGCCAACATCACGCTACGCACATCGGTGATCAGGCCGACGGTGACGAAGAACACCGGCACGAAAAAGCCGTAGCCCATCACCGACGCACCCTCCACGACCCATTCGCGCGCTTCGGGCAGGCGTCCGATCAGCACACCCGCCAGGTATGCGCCGGTAATGGCAGCCAGCCCACCCAGCGCCTCCGCTGCCCACGCATAGATCAGCACCACGGCCAGGATCAGGGCAAAGCCTGCCTCGCGCGCGTGGTGTTCGTGTACCCAATGTACCAGCGGCGTGATCACCAGCGCGCCCACCAGCAGCGAAATCGGGAAGAACAGCACAACTTTGCCCAGCGCCAGCAGCGGGCTGCCCCCCTGCCCGGCCATTGCCAGCACGATGCTGATGACCAGAATACCCAATACGTCGTCAATGATCGCCGCGCCGAGGATGATCAAGCCCTCGCGTGAGCGCATCCGTCCCAGCTCGCGCAGGGTTTGCACCGAAACGCTGACACTGGTGGCGGTAAGCGCCGTGCCGATGAACAGGCTGGTAAGCAGGCTGAGGTCAAAGGCCAATGCCACGCCCAGCCCGCCCAGAAACGGCAACACAACCCCTGCCACTGCCGCATACAAGGACGGCTTGCCGACCGAGCGCATGGCTGGCAGATCGGTTTCCAGCCCGGCGATGAACATCAGCAACAACACGCCAATGCCAGCCACGGCGTTCAGCACATGGTCGTTATGGACAATGCCCAGCAGCGACGGGCCGAGGATCAGCCCGGCCAGCAACTCGCCCAGCACCGCGGGCATGCCGATGCGCTGGCTGAGCCGTCCTACCAGTCGTGCGCCGATCAGGATCAGAGCAAGGGGGAGTAACAATTCGATAGTGTCCATCGGGGGCCTCCTGCATGGCCGACGGGTTCCGGTCAATCACGTTGATCTTGTTCACAGTGTAACAAATGCCCGCGCGCGCGTCGAGTACCCATTCGGGTCATTTTTTGCCGTGCCATGCGAATTCATGACGCCAGTCACAACGTCCATGACCCCGGACACTATCAGCCACGGTCTCCATTTGTTATGATAGTCAAGACTTACGCATGAAATTTGCTATTCGAAACCCAGGAAATTGATACCATGACACAACAGGCAACTTTGAAATCTTCAACCCGTCTATCTTCCCCCCGTAAATCCCGCCGCTGGCTGTGGCTGGCCGTGGCCGCCATCGTTCTCGTCGGCGGTTTTATGACAGTCCCTTCTCTGTTGCGATCGCGTTCGTCTGCATCTTCGCCCACAACCGCTGCCTCTGGTGAGATCGTCACGGCGTTTACCGGCGATCTGTCCAGCCGCGCCACGGCCACTGGCTATGTGCAGGCCAGCCGTGACACCCGCTTGAGTTTGCAGATTTCCGGCGTGGTGCAAACAGTGTCTGTGGCCGTTGGTGACACAGTGCAGGCAGACGATCTGCTCGTGCAGTTGGACGCGACCGCCTTGCAGCGCGCTGTAACAAATGCCGAACTGGCCTTGCGGATTCAGGAAGCTAACTTGCAGGAACTGCTCAACGGCTCATCCGCGACCGATCTGGCTTCGGCACAGGCGTCTGTCGCCAGCGCGCGGGCTAATCTGGACAAAGTGCAGGCCGGGGCTAACACCAACGATATCGAGGCCGCGCGCGCCAGCGTGGCTGCTGCGCAGGCTGCCTACGACGACTTGCTGGCCGGGCCGGATGGCGATGCTGTTACCCAGGCCGACGCCAATCTGCGCAACGCCGAAGCCTCGGTGCGCCAGGCGCAGGCTGCCTACGATCAGGTTGCCACGCTGCCCAACGTGGGCGCGACCCAGCAATCGCTCAACCTGGAACAGGCAACCAATAGCTACAACGCGGCCAAAGCCGCCTACGATCAGGCCACCGCGGCCCCGTCCGACAACCAGGTGCAACAATCGGCGGCCAACCTGGAACAGGCGCAGGCCAACCTCAAAAAGCTGCTGGAAACCCCCTCGACGGCTGACGTCAGCGCGGCCCAATCACAGCTAGCCCAAGCGCAGGCGCAGCTCGATAGCCTGACCACCGGCGCGAGCGCAGAGAAAATCAGCATCGCCCAGGCACAGGTCGAGCAGGCGCGTCTGAACCTGGAAGAAGCCCAGGAAACGCTGCAAAAAGCCAGCCTGCGCGCGCCGTATGCGGGCGTCGTCACGGCGGTGTACGTGGCTGAAGGGGAACAGGCTGCGGGCGTGGCCGTCGAGCTGGCGGATATGGCACATTTGCAGGTGACGCTGGCCGTGGACGAGGTGGATGTCGGCGTGCTGGCTGTGGATCAACCCGCGGTAGTGACCTTTGAAACCTGGCCGGGCGACGTGATTACCGGTACGATCCAATCCATTGCGCCCAAAGCAACTGACAACGCCAGTGCGCTGGTTTCCTATGAAGTGCTTGTGGCGCTGGCGAGCAGCAACCTGCCGGTGCGCATCGGCATGACCGCAGACGCCGATCTGGTGACAGCCGAGCGACAGAATGTGCTGCTGGTTCCCAGTAAAGCCATCACTGCTGATCGCGAAGCTGGCACGTATACGGTGAACCGGGTGACACAAGATGCCAGCGGCGCACAGGTGATTACACCGGTGCAGGTTACAATTGGCATGAAGGATGGTGGCAATACCGAGATCACCAGCGGGCTGGCCGCAGGTGACGCGGTGCTGATCGGCAGCATCACCACCGCTGCCGAGGAGACGGGCGGTTTCAGTCTGATCCCGCCGCGGCCTGAAGGCAGCAACAGCCCGTTTGCGAGGTAAGCGCATGATCGAGCTAAAGAATATCATCAAAGAATACCAGATGGGCACGCAAACGGTCCATGCACTGCGTGGCGTGGATGTCACCATCGCAGACGGCGAATTTGTGGCGATTATGGGGCCATCTGGCTCCGGCAAGAGTACCTTGATGAACATCATCGGCTGTCTGGATTTGCCCACCAGTGGAACCTATCGGCTGGACGATCTGGATGTGAGCCACATGAGCAATGACGAGCAGGCCCGTGTGCGTAACCGTCATATCGGTTTTGTCTTTCAGCAGTTC
The DNA here is from genome assembly GCA_937907455.1 of uncultured Caldilineales bacterium. Lineage (GTDB taxonomy): Bacteria > Chloroflexota > Anaerolineae > JAAEKA01 > JAAEKA01 > JAAEKA01. Next base: position 58,369 of record CALESQ010000048.1, read on the forward strand.
AACTTGTTGCCGCGCACCAGCGCGCTCAAGCAAGTGGCGCTGCCGTTGATGTATGCGGGCGTCGGGCGCAGTGAGCGCACCGAGATGGCGCGCGCCGCCCTGACCGCGGTTGGTCTGGGCGAGCGGCTGGATCATCGCCCGGACGAACTGAGCGGCGGCCAGCAGCAACGCGTGGCCATCGCCCGTGCCCTGGCTACGCGGCCCGGTATCCTGCTGGCCGATGAACCGACCGGCGCACTGGATACACAGTCGGGTGAAGAGATCCTGCGCATCTTTGCCGATCTGAATGCTCAGGGCATCACGATCATTGTAGTGACACATGATCCCGAAGTCGCTGAACGCGCGCAACGCACCATCTGGATCCGCGATGGTCGCATCCAAACGCATTGAGCTTGTGCCGTAAGGAATAATCCATGAACCTGACTGAAAGCCTGCTGTCGGCCATAGACAGCATCTCGGCCCATAAACTGCGCTCGATGTTAACCATGCTCGGTGTAATCATCGGCGTGGCCGCGGTGATTGCCCTGATGGCTGTGGGCAATGGCGTTACCGCATCAATCACCGGTGAAATTAACGCGGTCGGCACGAATTTGATCATGGTCAGCCCTGATCTGGAAGCCAGCGGCGGCTATCCACCGCTCAGCCTAAACGATGCAGCTGCGCTGGCGGATACTGCACGTGTTCCCGACGCGCAGGCCGTGGCCGCCACCGCGCAGGGTAACAGCGAAGTCGTTAACGGCTTCAACAGTGTCACCACCGGCGTGATCGGCATTACTGCTAACTATCTTGGTATCACCAACCTGGAAACGTTTCAGGCTGGCGACGGTATCACGCAGAACGATGTGGACATCAAGGCGCGTGTCGCAGTGCTGGGCGCTTCCGTCACGGGCGATCTGTTCGATGGAGCCAATCCCATCGGCAGCGAAATCAAGATCAACGGGGCCGCCTACGAGGTAGTTGGCGTGTTGCAAGAGCAAGGTCAAACCATCTCCGGTAGCCCTGACGACAACGTGTATATTCCGATCACCACCGCACAGGTGCGCCTGTATCCCACACGCACGCGCGCGGGGGATTATGCAATCAGTTCAATTGTGGTGCAGGCTGCCAGCGATACGCAGGCCGCAGCCACGGCGGATGAAGTGACGGTTACCCTGCGCGGTCAGCACGGGCTGACCGGCGACGACGAAGATGATTTCAACGTTCTCAGCCAGACCGATCTGCTCGACACCGTGGGCACGATCACCGGCACATTGACCGGGTTTTTAGGGGCCATTGCGGGCATTTCGCTGTTGGTCGGCGGCATCGGCATCATGAATATCATGCTGGTCAGCGTCACCGAACGCACGCGCGAGATTGGCGTGCGCAAGGCCATTGGCGCACTGCGCCGCGACATTTTGCTGCAATTCCTGCTGGAGTCGATTCTGGTCAGTGTGATCGGTGGCCTGCTGGGCGTGGCGCTCGGCTGGTTGATTTCGCTGGCGCTCGGCGGAGCACTCGGCTTCCCTGCGCCGATTGACGCAGGCACCGTGGCGCTGTCGGTGGGCTTCGCCGCGGCTGTAGGCTTGATCTTCGGACTCTACCCAGCCTGGCGCGCGTCGAGTCTGCGGCCCATCGAGGCATTGCGTTACGAATGAGCCGCGGCGTTGGACAAGCCCGTCTGCTGCGGCTATACTGGCCTTCATCAACGACTACGTTTCTGCCAACCGCAACCAACGATCATGACTCACGACCTTTCTCGCCCCGCCACCGGCATCCGCCCCGGCCTGCTGTCTGTCTTGCGACAGATGGTTGGGCTGCGGCTGGTGCTGATTCTGACTGGCCTGCTGATGGTTTGGCTGCGCATGTTGCTGCACCCCGATCGGGCTATCGTCATGCCGGCCGGGATCAATGCCCTGATAACTTTCATCGTGACCGATGCGCTGTTGCTGGTTGTTATAATCTTTGTGCCGCGGTCGCAGCGTGTGTTGGGACGATGGTTTTTGCCGCTGGCACTGGCCTGGCTGCTGGCTGCGCCGATCATCCAAAATGCCTGGTTGTCCATGCTTTTTAGCGGGGCCTCGCTCAGCGGTTTCGAGCCGCCTCAAGTAGGAAGCGTTACGATAGAGGCGATCTGGCTGGTGGTGCCGGTGGTGCTGGCCGCTTGGCAATATGGCCGCCGCGGGCTGTATATGGCATTAGCGGGTCTGGCGCTGGGACAATTGTTGCTGCTGATCTTCATCCCCGCCGTAGACCTGGATCGTCAAATGTACGCGCTGTCTGCTGTTGGAAGGCTCGGTATGACCACGCTGCTGGGGTACATTATGTTGCGTCTGATGACCATCGTGCAGGAAGAGGAGGACGCGCTGCGCAGGGCCAATCAGCAGCTTGCCCAGCGCGCGGCCACGATGGAACAGTTGGCCGAAAGCCGAGAGCGCAATCGCCTGGCGCGCGAGCTGCATGATACGCTGGCGCACTCGCTGACCGGCATCAGCGTGCAGTTGCAGGCGGTGGAAACCTTGCTGCACGCCGACCCGGCCGCGGCCGCGGTGCAATTGAAGGATGCACAAAGCACGGCCCGCAGCGGCATTCAGGAAGCCCGCCGCGCGATTCAGGCACTGCGCGCCACGCCCCTGGAGGATTTAGGGCTGTCGGAGGCATTGCGTCAGCTTTGCCGCCGCTATGCCGAGCGCATGGAGATCGAAATCACCTGCGATATTGTCCAGACTGGCACGTTGGACCCGCTCACCGAGCAGGCTGTCTATCGCGTGGCGGAAGCCGCACTGGCGAACGTTGAGCGTCATGCCGCGGCCACTCATGCGTGGGTGAACCTGGTAGCCGCGCCTGATAATCGGTTGCAGTTGACTGTGCGTGACAACGGCATCGGCTTTGATCTGTCGTCGGTGTCCGCGGATCGCTTTGGCCTGACCGGTATGGCCGAATGGGCGCGGTTGACCGCGGCCGATCTGAGCATCGAAAGCGCGCCCAACGCGGGCACGGTAGTGGTGCTGGAGTTGCGCCCATGAGCCATATTCGCGTGTTGATTGTGGACGATCAGGCTATTGTGCGGCAAGGGCTGGAGGTGATCCTGCGCTATCAGCCTGATATCGAAGTTGTAGGGCTGGCCGCGGATGGCGCAGACGCGCTGGAGCAGACGGCCGAGCGGCAGCCGGACGTGGTGCTGATGGACCTCAAGATGCCGCGGTTGAATGGCATTCAGGCTACGCGGCAACTGGCACGGCAATATCCGCAGGTTAAGGTGGTGGTGTTGACCACCTACGACGGGGATGAGTGGGTGTTTGACGCAGTGCGCGCGGGCGCACGGGGCTATCTGTTAAAGGACAGTGACGCGGAGGAAATCGTGGCTGCGGTGCGCGGGGTAATCGCTGGTGAAGTACACATTGACCCGGCTGTGGCGGGCAAGGTGTTACAAGAATTCAACCGGCTGGCGGGCCAGCTCCCCGCTCCGGCGCGCGCACAGGCGGATACCCTGGTGATCGAAAACCTGACCGAACGGGAGTTAAGCATTTTACAGGAGTTGGCGCAGGGGAAAAGTAACCGAGAGATTTCGGAAACCTTGCATCTGGCGGAAGGGACAGTCAAAAACTATGTCAGCATCTAGCTACCCGACAGTTTTAGAAAGGAAAAGTTGATCAACTGGGCAAAACTGA
>CALESQ010000049.1 GCA_937907455.1 uncultured Caldilineales bacterium
ATCGGCAGATACTACCTGAGAACCAAAAGTTCTCAGAAACTTAATTTACAGTGTAGTTAAGGGCGCAGATGCAGGGATTTGATGACTTCGACTCCGCCAGGGCCTCACTGCGACCCCGTACTCTTGGCTACCAGCAAAATGCCGGCGATGATCACCAGAATGCCCAGCCAGCGCAACGGCGGTACGGTTTCGCCGAGCAAAAAGCGGCCTGACAGCGTCACCAGCACGAAATTCAACGCCAGGAAGGGATAGGCCAGGCTCAGATCAAGCCGCGACAGCACCGCAATCCAGGCCAGCGCGCCCAGCGCATAGAACACCAGACCCAGCAACACCAGCGGCGACTTGAAGATCAGGCTGATTACCGGCAAAATGCCGTTGGCGCTTTCTGCCATGCCCGGCTTGTCCACGCCCAGCTTGAGTGCAGTTTGCCCGGCCACACCAAACGCCGTCGAAATCAGGATCAAAATCAGGGCCGAAGCCAGTTGTGGATTCATAGTCAGTCGCTTCATAGGATGAGTCAGCTAGGCGCGGTTGCGGTACAATTGCGGATCAACCACCTCGGCCATGCGTTGCTCGTCAAGCTGGCCGCCGAGAAACTGGTTGATCTGGTGCACAAAGGGCAGTGGATCAGCCAACATGCGGTTGTAGTCAACGTACAACACGGCAAAATTGGGTTGAGCGCGCAGCCAGGTATCCACCTTCTGCAGATGTCGGGTGAACAGCCGCGTCATCTCCTCATCGCTGATCCGGTCAGTTGGTTCGCCGCGGCGCGCCAGCATCTTCTTCTGCGAGGCCAATACCTCGGGCATGGCGCGCTGCATAAAGACCACGCGGTAATGATAGCCCGCGGGCAAATGCTCCAGCAGCGCCGAGATCACCTTCACCACCTTGCCAGGAGCGCTGTGCAGCCAGGCTACATCGCCTTTATCCATCTGCTTGACGCTCTCCATCTCGTAATAGCCCTTGGGATTGTCCTCGTCAGCCGTGCGTTCGGCGTCAGTGACCACCGGCAGGCCGCCGGCTTCCAGCGCTTTCATCATCATCGAGGTGCCGGAGCGCGGCAGGCCAGAGACGATGGTGACAAAAGCGGGGGCAGCAGGTTTGGTGCGAAAGGGAAATTTCATAGTGCGAAGGGGGGAAGATTAGAGAGAAAGTGAGATGGTGGGATGACGGGATGGGTGGCTGCGGGCTGATGAAAGCAGCCAGCGGGCGGGTCAGCGTGAGGTGGCTGCCTCTATCACCTGCCGCAGGCGTTGCTCGCGCTCAGAATCGCCAATGTGATGATACCAAAAGGTGCGGGCGTTCATCTGCCCCAGGCTGATGTCCACCGTGCGCAGCAGGGGCACGGCTGCGGCCTGATCACCAGCGATGGCGTAGCTTTCGGCCAACAGTTGGCGGGTGGCCCGATGGCCCGGTGCCACGGCGTAGGCGGCTTCCAGATGCTGCCGGGCCGCATCGTACTCACCCAGCGCCAGCTCGATCTGCCCCAGGCGGCGGTTAGCCGTGGCATTGCGCGGGTTCTCGGCCAACGCAGCCTGATAGCGAGCCACAAGCGATCCCACATCCACCGCGCCACTGCGGCGCAACTCATCCTGCACGGGCCAATCGGGCCAGCGATACAAGGCCAACTCGGCGCGCGTTTGCTGCAGGGCCGCCAGATTAGATTGGATAAGCGAGCGCCCGGCAGGCAACGTCACCAGCAGCAGGGCGGCAGCAACTAACGCGCCCGCCGCGGCCAGCCAAGCATTGCTGCGCAGTGGCGCATTCACCAGTTCATTGCCTGGAGCCCGAACCAGCAAAGCCAGCGGAATGAAGGCCAGCATCATGCCGCGAGCACCATACAGCGGGGTGTCAAAGATGCCATGAATGACAATCACTGCCAGCGAGGCCAACGCCCAGGGCCGCCACCATGAAGGAGAGCCGCGCAAGCGCCACACGGTCACGGCCAGCCAGCCAAAAGCCAGCAGGCCGGCTACACCCTGCCGCAGCCAAATCTCCAACAGCATGTTGTGACTGTGCGGCTGAAAGCCCACATGCATCAGCAGCACGTAGGCCACGTAGGCCATCTGAAAGCCCTCGAAGCCAATACCGGTCAGCGGGGTGTCCAGCACCAGATCAACCGTGTCACCCCACAAGGTGAGGCGGCTGCTGCGAAAGGCAGCCATCAGATCATCACCCAGAGGCAGCAGCGACCACAACGACCAGGCAGCCACGGTAATGGCGATGCAAGCCAAGCCAGCCGCGACGATCATGGCCCAGCCCCAGGCGCTGCGACGCTTGATCAAAGGCTGTGTTGCGTGGCGACGCCGGTTGAAGAGGCGTGTAGCCAGCAACAAGGCACCGGCCAGCAACAGCCCTAACCAGGCGCTGCGGGAGCTGCTGACCAGCAAGCCAAACAGCGAGAGAGCCAGCAACATACCACCTGCACCACGTAACCAGGTTGGCGCATTCCGCCAGCGCAGTGCGCCGATCTGCAAGGGCAGCATGGCGGCAATCAAGCCACCGGCCACATTGGGATGCAGCAAATGGCCCAGTGCCGGCACACCCAACGCCTTCAACAGCGGCAACAGCGGCCCCAGCCAGCTTACCTTGTCTTGCCAGACCTGCCAATCGGTGGTGAGCAGAAAATAGAGGGCAATCACGCTGGGCAGCAGCAGCAGCCACAGGCGCAACGGCTGCACACGCAACCCGGCCGCCCTCAGCCGCTCCGGGGTAACGGCCACCGCATAGTACATCACCACCGCGCCGATGTAGATGTACAGCGTGCTGCCGAAAGCAGTAAGACGATCTACAGAAACCGCTGTGCCGCCTACGGCTGCCAGCAAAAAGAGCGCCAAAGGGCCATCAAAAGCCGTGCGGGGAAACCGCTCGCCCGTAAAAAACGCCCGCAGTACAAAGGCCAGCGCCACCACAATCAACAGCCAGGCCCCGAGCGAGGCCCGCACATACCACAGACCGGCGGCCAGAAAGAGCAGCAGCGCGGGCAACGCGGTATAGAGCGGTGCCGAACGCAGATCGGGATCTACACGCTTGCGGCGCGGCTGCCGACTGTCTCCGACAGCGATATGAGGAGGAAGATCAACACTCACAGCGGCCTTAAGAACCTGTCCAGGAATACGGTGGCAAGGTGGCCCGGCGGGGAGATGACGAACCATCGCACACAGACCGGCCAGAACGCCAACTTATCCCTGGGCGATTGCTAACTGGTGACGAATTTCAGGGTCTGCACGCCCACACTTACTGCAGATTTGAACCCTTCCCAGGTATTCAACCCTTTGATGAAGGTCAGCATGGGGCGGGGGCGGAACGACCATTCGCGCGTGGCGCGTTTCTGCCAGTATTCCAACCGCTCCGCAGTAAGGCCACCGTCGTGGTAATCCAGCACGGTGGATTGGTCCATATCCACCTCTTCCCACTTGGTGCCGGGGCGGAACCAGTTGTTCTGCACCACCTCGTAGAAGAAGGGAGTGCCCGGGTAAGGTGCAGCAATGTGGAACAGGGCAATGTCCAGCGGCAGGGTCTTGGAGTAAGCGATGGTTTCCTGAATAGTCTGCTCGGTTTCGCCAGGCAGACCAATGATGAAATAGCCCCAGTTTTTGATACCCGCATTGTGCGCCCAGGTGAGGGCCAGCGGGGCTTGCTCCATGCGATAGCCCTTGTGGGCGCGCTTTAAAATCTGCTCGTTGGCGCTTTCAATGCCCCATGAAATCAGGTAGCAACCGGCCTGCCCCATCAAGCTGAGCATTTCCTCATCCACATAGTCCACACGGCTGTTGCAGGTCCAGTTGACCTTGAGGCCATTGGTAATGAGCAACCGGCATAGCTCTACCACCTGTTCGCGGTTGACGGTGAACAGGTCAGCGTACATATGAACATTGTGCACGCCCAGCTTGCTCAGCAGCACCAGCTCATCATAAATGGCTTGCGGCGAGCGCAAACGTACCGAGTTTTGATAGGAAACGTGCTTGATGCAGTATTTGCAGCCCGCCGGGCAGCCGCGGCTGGTGACGATGAAGGTAAACGGCCCCTTGATCATCGGCATAAGCTGCTTGTGCAACGGCAGCAAATGATGCAGCGGCATAGGCAGATCATCCATCGAGGGGAAGAAAGGCCGATCGCGGTTGATGATAATCTCGCTCTCATGTCGCCAGGCCAGACCCAGAATGCCTGCCAGCGGTGAAACCTGAGCTGCTGCCAGCACGTTTTCGTTCACACGCTCCAGTGTCGCCGCGGCGAAGGGTGAGAGGAATTGGAGCATTGTGATACTCGTATCCGCGTCGCGCCCCACTTCTGACGGTTTACTGTTGACGGGATACGGTTTACCGGCTACCGGATACTGCTTCGTGTCTGCCACCAGCCTGGCCACGCGCGGATCGCTCGGCTGCTTGCCTTCCAGCGTATCCAGCAGCTCGCGCAGGGTGGCTTCCGGCTCGCCGCGCAGCACATAATCCAGCGCAGGGAAGGGGCGCAGCGTTTCCAGCGTCATCGGTGTGACGTGTGTGCCAAAGGCCAGTGTGGTTGCGCCCAGTGACTTAGCCAGGAAGACACCGCTCATATCGTTGCGCAACGTGGGGGCTGTGACCTGGGTCAGGTAGTATTTAGGCCGTTTCTGCTCCAACAGGCGCTCGAATTCCGGCCAACCCATACGCGTCGCAATGGCATCCACTACCTCAACGGTGTACTCCGGGGCGAGGATGGCCGCCAACTGCGCCAGACTGACCTGCGGCCAGATCATGTTTTCGCGGCTGCGCCGCCCCACGCGGTGCTGGCTGCGGATCCAGATACCGCCGTCGGGGGAAGGCGGATTGACCAGCAGCACCTCGACACTACCCGCGGGCCGCGTGGAGGAAGTCAGTGTTTGTACCGCCGCGCCGGCATCAGGAAAGCTCGATGCACGCAATGCCGGTACGCGGCGCGTGCCCAGGTTGCGTTTCAACTGTTCGTCACGGGAAGGAGTGGGAGTCATAGTCTTTAAAAAAATGGGGGGTGGGAAGATATACAAGTGGACAAGTATACAAGTAGACACGTAGACAAAGATAGAGGCGACGTTTGTAAGAGGCTGTTTAAGCGGGCTGGGGCGGTTGGAAACCCATCGTCTCAGCGCACAAAGGCCCCTCAGAGCCTACTACTTGTCTGCCTATCCCTTGTCTACTTGTCTGCTTATTCCTTGTTTACCATCTATCTGCCCATATCCTGCGCAGTAAGGGCCTCACGCTGGCTGAGTTCTTCCAGCACGCGCATCAGCACCCAGGAAACCAGGAATTGTAGGCCAACGAGGAAAATCAGCGCGCTCAGCAGGTAGTAAAACCACATGCGGCCCGCGGGCCAGCCCTGCAGAGCCAAAATCAGACTGAGAAGGCCCGCCAGCAGGCCCAGGCCCATCCCTGCCAGACCAAACCACCAGAAATGGCGATCCAGCGGGGGATCGAACACAGGCTTGCCAAACAGGCCCTGCTTCACAGGCCGATGGTGAAACAGCGCTACCAGGTAGTTGAAAGTAGCACCCAGGTTGAACAGACTGACACCGGCAACGGCCAACACCAACATAGCAAACAAGGCAAACGCACCGAGCGGGCTGAGATCGGTGCGGCCAGCCAGACGCATCCCCAGCGTGATCAATGCAATGACCGCAGCCAATCCTAGCAGCAGCAGAGCCAGACCACCCAGCACGCGCACGGGATTATAGTTCAGCGCAGTCCAGGTGATAGTTTGCACATAGCGCGTGCCGTCACGCACCACACTCAGCTTGGAGCGGCCCACGCGCTCGCTGTAGGGGATGGCTACCTCGGTCATACGCACATCCTCATGGAGGGCGCGCGTGCTCATAATCGGCGTAAAATTCAGGCCATCAGGCAACGGATAAAGCTTTTCCAGCGTCTCACGGCGAAACACTCGCATGCCACTGGCGCTATCAGTGATACGCTGGCGGCTGAGCAGGCTGATCATACCGGCAAAAATCGTGTTGCCGATGCGTCGTGTCAGCGGCATCTCGCTTTTTTCGCCGGCCATGCGTGAGCCAACCACAATATCATAGCCGCCGACAAGCAGGGTTTGGCAGAGCTGCGGAAAATATTCTGGCGGATAGGTGCCGTCAGCATCCAAAAAAGCCAGCAGATCGCCCTGCGCGGCGCGAAAACCGGTTTTCAGGGCTGCGCCATAGCCGCGGTTCACCGGATGCTGCACCAGGGTGGCACCAGGCGTGGCGCTCACGATCTCAGCGGTGCGATCGCGTGAGCCGTCATCCACCACGATTAGTTCCAGACGCTCAACGCCCGCCACGGCAAGCTGCGGTGCAACGCTCAACACGCGCTGCATGATGTCGGCAATGCCGTTTTCTTCGTTCAAGGCTGGAATCACAACAGATAATGTAGGCATGAGAGGAATGGAGAGATGTCGGTTGAGTAGCTTGAGGACAGCGAAAAAGATGAGTGTGAGGAATTGAGAATGCAGAATGCAGAATTGAAAATGGAGAATAAAACGAGAAACGGGTGAAATTGAGGGCAGTTAATGCTGGAAAGGCCCGTGACAGCGTCGAAGCGAAATAGGTTTCCGAACTGTTATGGCTCACGACTGCCGCCCATGCGCCGCCCTCCCCGACGGCGTTGGCCGGGGCTGAGGAGAGTTTTATGCAGCGCATGGTTGGAGCGAAGGCTACGACAACCAAAGCGTTGACAGTTAGGCGGAAAGGCAAAGCGAACTTTGCAATTCCCAGAGAACAGACCACACTGGAGTCGCAAAGCTTGCTTTGCAACTCCGAGGCGTCAGAGGGCGATGGACTTCAGCACACGGGCCGGCACGCCGCCCACCACTGTGTAGGGCGGCACATCGGCAGCTACCACTGCGCCCGCAGCTATCACCGCACCGCGGCCGATACGCACGCCGTCGGTGATAATCGCTCCGGCGCCGATCCATACATCATCTTCAACCACAATCCCTTCGGCGCTGATGCCCTGCTCGACCATCGGGCGGGTGGGATCGGCGAAGTTGTGGTTGACCGCTAAAAGCTGTACCTGCGGTGCAGTGTAGACACGATCGCCAATGGTGATGCCACCCTGGCCACGCAACACATTGTATTCACCGATCAGGCTGTCGCGGCCGATGCGAATAAAGGCATGCGGCAAATCGCGAAAATTGTATACATGCAGCACCGCGCCGTGCATGACAAATGTGCCAGAGCCGATTTCGATGCCGCCCGGGGTAGCATGCAGATAAACAGCTTGATCGAGATAGCTGCCTGCACCCAGACGGATGTTGCCAGCAAAGCGCAAACGCACACCGCTCTCGATGGCTGCTACACCATCCATGGTTAAAATAGTCTTATACAGGACAGAACGCAGGGCAACTCCCAGAACGGTCGGCACCCAACCTGCCGCAACCATGATGATTTGTTCCCAAAAATAGCGAACCGGTGAAGCGGCCTGGCGGTTGATATACAGCAGCAGATTGGGGATCGCCCCGCCGCTTGTCCGCATTTTACCGGCCGGCTCATGGAAAGAGTGCTTGATCATGACTTTGCTAACACCGGAGGTAAATCACTTGCCCAGACGTGAACCGCCCCAGGGCAAAGACCAGCCCATTTATCCGGCAGGAAGACATTCTAGGCAGTTTCAAGCCATTTGTCAAGGCTGGTGTTGGCATTTTACAGACGCTATGCTAAAATTCACAAGTCTATTGGCTATTTGGCTGCCAATTGCTTTCACAATCAAGGCTTTTTTGCCATGCAAGCCCGCGCTGTCCGTAAATCTCCTATTCCTTATGCCACGCACGCTGCCCTGCGTGCCCTGCCGGGCTATTTTCTGCAACCGGTACGCCTGCTGCGCGCCTATCAGGGCAAAGACTTGCGCGCGGATGTGGTGGCGGGTATCACGGTAGGGGTGGTGGCGCTGCCGCAGGGCATTGCCTTTGCCCTGCTGGCCGGCTTACCGGCGGAGATGGGTATCTACACCTCGATTGTCGCAGCGATGGTGGGAGCGCTATGGGGGTCATCGAACCAGCTCAGTTCTGGCCCCACAAACAACGCCGCGCTGTTGGTATTTTCTATCCTGCTGCCGCTGGCTGTGCCCGGTTCGGCGTTGTATATCTCGGCAGCGGGCCTTCTGGCCGTGCTGGCGGGCCTGCTGCGCCTGCTGATGGGGCTGGCGCGGCTGGGTGTGCTGATCAATTTTGTTTCCGATTCGGTAATTGTGGGCTTTACCGCAGGGGCAGGAATTTTGATCATCATCGGCCAGTTGCGTTCGCTGCTGGGGCTGAACTTTACCAATTCCCCCTATCTGATTGAGACGCTGGGGCATCTGGCTGCCAACCTGGGCCACATCCATCTGCTCAGCGCGCTGACAGGGCTGGGAACCATCGTCGTCACGCTGCTGGCAAAACGCATCAACAAAGCCTTGCCTGCACCGCTGCTGGCGATGATCATCGCAGCGCTGGCAGTGGCGCTGTTCAAGCTCGATGAACGCGATGTGCTGGTGCTGGCCGCACTGCGGCGCAGCCTGCCACCGCTGACACCGTTGCCTCTCTTCAACTGGGAACTGGTCGGCGATCTTTCCACCGGCGCGCTGGCGGTTGCGGCCATCGGCCTGGTCGAGGCTATGTCCATTGCCCGCGCTTTTGCTGCCCAGACGGGCCAACGCCTGGACAGCAATCAGGAATTTGTGGGACAGGGGCTGGCTAATATCGCCAGTGGCTTTCTAGGTGGCTTTGCTGCCTCTGGCTCGTTCAACCGCTCGGCGCTCAGCTTTGAAGCCGGTGCGCGCACCCCGCTGGCCGGAGCGCTCTCTGGTGTGGTGGTGCTGGTGGTGATCTGGCTGTTTGCGCCGCTGGCGGTGTTTGTGCCGCTACCGGCCATTGCCGCGCTGCTGGTGGTAAGCGCCTACAGCATGATCAACCGCCGCGAGATGGTACGCATCTGGCAAGGTTCACACGGTGACCGCTTTATCATGCTAGCCACGCTGGGCGCGGCGCTGCTGCTGCCGTTGCAATTTGCCGTACTCACCGGCGTGCTGATGTCGCTGATCTACTACATCTGGCGCACCAGCATGCCGCGCGTCTATGCCGTAGTGCCCGACACCCAGTTCAAATATCTGGTGCCGCAGCTCACTGCTGAGGGCGAAGAACGCCGCCCTACCTGCCCGCAGCTCAGCATTCTGGAAATCGAAGGTGACTTGTATTTCGGGGCCGCGCCCAATGTGGAGGAGGTCATCAGCCACACCCGCGAGCAGCATCCGGGGCAGCGCTTTCTGCTGCTGCTGATGACCAGCGTGGATCAAATTGACATCAGCGGCATCCACATGCTGGAAAGCGTGGTGCGCAGCTACCGTGAGACCAACGGTGATGTGTTTCTGGTGCGCGTGCACGAGCCTATCTTCAAGTTCATGCAGGCCACTGGTTTTGTACAGCGCCTGGGTGCTGACCATTTTCTGGAAGAAGATACAGCCATTGGTCATCTGTTTTATCGGGTACTCGACCCGGCAGTGTGCATCTACGAATGCGATGTCAAGGTGTTCAGGGAATGTCAGAACCTGCCTAAACAAACCCTGCCGCCGGAGCTGACCCTAGCTGCCCTGCTGCCCGGCAATCAACGCGCCAGCACAGCGCAGATCAGCCCTCAGCAGCTTTGGCAGCAGATGCACAGCAGCACACCACCGCTGGTGATTGATGTGCGTGAGCCGCGCGAGTTCCAGCGCGCCCACATTCCCTCAGCCCGCTCGTATCCGCTGCTGCAAATCCTCAGCGGAGCCACACCGGCCGCGCCGGATGACCACCTGGTGCTGGTGTGTCGCAGTGGCCGCCGCAGTGCCCGCGCAGCACAAGCACTGGCTGCACGCGGCTTTGCTCACCTCACTGTGCTGGAAGGCGGTCTGGCCGCCTGGGAAGCTGCCGATCTGCTGGAAGCAGTGGATCTGCCAAGGAGTGTGTGATGAACCCTCCCCTGCGTAACTTTGGGCTGGATTTAGCCCGCTGCACCGAAGCCGCTGCGCTAGCCTCGGCACGCTGGATGGGCCGCGGCCAACTGGATGAGGCTGATTGTGACGCGGCTGACGCTATGGCACAAACGCTAAACACGCTGGACATTCGCGGCCGCGTGGTGATCGGCGAAGAAGGCAAGCTGGGGCGCCATTCCGCGCTTGACAGCGGCGCCCTCATCGGTTCCGGCGAAGGCGTGGACGTGGATATTGTAGTTGACCCGATTGACGGGCGACGCCGACTGGCTTTGGGCTATTCCGATGCTATCTCGGTGATCGGCCTGGCTCCACGCGGCAGCATGTGGGCTCCGGCTCCGGCGCTCTACATGGAGAAAATCGTGGTGGATCGCGCCGCGGCCGCAGCGCTGGTGCCGGAATGCCTCGATGCCCCGGCAGCCTGGACACTGGCGCTGGTGGCGCGAGTGAAGCAAAAACGCGTCAGCGACCTGGTAGTTTTTGTGCTGGATCGTCCCCGCCACGCTGACCTGGTGCAGGAAATTCGGGCAGCAGGGGCGCGCGTGCTAATGCGCTCTGATGGCGACATTGCCGGCGCGCTGATGGCAGCCTATCCCGACAGTGGCGTAGATGTGCTGCTCGGCATCGGCGGAGTTGGCGAAGGCGTGATCGCCGCCTGCGCCATCAAGGCGCTGGGCGCACGCATGGTAGGGCGACTGGCTCCGCAAAGCGAGCGCGAAAAGAGCGAGGTGCTGGCTGCCGGGCTGGACATTCAACGTATTCTGAGCAGCGACGAAATGGTGCAAAGTGACCAGATCTTCTTTGCCGCTACCGGTATCACCGACGGCGGACTGCTAAACGGCGTGAAATTCCACGGTCACGAGGCCGATACCCACTCGCTGGTGCTGCGCGCCGAAACAGGCACGCGGCGCACCATCCAAACCACTCACCGGCTGCACTGGCCGGACGAATATCACGAACTATGACCGAACACTCTGCTTCCTCATCAGCCCCCAAGGGCAAAGCAAGCGAACGCCGCGGGCGCACAGCCGCGGTGCTGCTGATTTCTCTGCTCTGCGGCCTGCTGCTGGCCGAAGGTGTGGTGCGTCTGGCCGACCGCCTGGGCTTGGTGTCGCTGCAAGCCAGCCTGGCCGATCTGCCCGCAGCCGCGGGCGGCGATGAAGCCGCGCAAATGGATGCGGCCAACGGCGACCGCCCCCTGCATGTGGCCGACAAACGCCTGCATCACCGCATGGCGGCAAACTGGAGCGGCGAATTTCCCGCAGAGCTGATGCAGGCACTGGGCCGCAGCAACGCGCCCATTCGCACCAATAGCCTCGGCCTGCGCACCGCAGAGGTGACGCAGCCCAAACCTGCGGATGTGGTGCGCATTGTGGCGCTGGGCGATTCGGTGACCTTTGGCTGGGGCCTGCGCGCCGAAGATGCCTATCCCAGCCAACTGGCCGGGCTGCTGGCTACGCTGCACCCTGAGCGGCGCTACGAAGTGATCAACGCCGGTGTCAGTGGCTATGGCACCTGGCAAGAACTGCGCTGGCTGGAAGATAGCGGGCTGGCCTTGCAACCCGATATCGTGGTAGTGCAAGTACACCTCAACGATGCGGCCGATAACCTATGGGGCAGCATCGGCGTGACGGCAGGCGAAAGCTGGTTGATGCGCCACAGTTTGCTGGTGCGACTGGTACAGCGCGTGCTGGCCCGCCCCGTTCCTGCCAACGCACAACCCTGTGCTGCCGATTGGAAGGTGGGTACAGAGCAGGTATGTTGGGATAGCAGCAAAACCCTGCTTGATGCGTTGCGCAGCACGGCCACGGGAGCCGGGGCGCGCGTGGTGTTGCTGCCGGCTCCCATGCGCTGGCAAGTAGAGACCAATGTGCGTGATGCCCGTGCCTGGGTGACAGCCGCGCAATACCAGAATGTGCTGCGCGCCTATGCACAACAAAACGGCTGGCTGTTTGCCGATCCTTTGCCTGCGTTTGTGCAGGCCGCCGCTGGTGGTCAGTCGCTGTTTGTAGATGTAGGCCACCCTAACGAGGCCGGTCAGCGTTTGCTTGCTCAGGCAGTGTATAGCGCGATCGGAGAGTAATATTTAAGGTTTAACAGATCGTAAACAGCCATTCATGCGCTGGGCCACACAACCGTGGATGAAAACGAACGGACCTGCCATATCGAAACAACAATCGTAGCACCCCATCACCCTGTCACCTTGTCACCCTGTTACCCTGTCACCCTGTCATCCCCTCACCCATCGGAGACCTGCCATGCCCCTTCATCCTCTCGCCGGTAAACCTGCTCCCGCCTCCATGCTGATTGATGTCAACCAACTGGAACAGGCCTATTTCGCCAATACCCCCAACCTGGACGATCCCAACCAGCTTGTTGCCTTTGGCACCAGCGGGCATCGGGGTATCGCGTTCGACAGCAACTTCACCGAAGCGCACATTCTAGCCATCACCCAGGCCATCTGCGATTATCGCCGCGGGCAGGGTATTGACGGCCCGCTGTTCATCGGCAAGGACACGCACGCCATCTCACGCGCGGCCGAACACACCGCGCTGGAAGTGCTGGCTGCCAACGGTGTAGAAGCGGTGATCCAGCAACAAGATGGCTTTGTCCCCACACCGGTGATCTCTCGTGCCATTCTGGTGTACAACCGCGGGCGCAGCAGTGGGCTGGCTGATGGCATTGTGGTCACCCCCTCGCACAATCCACCCAGCGACGGCGGCTTCAAGTACAATCCGCCCAGTGGTGGCCCGGCAGACAGCGACGTTACCCAATGGGTACAAAATCGCGCCAACGCGCTGCTGCGCGAAGGCAACCGTACCGTGAAACGTATGGCCTATGCCCGAGCCTTACACGCTGCTACCACCCACGCGGTTGATTTCGCGACAGACTACATCGCTGACCTGGCCAATGCCATTGACATGGAGGCAATCCGCGCGGCGGGCCTCAAATTGGGTGTGGATCCTCTGGGCGGGGCCGCGGTGTACTACTGGCAACCGCTGGCCGAGCGCTACGGTCTCGATCTGACCGTGGTCAACCCGGCGGTGGACCCCACATTCGGCTTTATGACTGTAGATCACGATGGCAAAATCCGCATGGATTGTTCCAGCCCCTATGCCATGGCTAGCCTGGTGCGGCTGAAGGACGATTTCGACATTGCCTGGGGCAACGATCCCGATGCAGACCGTCACGGCATAGTCACCCGCTCTGCCGGGCTGCTCAACCCCAACCATTACCTGGCGGTAGCGATCCGCTATCTGTTGACCCATCGGCCTGATTGGCCGGTTTCGGCAGGTGTGGGCAAAACCCTGGTGAGCAGCAGTATGATTGATCGCGTAGTGGCCGACCTGGAGCGCAAGCTGGTGGAAGTGCCGGTAGGCTTCAAGTTCCTGGCTCCCGGTCTGTTTGATGGTAGCTTTGGCTTTGGCGGCGAGGAAAGCGCCGGGGCCAGTTTCCTGCGGCGCAATGGCACGGTGTGGACCACCGACAAGGACGGGCCGCTGCTGGGGCTGCTGGCAGCAGAAATCACTGCCGTCACAGGGAAAGATCCCGGCGAACACTATGCCGAGCTGGCTGCGCGCTTTGGTTCACCTGCGTACACGCGCATTGATGCGCCCGCTACGCCCGCGCAAAAGGCTGCGCTGGCCAAGCTCTCACCTGAGGCTGTACGCGCCGATACGCTGGCAGGCGAAAGCATCACCGCCCGCCTGACGCGCGCCCCCGGCAACAACGCGGCCATTGGCGGCTTGAAGGTCACCACGGCCAACGGCTGGTTTGCCGCCCGCCCCTCAGGTACCGAGAACATCTACAAGCTCTACGCCGAGAGTTTTCGCGGCCCCGATCACCTGCAAGAAATCGTGCAGGAAGCGCAGCAAATTGTACTGGCCGCTCTGGGTGAGTAATGGTTAGGAGGGGGGGAGTGGCTCGCCGCCGATTGAGATCGCCATCTGCGCCTCTGAGCTGCTCCCTGCTCACTCACCCATCCGCCCATGCCGTTTAACGCGCCCAGGCGAGAGCGCCTGCTGTCAGGAGCAGCGCCACGACCATCACGGCCCAATCCACCGGCTGCAAGCGGATGTCGCGCCAGACGCTGCGCGGCCGGCCTGAGCCAACCCCCCGCGCGGCCAGTGCCATGCCCAGCGTGTCAGCAGTGCGCACCACCTCGATCACCAGGGCGATCACCACAGGGATCACCCCTTGCACGCGGGTGCGCAAACTGCCGCCGGGCTGCCAGCCGCGTGCAGCCTGTGCTTCCTGCATCTGCTGCACGGCGCGGCCAAAGGTAGGGATGTAGCGCAGGGCAATTGCCAGCGTCAGCCCCCATTCAAAGGGCAATCCCAGACGCACCAGACCGCGCACCAACTCGTTTTGGCGGGTGGTGAAAAGCAGCAGAAAAAACAACAGCGACATGCCGATAACGCGCGCAGCGGTCATCAGACCAGCCATGACAGCAGCGGTGGTGATGCTCACTGGCCCCCAACTCCACAACACCGGCCCCGGCACGCGCGCCAGCAAGGGATATGCCAGCACCACCACCAACAGCACGCGGCGCAGTTGCCGCCATACCCAGCCGATCTGGCGGAGGGGCACGCGCGAAGTCAGCAGGCCAATGTGGATCAGCACCAGCAAGGCCAGCAGCGCGGGCCATTGCTCCAACGCCACCAACAGCATGGCACCGCAACTTATCAACAGCAACTTAGTGCGGGGATCAAGCCGGTGCAGCCAACCGGAGCCTGTAATCTGGTCTTCGTAGCTCATGGCTGCCAAAACCGCATAAACTCATCCACGCTGAGAGCGAGGCGAGGAAAGCCCGCGGGAGCCAGCTTCAGCGCCAGGCGCGTCACCGCGGGAGGACGCAATCCCACCGCGGCCAACGCGGCGGCGTCCTGAAACACCTGCGCAGGGATGCCATCCTGCACTACCTGCCCGCGGCTGATCACCACCAGACGTTCTGCCTCGGCAGCCAGGCGCAGATCGTGGGTAATCAGCAGAATGGTACGGCCTGCTGCGTGCTGATCGTGCAGCCGCTGCATCAGCCGTGCGCTGAGGCGGGCATCCAAGCCGGTGGTGGGTTCATCCAACACCCAGATGGCGGGCTGCATGGCCCACACCGAAGCTAATGTCACCAGGCGACGCACACCATATCCCAGCACGGCGGGGGGTAGCTCGGCGCAGCCAGCCAAAGCGAAAGCCGCCAGAGCGTCATCCACCCGTTCGGCCAGTGCCGCACCACGCAGCCCCGTGGCCTGCGGGCCTACGCTGATTTCCTGGCGCACGGTGGAAGCAAAAATCTGGTAGTCGGGGTTCTGGAAGACATAACCAACCGTGCGCGCTAACTCGGCCACCGTTTGCTGGGCCGTAGGGTGGCCCTCGATCTGCAAAGTGCCGCTTTGCGGGCGCAGCAGACCGATGAAATGGCGGGCGAGGGTGCTTTTGCCACCGCCGTTAGGCCCGGCAACGGCTACAAATTGGCCGCGCGGCACATGCAGGCTAAGACGATCCAGTGCTGGTGTGGTGCGGTCGTAGCTGAAGCTAAGGCTATCAGCTTCGATTGCGGCGGGCAGAGTAGCCGCGGCTGCGGCTGGCGGCACAACGGCGGTAGCTGCAACGCGCCAGGCAGGCCGGCGGGAGCGCATCCAGTGCAGCGCCTGGCTTGCCGTGAGAAAGGCGGCCTCTTCGCCGCGGGTACGCAGGGCGTGAGCCAGCTCAGCCATCTGCGGTACGGCTACCCCGCGCTGCTGTAAGTCGGTCACAGCGTGATAAACCGCGGCAGGGGAGCCGTCATGTACCACGCGGCCTTCATGCAGCACCAACACACGCTGGGCCCAGCGCGCGATAAATTCGGCATCCTTTTCCAGCACAATCACCGTGGCCCCGGTAGAGGCGCTCAATTCGGCCAGCAGCGCAGCCACCTCGCGGCGGCCCACGGGGTCCAGCCCGGCCATTGGCTCATCCAGCACCATCACCGCGGGCTGCATGGCGATGATACAGCCGATGGCAAGACGTTTTTGCTGACCGCCAGAGAGCTGCCAGGGAGCGCGGTGTTCCAGCCCGGCCAGACCCACTTGCTGCAATACCTGTGCCAGGCGTGTGCTGATTTCGGCTGGAGACAAGGCGCGTGCTTCCAGGCCGAAAGCAATCTCCTCGGCCACGGTCATGTTGAAGAGCTGGCGTTCCGGTTCCTGAAAGACAATCCCCACGGTATGGCTGAGAGATGCAGGTGAGGTGTGCAGGGCATCCAGCGAGCCAATTAGCACGCGACCGGTGGCGGTGCCACCGGTCATAGCCGGGGCCAAACCAGCCAGCAGCAGGGCCAATGTGGTTTTACCACAGCCTGTTGCTCCGGTGATAGCAATGGACTGACCGGGGGGTACAGAAAATGAAACACCCTGCAGCACGCTCACCGGAAGGCCGCCGGGCAGCGGCGACGGGTAGCTGAAATGCAGGGCATCAAGCTCGATGGCAGGCAAGCAGCCTCCGTAGCTCTACGCGCAGCTAAAGCCTCGCTTCAGCCGCACGAGAGGATCAGCTAGGCCGTGTAGCGGGCGATCGGCGGGTAGGCGCGGCGGATCAGCAGCGACAGGGGTAAGGCGACGCCGGCACCAACAAGGTTTTGCAAAAGGTTGAAGGGCAGCTCGGCCACAGCCTGAGCGGGGCCTCCCCAGCCCAACCGCGCGCCAAAATATTCACCGGCAAAGTAGATACCGGCCATGACCACGGTTCCGGCCACGGCTGCGGCTGTCAAGCGGCGCGGCGAGTCGCCGGGCAGGCGACGGGCCAAACCACCGGCCACAAAGCCCTGCAAGCCATGCGCCAGCATGGTAAGCGGCGCAAAAGCAGCATAACCCACACTGAGATCAGCCAGCGCCGCGCCGATGCCGCCCGCCAGCAGGCCGATCCACGGGCCGAAGGTGAAGGCGACGAAGTAAATGGCCATGTCGGCAAAGTTAAAATACCCAGCGCCGACAGGTACAATCAGAAAGCGTGTGACCACCGCCACCAGAGCGATCATCACCGCGGTGAGAGCGATGTCACGCGGAGCAAAACGATTGGTCATAGCAAGTCCTTTGGCGAGCTTAGTCGTCGGCAGGCGCATAGAGGGCGCGCAAGGCCAGCATCTCATCTTCAAGCTGGTCCAGGCGTTGGCGCAACTCAACGATGCGATCTTTCAGGATTCTCATTTCAGCGCGCATGATCTCCAGTTCGGAGGCTGCGGCAGAGCGGCTTGGTTCTCTGGCCATAACAGTACCTTAGTCTTTATTGAAAGTCCGTGGTGATGTGATACAGCCATTATAACCAGATAGCAGGGAGAGCAAAACCGCCGGTGAAATGAAACCGGGCCTTAACAGGTAACCTCCCAGCTACAAAACATCGCCCATTGAAGCCCGCTGCACTATGTCCGCCTGCATTTTGCTATTGCCCCCAAACAAATCTTCGATTTCGGCAGCGGAAAGTCGTCAATACTTTGTAAATCAAGTTTTGCCTGAGACAGTCGCTGGTAGCCTGTCATTCCGAGACCCGACAGGGCCGAGGAAGCCCTCACGAATGCATGGGGACTCCTCACTGCGTTCGGAGTGACATCGGTGAGAGCGTTTAGCCTGCTGAACTTGACGCAATCACTTTGTTTACGATGTAATCAGTGTGTGTCTGATAACCCCATGAAACATTTCCCGAATCTAAACTTGCTGGAAATAAAAGAAGAGGGCGACAGACCGTCCCAATCTGTCGCCCCGCAAGGAGGAAGGAAGGAGCATCATTCGTGTTACCGAACAACTAAAACCAGTATCGCGCCCTTTCCTTAAGGGAAGATTAGAAGAAGTTTAAAGCCAGATCAGAAGTCAATCACCACGGCCCCGGCCTGACGGATTGCGCCGCTCGTCACCAGGTTGTTCACGGCTTCGATCAGCGGATAAAGCACGGCATCCTCCGGCAAAAAGGGGACGTGCTGCCGAATCAGGCTATAAACTCCCGCTGTACCCGCACCCAGCCGCGCGTCTGGCATCACCTCGCGGCGAAAGTCAATGCCCTGCGCGGCAGCCAGCAGCTCGATAGCCAAAATCTTCTCGACATTGCGCATCACGCGACGCGCCTGACGTGCAGCAATCGGGCCGTTGCTGACATGATCCTCCCAGTTGGCGCTGGTGGGAATGGTGTCTGCGCTGGCGGGATGCACCAGCGCCTTGTTTTCTGAGGCCAGAGCGGCCGCGGTGTACTGCACCAGCATCAGCCCGCTGTGCAGGCCCCCCTCACGCGTGAGAAAATCGGGCAGCACATGACGATTACTGGCTCCGTCGGTCAGCCGGGTAAGGCGCCGCTCGGCCATATTGCCCAACTCGGTGATCGCCAGCCCCAGGAAATCGAAGGCCAACGCCAGCGGTTCGCCGTGAAAGTTGCCGCCGCTCACTACATCCGCATGCCCGGTGGTTTCGTCTACAAAGATCAGCGGGTTGTCGGTGGCCGCGTTCAGCTCAATCTCCACCACCCAGCGGGCGTAGCGCACCGCATCATGGCAAGCCCCGTGTACCTGCGGAATACAGCGTAACGTGTAGGGATCCTGCGGCTCGGTGACATCCGGTTGCGTCACGTCGCGGGTGAAGGTAGACCCGGCCAGCAGACTGCGCAGATGCGCGGCACACGCTTGCCCGCGCGGATGCGGGCGCACGGCCTGCAGGCGCGCGTCAAACGCAGCGGGGGTTCCGTGCAGCGCCTCCAGGCTAAGGCAACCGGCGATATCCGCCACTGCGGCCACGTTCTCTGCCTCGGTAACGGCTAATGCGCCCAGTGCAGCCATCAGCGTGGTGCCGTTGGTAAGCGCCAAGCCTTCCTTGGCTTGCAATTCCAACGGTGTAAGACCCGCCGCATGCAGAGCGGACGCGCCCGACACGGTCTGGCCGCGGTACTCCGCCTCGCCCAGGCCAATCATCACCAAAGCAATGTGCGCCAACGGCGCCAAATCACCGCTGGCTCCCAGCGAGCCTTGCCGCGGGATCACCGGATGAATGCCGGCCTCCAGCATCTGCAGCAGCCGATCAATCACCACCTGGCGACAGCCGGAATAGCCTTTAGCCAGCGTGTTGGCGCGAATCAGCATCATGGCGCGCACCACGGCAGTCTCCAGCGGATGCCCTACACCCACCGCGTGGCTCATCACAATGTTGCGCTGAAGCTGTGCGGTTTGCTCTGAGGTGATGACGCGGTTGCAGAACGCACCGAAACCGGTGGTGATGCCGTAGACCACGCGCCCTTCAGCCACGAAGCGCTCTACAGCCTGACGGGCGCGCGCTACACGAGCTTGGGCGGCCTCACTCACGGCAAAACGCAGGGTGTGGGGTTGAGCCGTAGCCGCAGCCACCACATCCTCTATGGTCAACGACTCGCCATCAAGCAACAGGGTTCTGACTGACAAAATTTACCTCTACGTAACTTTTAGTGGGCGCACGGCATGCCGCCGATGATGGGAATATCAATCCGATTGGAGCTGGAAGCCAGCTCATAGCTGTGTGGCAGCTCTACCACAAAGGCGCAGCCATCCTTGCTGCCGCAGGTGCCGCATTCGCGCATTGCCGCGGTCTCTTTCAGCCTGCCTTTGCGCACCCAGTACTGCAACATGCCGTCGAGCGCCTCGGTAGAAATGCTCAACTCGTGGGCGATCTGCGGCAACGACAGCGGTGTAGTAGTATTTTCAAAGATCGTCAAAACCTGACGGAGGGTTGATGGTTGGGACATGGGAAGGGACCTGTAATACGTAACTCGTAAATCGCAACTCAGATGGGTGAGGGTTGGGTGTGGGGATGCCTCTCGTTACTTCTCACTTCTCACTTTTCACTTCTACCCTGCCACCAGGCGGCCCACCTGAAACACCAACACCGCGGCAAACCAGGCAAGGGCGAGGGTGAAACCGATTTGCGCCCACATCCAGCGCGCCCCAAACTCGTGACGCATGGCCGACACGGCGACCATGCACGGCACATAGAGCAGCACGAACACACTAAACGCTACGGCTGCTACTTGTCCGGCACGTTCCGAGCCTGCGGACACCGTGAATGACTGCACCAGTGCCGCTTCCAAACTGGAGGTATCTTCCTCTTCCCCGGCATCGCTAAAGAAAGAGACCTCAGGCAGGTTGACAAAAGGCAACAGGTTTACGGTACGCGGCACAATGTTAAAGATTTCCTGCACAGTGAGCGCCGCTGCCTTGCCAAAATCCAGCAGGCTGGCAGCCAACTCCGCCGGGAAGTTCACCGCCTCGGCAGGGGCTTCGCTGTCTTCATCACCAACGTAGATTTGGCTCATAGTGGCGATCACCACTTCTTTAGCCAAAAAGCCGGTGACCAGCGAACCAGCAGCCTGCCACGTACCAAAGCCAGCCGGGGCAAATACAGGAGCCAGCAAGCTGCTCATCCGACCAAACAAGCTGTCCTGCGGCGCAACCGCATTAAAAGTACCCACACCAGGCCGACCGGGGATAGCTACCAACAGCCACAGCACCATGGAAACAGTCATAATCAACGTGCCGGCACGGCGCACAAAGCCGCGCGTGCGCCGCCACACCTGACGCAGCACATCACTGGCCCGCGGCAACCGATAAGGTGGCAGTTCCATCACAAAAGGTGCAGGTGGCTGGCCGCGGTACACCGTGTGCTTGAAACCAAAGCCCACAGCCAACGCCACAGCAATGCCCAGCAGATACATGGCAAAAACCAAATTGCCCGAAGCAGCGCCAAAAAAGGCCGTACCGATCATCACATACACCGGCAGGCGCGCACCACAGCTCATAAACGTAGCCAAAAAGCCGGTAAGTTTGCGGTCTTTTTCATTTTCCAGCGTGCGCGTGGCATAGACAGCAGGCACGGTGCAGCCGAAGCCCACAATCATCGGCAAAAAGCTTTTGCCGTGCAAGCCCATCAGACGCATCACACGGTCCATCACAAAGGCTGCACGAGCCATATAGCCAGAATCTTCCAGCAGGGCCAATGCCAGGTACAAACACATCAGCACTGGGATGAACACCACCACGCCACCCACACCTGCAATAATGCCATCGGTAAGCAACGCGCGCAGCCAGCTATCGCCCAGCCCCAGCGCCGTCATCAAAGCTCCGACCCAGCGGTATAGGCTGCCATTGACAAAGCCATCAATCCAGTCGAGATACGGCGCGCTGACGTTGGCAGTAAACTGAAAGACGACCCACATCATCAATAAAAAGATGGGCAAACCCCAAATGCGGTGGGTGACCAACCGATCAATGCGGTCAGAGCGGGTGAGTACCGCCTGCGCGGGCCGCCGCAGTGCGCCCTGAATCACCGTGGCGATGAAGGCATAGCGCTGATCTACCACCAGGGTTTCAGCGTCTTCACCCGTAGCCTCCTCGATACGGCCTTGTGCGGCCTCAGCCTGCTGCAGCAGCGCCTCAGCGCCGCGCGCCGTCAGCGCCTCCTGCACCACGGGATCCGCCTCTAACAGCTTGGTGGCCAGCCAACGTGTCGTATAGCGCTGGCTGAGCGCAGGATCGGCCGCGATCTGCTGCTCCAACGCGGCCAGCTCACTGGCCAAAACGCGTTGCTGCGGCGCAGGCAACGGCGCGGGTGATGGGTTGCGCAGCACCTGACGAATGGCCTGCTTAAGCTGATCAACGCCGACACTACGGTTGCCGATGGTTTCGACCACGGGAATGCCGCCCAGCGCCTGCCCCAGCCGCTGCGCATCAATCTTCAGACCACGGCTAGCCGCGGTGTCGGTCATGTTCAGCACCACAATCACCGGCTTGCTCATTTCAAGCAACTGCGCTACCAAATAGAGATTGCGCTCCAGGTTCGAGGCATCCACCACTGCTATCACCGCGGCCGGCTGCTCATCCAGAATATAGTCGCGGGCAATGATCTCTTCCAGCGAATAGGCTGTAAGGCTGTAGGTGCCGGGCAGGTCAACCACCAACACATCCTGGCCGTCAAGCTGCAAGCGCCCTTCTTTTTTCTCGACCGTTTTGCCGGGCCAGTTACCCACATGCTGATGCGAACCGGTGAGAGCGTTGAACAGCGTGCTTTTGCCTACATTGGGATTGCCGGCCAGTGCAATTGTAAACGCCACAGTTTAACCTCCGTTGACCGCGGCCGCTATCGGCGTCACCAGCACATGGTGCGTCATGCCGCGGCCCAAAGCCAACCGGCCATCTTCCTTGACTGCCAGAATCAGCGGACCGGTCATTTCGTTTTTAACAACGTGGATGCGTGCCCCCAGGTTTAAGCCCAAGTCCAGCAGACGCTGACGCAGCACCTGGCTGCCGTTAATCTGAGTGACCGTAACGGTTTGGCCTTGACACGCCATGCTCAGCGGCATGACCGACAATGAGGCCGCGGGATGAAGATGAATTTCAGTGATCATGCGGGAAGAATGACTTCGATCAGTTGCGCTTCAGCCTTGCGCAACGAGAGATGATAGCCGCGCACCAGATAGTCCACCGGATCGCCCAGCGGAGACCGCTTCACTACGGCCACTGCCGTGCCACCGGTCAGGCCCATATCCATCAAGCGATGGCGCAGCGCGCCCACGCCGCCTACCTTGCGAATGGTGGCCGATTGGCCGGGTTGCAACTGGTCAAGAGTAATCCTGGCTTCGCTCACGTCGTAGCTCCTCAATGTTATGCCGTGGCATAAGATTCAACAGCCTATTTATAAGGCATGGCTTATTATAGCGCGCTTTGTTGTGAAGTCAAATTTTGACAGTTATTTATGAGGAAATTACCAAAACCGCTGCTACCGGTCTGGCAGCCGGGGATAATTGCGCTCCGGCCCAAGTCACAGCCTGTCTATTATCGGCGCTTTGCAGCAGCCGTGCTATAATCAGGCCGAACTGCCATGACTATAGCCCTGCTTCTGGAACGCTTACAAACCTTTATCACCATATTTCTGGGCATCTTTATCGAAGCCGCCCCCTTTCTGCTGGCCGGTTCGCTGGTATCAGGCTTTATCGAGCTGTTTCTCAACCGCGACACCCTGCTGCGCTTCACGCCGCGGCGTGCCCTGCCCGCCGCACTGCTGGGCACAGGGTTGGGGCTGATCTTTCCGGTGTGCGAATGCGGCGTAGTGCCGGTGACGCGTCGGCTTTACCAAAAAGGGCTGCCCATGCCCATCGGCATTGCCTTTTTGCTGGCCGCACCGGTGATCAACCCGGTGGTGATCGCCAGCACCTGGGCCGCGTTCGGCTGGGGACCGATTCTATGGGGTCGCGTTGGCTTCACCTTTATCATCGCCCTGCTGATCGGGCTGATGTTTCAGCGCGCAACCGCGGCCGAAACCTTCACCCCTGCGGTCAGCGGGCAGATTACCGCAAGCTGCACCCACAGCCACGCCCCCGCCGCCACCTCCGGCGGACGCATCGGCGCGGCCCTGCGCCACGCCGGTGATGATTTTCTGGATATGGCGCGCTACCTGGTGATCGGCAGCCTGCTGGCCGCGGCCATGCAAACCCTGGTGCCCCAAGCCGTGCTGCTGGCTATCGGCTCTAACCCGGTCACCTCGGTGCTGGCTATGCTGCTGCTGGCTTTTGTGCTTTCCATCTGCTCCACCGTAGATGCCTTTGTGGCGCTGGCTTTTGCCGGTATCTTCACCCCCGCTTCCATTCTGGTCTTTCTGGTCTTCGGCCCCATGGTAGATATCAAAAGCAGCGCCATGTTCCTGGGGGTATTCCGTCCCCGCAAGGTGGCCTATTTGATTGCCCTGCCTGCGCTGATGGCGCTGTTGCTGGGGCTTTTTCTCAATTTAAATGCAGGAGGCTGGCGATGAAACCCGCAGGCAAAGGACTGATCATGCTGGCGCTGGCCTGGTTCTTTTTCAGCCTGATCAGCAGAGGCACGCTTTACTTCTACATCAACAACCGCTTTGCCTGGCTGACCTTTGCCGCCGTGCTCGGCTTTTTTGCAGTGTCTTTAGGCTACCTGCAAACCCTGCGTCTGCGCCAGGCCGACGACGATGAAGATGAAGATACCGCGGCGCAGCCCCCACACGACCATGCCCACCATGATCATAACACCCCCGCCACGCGCGTGGCCTGGTTCTGGGTGCTGTTGCCGGTGCTGCTGGGACTGCTTGTGCCTGCCCGTCCGCTGGGCGCAGGGGCAGCAGGCACGCGTGAAATCACCGTGGGCAGCCTCAACGCGGCCATTGCGCCCGGTGCCAGCACGCTGGTATCGCCCGACAGCACCAGAAACCTGCTCGATTGGCTGATTGCCTTCGACAGCCAGCCCGATCCCGCAGCCTTCAACAACCAACCAGCCACGCTGCTGGGCTTTGTCTACCGCGACAGCAACTTCAGCGGCGACCGCTTTATGCTCAGCCGCTTTATTGTAAGCTGCTGTGTGGCCGATGCCACACCCATCGGCGTGATCGTACAATGGCCTGCCGCCGCCGATCTGCCGCTCGATCAATGGGTAGAGGTGAGTGGCGCTTTTCAGGCGGGCGAGTTCAACGGCCAGGCTATGCCGGTGCTGCACGCCACCGCCATTACCCCCACCGATGTGCCGCGGCAACCCTATTTGTTCCCATGAAAAGCGCCTTCACCCCGTTTGATCGCTTTGTATGGTTGATTATGGCTCTGCTGGCTGCACTGATAGGCCTGGTGCTGCTGCGCGGCGACCGCGTAGGGGTGCGCGTGTTGGCAATCAGCCCGGCAGAGGGGGCGCAACATGTGTCCAGCCAGCAGGTATTGCGCATCACCTTCGACCAGCCCATTGACCTGGGCAGTGTGTTGGCCCCGCTGCGCATTGAACCTAGCGTGCCGGGAATAGCCCAATGGCAGGATGATGTGCTGCTGTTTCGCCCCAACGAGCCGCTAGCCCCGGATACGGAATACACGGTGACGCTGGCAGCAGGGCTGCGCAGCACCGCCGGGCAAACACTGCGTGCGCCGTTGACGTGGCGCTTCCGCACCGGTCACCCGCACGTAGCTTATCTGGTCAGCAGCGAGGATGGCCTGTTGCAAGTGATGCTACTCGATCCGGCTGATGCCACCGCCGCGCCCCGCCAGTTGACGCACGAAGCGCTGGGCGTTTGGGACTATGCCCCCGCACCCAATGGCAGCTTGATCGCCTATGCCGCCATCCGCGCCGATGGCGGACGCGACCTCTGGGCGGTGGAGCCGGACAGCGGGGCCACGCGCCTGCTGCTGGCCTGCGGCGAAGACGCGTGCAGCGGCCCGGTGTGGAACCCGGACAGCCGACGTCTGGTCTATGAACGCCGCGCGGTGAGCGAGCTGGCGCAGGGGCAGGGATTGGCCCGGCTGTGGTGGCTAGATACAGCCAACGGCGAGACCAGCCCGGTATTCAGCGACTCGCAATGGTTGGGGTACGGCGCTTCTTTTTCCGCCGATGGCGAATGGATCAGCCATGCTGCGCCGCATAATCAGGCATTGATGGTGGTAAATCTGCGCGATGGCCGCACGCTGGAGATTCCTTCGGAGATGGGCGAACCTGCGGTGTGGGGTCCACGCGACCCCCTGCTGCTGTACGTCAATATCGCTTCCGGCGACAGCGGCTACTATCCCCATGTCTTCCAGGTAAACGCCGAAAGTGGTCGTGTGGTAGATCTGAGCAGCAGCGACACCGCGGGCGACAGCGCACCGGCGTGGTCACCGGACGGGCGGCAGGTGGCGTGGTCACGGCGCACCGCACAGCGCCCCGTGGCCGGTCAGGTATGGGTGACACAGCCAGGGCAGACAGAAGGGCGCTTTCTGGCCGAGGACAATGCCTCGCAGGACAACGCGCTGCGCTGGTCACCAGATGGCCGAATGCTGCTGGTGCAGCGAGTGGCGCTGCAAGGGGAGTATCAATCTCACATCTGGCTGTACGATTTTGCTGCCGCGCAGTGGCGGCAGATCGCGGCGAACGGGGCTTGGCCCACCTGGCTGCCTTAGGGGAGGGGATGATCCTGGCCCTGGCGCCCTCACCCTGGGGGAGAGGGGACCGGAAAGAGATGGCGCGGGTCGCCTTCACCCAGAGGGAAAGGGGAGCAGAAAAGAAAAAGGAGAACAGAGGAGTTTTTTTACTCGTTACTCATTACTTCCCACCCTCACCTACCCAGAGCGCGGCGGGTGGCTGCGGGATCATCGGTAAGGATGACATCACAGCCCATGCGCCGATACCACCCCACACGGCGATCAGGCGCGGGATCAAGCGGCGCAAACAGCTCACCACGGCGGCGCACCAATGCCGCGTAAAAGGGATTGAGCAGCAACCACGGCCAAAAGAGGCCGTGCAACTGCATACCACGCGCCGGCCACAACCGCCCCATGCTGATCAATCCAATGGGAAGATCGGGGGCCGCAGCCTGCACCGCCTGCACCCGCGCCGCTGAAAAGGAAAGTACTACCGTGCGATTGCGCACGCCAGCCGCGGCCAATTCATCTACCAGTTGACGCGCCACTGCAGGCTCCAAAAAGCGGTCACTTTTCAACTCCAAGGCTAATGCCACATCCTCGGGCAACAGTGCGGCTACCTCGGCCAGAGTGGGAATGCGCGCCGCGGCAAACTCAGATCGGCCATAGGCCGCGCTGAGGCCGCGCAACTCTGCCAACGTCATGTCAGCCACCGCGCCGTGGCCATCGGTAGTGCGATCCACCGTGGCATCGTGAATGCACATCAACACCCCGTCCGCGCTGAGGTGCAAGTCGGTCTCCAGCGCGTCAGCGCCATCGGCCAGCGCCTGGCGGAATGCGGGCAACGTGTTTTCCGGGCAGCGCACGCGGTTGCCTCGGTGTGCCAATACGTAGGGTTTAGCCTTGCCGGGTAGTTCAAGGGTTGGAATCATGATAGGATGTGTAGCTCGCTATGGGCAACTATGGCTCCATCTGCAACCAGGGTGAGCGTTTTTTTGAGTGCAGGGGGCTTGTGCCTTCTGCACAAAATCCCATTCATGGCACTTTCAAGACTCACCGGGCAAACGTTGCTCGATATGAATCGTCGGAGTCGCAATCTTCTCTTCAGCCGCCAACGCATCATGCAGATGGCGGGCATCGCCGCGCAACGTAGCCACATCCACGCCCTGGCACAACGGCGGCAACGCCTGAAGATGCCCCAGGCCGCGACGCAGCATTTTCAGCGCACCGCGGGCGTTGCCACGCTGCACCTGGTAAAGCGCTACCCCAATCTGCAAAACGCCCTGGTACAGCACGCGAATGGGGCGCAGATCGTCACGCCACAGCGCCTCCAACACATCGTGCTGGCGATAGTATTCACCCGCATTGAAAAGCGTCACGCCTTCAAGCAATCTCGGTGAGGGGGCAGCATTCCAGCCTTCAGGATAGATCGCGGGCGGATTGAGCGCGTCGGCAATGATCTGCGGCAGTTCCGCCACAAAGCGCGAACGCGCCCAGACGTGGTCACAGCCTGCGGCACGCGCCTCATGCAGCAAATCAGCCTGCACGTGGCTGCCGAAGGCAAAAACAGGAATGCTGCGTGATTGCGGCGAGGTTTTAGCGCGACGCACCTCATCACCCCACTGCTCCAAAGGCAGAGCATGCAGGTCCAGCAGCATCAGTGCGGGCCAGCGGTCAATGCCCCGGCGCAGTTCCTCGGCCGAGGCCACCAGCAGCGGCTCACCGCCCTGGGCGCGCACGGCATCGCTGATACGTGTGGCAAAAAGCAGATCGGTCGCCAGCACCAGCACCGGCAAGCGCGGCGCGGCGGGGACTTGAGCAGAATGAGTCATGGCAAAATACTCAGCAGATCGGCGGGCAGAGGGCATGGTGCGCGCGTGGCCGCATCTACGCTGTGCCAGGCCGCAAAAGCCTGCGCCAGCAATTCATGATCGGCTGCGCGCTGCACCACGCTGTGACAGACAAAGCCAGCAGCGTGCCCCTGATCCAGCCACGTGGTCACGGTGAGTACATCGCCAAACCAGGCTGGTTGGCGATATTCGATATGCAGGCTTTGCGGGGCAAAAGCCAGCCCGGCCTCGGTCAGGCGCGCCGGCAGCCAGCCCAGCGCAGCCAGGTACTCATACAACGCGTCTTCGATATAATCGCCGTAAACCGCGTTGTTGACGTGGCCCACACTGTCCAGCTCACGCCAGGGTACGCGGCGCTGACTGATGTGAATGCCAGCCGCGGGCGGCTTTTGCGCGGGGAAGCGGATGCGCTCCGGCCCGCCTGCGGTCTGGGTGTATGGCAAAAAGGAGGCTATCATCTCGGGAGGCACGGGCGCGGGCTGACCGGTGTGCGTATCTACAAAAACCCAATCGGTCAGGCCGCGTGCGGCCAGATGCTCTTCGCCCGCGCCGTGTGTCCACATCTCGTAGACGCGCTGCGAACGGACGCGGCGAAAATCAGCCACCCAGGTTTTCAGGCACAAGCCAGCGCCGTAGTGCAGGGGAGCCAGGAATTCCAAATGGTTTTCACGGATCAGCCAAACGCGCTGCATGGCCTGATAGCGCTCATTGGTGTAACCGGCCGCGGCTGATCCGGCAAAGGCGGCCTCTTGCATGTAACGCAGATAAGCTGCTGCGCGCACGGTCTGGTGCATGTCGCAATCCTGATAAGGAATGCGCAGGGCAATGTCGGTCGTTAGAGGAGACATGAAAGGCAAAAGAAAGCGTGAAACGCGCATCCGCTGACGGCGGCGTTTCACGCAGCGAAACAACAACATGCAACGGGTTACTTCTTGCGTTCGGCTTCCTCGCGCACCAGCTCACGGCGCAACACCTTGCCCACCGTGCTCTTAGGCAGCTCGGAACGGAACTCGACAAAGCGCGGCACCTTGTAGCCGGTGAGCTTTTCCTTGCAGAAGTTCTGAATCTCATCAGCAGTAGCGGTAACACCGGGTTGCAGCACGATCCACGCCTTGACCGCTTCGGTGGTGCGCGGGTCAGGGATGCCGGCCACGGCGACTTCCATCACCTTGGGATTCATAGCCAGCACTTCTTCTACCTCGCGCGGCCAGACCTGGAAGCCCGACACCTTGACCACGTCCTTCTTGCGGTCCACGATGAAGATGTAGCCATCTTCGTCCATGTAACCCAGGTCACCGGTGAACAGCTCGCCATCCTTCAGCATGTCGGCGGTAGCTTCGGGGCGCTCCCAGTAGCCGCGCATCAATTGCGGCGCGCTGATGACGATCTCGCCCACGTTACCCTGCCCCAGCGGCAGGCTTTTGCTGCCATCTTCGACATCGGCAATGCGCACTGCCACATCAGCCACCGGCATGCCGATGGAGCCAACCTTGTATTTGCCTTCCACGGGGGTGCAGCAAATAGCCATCATCGATTCGGTAAGCGCATAGCCCTCTACAATGCGGCTGCCGGTGAGCTTTTCAAAATTCTCTTTGGTGTCCTGCAACAGGGCCGAAGCGCCGGAAATACACAGCTTGATCGAGGTTAGATCTATCTTGCCTTCCTTCACCAAGGGATGGTTCAGCATGGCATTGAACATCGTCGGCACCGAGGGGAAGAAGGTGGCCTTGGTTTTTTCGATGCTCTTCATCACATCGGGGATGTCACGGGCATTGGGGACCAGAGTCATGCTGCCACGGCTGGCAAAGGCCGCAGTCTGTACACCGGCATTGGCAAAGACATGGAACAGCGGCAGGGCAGTGAGGAAATTGTCGTTCCATTCGTGCAGCACGTTCTGGAACCAGGCAAAAATCTGCTTGCCAGAGGTTACCAGGCCACCGTGTGATCCCACCGCTGCCTTGGAAAGGCCGGTGGTACCGCCGGTAAACAGAATGATGGCGTTATCGTCAGAGCTGACCGCCACCGAAGGCGCTTTTGAGTGGCGTTGCTGCTTCAGCAATTCCTTGAACCAATAATCACCGGGTTGCAGGGTGACAAAATGGCCGTCCTTCTTTTCCTTCAGCACGCTGAACAGAATACGCACAATGGTAGGCAAGTATTCCTTGATATTGGCCGCGATCACACGCTTTACAGCCGTGTTCTTCTGAACGCTCTTCACCTTGTCATAGAACAGCGTCATGGTGATCACGGTTTCAGCGCCGCATTCATTCAGGGCATGCTGCGTTTCGTATTCGGTGTAAAGCGGATTGATACAGGCCGCAATGCCGCCCGCCTTCCACACGGCAAATTCAGAGATTACAAACTGCGGGATGTTGGGCATTATCAGAGCCACGCGGTCGCCCTTTTTAATACCAAGAGCGATCAGCGCGTTGGCAAGCTGATCGCTCAATTGATCGAGTTTCTGGTAGGAAATGATGCTCCCCTTAAAATGAAGCGCGGGGTGATCAGGACGCTGCTTGGCAGTATCGCGCATGACATCAATGAGCGTCTGCGACGGGTAGGGCTGCAGGGTGGTGGGCAGACCTTTGTCGTAGTTCCGAAGCCAGGGTTTGTTGTCCATAGGGGTGTCATTCCTCCTCGAATGCAGTCCGGTATCCGATTGATTGCCACCATGCTGTGGTAAATGCACTATACCAGAACAGGGCAGCTTTTGTCAATAGCGTTTGAAATAAACGGCAAAATCAAACAACCAGCTATCGGCTGATCCAGTGTTTGTTGCCCGCAGGGGGATAAGGAGAGTGTTTGGCGACCATCAGAATGTGGCTGCCAAACAGCGCCGGGCGCTTTTGTGAGACCCATGCATCCAACCTGGCAGCCGGTGCAGGCATCAAGGTGCGCAGCGGGCCAAGGGGAATTTGACCCGGAGCCAGGTGCGTTTGCACGGTCAAGCCCGCACTTTCTACCATAGCGCGGGCGCTATGAAAATCAAAAAAGCGCAGATGGGTGCAATCCATCAGCCCCTGCTCGGTGTAGCGAAAGCGGCCACGCAAAAACTGCCAGCGCTGCACTAAATGCAGTGCATTGGGGATGGCAATATACACGCGGCCATCGGGGCGCAGCAATGTTTTGTAGCGTGTGAGTACCTCGTCAGGCCACGGCAAATGCTCCAGCACATGACTAAAAAGAAGCGCATCGAAACTGGCTGCCGGAAAGGGCAGGGCATCGCTGGTTACGTCGTGCATCAGGGCAGCAAACCCTTGCTGATGCAGCCGGTCAGCCTCGGCCTGCGAAACAGTGATACCCGTCACCGCATGGCCGCGGGCACGCAAAGCTGCCATGTTAGCCCCTGCACCACAGCCAATATCCAAGACTGCATGATCTTCTGGCTGCACCAGGGTGGTAAGTGCCGCCAACCCATGGTTTTCGTAGATACGACTCTGATAGACGGCACGCGCCTGAGAGGAGGCAGCCGGTTGTGACATAGATGCTGTTTCCTAGCGCGGCCGAACGGCAGGTCGCCGCGCCTCCGACCAAAGGGCCAACAAGCTGCCCAGCACCAGGCCGATCACAGCACTGGTGACGAGCAATCCCAACAACGGCGCACGCACATGCGTTACCTGCGGCTCGTTGCTGCCCACCACGGTGAGCAGGCTGGGGTCTACCCGATCTTCAATACGCAGTTCGTTGACTTTGCTGTACACCTCCTGTTGCAGCTCGCGCACCAGGGTGCGCTCGCGGGT
Source organism: uncultured Caldilineales bacterium (assembly GCA_937907455.1). Classification (GTDB taxonomy): domain Bacteria; phylum Chloroflexota; class Anaerolineae; order JAAEKA01; family JAAEKA01; genus JAAEKA01. Next base: position 31,396 of record CALESQ010000049.1, read on the forward strand.
GAGGGTTTCAATCTCCTGCCATTGCGCGGCCAGACTGCTTTGCGCCTGCTGCACCTGCACTTCCAGGCCGGTGATAACTGCGCTGAGTGCCTCTGCTTCGGCAGCAAGCGCTATTCGTGCCGCTTCCGGTGCTTCCTGCGCGGTCACGCTCATGGCTGTGGCCGTCAGACCACGGCGGCTGAAGACCGGTGTGTCCAACAATTCCCAGGGCATTTGCTGCACGTCGGCATCAGGCGCAGCCGCAGCCAGGCTTTGCTGCAACCATTGCACGCTTTGCTGTGCTACCCGATAGTCAGCCAAAGTGGTTGTCAGGCGGCTTAGGGTTTGCAAAGTAGGGCTGGACAGCACCGACTCGTCGGGCAGGCCGCTGGTGGCATACAGGCCCGTGCGCGCCCGCGCCTCGGTCAGCGCTTGATCGGCGACCAGCACACGCGCATCCAGCTCAGCCAATTCCGCTTCAAATGCCTGTAAATCCTGGGCAACGCCATAGGTAGTGCGCGCCGTATCCATCAGCGCCTGGGTCCAGGCTTTGGCGTAAGCCACTGCCTGCTGTTCGTGGGGTGAAGAGGCAGTGATCACCAGAGTATTGCCGTCACCGGCGCGCACAGCCACAGCGCGTTTCAGGGTTTGCGCGTCTGCCACGGGGCCGCCGGTGGTCTGCAGGGCCTGCACTGCGGCCGCGGCCACCTCATCGTTGCGGGCAATCGCTAAAATCTCACGCTGATAGTCGCGATTCTGCTCAGTAACAGTGACAATTTCGCCGGTCATGCGCCAGATATAACGCGGGGCATGTACCAACAACGAATTAACCGCCTCGTAGGGACGATCCTGGGCCAGGCCAAAGGCTGCACCGGCCAGCAGCGCCGCCGCGGTAAACAGCAAAACAACCCACCACCGATGGCGCACCGTGCGCAGCAGCAAAGACAGATCAAGTTCGCCGGACATAGCTCTCCTTTCGGGTGCAATTAAGCAGCTTTATTATACACACATAAAAAGTGAAGTCCTAACTTGCAGCGAGGGCAACTTATCGCTTATACTTTATGCTATTGATTTTCATTCCTTATCATCCCTGTCACGGAGTAAATTTTGCTTCTTACCATAGCGATCATTGCCACGCTGATCTTCCTGAACGCGCTGTACGTGTCCGCTGAGTTTGCCACTATCAGCAGCCGGCGGGCACGATTGGCACAAAGCGCCGAGGAAGGCAACACTGCCGCTCGCCTGATGCTGGGGGTTGTGGAAGATCCACACAAGCTCGATACCTATATCGCCGCCTGCCAGTTGGGAATCACCCTATCCAGCCTGGTGCTGGGCTTCTACGCGCAGGCTGCACTGGGCGCAGTCACCACGCAATGGCTGGAGCGGCTGGGCATTGCTTCGGATGTGGCCGCCGCATCGCTGTCCACCACAGTGATTTTGCTGGCGCTCACGGCGCTGCAAGTAGTGATGGGTGAGCTGGTGCCAAAAAACATCGGTGTGCAATACCCAGAGCGGTTGGCGCTGCTCACCGCCGGGCCGATGCGCTGGTCGGTGATGCTTTTCCGTCCACTGATTTGGCTGTTCAACGGCAGTGGACAATTATTATTGAAATTGCTGGGCACACAGCCCGCAGGCGAGCACAGCCATGTGCATACTTCGGAAGAAATCGCCATTTTGGTGGAGGAAAGCGGCCAGGGCGGCCTGCTACAGCAGCAGGAACGACGTATGATCGAAAACACCCTGTGGATGCGCCGCTCCAGCGTGCGTCAGATCATGATTCCCCGCACCCGTGTGCTGGCTGCACCGATGACGACGCCCTGCGAAGAGCTTTTCAGCCTGCTGGCAAAATCCTACTATTCGCGCCTACCCCTTTTCAGTGGCAGCATTGATAACATCGTCGGCGTCATCCACCTTAAAGATCTGCTTTGCCTGCGCGGACAAAGCGCCGACGGCAACCGGCAGGTCAGCGAGATCATGGCCCCGGCCCTGCACATCCCCGAAACCATGCCCGCTGATGAAGCCTTTGCCCTGCTGCAACGCAAGCGCTACCATGTGGCCGTGGTTTTGGATGAATTCGGCGGCACCGCCGGTATTGTCACCCTGGAAGACCTGATCGAAGAAATCTTCGGTGAGGTGGAAGACGAATTCGATCAGGAAGTGCCGCTGTTCCGCATGTTGCCGGGCAATCGGGTGCTGGTGCGCTGGGATTGGCTGATCACTGATCTGAACGATCTTTTGGAGCTGAAGCTGCCTACCGCCGATGCCGATACCATCGGCGGGCTGGTGCTAAACGAGCTGGCCCATGTGCCGCAGGTAGGCGAGATAGTAGATGTAGCCGGTGTAGCACTGTGCGTAGAGCGAGTAGAGGGCAACGCGGTGGCTGCCGTCAGCCTGCCTGCCACGCCTGATCAGGTGGAGCGACTGCGGGAGGAAACAGCCTCATGAGCGAATATCTGGTTCCGCTGCTCATTATCACCTTTCTGATCCTGCTCAACGGCCTGTTTGTAGCTGCCGAATTCGCCATTGTGGCTGCGCCACGCCCGCGCCTGATGCAGGCTGCCGAGCGCGGTTCAAAATCGGCGCGCCATGTGCTGCTGATACTTAACGACCCGGCCAAACAAAACCGCTATCTAGCCACCGCCCAGATCGGCATCACCGTAGCCAGCCTGGGCCTCGGTATGTACGGTGAACACACCGTAGCTGAATGGCTCTACCATCCGCTCAGCCGCTACACCGACTTTGCCGAACCGCTGGCACACAGCATAGCCACCGTGCTGGCTATCGCGGTGATGACCTACTTCCATGTGGTAGTGGGCGAGATGGTGCCGAAATCGCTGGCTATCCAACATGCCGAACGCGCCGTGCTACAGCTGGATTCGCCCATGAACCTGCTGCGCAAGCTGTTGCTGCCCGTAGTGGTGATACTCAACGGCATCGGCAACGCCGTGGTACGTCTGATGGGCATTCCGCCAGTAGATGCCCGCTCGCGCCTTTTTTCTGCCGATGAGCTGGAATATCTCATGGAGGAAAGCACCGAAGTCGGGCTGATGGAAGCCGATGAGCAGCTTTTCATCGAAAACATCTTTGACCTGCGCGATCGCACCGTGGGGCAGATCATGACCCAGCGTCGCCACATTGTTGGGCTGTCCATCACCGCCAACGAACAGGAAACGATTGACCTTGTCTGCGAACAGCGCCATTCGCGCTATCCCGTTTATCACAAAGACCTGGATGATATTATCGGCGTGCTGCACGCCAAGACGCTGGCACGGCAGCAGGCTTCCGAAGGCCAAATCCCCTTCGATCTGCGCAGCCTGGCGCGGCCAGTCGCCTTTGTCCCCGAATCGCTGCCACTGGACGATATGCTGGCGCGCTTCCGCCGTGACCGCCGTCAATTGGCTGTCGTAGTAGATGAATACGGCGGCACCGCGGGCCTGGTAACGCTGGAAGACATCATCGAAGAGGTGGTGGGCGAGATTTTGGACGAATTCGATCAGGAAATCCCGCCGCTGGAGTACCTCGAAACGCACCTCGTGCGCGTGCGTGGCGATCTGCTGGTGGACGAACTGAACCAGTTGTGCGATCTCAATCTGGTGCATCCCGAAGCTGACACCGTGGGCGGCCTGATCATGGTGAGCCTCGGACGGCTGGCCGAGCCGGGCGACCAAGCCACGCTGCAAAATGTCACCTTCGAGGTGGAAGCAGTGGAAGGCCGCGCGGTGCAAACTGTCCTCGTTCACCTACCCACCGACAAGCCCTCGGCTGCCGCATGAATAAAGCCGCCTCTGGTCGTCGTGTTCTCTGGCTGATAGCCGCCGCGCTGTTTGTCTGCGGCGCGCTCCTTGTGGGCATCGTTTGGTTGCGCCCCCAACTCAGCAGAACCGCGCAGCAGTTGGCGCGGCTGGGGGTGTGGTTCAACAATCCCGCAGCCCGCACCGATTGGGCCGTGCTGTCGGGCGTGCGTTGTCGCCCGGATGCGCCGATGCTGATGCCCACCGCGGGCTATATCGGCTTTGGCTGGGACGACAGCTTCCGCCCCGGCCATCGTCACAGCGGCTACGACATCTTCACCCCCGACGGCGATGTGAACCGCACGCCGATCATCGCCGCATACGATGGCTACCTCACCCGCGAGGCGGACTGGCGCAGCAGCGTCATTTTGCGTCACCCCGACTTCCCCGCCATCGTCCCCGGCGAACAGATCTGGACCTACTACACCCACATGGCTTCTGCCGACGGCACGCAATCATTCGTTGCGCCGCAGTTCCCGCCCGGCACGCACGAAGTTTTTGTCCCCGCGGGCACGGTGCTGGGCTATCAGGGCGATTGGTCAGGCGATCCCGCCAACCCGGTCGGCATTCACCTGCACTTTTCGGTGGTCAAGTCCACGGCCACCGGCGGCTACGCCAACGAAACCGACATCACCAACACCTACGACCCCGGCCCTTTCCTGGGTGTGGCACGCAACGCCGACGGCATCCTGGTGTGCGAAGGGGCCAATTGAGCGCGCAACTCATGTCGCGGGCAACCGCGATCAACCACTGACCATGACCGAAAACCTCTCCAACAACCCGCCCGTGCGCATCGTCGGCCTTGTCGGCAGCCTGCGCGCGGTCAGCTATACCCGTTTCAGCGTGCAGTTGGCGCTGCAAGGTGCGGCCGAATTGGGCGCGCAAACGGAATTGCTCGATCTGCGCGACTACACCCTGCCCTTCTGCGACGGCGGCAAGGACGAAACGCATTACCCGCCTGATGTGGCGCGTCTGCGCGCCACCGTGCGCTCGGCCACCGGCGTCATCATCGGCACGCCGGAATATCACAACGGCTACAGCGGCGTGCTGAAAAATGCACTGGACTTGATGGGCTTTGCTGAATTTGAGGGCAAAACCATTGGCCTGCTGGCGGTTGCCGGTGGACGATTGGGCGGAGCCAACTCCCTGCTCGGCCTGCGCAGTGTTGGCCGGGCGCTGCACGCCTGGGTGTTGCCGTCTGAGGTCGTGATCACTGAAAGCAAACGCCAGTTCGATGCCAACGGTCAGGCCAACGATGCACAACTGGCCGCGCGGCTGCGCGATCTGGGGCGGCAAGTGGCGCGCTTCTCCTATCTGCACAGCTCGCAGCAGGCATTGGAGTTCCTGCGCGCCTGGGAAGAAGCCCCCGTCAACCCCGGCGGTGAATAAGATGGGCAGAAAAGGCTGGCTGGGGCTGGTTTTGCTGGTGACGCTGGTCGCCGCAGGCTTCTGGCTATGGCAGCAGCGCAACCAGCCGCGCGTACAGGCCCGCGTGCAAGGCCCTGTAGCCGCGGCCAGCAGCAACGGCTATGCCCGTGCCACCGGCCCGCGTGCCTTCGACTTCCCCGCGGATTACGGCCCGCACCCCGACTTTCAAACCGAATGGTGGTACTACACCGGCAACCTGGACACCGCCGAGGGCCGCCATTTCGGCTACCAGCTCACCTTCTTCCGCCGCGCCGTCACCCCGCCCGCCGACCGCGTAGCGCGTGCCTCTGCCTGGACGGCCGATCAGGTGATCATGGCGCATTTTGCGCTGACCGACGTGCAGGGCAAGCAGTTTTACGCCTTCGAGCGGCTGGAACGCGCCGGTGCCGGGTTGGCCGGTGCGCAGGCTGAACCGTTCGCGGTCTGGCTGAACGATTGGCGCGTGCAGGCAGAAACGCCCGCGGCCGCGCGCTTCACGATGCAGGCCGCGGCAGAAGGTGTCGCCATTGACTTCACCCTCACCAGCCGCAAAAACGTAGTGCTGCAAGGGGATCGCGGCTACAGCCAGAAAGGCCCCGACCCCGGCAACGCCTCCTACTACACCAGCCTGACGCGGCTGGAGACGGAGGGCACGCTCACCGTGAGTGGCGAAACCTACGCCGTGACCGGCTGGAGCTGGCAGGATCACGAATACAGCACCAGCGCGCTGGCCGCCGATCAGATTGGCTGGGACTGGTTTGCGCTGCAACTGGACGACAACAGCGAATTGAAGGTCTTTCACATTCGCCGGGCCGATGGCAGCGTAGACCCGTTTTCCGCGGGCAGCTTCGTGGATGCCGCGGGCAACGTCACCCCGCTCACCCGCGACGATTTCGAGATCAGCGTAGACCGCACCTGGCGCAGCCCGCGCAGCGACGCCCCCTACCCTGCCCGCTGGCTGGTCACTGTGCCCAGGCTGAATCTGCGTGTGGAGCTAACCCCGTGGCTGGCCGATCAGGAATTGAACGTTTCGTACAGCTACTGGGAAGGTGCGGTGCAGATTGCGGGCACGCGCAACGGCGTTGCGGTGCGCGGCAATGGCTATGTAGAGATGACCGGTTACGCCGGTTCGATGCAAGGACAGTTTTAACCCGCTATGGTTTCTTTGATTTTAGCTTCCAGTTCCCCGCGGCGACAGGAGTTGCTGCGCCGTCTGGGCGTGCCCTTCACGGTGACGACCGCGGATCTTGATGAAAGCCAGCAGCCCGGCGAAGCGCCGCTGGCGCTGGTGCAGCGGCTGGCGCGCGCCAAGGCACGGGCCGTTGCCGAGCGGCGGCCCGGCCATGCGGTGCTGGGGGCCGATACCATTGTGGTGCTGGACGATTTCGTCCTGGGCAAGCCCGCAGACACGGCCGAGGCCACGGCGATGCTGCGCAGTCTGCGTGACCGCGCCCATTGGGTGTGGAGCGCGGTCTACGCCTGGAACCCGCAAACCGGGCAGGAAGCGGCCGCGCTCAACGGCTCACAGATATGGATGCGCGGCTACAGCGACGCCGAGATCGCCGCGTACGTGGACAGTGGCGACCCGCTGGACAAGGCCGGCGCGTACGCAATCCAGCATCGCCAGTTTGCGCCGGTGGCGCGCATCGTCGGCTGCTACAGCAGCGTGATGGGCTTTCCGCTGAACGACATCGCGCGCCTGCTGCGCGAGATCGGCGTGGACGTGCAGGGGGATGTGGCCGCGGCCTGTGCCTCGCCGTTCGGCTGTTGCCACGACCTTTCGTCTTGACGACCGCGGCAGAGCGTGTTAAACTCCCGCTTGCTTGCTTATTCTAACCCCACAGGTGATTTATGAACCGAGATCTTCATCGCTGGTATAGCCCGAACCTGGGCCGCGACATGGAACTGCTGGTCTATGGCTACAGTGGCGCGCGCGTCATTGTCTTCCCCACCTCGCAAGGGCGCTATTTTGACTGGGAAAACCAGGGCATGGTCGAGGCGATGGCCGGCCCGATTGAGCGCGGTGAAGTCCAACTGTACGCGGTGGACAGCGTGGACGCGGAAAGCTGGTATGCGCGCTGGAAGTGGCCGGGCGACCGCGCCTGGCGGCAAACGCAGTATGATGCCTACATCGCCCGCGAGGTGATCCCCTTTACGCAGCACAACACCAACCCCTTTTTGGTTGTGATGGGAGCGAGCTTTGGTGCGTACCAGGCGGTCAACTTCGCCTTCCGTCACCCGGACATGGTGGGCCGCGTGCTGGCGATGAATGGTCTGTACGATGTCAGCGACTGGACCGACGGCCACCACGACGATAACGTCTATTTCAACAACCCGGTGGAATTCGTCAAGAACGAGCATGACGAGGGCAGGCTGGCGCAGATGCGTGCGATGGACATCATCCTGACCACCAGCGAAACCGAGCCGCTGCGCGGGGCCACCGAATACTTCTCGCAAATCCTGTGGGACAAGAACATCTGGCACGCGCTGCGCATCTGGAACGGCTGGGCGCACGACTGGCCGTACTGGAAGCAGATGATCAATCTGTATTTGAGTGGGTCGGATTGAGGAAGGTAAATAAGTAGACAGGTAGACAAGTACACAGGTAAATAAGCAGACAGGTACACAAGGCCGGTTCCTTGCATACCTTCCACCTTGTCTACTTGTCTACTTGTATACTTCCACCTTGTCTACTTGTATACTTCCACCTTGTCTACCTGTCTACTTGTATACTTCCCCCTTCCCCTACCCTTCCCCCACCGCGGCGCTATCCACCAGGCGCAGGCCCTGCGCGGCCAGGTCGGCCAGGCGCGCCTGAGCCAGCGCGTGAAAATCAATGTCAGGATGCACCACTGGGGAGGTGCAATCGCGCAGCAGGGTAATGCGCTCCGCCGCGCCGCGCTGATCGGCCAGCGCCTCCACGATGTCAGCTACCGTTTCCAGCACGCAGTGACTTTCCGCCTCACCGGCGACGAAAACCTGATCAGCCGCGGCCAGCCGCGCCAACAAACTCTCATTGACCCCCGCATGGGGCATATCCGCGGGAACCACTTCCGGCTTGATGATTGAATAATGCTCGGTGCGCGGATCGCTGCCTTTCAGCAGCCAGCGCGGCTCGGTTTTGCGCGCCAGCGCGTGCCACGTCACCGCAGACCACAGTTCAGGATCGAGGGCATGGCCGGGGCTGCCCAGCAGCACATGGTACGGCCAGATCGTCAACAGCTTGCGGGCATCCTCTTCCAGCCGCGTCACGTACTCACGCGACCAGTCGCGCTCGAACAGCGGTCGCCAGCGGCCCGTGTCCACATCGGCGCGGCTGATGAGCGTGAAGGGCGCGGGATGATTGCCGTCGGCGTCCACCCACCACGAGGGGAAGAAAATCTGGTTGGGCAGATGCGAGTCGAGCGAGCAGGTGATTTCGGTGATCTCGGCCGCGTGTTCGTAGATAAATTCGATAACGCGACGCAGATCGCCCAGTGCGCCGGGCACGTACAGGCTGCCGGTGGGGTGGCAAAAGTCCACCTGCATATCAATCAGCAACAATTGCACCTGGCGCGTGTCGCTGCTGGCCGGGGCTAGCCTGGTGTTGGCGGCGGCGGCAGCAATGGCCGCGGTGTCGGGCAAGAAGAGCGTGCCAATGCGTTCGGGGTCGTAAAAAGCAGGGAAGGAAGCCATTAGCACCTCACACAGGCAAAAGATAGAGCGCCATCACCACCGGCGTTTCCGCATACACGCTGTGCGGCAGATGGGCAGGCATGTGTACCCACGTGCCGGGGGCCGCGGTGTGGCTTTCTGCACCCAGCGTCAAGCGCGCCTGGCCTTGCAGAAAGTGCAGCACGGCGGGCCTGGCTGCGGTGTGTTCCGACAGTTCCTGTCCCGCGGCAAAGCCAAACAGAATAGCCTTAAGCTGGCCGTCGGTGAACACCGTGCGGCTGACGATGCTGTCCGCGGGGATGTCGTCCGCGGCGAGGGCGAGATCGGCCACGAACGCCGAGTGAGCGGAGGGAGAAGTCATTGTATTCACCTTGTACTACAGATTTGTCCCCAGTGTAGCACAAGTGTCGGATGCGCCCAAGCGCGCAGGGCTGCCTTCGCCAGCCTTAGCCCGCAGACGAGACGCGCAGACGATACCCCACGCCCGGCTCGGTGAGCAGATAATGCGGACGCGCCGGGTCTTGCTCCAGCTTGCGGCGCAACTGGGCAATGAACACGCGCAAATAGTGGCTTTCTTCGGCGTAGCCCGGCCCCCACACCTCACGCAAAAGCTGATGATGGGTCATTACCTTGCCGGCGTTGTGTACCAGCGCAGCCAGCAGCTTGAATTCGATGGGGGTCAGATGTACTTCCTCGCCCTCGCGCAACACCTGTCGCTGCGCCAGATCCACGCGCAAGCCGCCGGTCTCAAAAATCGGGCTGTCCGCGTCGGCGCTGGCGCGGCTGCGCCGACGCAAGGCTACGCGCACGCGCGCCAGCAACTCGGCCACGCCAAAAGGCTTGGTCAGATAGTCGTCGGCCCCGGCATCGAGCGCCTGCACCTTGTCACCCTCCTGCTGCCGCGCCGACAAGACCAGAATCGGTAACGCGGTCCAGCCGCGCAGCTCACGGATCACCTCCAGCCCGTCCAGGTCAGGCAGGCCGAGATCGAGGATCACCAGATCGGGCTGACGCAGGGCAGCCTGAGCCAGGCCCTCCTGCGCAGTGCCCGCTTCCAGCAAGCTGTAGTCGCTGGCTGTTAGCGCGGCGCGCAGAAAGCGCCGGATCGGTAATTCGTCCTCGATGATCAGGATCAATGGCTGTTGTTCGGACACATCACACGCTCACACGACTGACGCAACGGGCTGATTTTCGTCATTGCGAAGGCTCTTTGGCCGAGGAGGCGTCTTCGGAGACTCCTCACTTCGGTGGGAGTGACAAGTTCTGCCTTGTTCAACCGGTCAAGCGGCTTCATCGGGCAGTGCGGGCGGTTCGCCTTCGACGGGCAGGGCAAAGCGAAAGAGCGCACCGCCGCCAGGCCGGTTTTCGGCCCAAATCGTACCGCCATGTGCCTCGACAATGCCGCGGGCAATCGCCAGACCCAGGCCCACGCCGCTGGCCGTCTTTTGGCCGCGATAGAATTTTTCAAAAATCCGTTCTTCATCGCCCGGCGGCAGCCCCGGCCCGCGATCTGCCACCTCTACCACCACCCGCGTTCCCTCGGCCCAGGCGGCCAACTCGATGGGGCTGGCGGGCGGTGTGTACTTCACGGCGTTTTCCAGCAGATTGACCAGCACCTGCGTGGTTGACACTTCGTCCAGCGGCACCAGCGGCAAATCGGGAGCCAGGCGCACCGTCACCTGCCGCCCGGCCAGCAGCGGCTCGACATACGTCAGGGCTGCGCCCAACACCTCTTCCAACGGCTGCCAGGCTTTACGCACCTCGATGCCGCCTGCTTCCAGCCGCGTCATGTCCAGCAGGTTGCGCACCAGCAGGTTGAGCCGGTTGGCCTCGTCGTAGATGCTCTGCGCCAGCTCGCGGTTGGTGGCGGCATCCAGCGATGGCTGATCTTCCAGCAGGCTGCTGGCCGCGCCGGTGATGCCGGCCAGTGGCGTGCGCAGATCGTGCGACACAGAGCTGAGCAGCGAGTTGCGCAGCCGCTCCGATTCGACCTGCAGGCGGGCGTGTTCGGCTTCCTCGGCCACCCGGGCGCGCTCTACGGCCAGCGCGGCCAGGCTGGCGAAGGCCTCCAGCAAGCGGCGCTGATCGGGCGTCATCGTGCTGGTGGGGTCAAGCGGCTTAACTCCCAGCACGCCCACAACACCGCGCGCGGTTTGCAGGGGCAGATAGCGCGCCTGAGCCGTGGGCAGCTTGTCCGTGCCGCGTCCGGTGGGCTGGCCGTGGGTGAAGGCCCACGATGCCACGGCCTGCTCGTCGGGGTTGAGCGAAAAGCCGGCGCTGCGCGGCTCCAGCAAGCTTTTGTCGTCCTCGGAACCGGGCAGCAACACCGCGGCTTCGCGGTCAAAGGCTTCGCCCAGGTGCGCGATGATGGCCGCGGTGATGGCATTGACGCTGCCCGCGGCGGCCAGATCGCGGCTCAACTCGTTGAGGGTGATGGTTTCGCTGGCGCGCTGTTCAGCCATCGCCGTTTGCAGGCGAAAACGCTCGGTCAGGCTGCTGATCAGCAAGCCCACGACGAATAGTCCGAGAAAGGTCAACATATATTCGAGATCGTCCACAGCCAGCGTGAAGCGGGGGGGAACGATGAAGAAATCAAAGGCCAACGCGCCAAAAACCGAAGCGAGTACAGCCGGTCCACGCCCCAGAGCCAGCGCTGCGATGATTTCAGCAAACAGATAGATCATCAGCAGGTTGGAGATGTGCAACGTGGAATGGAGGGCCACGCTCAAGACGGTGGCAATGGTCATCACGACCACACTGAACAGGTAACGCTGCCAGGCAGGGACGGCCAGCAAGCCCGCATCCGATGGATTCAGCAGATAAGAGAAAAACTTTTTCATAACAATCTACAGCAAACAGGCCTTGAGAATTGCGTGAATTCTAGACCTGTTTGCTGAGATCGTCAACTCATCACGGGCGACTGCCTACACCTGATAGGGCACATCAATCACGATGATGCCGGGCTTGGCGCGCAGCGCCAGCCGCAGCGTCAGGGCGGCCTGGGTGTGCAGCGCGTTTTGCCAGGTGTGTTCCGGCACAAACTCGGCCACCACCACCGTGATGATCTCGTTGGGCTGGCATTGGTCGTAAATCATGTCAATATACTGCAACAGCGGTTCCATCAATTGGCGATAGGGCGAATCGAGGATAACCAGCCGCACCCCTTCACCCCACTGTGTCCATTTTGTGCGCACCCGCTCGGCATCCGCCGGATCGGTGGAAACGTGGACGGCGGTGATGTCCTTCGACAATGTACGGGCGTAGCGCAGCGCCAGCAAGGTGCCGCGATGCACGCTGCTTACCGGCACGATGACACGCTGCCGCGAGACCTGCGCCTCGCCGTCGTAGCCTTCCAGCGTCAGCCGCGTGGCGAGGTCTTTGTAGTGATGATTAATCGTCGAAAAGCCAGCGATCAGTGAAGGGATCAACAGGATGATCACCCACGCACCTTCGCTGAACTTGGTGACCGCAAAAACCAGCATGACGATGGCTGTCGCCACCGCACCCACACTGTTGACCACCAGCTTGATGCGCCAGTTTGGATCGTAAACAACTTTTGAACCGCGCTCCTGAAGCTCTTCGCCCGCAGCCAGACGGCCAGACTTCCACCAACGCCGCGCCATACCGGTTTGCGACAGGGTAAACGACAGGAAGACGCCGATGGCATAGAGCGGGATCAAGGCAGTGACGCTGGCGCGGAACAGAATAATCAGCAGCGATGCGATCAGGGCCAGCGTGATGATGCCGCGCGAGTAGACGAGGCGGCTGCCTTTGAAGGTCAACTGCCGGGGCAGGAACCCATCTTCAGCGTGCAGAGCGCTCAGACGCGGGAAGTCGGCAAAGGAGGTGTTGGCAGCCATGATCAGGATCAGCGTGGTGGCGCTAATCACCAGCAGGTATGGGATGCCCTGGCCGCCCAGAATGGTGCGCGCCAATTGCGAAATGACCGTTTCGCTGGCCGATGGCACGGCGTGGATCTGCAAGCTGAGGAAGGTAATGCCCAGGAACAAGCTACCCAGAATCAGCGACATCCAGATCAGGGTAAGGCCAGCATTGTGACTTTTCGGTTCCTTGAAGGCAGGAATGCCGTTGGAAATCGCCTCAACGCCGGTGAGCGCGGTGGTGCCATTGGCAAAGGCGTGCAGAATCAAGAAGAGCGATATGGCGCGCGCGCTTTCGAGGGCTTCCAGCGGAGGTGGATCGGCAACCACGCCTAACGAATGAGTAAAAAAGCGAAAAAGGCCCACCCCTACTGTGGTGATCATCAGGAAGAGGAAGAAGTAAGTCGGCACAGCAAAAGCCATACCCGATTCCTTCACCCCGCGCAGGTTGATGAGCATCACCAGCAGCACCAGCGCCACAGCGATTTCAATGCGCCAATGGTAAAGCTGCGGAAAAGCGGAAGCAACCTGAGCCACACTGGATGAGACAGAAACGGCTACGGTCAGGATGTAGTCGGTGAGCAGCGCAGCACCGGCAGTTTGCGCGGCCAGCTTGCCCAGATTATCGCGCGCGACGATATAGGCCCCGCCGCCGCCGGGATAGGCATGGATCGTCTGTTCATAGGAAATGGTGACGATAGCCAACAGCAGCACAATGCCGAGAGCAATCGGAAAGGCCAGCGAGAAGGCAGCCGTGCCCGCCATAGCCAGCACCACCAGGATTTCCTGCGTGGCGTAGGCGGTGGAGGAGAGCGCATCCGACGCGAAGACTGCCAGCCCTACCTTTTTGTTGATGGTTTGGTGCGGCGCGTCGGCGGTGGATAAGGGACGTCCGAGCAGCCAGGTGAGCCAGGAGCGCGGCGGGTTATAGCTATGAGGAACCCGCATCACGGTAGATTGCTCATTTTCGATATACATGGTGTTCCTTCCTTGCATTACCGGGCTGCCTGTGCAGTGCGGTAAATCACAAAATCAGAAAGGCGTCAGCCAGCGCCAACGCCTTCAAAAACCATGATAACGAAAAAAGCATCAAGAGAGTGCCAGAATTTACCCCGCCAGTGTCAAGAAAGTGTAAAGATTTTGTGGCTTGCACAAGCCATAGCGCTGATCACAGCTCTGCAATCACCTCGCCAATGCCCGCAGTGGTGTAACCACCAAGCGCGGCCACCGTGGCCGCGAACTCCGGTGAACGAATGACTGCAAGCAGCGGAGCCAACCATTCGTTATAGAAGAAGCGCCGCGGAATCAACAGATCGTAACGTTCGCTAAACAGCGGCACGAAGTCTAACTCCAGCGCACGCGCCGCTGCCAGAATGCCTAACCCGCAATCTGCGCTGCCTGACTTCACCGCCGCCGCCACGGCCAGGTGAGTAAACTCTTGACGGGTATAACCCTGCACCTGCCGCGGGCTGATGCCCAACCCTGCCAGCTTAAAATCGAGCAGCACGCGCGTGCCCGCGCCGCGTTGGCGGTTGATAAAGGACACATCGGGCCGCACCAGGTCTTCCAAGTGGCTAATCTGTTTTGGGTTGCCCGGCGGAGTGATCAACCCCTGCACACGGCCCACGAAACGCACTACCACCACGCCATCCGCATGGCCGCGCGTCCGGCTCAAACCCAGATCGTGAATCGCCGGCAGATTATACTCGCCCGTAGCTTCGTCCAGCAGATGCGAACCGGCCAAGTGAGCCTCGCCGCGCAGCAAGGCCAGCAGCCCGCCGGTGCTGCCCACGTTGGCCGAGGCAAAGGCCATCTCGGGCCGGGCGCGCCGCAGTTGATCGGCCAGCACGTCCAGAGTCATGTCGTGGCTGCCAATGCAAACCACGGTGTTGCGTAGCGTTTCAGGCGAACGCAGCAGCTCCACTGCCACAGGCGCACCGGCGTGAGCGCCTTCGCTAAAGCGCGGCAGGCGCACAATGCCGTCGGCGCGCACCAGCGACATGATGACCCCGGCGCCGCGCGCCAGCGGCGTGGCTACCAGGCGCTCATCCACCTCACCAAGAGTCACGCGCAGAAATTCCTCTTCGCCCAGACTGGAAACCACCTTTTGCGTCAAGTGCGCGGTAACCTGGGGACGCTGTGGCGCGGGCGTGCCCTGCATGGCATACAGCACAGGCTTGACCAACAGCTCAAAGGTCATCGCTGCCGAAGCAGGGTAACCGGGGATGCCTACAATCGGCTTGCCCTGCGCCACGCCGAGAATCACCGGATGCCCCGGCTTGATGGCGATGCCATGCACCACCACCTGGCCCAGGCTGGCAATCACCTGGGCGGCGAAATCTTCAGAACCGGCAGAGGAACCAGCATTGATCACCACCAAATCGTGATCAGCCAAGGCCGCGGCCGCGGCAGCGCGGATCAACGCAAAGTTATCAGGCAGCGGCTCCAGGCGGCTCACGGTACAGCCCCATTCCTCGGCCTGTGCGCCCAGCACCACCGCGTTATATTCGATGATGTCGCCCGGCTTGAGCGCACGGACATCGCCAAGCTGTGGCAAGCTCACCAGCTCATCACCGGTGGGGAGGATAGCCACCCGCGGCCGACAACGCACCGCCAAATGGGTGTGGCCGCAGCCCAGAGCCGCGCCCATATCCGCCGGGCGCAGGCGATGGTTGGAAGGCAATACCAACTGCGTGGCTATAATATCCTCGCCCATGGGCCGGACGTGTCGCCAGGGAGGGATGGAGGCAAGGAGTTCGATTTGGCCCTCACCCCCCCTGCCCGCCTCTCCCTGCGAAAGAGGGGCCGGGGATAAGGGCATCCGCGAATCCAACGGCATCACCTGCACTTCCTCCACCATTACCACCGCATCGGTGCCGGGCGGCAGAGGATCACCGGTATCCACATAAAACGCTTCGTAGCCGAGACGCAGATGCTTGGGCTGCGTCTCGGTGGCCCCCACCGTATCTGCTGCGGCTACCGCGTAGCCATCCATAGCCGAGGCGTGATAGTGCGGCGAGGAGATGCGCGCCCACACCGGTGCCGCGGTCACGCGACCGAGGCATTCAGCTATGGGCAAACACTCGCTGCCCAGCGTGCCCAATGCACCCGCAGCGTGCAATGCCGCGCGCCAGGCCGGCAGGGCATCCGCAAGATCAATGTCATGCAAATACAGAGTAGAGGAAGAAGGGTGAATAGCTTGTGACATAGCTCTATTGTCGTTGACTTCGGGTTTTTTGCAACCTCGGACATTCCATGCCCATGCCGCTTTCGGCAACAAAATGCTCAAGCCGATCGCTCAGGCTGGCCTCTTCCGAATAGCCCCTCAACTGCGCCTGCGTTCCCCCTCAGCTTGATCATTGCCCCGGTTTGGTAGCTTCCTGCCTGTATGTCTGCCCAATCTGTGCTATGCTGGTGATCATCCAACAAAGCCTGCTGCCCGGCAGCAGCGGAGGTTCTATTGACTACCGCTCATATCCCGCAAAGCCACGCCAACCGCCTCTTCCACGAGACCAGCCCCTACTTGCGCCAGCACGCCTACAACCCGGTGGACTGGTACCCCTGGGGCGCTGAGGCCCTCAGCCGCGCCCGCGCTGAAGACAAGCCGATCTTCCTCAGCATCGGCTATTCAGCCTGCCACTGGTGTCATGTAATGGCGCACGAGTCTTTCGAGGACCCGCAAACCGCCAAAATCATGAACGAGCTGTTCATCAACATCAAAGTGGATCGCGAGGAGCGCCCTGACCTCGATGGCATCTACATGGCCGCGGTGCAGGCCATGACCGGTCACGGCGGCTGGCCGATGAGTGTGTGGCTGCTGCCAGACGGCGCGCCCTTCTACGGCGGTACCTATTTCCCACCCCACGACCGCTACGGCATGCCCGGCTTCCGCCGCGTGCTGGTGGCTACAGCAGATGCCTATCGCACACGGCGCAGCCAGGTGGAAGAAAGCGCAGCCCGCATGAAAGCCGCGCTACAAAGCGCAGATCTACAAGGCTGGCTTGGCTCTGGTGAGGGGGCACTGGATGCTGTAATCGCTGAGCAGGCGGTGCAGGGATTGACGCGCGCCTATGACTCTTTCTACGGCGGCTTTGGCCACGCGCCCAAGTTTCCCCAGCCAATGAATCTGAGCTTTTTGCTGCGCTACCATCAGCGCACAGAGGCTCCCGATACGGTCGCAGCGGCCTACCCAACCGGCGGCGGACAGGTGTTGGAGATGATCACTCATACCCTGCATCAAATGGCGCGCGGCGGCATGTACGACCAACTGGGCGGCGGCTTTCATCGCTATTCGGTAGATGAACGCTGGCTGGTGCCGCATTTCGAAAAAATGCTCTACGACAATGCCCAACTGGCGCGCGTGTACACGGAAGCGTGGCTGGCAGGTGGCGACCCGTTTTTCCGCGCCGTGGCCGAAGAAACGCTGGACTATCTGGCGCGCGAGATGCGCGATCCCGCGGGCGCGTTCTACTCCAGCCAGGATGCAGACAGCGAAGGCGAAGAAGGTAAATTCTTTCTGTGGACGCCACAGGAACTGACGGAGCTGCTGGGCGCGGCGGACGCGCGGCTGGCAGGCGGTTATTACGGTGTCACCCCCAGCGGCAACTTCGAGGGGCAAACCATTCTCCACATCCCGCGTGAGGCCGCAGTGGCGGCACAACAGCTCGGCGTGGATGAGGCAGCGCTGCGCGCGGCGCTGGCGCGCAGCAGGCCGGTGCTGCTGGCCGCGCGTCAGCAACGAATCAAGCCGGGCCGCGACGACAAGGCCCTGGCCGAATGGAACGGCATGACCCTGCGCGCCTTTGCCTATGCCGCGGGCGCGTTCGGCCGTGCTGACTATCGCCGCATCGCCGAGGCAAACGCCGCCTTCCTCCTCGATCACATGAGCTTTTCTTCCCCCTCCACACCGCTCACCTCTGAGGGCCTGAGCTTTATCGGCCTCCACCGCACCTGGGCCCCTGCCACGCTTACCGGCGACGCGGCTGAGGCGCGGCTGAACGGCTATCTGGAGGACTACGCCAATGTGGCTGACGGGCTGATCGAGCTGTATCAGCTCACCTTTGCGCCGCGCTGGCTGCATGCCGCACGCGCCCTGGCCGATGCTATGCTGGCGCGCTTCTGGGATAATGAACAGGGTGGCTTCTTCCAAACCAGCCACGACCACGAGACTCTGCTCACGCGGCCCAGGGAGTTCGTAGACAATGCCGTGCCCTCCGGCAACTCTGTAGCTGCGGACGTGCTGCTGCGCCTCTATGCGCTCACCGGCGAGGAACGCTATCACAGCCACGGCGAAGCGATTCTGCTGTTGCTGCGTGAGGCAATGGCGCGTCAGCCGCTGGCCTTCGGCCATCTGCTGGGCGTGCTGGAGCGCGCCTTAAGCCGCCCGCAGGAAATCGTAGTCATCGGCGATCCCGCTGACCCGGCCACTCTGGCCTTGTTGACGGAGGTGAGAAGCCGCTTTTTGCCGCATGCCGTGCTGGCCGGTGCCGCCTCAGAAGCCGCGGCCCAGGCGGCAGCGGTGGAAATTCCACTGCTGGCAGACCGCACGCAGTTCAACGGCGCACCCACGGCCTACGTGTGCGAAAACTTCACCTGCCACCTGCCGGTATCCGATCCTGATGCGCTGGCACGGGAATTAAGTCGGAGTTGAGATTAACTAGCTCGCCAACTGGCTTTTCTTGTTTCTGGAATGAAATTCAATACTTTGTAAACAAAGTTGTTGCGCGAAATTCAGCAAGCCATACGCTCTCATCGGTGTCTCCGAACCCAGTGAGGAGTCCCCCGTGCGTTCGTGAGGGGATTCCTCGGCCCTGGCAGGCCTCGGAATGACAGGCTACCAGCCACTGCGACAGGCAAAAACTTGGTTTGCGAAGTAGAGACTGATAGCATGAGGTAAATGGTTAGCCAATGCTCTCGCTGCGGCGACAGGCCAACAGCACCACCGAACGCGGTGCAGCGCGGTAAAACGGTGTGGCCACAGCTTGAGCCACAGCAAAATCACTAAAATCATCCGGCGCATCCAAAGCGGTATCCAGCAGCCGTCGCCACGCGGTGCAGCCTGCCATCATCGGCAACTCGAAACCCAGCGGCTCCCAGTAGGCATTGAAAATGATATGAAAGGCCACGTGGGTGCCTGCCACTGACAGCGCCAGCGTGTGCGATGTGTAGCTGGTATCCGGGTGATTGAGCGCGATGCCGTGCCATTGCAGCCGTGTGGTGTGCAGCAGCTCCCACAACGTTTGAATCTGAGGATCGCCCATCACCACGCCCGGGTGCAGGCGCAGCCGGTTGAGCTGCTGCACATAGCGCAGAATATCGCTGTTGCGTTCAGGCAGCGACCAGTCGAACCAGCTCAGTTCGTTGTCCTGGCAATAGGCGTTGTTGTTGCCTCCCTGCGTGCGTCGCACCTCATCGCCCATAGCCAGCATGGGTACGCCCAGCGCCAGCAGGGTGATGGTCAGGAAGTTCTTGATCTGCCTGCGCCGCAATGCCTCCACCGCGGGATCGTCGCTGGGGCCTTCCGCGCCGCAGTTCCAGCTCAGATTATGGTTTTCGCCGTCACGGTTTTGCTCGCCGTTAGCCAGATTATGCTTCTGGTTGTAAGACACCAGATCGTTAAGCGTGAAGCCATCATGGCTGGTGATGAAGTTGATGCTTTGTTCCGGTTCACGCCCGGTATGGCCGTAGATGTCGGGGCTGGCAAAGAAGCGACTAGCCACTGCCTGTACCATGCCCGAATCACTTTTAACAAAGGAGCGCACATCATCACGAAAGCGGCCATTCCACTCGACCCAGTGATCGCCGAAGAAGTTCCCTACCTGATATAGCCCACCTGCATCCCAGGCTTCGGCAATCAATTTGGTGCCGGCCAGCACGGGGTCTTTGTCAATATCCAGCAAAATTGGCGGAGTCACCATGGGGTGGCCCTGGCCGTCACGCGAAAGGATCGAAGCCAGATCGAAGCGAAAGCCGTCTACGTGCATCTCGCGCACCCAGTAGCGCAGGCTGTCCAGGATCATGCGCCGCACAATGGTGTGGTTGCCGTTGAGCGTGTTGCCGGTGCCGCTGAAGTTACGATACCACGCCGGGTTGTCGTCCAGGATATAATAATCATCGTTAGCCAGGCCGCGGTAGCAGAAGGTTGGCCCAAGATGATCACCCTCGGCGGTGTGGTTATAAACCACATCCAAAATCACTTCAATACCGGCGCGGTGCAGCGCCTTCACCATATCACGAAATTCATCCAGGGCGTGCAGGGGGTTGCCGCTGACACTATAGGCCGCGTGAGGTGCGAAAAAGGACACCGGGCTATAGCCCCAATAGTTAAGACGGTCGCGCGGCGCGTCGCTGGGATCAAACTGGAACACCGGCAGCAGCTCTACCGCCGTTATACCCAGGGCACGCAGGTAGGGGATTTTCTCGATCAGCCCGGCATAAGTGCCGCGGCGTTCCGGCGTCACACCGGAATTGGGATGGCGCGTGAAGCCACGCACATGCATCTCATAGATGATGGTCTCGGCGTAGGGGCGGCGTAGTGGTTGATCTCCCTCCCAATCGTAGCAGCGCGGGTCTGCCACCACGCTTTTGAAGGCCATCGCGGTATTATCGCCGGGGTCTACTGCGGCCTGACGCCGGTAGCCCGGCGGAGTTGCCACGCCGCGGCTGTAGGGATCCAACAGCACCTTGTCGGCGTCGAAACGCAGCCCCGCTTCCGGTCGCCATAACCCGTGAGCACGATAGGCATATAGTTGGCCCGCGGCAATGCCCGGCACAAAGACATGCCAATAGTCGTAGGTACGGTTGATGGCAGGCTCCAGGCGAATGACGCGCGCCGGCTGAGGGGCATCGGCGCGGTCGAACAGCAGCAACTCCATGCCTGCGGCTCGGCGCGCGTAGACGCTGAAATTGACGCCGTCAGGATATACAGTGGCGCCGACAGGATAGCTAAGACCGGGAAAAGAAGTAGATGTCATGGGGGAAGTTTCGTCTCGTTGCGTGAAGAGAGATGATACCATAGATGGAAAGGAAACAGACAATTAGCCATTGCCAATGGTCTAAGCAGTTGTGGCGGTGATCGGGTATGAACTCACCTCTGTCTCGCCGAAGCGCCTGGTGGTTAGCGCCGCCACCACCTACTCGACCGGCGGCCCGCTGCGTACCATTGATTGTCCGGTTCCTGCAATTTAACCGGAAGTCGCACACTACCAAACTTTCGGTTGTGTATGGATTTCGGTTGAAATGTGTTGCCACCGAATTGAATTCGGTGTCTCAAGCCACGAAGCCCCTGCCGGGGCTTTCGGAGAGCGCCTGAGAGCGCTTCGTTCTCTGAACCGCAACCATTTATTGTCCGGCTCTTGTAATTCAACCGAAAGTCGCACACTACCAAACTTTCCTTCCGCTTGTTGCACAGATGTATTGCGGGTACAATAGCCACCGTGCTTCGCTTTCTGCTTTACTCTGCTTATGTTGGAGGTTCTATGACCCATCGCTCTCGTCTGGTTACGCTGCTTGTCCTGCTTTTGCTCTTTACCAGCCTGGTTCCATCTGCGCTGGCTGCACCCCCCGCGCCTAACAACACCGCACTGCCGGAGGGTCCGGTAGTGGTGCGCATCTATTACAACACGCCGTCTGATATGGCCCTGCTTCATGATTACGATGTGTTCGAGTACAACAACCGCAAGGAAGGGTATTTTCTGGCTGCGATCAGCCTGCAACAACTGCCCGATCTGCAAAAGCTCGGCCTGCGCGTGCAGGTAGATGCCGCACAAACCGCCAACTTCACCTTCCGCGCCCCGGCAGCACCCGATCAGACAGATGGCATCCCCGGCTATGCCTGCTACCGCACGGTGGAGGAAACTTTTACCACTGCCTCGACCATTGTCAGCGCTCACCCCACGCTGGCAAGCTGGGTGGATGCGGGCGATTCCTGGGACAAACTCACCGCAGGCGGAGCTACCGGCTACGACATGATGGTGCTAAAGCTCACCAACTCAGCCATTGCCGGCCCCAAGCCAAAGTTGCTGATCACAGCTTCGATCCACGCCCGCGAGTACACACCGGCAGAATTAACGACCCGCTTCGCTGAGTACCTCATCAACAACTACGGCACAAATGCCGATGCTACCTGGCTGCTGGATCATCACGAAGTCCACTTAATGCTACATGCCAACCCTGATGGCCGCAAACAGGCCGAAGCTGGCCTGTCGTGGCGCAAGAACACCAATCAAAACTACTGCGGCACCACCAGCACCTCACGCGGGGCTGACCTGAACCGCAATTTCGCCTTTCAGTGGGGCTGCTGTGGCGGCTCCAGCGGCAGCGCCTGTTCGGAAACCTATCGCGGCCCCAGTGCAGCCTCTGAGCCTGAGGTGCAGACCATTCAAGCGTATATGCGTGCCATCTTCCCTGACCAACGCGGACCGCTGCTGACCGATCCCGCGCCTGCGGATGCCACCGGCGTATACCTGGATATTCACAGCTACAGCGATCTGGTGCTGTGGCCGTGGGGCTTCACCAGCACCGTGCCCCCGAACGGCACCGCCTTGCAGACGCTCGGACGCAAGTTCGCCTATTTCAACAGCTATACCCCACAGCAGGCTATTGACCTGTACGCCACCGATGGCACCACCGACGATTTTCTCTACGGCGATTTGGGCGTTGCCGCCTACACCTTTGAGCTGGGTGACAGCTTCTTCCAGGACTGCGCCACGTTTGAAAACACCATTGTGCCCGCCAACCTGCCCGCACTGGTCTACGCGGCCAAGGTGGCACGTACACCCTATCTGACCGCTGCCGGGCCAGATGCACTGACACCGGTCGTAGCCCCTGCCACTGCTACCGCCGGTGATTCGGTCACACTTACCGCCAGCATCAACGACACGCGCTTCAACAACTCTGGCGGCACTGAACCGACACAAGCCATTGCCGCAGCCGAATATTACCTGGACACCCCGCCCTGGCAGGCGGGCGCTGTCGCCTATCCGCTGGCCGCCAGCGACGGCACCTTCAACAGCTCGATGGAAGCGGTTACGGCCACCATCAACACGGCGGGCCTGAGCGGGGGTCGCCACATCGTTTTTGTGCGCGGCAAAGATGCAGCCAACAACTGGGGCGCCTTCAGTGCTGTGTTTCTCGATGTAACGGCGTTCAGCGTCAACCCCACCAGCGTAGCCGTGTGTGCCCCTGCCAGCGCGATCTATCCCATCAGTGTGGGCTACGCCGGGTCTGTCACTTTCAGCGTCAGCGGCAATCCGGCAGGCAGCAGCACCGGCTTTTCCCCTAATCCGGTAAGCGGCCCCGGCAGCACCACACTGACCATCGGCAACATTGCGGCGGCTGCGCCCGGCGCTTACACACTCAACGTCACCGGCTCCTACGCCGCCGGATCGCAGACCACACCGCTGGCGTTAAATATCGCCACGGCCGCACCCGCCGCGGTAATGCAGACAGCACCGGCCAACGGCGCCACCAACGTAGTGGCCGCTCCTACTCTCACGTGGAATGCAGTGGCTCAGGCCAACGGCTACACCGTGCAGATCGCCACCGATGCCGGTTTCAGCAACATCGTGGCCTCAGCCAGCAATCTGGCCGCCACCAGCTTCACCCCGGCGACGCTGCTCAACACCAGCACACGCTACTACTGGCGCGTCTGGTCAGGCAATGCCTGCGGCGCTGGCGCTTACTCGACCACCTGGAGCTTCACCACCGTGGCCGCGCCCGGCGATTGCAGCCCGGGCAGCACCCCCAACGTGCTGTTCACCACCGGCTTTGAAAGCGGTCTGGCTGGTTGGAGCACACCGGCAGGCATCGGCACCAATACCTGGGCGCTGGCCACTGCCAACCCTCACAGCGGCGGGCAACACGTGCGCGGTCTTAACCCCGCCACAGTGAGCAACCAGCCTCTGGTGTCGCCAGCAATAACTCTGCCCACCGGCCAAAACCCGGTGGTGCTGAAATTCTGGCATCTGCCCAACCTGGAAAACAACGGCGCCACCGCCTGCTATGACGGCGGCATTCTGGAGGTTTCCAGCAACGGCGGCAGCACCTGGACACAGGTTGCCAACGCCAATCTGCTGGCGGGCAGCTACACCGGCCTAATCTCCAGCTCATGGAGCAACCCGCTGGCTGGACGGCAGGGCTGGTGCAACGGCAGCACCTACAGCAACGTCATTGCCGACCTGAGCAGCTACGCCGGGCAAACCGTGCAGTTCCGCTTCAGCCTCGGCACAGACAATGGCATAGGTGATACCGGCTGGGATGTGGATGACCTCACCCTGCAAAGCTGCCAGGCAGCCTGTCCCTACGACGTAAACCACGATGGCAGGGTAGACATTGTGGATGTGCAATTGGTGGCCGGTGCGTTTGGCACAGCGAATGCTGCCTACGACTTCAACGGCAGCGGTGCAGTGGATGTTGCCGACATTCAGGCAGCAGCCGAACACTGGTATGTAGGCTGTTAACCTCCTATAACCAAGTAAAAAAACCGGCGGCTTGGTGCAAGCCGCCGGTTTTTTTTCACTTGCATGATCAGTGAGGCAATGCTATAATCGCCGCACTTTCAGCTTCCGCTCGCCCGCTTTGGGCAACCCTACGTAACGAGGAGATACAACTTTATGCGCCGACTGCTGTCTTTTTTGCTTGTGATTGTCGTTCTGGCAACGTTGTGGCTTCCAGCTTTTGCTGCTGAAAATGCCACAGTTGTCCGCGCGTCCGATGCTCCCAATCGTGTCACCTTGCGCGTTCCTCACTTCACGTTCGATCCTGTTCTGGATGGCGAGCCTAAACTGAGCAATACCGAACGCTTCGATGGAGTGCAGAGTGGATTGCGCCTGGTGCAATTCTACGGCCCAACTCAAGATGCCTGGTTGGCCGGACTAAAAGCTGCAGGCTTGCAGGTATTGCAGTATTACCCTGACTACAGCTACCTGGTTTGGGGCAGTCAAACAGCTCTGAACGCTACCGCCAGCCTGGACTTTGTGCGTTGGTCGGGCAATTTCCATCCCGCTTACAAGATCAACAGTGACCTGGAAGGGCGCTCTGGGGTTGTCAGCAACGTAGATGTATTTTTCTACAACAATGGCAGCGTCGAAGCTACCCTGTCTGCCATCAAGGCCTTGGGTGGCAAAGTAATCCAGTACAACCCCGCCCAACCGGATAAAGCTTTCTACGATGCTATTGTCGAACTGGACGCGGCGGCATTTGCTGCCGTGGCTCAGATCAACACAGTGGTGTGGCTGGGCTATTCTCACCCGATCCCCACCCTGGACGATGAAATGTCGGGGCAAATCATGGCCGGTAACTATTCCGGCGCAGGTGTACCTTTCACCGGCTATCTCAGCCATCTCGGCACATTGGGCGTGGACGGCAGCGGCGTCACCTGGGCCACAATTGACACCGGCGTTGACTACGACCATCCCGACTTTGCCGGACGCATTGTCGGTGGCTATGAGTTCCCCGGCTCCTGCGCAATCGCAGGACAGCCCGGCAGCGACTGTGCCGCCGGCGGCCACGGCACGCACGTCACCGGTA
The DNA here is from genome assembly GCA_937907455.1 of uncultured Caldilineales bacterium. Lineage (GTDB taxonomy): Bacteria > Chloroflexota > Anaerolineae > JAAEKA01 > JAAEKA01 > JAAEKA01. The sequence continues at coordinate 56,636 of CALESQ010000049.1, forward strand.
TCATCGGTGGTGATGCCGCCGCAGGCTTTGCAGATGCCAATGGTTTCAAATACGGCTTGGGCGTGGCGCCCGAATACAGCATCTTTGCCATGAATTCGCTGTCTGCATCGGCCTGGCCGCCCACGGGTGGCTGGCAAGAGCACAGCAAGCGCGCCGTACTGGGTAGTGCCATTGGCGGCAACAACTCATGGACCACCGGCGAGGGCACGAACCACGGCTATCAGGCTTCTGAACGTACCCACGACCTGATGGTGTTGGACGGTAACTTCGATACCACAGCCGTTGAGCCGTTCATCGAGGTCTTCTCGGCGGGCAACTCTGGCCCTGGTGCCAACACTCTTACCGCACCCAAGGAAGGCAAAAACCTGATCATTGTGGCTGCCAGCCAGAACTATCGCGTTGGCAGTATCAACACAATTGCCAGCTTCAGCAGCCGCGGGCCTGCCGTAGATGGGCGCATTGTCCCCACGATCACTACCCCCGGTGAGCAAATTGCCTCAACCCGCAACGACACCGGCGGTGATTGCTCCACAGCCATCACCGGCACCAGCAACCGCTACGCCTTCTGTTCGGGCACCAGCATGGCCGCTCCGCACACGTCGGGCGCTGTGGTGTTGGCCACACAGTGGTGGCGCGGCTTGAACGCCGGGGCCAATCCCAGCCCGGCTATGGCCAAGGCCCTGCTGGTGAACAGCGCGGTGGATATGGGCACAGCCGACATCCCGAACTTCAACGAGGGGTGGGGTCGTGTCAACATCACCAAAATGATCCAGCCGGATGCCGATACCCTGTATTGGGATCAGGAGCATGTGTTTACAGCCAGCGGCCAACAGTGGCTGCTCACCGTCGGTGTGGCTGATCCTAGCAAGCCGGTAAAGATCACCTTAGCCTGGAGCGATGCCGCTGGCGCGGTAGGTGCTAACCCGGCACTGGTTAACAACCTGGATCTCACCGTAGTCAACGGCGCAAACAGCTACAAAGGTAATGTCTTCAGCAGCGGCTGGAGCGCCACCGGCGGCACGGCTGATATCCGCAACAACCTGGAAAACGTCTACATCCAGACCCCTGTGCGCAGCGCTAACGCCAGCGATTTGCAGATCACCATCAACGCCCTCAACATCGCGGGCGATGGCGTGCTGGGCAATGCAGATACCACAGATCAGAACTTTGCTCTGATCTGTCAGAACTGCGCGCTGGCCAGCGACTTTACCTTGACTGCCACACCCGCAACGCAGGATGTTTGTATCCCTGGCAATGCAGTTTACACCGTTAATGTAGGCAGCATTCTTGCCTTTAATGATCCCGTAACCCTGAGTGTAAGCGGCAATCCTGGCGGTACTACAACCACTTTCAGCACCAACCCCGTGACCCCTGCAGGCAGCAGCACTCTGACCATTGGCAACACAGCCGCGGCTGCGGCCGGTTCCTACAATATGATCATCACTGGCGTAGCGCCCACCAGCACCCATACCACCACGGTAGGTCTGAATCTATTCGCCGCTGCCCCGACTGCGCCGATGCTGGTATCACCGGCCAACGCTGCCCTGAACGTGCCTGCGGCCCCCACCTTCACCTGGAACGCCGTCACCGGCGCAGCCAGCTACAGCATCGAAGTCGCCACCGATGCAGGCTTCAGCAACATCGTAGCCTCGGCCACTGGCATTGCTGGCACCAGTTGGACCAGCAACGTCACCCTCAACACCAGCACCATGTACTACTGGCGCGTGTGGGCTGTCAATGCCTGCGGTGTCGGAGCTTACTCAGCCACCTGGAACTTCACCACCGTGGCTGCACCTGGTGATTGCACCACCGGCACCTCGCCCAACGTGCTCTACACCACCGGCTTCGAGAGTGGCATCACCGGCTGGACTACACCGGCGGGTGTCGGAACCAACACCTGGGCCATTGCCACCGTCCACCCCTACACCGGCGCTCAGCATGTGCGCGGCCTTAACCCCACCACAGTCGCCGACCAGCGGCTGGTCTCGCCGGCACTGGCTCTGCCCACCGGCGAAAACCCCGTGGTGCTGAAGTTCTGGCATACCCCTGACCTGGAAAACAACGGCGCCACCGCCTGCTACGACGGCGGCATCCTCGAAGTCTCCAGCGACGGCGGCACCACCTGGACCCAGGTTCCTGCCGCCAGCATCCTCGTTGGCGGTTACACCGGCCCAGTCTCCAGCTCGTGGAGCAACCCGCTGGCTGGAATGCAAGCCTGGTGTAACGATAACCCCTACAGCAATGTAGTGGCTGATCTCACCGCTTACGCCGGTCAAACAGTCCAGTTCCGCTTCCGCATCGGCACGGACTCTTCTTTGAGCGATACCGCCTGGGACATTGATGACCTCACCGTCCAGAGCTGCGCGGCTCCCACCGCTGTCACCCTCAACAGCGTTCAGGCCACCCCGCTCACCGCTGTGCCCCTGACGGCCTTCCCGGCTGCTGCCCTGGCTGCCCTCGCCGGCGCTGCCTTCGCCCTCCGCCGCCGCCAGGCCTGATCTGCCTGACCCTGCACGCAGGGCATCCCTCGCCCTGCCTTGAAAAGCCTCTCAGCCATTTAGCTGAGAGGCTTTTTTGTTCTCGTATTGTTCAATAATCGTTCACAGGCGTTTTTGCCCTATGGCGGCAAGGCGTTTTTGCGCGATGCAACGAGATGATTTAAAATTCAACTTTATCAGCAGCAAGAAAGCAGCCAGTCCTCTGCTTTCAGGTTATGTTCACATCGCTGTTTGTATTTCAGCCCCACAAACAGCAAAAGTCTTTTGTTTTTGTTTTTTGGGAGAAAGGAAAGGTGTACCCTATGAAATCGCCATGGAAGCGTTTCTCAGGTGTTCTGGTGTTGGTGTTGATCGGTGTAATGGCCTTCGCGTCATCAAACATCATGCAACCCGACGCGTCGTTGGTGCGCCGTTCGCGTGCCATGCCCATTGGTCAAGCCTCTGGCCAAGCCAATGGCCCGGTTACCTCCGATGTGGAAACCAAACCGCTTGCCAGTGGACCGGTTGTGATCCAAATGGATCATATGGACGTTTCACCCGCATTGCGTGACATTGCTCCCGTCGTTGATCCAAAATCAGACCCCACGCTCATACGCTTTATGGAAGCAGAATTGCTGCCGGGGCATGAAAAGACGGGCAGTTTCAGTGGTGTAGATGCAGCCTACCAGACCGCTCACGGGCCGGACGCCATGCCGGGGCCGATCCAGAACTGGGATGGCATCAACAACGTAGGCTTTAGCGTGCGCCCGCCGGACACCAACGGCGATGTCGGCCCCAATCACTATGTGCAGTGGGTCAACCTGCGTTTCCAGATCTGGAACAAGACCGGCACATCGCTGTACGGCCCGGCTCAGGGCAACACGCTCTGGAGTGGTTTTGGTGGCCAATGCGAAACCACCAATGACGGCGACCCGGTGGTGCTGTACGATCACCAGGCCAACCGCTGGGTGATGATGCAGTTTGCCGTCACCAGCACGCCCAACCTGCTCTGCTTTGCCGTGTCGCAAACCGGAGATCCGCTGGGAAGCTGGAACCGCTATTCCTATTCCTGGCCCAACAGCTATATGCCCGACTATCCTAAGATGGGTCTGTGGCCTGATGGCTACTACGTTTCGGTTAATCAGTTTACACAAGCCGGTAGCTGGGCCGGCGCTGGTGTGTTGGCGATGCAGCGTTCGCAAATGCTGACAGGCGGCGCAGCACAAAGCATTTACTTCAACGGCAATGCCTACAATCCCAACTATGGCGGCATGCTGCCCGCCGACTGGGAAGGGCCTGTCGCTCCGCCTAGCGGCGCACCCATCCCCTTCGCCGAATGGGATGACAGTGCCTGGATTGCGCCGAGTGATGCACTGCGCATCTGGAACTTCCACGTAGACTGGGTCACTCCGGCCAACTCCTACTTCGGCACAGCCGGTTCACCCTTTGTACCGACCTATACGATCAACACCAGTGACGTTGATCCCACCCTGTGCGCAGGATCACCGGCCTGTATTGATCAGCCTGGCACCACGGTGATGCTGCACGACATTGCCGACCGTCTGATGCACCGTATGCAGTACCGCAACTTCGGCGGTTATCAGACCCTGGTGAGCAACCACACGGTAGACACCAACAGCCCTGCGGGCCGCGCTGGCATCCATTGGTTCGAGTTGCGCAACACAGGCAGCGGCTGGGGCATGAATCAGCAGGGCGTCTACGGCCCGGCGGATACCACCTCCACCAGCCGCTGGATGGGCTCGATCGCGATGGACGGCACAGGCAACATCGCTTTGGGTTACAGCATCACCGATAACGTCAGCCTGTATCCCAGCATTCGTTATGCAGGCCGCCTGGTGGGCGACCCGCTCAACACCCTGCCGCAAAGCGAAGCCACCCTGGTGACCGGCGGCGGCTATCAAAACGACAGTTTCAACCGCTGGGGCGATTACAGCGCCATGCAGGTTGACCCAGTGGACGACTGCACCTTCTGGTACACGCAGGAATATGCGCAGACCAACGGAGGCTACAACTGGTATACCCGCGTTGGTTCCTTCCGCTTTGCGGCCTGCGGCACCACTGACTTTGCTATGGATGTAACCCCGGACGCGCAGCAAGTCTGCTCACCAGGGACAGCCACCTACACCGTAGGCACCACAGCCATCGGCGGTTTTGACGGCGGCATTACCCTCAGCGCCACCGGCAACCCGGGCACGGCCACCTTCACCCCCAACCCCGTCACCCCGCCCGCCAGCAGCACCCTCACCATCA
>CALESQ010000050.1 GCA_937907455.1 uncultured Caldilineales bacterium
CCAAGCGCATCAAGCTGAACTGGCAATTCTCGATACCTGCTGCTCGTCTCAAGCTGAATTCTCACTATCGGCAGATACTACCTGAGAACCAAACGTTCTCAGACACTTAATTTACAGTGTAATGATGTAAATATGATACAGTATTACTGTCGCCGGAAAGTCCCGGTTCGTTACTGTGCACCTGGCATCATAGCCCTGCCAGAGTTCATCTTTCGGCCAGGCTGACGGGCTAAAGGAATTGATTCCTGCGAAGGAGGTATGGGATGTATACCAAACCAGCGTCGAACAAAGGCTTTCGCTTTTTGCTTCTGGCAGTCAGCATGGGCATGATTGCAGGTTTGACAATCTTACTCCCGACATTAGTGCCGCCGAAGATCGAGGCGCAGGCATTGATCAATGCAGCAAAGACCGGCCCAGGTATCGAAGTGGATGCTGACCATGTTCTCTACTCCCGGAGCACGGTCTATCGAAGGGGGATCCTCAGTTTTCAGGAGCCTGCGGACCCCTACCACCGCCCCAGTCTTCCGCTACACTCGGATACTTTCTTGTCTGAAACCTGGACGCGCGGTGGAAACATCCGGCAAATACGGGGTGAGTTTCGTGATCGCCAGACAGGACGCATGGTCTCCCTGATGATCGAGGATGAAAACAGTGTGTTTGTGTACCATGAGACGACAGGACCGGGGATATTCATCACTACCTCCAACGGCCTTGTAACAGGCGGGGACAGCGAGCCTGGGCAGGAGGAACCATTGATAGACGAGGCGGTCCAATATCCAGAAACGGGATACGAGATAGCGGGAGAAATCATCTCTTCATGGGGAAAACCTGCGTGGATTGTGCGGCAGCGCGTTAAGTTGCCGGTGATAGAGGATGCCAACACGGGAGTCTTGTATCCATCGCAGGCACCCTACATGGCTGATCTGGACATACAAGGCATGGAAACCAGGTGGACAATTGATCGCCAATCCAAGATATTTGTTAGCACCGAAAATTGGGCTCTTACCTCCACAGGGGCTGTGCTTCTGGAGCGTGTTGAGATGGAAGAACCTCAACTCTTATCTTTGAGCAGTATGCCCGCAACCTGGCTGGATGTACCCGACGACATACCGGTGATTAATCCGTCATCACAAAGAAAACCGCCGTGAACGACAACTTCATGGTAGCCATTCTAAATTGGATCGGAGGTTTTTTATTGACAGGAGCCTGTGTTACAATGGCCCCATGTCCATTCAACTGCTCGCCCCTGAAGTCGCCAGCCGCATCGCCGCCGGTGAGGTGATCGAACGCCCCGCCTCCGCGGTCAAGGAACTGATTGAAAACAGTCTGGACGCGGGTGCAGACGAAATCCGCGTGGAAGTGCGCGAGGGAGGACGGCGTTTGCTGCGCATCGTGGACAACGGCAACGGCATCCCCGCGGCCGAGGTACTGCTGGCCTTCGAGCGTCATGCCACCAGCAAGCTGCGCAGCGCCGATGACCTGGAACATATCGCCACCCTCGGCTTTCGCGGCGAGGCGCTGGCTTCAATTGCCTCCGTGGCGCAGCTCACCTGCCTGACCCGCCATGTGGATGAAGCAGTCGGCACACAGGTACGCATCGAAGGGGGCCAGGTGCTGAGCCGGGAGGCCAAAGGCGCGCCCCCCGGCACGGCGATCACCGTGGAGAATCTGTTTTATAACGTGCCCGCCCGCCTCAAGTTCCTGCGCCAGCCCGCCACCGAAGCCGGGCGCATCGCGGAAACCGTGCAGCATTTCGCCCTGGCCTTTCCTGAACGGCGTTTCAGCCTGGTGTCTGAGGGCCGCCTGGTTTTTCAATCCACCGGCAGCGCCAACCTGCATGATGTGCTGATCAAGGTCTTTGGCCTGGAAAGCGCCAATCAACTGGTGGCGGTGGGCGCAGACAAAGCGACAGATGAAACGGTGCGCGTGCACGGCTACACCAGCCTGCCCACGCTCAGCCGCTCCAACCGCAATCAAATTCTCTTTTTCCTCAACCGCCGCGCCATTCAGGATCGCAGCCTGGTCTTCGCGGTGACCGAGGCTTACCGCAACCGGCTGATGGTAGGACGCTACCCCATCAGCGTGCTGTTGATCGAGATGGACCCCGCGTTGGCAGATGTGAACGTGCATCCGGCCAAGGCTGAGGTGCGCTTTCGTGACGAACGAGCGGTGTTTCGTGCCCTGCAACGCGCGGTGCATGGTGCGCTGTTGCAGCACGCGCCTGTGCCAGAGGTACGCGGTGATGAGTTGGGTTGGGGCGTTTCCGCAGGCTGGGCCGAGCGCCGTCAAGGTCTGCTTCAAGCTGGCCATGACGCTCAGCCGGTGCCATGGCAGCGCCCCGCATCACCCCCCGCCTGGCAGGCGCCTCTTGTGGCTGCGCACTCGCCAGAGACGCCGCCTCAGCCAGTGCTACGTAGTGACGAAACACCGCCCAACGCGGCGGTTCTGCAAGACCCCGCCGCAGCAGCGCCGCTCTCTCCTGCTGCTGAAGCGCCACCTGAAGCGGCTGCCGCCGCGGCTGAGTTCGGCGCTATTCTGCCGATGCTGCGAGTGGTGGGGCAGATGGCGGCCACCTATATTGTGGCCGAGGGGCCGGATGGCATGTACCTGGTGGATCAACACGCCGCGCACGAGCGTATTCTATTCGAGCAACTGCGCGGCGAACAGGCATTGACCGGCGTGGCTCAGCAAAGCCTGCTGGAACCACTGCCGTTTGAGGCAGGCACGGTGTTCACCGGGTTGATCGAGGCTTATGCCGATGCGCTAACCGCCGCCGGCTTTGCGCTGGAGCGGTTCGGCGCGGGCACCTGGCTGCTGCGTGCTGTGCCCGCGGTATTTGGGCGCGCAGACCCGCGGCGCGCGCTGGAGGAGACTCTCGAGGGTATTGCCGATGGTCGTGACCTGGTGGGTGAAAACAAGGAAGCCGCGCTGGTGGCAGTGATCTGCAAGCGCGCAGCCATTAAGGGGGGTCAGGTGCTGGCGCTGGACGAAATGCGCCGCCTGATGCGTCAGCTTGAGGCCTGCCGTGAGCCAGGCTCGTGTCCTCACGGCCGCCCCACTATGTTGGTGCTTAGCCATCTGCAACTGGAACGTGAATTTGGCCGACGAGGCTAACTCTTTTTCATTTCCCCTTTGAAGGAGCCTGCTATGACCACTACCTCCCGTTCTCACCCGGCTGAAGGGCCATCCAACTGGCGACAGATTGTGGCCCGTTACCACCGGCCCGATGTGCGCCATGCCATCGGCCAACTGCTCACTTCGGTGGCGCCGCAGTTGGCCTTGCTGGTGGTGATGTATTTCAGCCTGCGCGTCTCCTATTGGCTCACCCTGTTGCTGGCTATTCCCACAGCAGGGTTTATGGTGCGCACCTTTATTGTCTTCCACGATTGCGGCCACGGGTCCTTTTTTGCCAACCGCAAGGCGAACGACACGGTGGGCGTCATCACCGGGGTGCTGACCTTCACGCCTTATTTCCGCTGGCGTCACGACCACGCGGTGCATCATGCTACCGCCGGCGATCTGGACCGCCGCGAGGCGGGAGATGTGTGGACAATGACGGTGGATGAGTATTTGCAGGCATCGCGGCTAAAGCGGCTGGCCTACCGCGTGTACCGCAACCCTTTCATCATCTTTACTCTGGGTGCATGGTTAAGTTTTGTCGTTTTTCAGCGTTTTCCCACCGGCAAAGAAGGGCGGCGCGAGCGCAACAGCATTTTGTGGACCGATCTGGCTCTGCTGGTGATCTTTGTGCTGGCGGGTTTCACCATCGGTCTGGGCGATTTTCTGCGCGTGCTGCTGCCAGTGGTGTTCATCGGCACCTCGGCAGGGGTTTGGCTGTTCTATGTGCAGCATCAGTTTGAGGGCGTGTACTGGGAACGGCACATGCACTGGAGTTATGTGGATGCGGCCTTGAAGGGTAGCTCGTTTTATCGCTTGCCGCGCCTCTTGCAGTGGTTTTCTGGCAACATTGGCTTTCACCACATTCACCACCTCAGCCCGCGCATTCCCAACTATCGCCTGGAACAGGCCTATCGCGAAAACGAGTTGTTTCATATCAAGCCGATTACACTGTGGTCGAGTATGCGCTCGCTGCGCTTCCGGCTATACGACGAAGAAAACCATCGTCTGGTGGGCTTTAGCTATCTGAAAGAATTGCAGCAGCGGCGGCTGGCGCGCAGTGCTGTGAGTTGACTTCCCTATGCTGACGATTGATCACGCGGCCCGCGGTCTGATCTTTGATCTGGACGGCACGCTGGCCGACACATTGCCTATTCATTATCGAGCCTGGCACGAGACCTTTGCCCGTTTCGGGGTTTCGTGCCCGCAATCGTTCCTGGACAGGTTGACCGGCCTGCCCACCCGCGAAACAGTGCTGCGCTACAATGCTGAGTTTGGCCATCAGTTGGATCCGGAAGCCTTCGCCCGCGCCAAAGAAGTGCTGGTGCGTGACCGCCTGACAGCCTCTCAACCGATTAAACCGGTGGTGGCGCTGTTGCATCAGGCGCACGGACGGCTGCCCATTGCTCTGGCCACCGGCGGTGTGATGACGAATGTAGACGTGGTGCTGCCCGCGGTGGGACTGGCGGGCCTGTTCGATGCCATTGTAACCGCGGATGACCCTGTGCCGCACAAGCCTGACCCAGGCATCTTTCTGGAGGCTGCACGCCGCATTGGTGTGCCGCCTGCGCAGTGCCAGGTGTTTGAGGATGGTGAGGCCGGCCTGCAAGCCGCCCGCGCCGCTGGCATGATCGTCACAGACGTGCGTCCGTATTTGCAAAGATAAGTTGAGGATTGCTACGCCTTCGGCGGGTAGATTGGTCTATCTGCTGAAAGGCGTAGCGGTTTACTGCTTTACCCGTCAAAGGCGTACCACTCTACCCGCCAAAGGCGTACCACTACCATGAACTGGCATTTCGACATCATTGCCGGCCTTTATGATCACGCTATTGCCGCGCCGGATCCGATGAGGCTAGCCAAGGCCCTACGCTTGCCGACACCCGGCTTGCTGCTGGATGCCGGCGGCGGCACGGGCCGCGTGGCCGCCTCGTTGCACAAGCAAGTTGGCTCCTGGATGATCAGCGATCTGTCCGCACCCATGCTGGCCCAAGCGCAAGCGAAAGGTGTTGTCTTCCCGACGCGGGCCGTAGTTGAGCGTCTGCCTTTCGCGGATGCCACCTTTGACCGCGTGCTGGCGGTGGATGCTCTACACCACTTTGCGGATCAGCGGTTGGCAATCGCTGAGCTGGTGCGCGTGCTCAAACCCGGCGGGCGCATTGTCATCGAAGAACCAGATATTCGTCGCCCGCAAGTCAAGCTGGTGGCGCTGGCCGAGAAGCTGGCCCTGATGGGCAGTCACTTCGCCTCACCGCAGCAAATCAGCGCCCTGCTGGCCGCCCATGGTCTGTCGCCGACTGTGGAAGACGACGGTGAGTTCAACGCTTGGGTGATGGCGGATAAGTAAGTAGTGAAGAGTAAGTAGTGGCCCGGTGCGGTGTACGTGGCTCGGTGAGAGGTCGGCAACCATCCTCACACCACAGCCAATCTCCTCACCAATTCCGCGAGCGCGCTCACAGCAAGCAAACCTCTCGTTACTCTTCCAGCTACGGGACAGTTTGCTTGAAGCGCCTTGCCCATGTGGGTTGAGCAGGTTTCGGCGGCGTCCATCTGCCATCGTCCGGGTTCACAAAAGACTTTCACCAGCCGACACTCGCCATCAAAACCGTATCGAAACCCCCTCATTGCCACGCCCGCACCCGCTCACTGCCACCTCAAGCAAAGTGCCAGGTGTGCAGTTTACTCTTTTCTTCTTGCTGCTTACTCTTCACTCCTCGCTTTTCCTGCCATGAAGCAACGCATCTACTGCTTCGCCGTGCCGTTTGGCATCGCCACGCTGGTGGCGCTGCTACGTATGCCCGCGCTGTCGCAAGCGGTGATTGACTGGGACGAAAGCGTATACCTGCTGATGGCGCGCAGCCTGCTGCAAGGCCATGCACCCTACACCGCCGTGTGGGATCACAAACCGCCGGGCCTGTACGCCCTGTTTGCTGCGTCGTTGGCTGTGCTCGGGCAACCGGTGTTGGCTATGCGCCTGCTTGGCAGCGCCGCAGTGAGCCTCACCGCCACGCTGCTGTGGTTGATGGGCCGGCGCGTGCTGCACAGCAACGCCGCAGGCCTCATTGCGGCCCTAAGCTATGTCGCCGCATCCACTCGCAACGGGGGCCTGGCCACCAACGCGGAGATCCTCTTTGCACCGTGTACCGTAGCCGCATTGCTGCTGCTGACTGAGCCAATTGCACAGGGCCGGTTTCCCGCGACACACCGCTGGTTGGGCGCGGGTCTGCTGTTCGGCGCAGCAATGCAGATCAAAACAGCGGCCGGCTTTGAACTGTCAGCCGCGGGCGCACTGCTGGTTTTGAGCAACAGCCACGGGCGCGCGCGGCGCGCGGCTGGCTGGCTATTCAGCGGCGCGGCCCTGCCCACCTTGCTGATGATGCTCGGTTTTGCCCTGGCCGGCCAATGGCAGCCTTATGCCTACGCCAACTTCACAGCCAATGCCCGGTATGTAGCTGCGCTCCCCGGCCTGAATGCTGCCACCATCACCACCGCGCTGAAGCAGCAAGCACGCAGTGTGCCCACACTCTGGGCTGCCGTGCCCGTGGCTGCGTTGTCCCTGCCAGCGCGGGCAGATCGGTCCGGCTCTCGCCCTCTGGCGGCATGGCTGCTGATCTGGCTAGTCTCAACCTTACCGGCTGTGGTGGCAACGGGCAGGCTCTTTCCGCACTATTTTCTGCAATGCCTGCCACCGCTGTCACTGCTGCTGGGCTGGAGTGCCGTGTATTGGGCGCGGTTGAGCCTTCGCTCACCGGCCCGGCGCGGGCTGCCCGGCGTAGCTTTACTGGCCCTGCTGGTGCTGCTGCCGCTAGCTCGCCCCCTGCGTCAGGCAATCGTCACTTTGCGTGACCTGCGCACCTCTCCCGGCCGGGTAGATGCGCTCACCTATACCGCAGATTATCTGCGCAACCACCTGGCTGCGGGTGATACGCTATTTGTAGCTGATGGTCAACCGGTGCTGTATGCCCTGACTGAGGTGGCCGCACCGACGCCTTATGTACTACCTGCCTGGCTGTATGATCCCGACCTGGCCGCGCTGCTGCCGATAGATGCGCCGCAGGAGCTGGCGCGTATTCTGCGTGGCGCGCCCCGCTATATCGTCACCCGCGACGAAGCTTTTCCCTCCACCCCCTATTTCACCGCCCTGACCGCGGCTCTGACACAGGATTATCAGCTTGAACGCGTGATCCAGGGCCAGCGGCTATATCGGCGGGTAGACTCGTAAACGGGTCAACCGATCCCCAATTTACCAATTTACCCGCCGAAGGCGTACCGATCCCCATTTCTGCCAAAGGCAACCCCCCATGACCAAAAAAACGGTCGGTTATGTTGATCTTGAATGGACTTGTCCGCAGTGCAGCACGCGCAATCTAGGCACAAGCAAGAAATGTACGGCCTGCGGCGCGGCTCAACCGGCTGAAGTGCAGTTTCAGGTCGGCGCAGCCAGTGCCACCCTGCTCAGCGACGCCGAAAAGATCAGGCAGGCCCAGAGCGGTGCTGATGTTCACTGCCCCTACTGCGGCACGCGCAACCCTGCGGGGTCGCCGCGTTGCAAGCTGTGCGGTGGTGATCTGCAAGGCGGCCAGGCACGACAAGCCGGTCAGACGGTGGGCGCGTTGTCCGATGCCTCCACCCAGCCGGTGACGTGTAAAGCCTGCGGCACGGCCAATCCGGCTACAGCCACCCAGTGTCGCAGTTGCGGTGCGCCGCTGCCAGGCGCGGCTTCCGCCCGGCCTCAACCTACAGCTCCGACGCGCGGTCGCCTCTCACCGCTGGTGATCCTGCTGCTGGCCGCGCTGCTGCTCATCGGCTGCGTGCTGCTGTTCAGCATCTTCAGCCGCGGCGGTGACACAGGCCGATCAGCCACGCAGCAAGTGACCGGCAGTGTCGGCACAACTGCCTGGAAGCGAGTCGTCCTGGTGCAGGCGTTGATGCCGGTGCAACGCCAGGACTGGCAGGCCAATATCCCCGGCAATGTGCAACTCAACGACTGTGAAGACAGGTTGTACCGCACTTACGACGAGCCAGTTGCCAACAGCGTAGAGGTGTGCGGCACGCCCTATGTGCAGGACACCGGCACCGGCCTGGGTGAAGTAGTGCAAGACTGCCAGTATCAAGTCTTTGCGCCCTATTGCCACTACACCACCACCGCCTGGCAGAATGCCACCCCGCTGGTGCTGGAAGGCAGCGGCTTGCTGGCGCAGTGGCCGCAGAGCAGCCTCGGCACCCAGCAGCGCGAGGCTGGGCGCGAAGAAAGCTATACCATCACCTTTCAGACCGAGACAGGCAGCGTGCGCTACAGCACCAGCAGCGCGCAGGAGTTTGAACAATTCAGCCCCGGCAGCCGCTGGCTGCTGGAGGTGGACAGCCGCGGCCGCATCCTCGCCATTCAGCCCGCACCGTGAGGGTTTGGCGTTTCATCGCACCGGTGCTATACTCCGGCAGAATTAAACACACCTTCAACGTTGACGGAGACAGGTAAGCTGCCTCGACGCTGCCAGAGAGTTGCCGGTTGGTGCAAGGCAACAGCGTTCGCAGCCGAAAAGCCCTCCTGAGTTCCTGCTCATAACCGGTGCGCTTGCCGCCCCGCAGTACGAGCAGGCGCATCATCCCCGTTACAGATGCTGAGGCCGTCGGCTGCACGCCGCGGCGAACCCGGGTGGCACCGCGAGCGCGCTCCTCGTCCCGGCACGAGGGGCGCTTTTGATTCTGTTCCCATGAGGTTCTTATGCTCGACATTAAACTGATCCGCGAAAACCCCGACTTTGTGAAGCAGCAGATGGCCGCGCTGCAAGATGCCCACGCCCCCGTGGATGCCGCGTTGGCACTGGATGAGGAACGCCGCACCTTACTCACCCAGGTGGAGGAGCTAAAAGCACGCCGCAACAGCGAAAGCAAGCGTATCGGCGAGATGATGCGTCAGGGCCAACGCGCCGAAGCCGACCAGCTCAAGCAGGAGATGACCGATGTCGGTGATGCGATCAAGACGCTGGATGACCGTCTCAAGGTGGTTGACGAGGAACTATTCGACGCCATGAGCCGCATCCCCAACCTGCCGCTGCCCTGGGTACCGGTAGGCAAGGATGACAGCGAAAACCTGGTGGCACGCACCTGGGGCGAATTGCCTCACTTCGACTTTGCCCCCAAACCGCATTGGGAAATCGGTGAGGCCCTGAACATTCTTGATTTCGAGCGGGGAGTCAAGCTCTCTGGCAGCCGCTTCTATCTGCTGAAGGGCGCAGGCGCCCGCCTGCAACGCGCCCTGATCGCCTGGATGCTGGACGTACATACCAACGACCACGGCTACAGCGAGATCTATCCGCCCTATGTGGTACGCGCTCAGACCCTGTTCGGCACAGGCAACCTGCCCAAGTTTGCTGATAACCTCTATCGCGATATCGAGGACGACCTGTGGCTGATCCCCACTGCCGAAGTGCCGGTGACCAACCTCTACCGCGATGAAATTCTGGCAGCGGGCAGCCTGCCCATCTGCCACGTCGCCTATACCCCCTGCTTCCGCCGCGAGAAAATGTCAGCCGGCAAGGACGTGCGCGGCATCAAACGCGGGCATCAGTTCGATAAGGTGGAAATGGTGAAGTTTGTCGAGCCGGAGCAGGGCGAAGCCGAGCTGGTGACGCTGGTAGACAACGCTGAGGATATCGCCCGCCGCTTGCAGCTTCCCTACCGCGTGGTGCAGATGTGTACCGGCGATCTGGCTTTTTCAGCCGCAGCCAAATACGATATCGAGTTATGGGCTCCCGGCTGCAATGAATGGCTGGAAGTCAGCTCCTGCTCGCTGTTCACCGATTTTCAGGCACGCCGCGCCAACATCCGCTATCGCCCGGAAGAGGGCGCCAAGCCGCGCTATGTCTACACCCTCAACGGGTCGGGGTTAGCTCTGCCCCGCGTGATGATTGCCGTGCTGGAGAGTTATCAGCAGGCCGATGGCACTGTGCGCGTGCCTGACGTGTTGCGTCCCTACATGGGCGGTCTTGAAGTGATCCGCTAGCGGTTGGTTTTCCACGTTTCCGGCTTACCACCCCGCCCGCGTAAATTTCGGCATCATCCCGCCGAAACCTACTCAACCGGCGGGGTAGCTGCGGCTGCGCGCTCAACCGGCTGAACCAGCTTGCGTTCCAGACGTTGCAAGCGGTGCGTCAGCCGCAGCAAAGCCGCCTCACGCGGCGCGCCCGGTGGCAGTTGTTGAGCGGTGTGCAGGCCCCACAGCGTCCACTTGCGCGCCGCGGCCAGGTCGGGCATGTACCATTCGTGATGCTTGGCTAACTCCTCGTAGGGAGTGACATCAGCACCGGGCACACTGACAATCCACTCCTGCCACAGCTCGGCTGCCTCGGCGCGGCGCTCCAGGCGACGCAGCAAATCGGCCAGGCGCTGCAAAGCCAGGCTACGCAGCGGTGGGGCAAGCCGATCGCGCAGGCTGCGCCGATAGGCGGCCTCGCTCACCGTGTGCCAACCCAATTCCTCGTAGCAACGCGCCAGGCTGAGCCAGTCAGCAGCGGGCTGGGGTTCGGTGGGAGCCCACGCACCCTGCTGCTCGAAGGGCGCGGCCAGCGCCGCGGCCAGCGGCACCATGGTGACAATATCCTCACGGTTGTGATAGAAGACGCGCGTCATGTCCTCCACCACCTCGGGCCGCGGCTGGGGGAAGCCGCGGGCAAATTCCTGATAGATCGAGGGGATCAGCCAGCCCGGCACGTCCTCATGGCTGCGCTGCATGGCAAAAATATCTTGTTCCAGCGAACCAAGCGCACACGAGGGCAGACGCAGGCGCCAACGTTGCCGCGCCGGTGGCAGCAGGTCGAGGTGCTGCAAGGCGCGCAGCGGCGAGGGCAAACGCTGCAAGGCATAGCGCGTGTTGAGCAGAGGAGCATCGAAGCTGCGCCCGTTAAAGGTCACCAGCAGCTCACGGTCGGCCAGCAAATCGCTGATCGCCTGCAACAGCGCTGGCTCCTCGGCAGGAGTACGCATCACCACCTGATGCACCGTGTAGGCATCATCGAACAGGCCAATGCCCACCATAAAGGCAAATGTGCCCGCGCCGCCTGCCAACCCGCTGGTTTCGGTGTCGAGAAAGGCCGCGTTGCGCAGAGTCAACTCAGCCAACGCTGCATCACGGCCACAGGCCGCCAGCGCGCCCCCACTTGCCTGCAAGGCCGCGGCCAACGACCAGCCGCCACGCTGCTCGGTCAGCTCGTAACGCGTCGAAGCAATCAGACACGGCCCGGCGGCAGTCTCCACCACCCGGCCGGGCAGGCCCTCCATCACCGCGGGAGCAGGGAGACGTGGCGGCGACACAGCCAAACCTGCCGCGCCGCGACGCACGCCGAGTTGTTGCAGACGGCGCAAGCGTTCAGCTACATCAGCCGGACTGCGCGCAGCGGCAGTATCGTGGTCCACCGGCTATTGTCCTGCCCCGGCCAGAATCACGCTGAGGAAGTTGTAGGCAAAGTGTACCAAAATTGCAATAGTGAGGTTGGTGCGATTGCGTACCACGCCCAGGATCAGTGCGATGATCAGAATCAGCACAGTGGCAGGGGTGATGGCATATTGGCTGTGCAGCAGAGTAAACAGCAGGGCGGTGGGCAACAAGCGGAATACCGGCTGTAAAGCGCCGCGGAAGATCAGCTCCTCACCCAATGCGGCAGCCATCCCCACGGTAAAGGCGCCGCTGAGGCCGGTAAGATTGCCCAGCAGCAGCGAGCTGGCATCATCAATCTGCGCCAAGCCCTCCGGATCCAACGCCTGCCAGCCTGCGGTAACGCCGATCTGCAAAGCGAACAGCACCACCACTGCGCCCGCACCCACCAATACTTGGCGCACAGTGGGCACGCGCAAATCCAGTCGCTCGGCTACCTGGCGCAGTGAGCGGCGGGTAAATAGCCCCACGCCTGATACAGCCACCAGCACCATGCCCAACGCCTGCGACCAAATTGCCGCGGCGCTGACCCCGCCGACGGCCTCCAGCCCTTCTAATGCCTCGGGATTGCTCATCAACGGCTGTTGACCAATGCCAGAGCCAAGCAAATAGATTGCGTATACCAGGGCCGTCGTATGCACGGTGGAGGCGGGGTTGATAAAAAGTACGCGCGCCAGCAACCGCCGCACCGGCGGCAACATGGGTAAAAAGGCCAGCAAACCTGCTATTCCCATCACACGAAAAAGGCTGACATAGGCTGTCAGAACGGCATCCGGCATTTGCACGGTATCGGTCAAGCCTTCCAGAGCCAGGCCACTGACGCCCAACAGCATGAAAAACAGGTTAAGCAGTGCCAGAATCGCCAGTGTCAGCCAGCGAAAAGCGCGATGGTACTGCTCCATGTTAGCCAGCACCAAAATCATTGCCAGCACGACGAAAGTAAATAGGGTTATTGCTGATTCCATGAATTGTTCTTTGTCACTCCGTGAGGGGGTCAAATCTCTGCTGCGGCCTCCGCAGGCACATGGCTCGGTCTCTGTGCTGCGGCCGGTCTCCAGACCGTGTCCGCAGGGGGTCAAATCCCTGCTGCGGCCGGTCCCTGCGGGATGGTTCCCAATCTCCTGACCGTGTCCGCAGGGGGTGGCTCGGTCTGGAGACCGGCCAAAGCAGACGGGTCAAATCTCTGCTGCGGCCTCCGCAGGCACATGGCTCGGTCTCTGTGCTGCGGCCGGTCCCTGCGGGATGGTTCCCAATCTCCTGACCGTGTCCGCAGGGGGTGGCTCGGTCTGGAGACCGGCCAAAGCAGACGGGTCAAATCTCTGCTGCGGCCTCCGCAGGCACATGGCTCGGTCTCTGTGCTGCGGCCGGTCTCCTGCGGGATGGTTCCCAATCTCCTGACCGTGTCCGCAGGGGGTGGCTCGGTCTGGAGACCGGCCAAAGCAGACGGGTCAAATCTCTGCTGCGGCCTCCGCAGGCACATGGCTCGGTCTCTGTGCTGCGGCCGGTCCCTGCGGGATGGTTCCCAATCTCCTGACCGTGTCCGCAGGGGGTGGCTCGGTCTGGAGACCGGCCAGAGCAGACATGAGAGACCGGGCAAAGCAGACATGAGAGACCGGGCAAAGCAGACATGAGGGACCGGCCAAAGCAATCAGATCTTCAAGCGCATAGCTCGGTCTGGAGATTGGGAACCATCCCGAAGGAAACAACCAAAGCGGGAATGGCTGATGCTGTTGCCTGTTTACTTGGCTCGCAGGTCGTAGTTTTCCAGCGCGCGCGTGACGTTGTCAGGTAGCACGGCTGCGCGTTGGCGTAAAAAGTCAAGCACCTGCGCTACACTGATGCCGTGTCGCGCCGCGCGCTGCAAACCGCTCTGTGAAATCCGGTAGCGAAACACCGGTGCTTCATCCTGCGGCTCCGGCGCTTGCCAGGTGGTGAAACGGGCCAGACGAAAGCGATCCAGCAGCGGCACAGCCAGCGAAGCGCGCACGCTGAAATCAGCGGCTACCACCAGCGCAGCAGGCTCGGCCGCCGCGGGAGGTGCGTGACCATGCAGCCAGGCTGCGCCGGCTGCACTCAAGCGGAAAGCGGCAGGGGCAGCCATTTGATCAAGCTCCACCGCGCCCAGCCAGGCCAACGGGCCTGTTAGCATAAAGCGCAGCAAGGCGCCTTCCACCTCATCCCAGTGATCAAACCCGCGCAGGAACTCGCCATCGTGACGGCGGCGCACGTACCAGGTGTCGTAGTTGCCACCGGGCCGCTGAAAATCCGGGGCGTGGATGCGAATCGCTGCTGCCAGATCGTCCAGACTGTACCAGCTTGCCGGTTGCAATACGGCCAACAAGCTGAGAAAGTTACGCCGGGTAGCCGCAGGGTCATTGCTCCACGAGCCGGTTTGTTCACAGGCTAGCGCAGGTACACGGCACAGGTCGTTCCAACGGGTTGAGGCAGTCCAGGCATCCAGCAGCAAACATTGCTGCTCTGGCTGTGGTTGCTCCAGCCAGGTGCGCACCCGGGCTGCGTGCAATCCTGCCTGACGACCGCGGCGGCGCAGCCAGCCCATCTCTGCGGCCAGGGTGAGAGCCAGCGCGGCGCTGCTGGCTGTGCTGGCAGGATCAAATGGCTGAGAGCTGGAAAATGCGGCAGCGGGCGCGTGCAACATCACCTGCGCATACTCGTATAGAGAGCGGTTTTGCCATTGCAGCAGGTCATCACCGGGCAACAGCCATACCTGGCCGGCCTGCACCAGGCAAAGCAACGTGCCCAGATTATGCAACACGATCTGAGGCATGACCTGAGCTGTCTGTTCGACCAACGGAGCCGGAGGAAAGGCATCGGCTACGGGCGGCGGCGGCGGCAACTGCTCGGCCAACGTATCAGGCAGGTAGAGGAACTCAGCCAGACCATCTGCCGTCTCTGCAAAGGCTGCGTAGATCAACCCACGATACCACAGCTCTTCGGCGGCGGTGACTGGGGCCAGGTGCGGGCGCTCGCGCTCCAGCTTGCCCGGTCCTGCCGGACGGATTACGCCAAAACGCCGTTCGAAGGCAGAGCGCAGGCTGCGACCGCCCGCCTGTTGCAGGGCAGCCAGTGCCGCTTGTGCGGCGAGGCTGCATGCGGCTACGGCAGCCCGCAGGTGGGCAGCCTCGCTCAACTCAGCCGCCAGTTGAGTTTGCATCTGGCGAGGCTGGTTGCCGACAAGCTCGATGCCGTTGGTTTCGGCAATGGCCCGCAGCATGGCGGGCGAATGATGGCGCAAGCTGCGCAACAAGCTGCTCATACAGGATCGTTTCGGCGGTAGTGTGCGACTTTCGGTTGAATTACAAGAGCCGGACAATGAATGGTTCCGGCTCAGAGAACGAAGCGCCCTTAGGCGCTCTCCGAAAGCCCCGGCAGGGGCTTCGTGGCTTGAGACACCGAATTCGCCTGGGTGGTAACACGTTCCAACCGAAATCCATACACAACCGTTTCGGCTATACCCTTGCGAAATCGCTTGCTCAGAGTATAATGCTGGCTGAAGCTCACGACAAATACACCACACCGCCTCGAAACCACGAAGCCGGGAACGTCTCGATGAATGGCGAGGTCGGCTCAAGTAAAGGAGACAACATCCGCTGATGGCGACAGAAAAAAACAACAACGTGCTGCAAGAGATCTTGCAGAGCGGACAACTGGCCTATAAACTTTACACCGATCCGCAGGTGTCGGGGCTGCTGAAGGTCTTGCTACCGGCACTTGCTTTTGGTTACTTCATTCTGCCGGTTGACATTTTGCCGGATTTCATCCCCTTCCTGGGGCAGCTGGATGAGGTGGCAATCTTTCTGCTGCTGATGCGCCTGTTCATCTCGCTGGCTCCGCCGGAGGTAGTGGCAAAGTATCGCAGCGGCACGGCTACGCAAAACAGCAACGCCACAACAGGGCGCGACGATGTGATTGACGCCGATTTCCATGTGGTCAACGATGGCTGATCTCGATCTTGTGGCACAGCAGGCTGACCTGCTTGACCCTGCCGAAGCCGCCGAGCTGCTGGAGATCAGTCAGGCCACGCTGCGCCGCTGGAGCGGACGTTTTGACGCGTTTCTCGATGGCAGCGAAAGCGTGCTGGCAGATGGGCCGCGCTACTCTGGCAACGATCTGGAGGTGCTGGCGCGCATCAAAGGTTGGTTGGAAGAGGGCTGGACCTACGATCAGGTGACGACCAAGCTGCACGAGGCGCGCGATGGCGCTGCGTTAGCGCCGTCGGACTATGCGGATGCCACTTGGGCAGAGCAACCCACCGACGATGACCCTGCAATGGTTTTTGATGAGGTCGAAACATCGGTGCGCGCATTGCAACCTGTCGAGGCACTTGCCCCGGCGGCGCGCTTCGTGCGTGAGGCAATTCAGGGGTTGACCGACACTCAGCAGATCATTCTCAACAGCCAGCAGGCCAGCCGCAGCCTGATGGGGGTGATGATCCAGGATAACCTGAACCTGAAGAGCGAAGCCGCCGGGCTGCGCGACCGAATGTTGGAGCTGGAACGTGATCTGGCAGAACAGCGCCGCCGCTATGCAGACTATCGCGAGCGCACAGAAACGCGCGTGCATGTGCTGGAAGATACGGTGGCGCGGTTGATGTCAGGTGCGCCGGGGGCAACCGCCTCGCCACCGGCCCCGACTAACAGCCCTGCGACCCCGCCCCCTGCAACGCCGGAGCGCCGCGGTTTCTGGTCACGACTGCTGGGCGGATAAGAACCGGCGCAATGGCTCGGTCTGAAATTGGTAACCGCCCCCAGGATACCGGCCAAAGCAGGGAATTATCGCTGGGCGTATAAGTAACTGATAACCATTAACAACTGATGTTACGACCCTTCCCATCTGGTTTCGATACAGGCAGGCAGGGTTCTCTCCAGGCAACTTTGTCGGTTTGAGGCGCAAGGTAAGGACAATCTGCCTGCCCTCTGCGGCAACCAGCGTTTAACTGATCTTTTGAAAAGACTGCATAACATCACCAGGTAAGTGCTATTCCCGGCTTTGAACGGGGATGCTACAAAAGCTGCAATTCGACGGCCGGCTGGAACCCCAGCGTGGCCGTTGTGTTTTGTATGGCTACCTCGCCCACCAGGTCGTAGGCCAGGGCACCGGTGATGGTAACGTGAGCCATGCGCCCCACGGGCAACGGTTTGCCGGGGATCAGCACCAGACCATCCACCTCTGGGGCATCACGCGTGCTGCGCGCCAGGGTAACCGGCTGACCACCGGGCAGAGCTAGCTCACCGGCCAAGTCGCTTGCGGCCGCGCGGCCTTCCACCAACACCTGAAGCTGTCGGCCTAGCTGAGTCTGGTTGCGCGCCAGCGATAGGCCCTGCTGCAAGGCCATCACACGGTGCCAGCGTTCTTCCTTCACCTCGTCGGGAACCTGGCCGGGCAAGTCGTAGGCAGACGTACCCGGCTCTGCGCTCCATTGAAACACGCCAAGCTTGTCAAACTGAACGGCCTGCATAAAATCCAGCAAGCCCTGGAACTCCGCTTCGGTTTCGCCGGGAAAGCCAACGATGAAGGTGGTGCGCAGAGCTATATCCGGCATGGCAGCACGCAGTTTTTCCACGGTGCGAAACACCCAGGCGCTGCTGCTGGGACGACGCATGCGGCGCAAAGTGTCGGGGTGGCCGTGTTGCAGGGGCATGTCGAGATAGGGAACGATCTGCGGTTCAGCAGCCATCACCTCGATAAGCCGGTCGCTGACGTGGCCGGGGTAGGCATACATCAAACGCAGCCAGTGAAGTTCCGGTACACGGCGGCAGATGGCGGCAAGCAACTGTGGCAACGAGTCCGGCTCACCGCGATCACGGCCGTAGTCGGTGGTATCCTGAGCCACGATCACCAGCTCCTGAGCGCCGCCCGCTGTCAGCCGCGCGGCTTCATCTACAACGGCTGCCAGGGGGCGACTGCGCAGCTTGCCTTTGAACAGCGGAATGGAGCAGAAGGCGCAGGGGGCGTTGCAGCCATCGCTGATTTTCAGGTAGGCGCTGCCACCGGGTACCGCGGGACGCAGCACGACACCGTCATCATGTTCAGGATCACCCAGCAGGGTGTAGCGCTCTGTACGCCGCGCGGCGCGCAATTGCTGGGCCAGGGGCACAATTTCCATCCAACGCCGTGTGCCCAGCAGGGCATCTACGCCGGGCACGCGACGGGCAATCTCATCGCCGTCGCGCTGGGCCAGACAACCGGCGGCTACCAACCGCTGGCCGCGGCGCTTGCCCGCGGCCAATTCCTGCAACACCGCGATAGACTCTTCTTTGGCAGCTTCCAGAAAACCGCAGGTGTTAACGATCAGCACATCGGCGCGGTCGGGCTGAGCAGTGGAGCGGTAACCATCGCGCTGCAACAACATAGCCATGCCTTCGCTGTCTACTGTGTTTTTCGGGCAGCCCAATGTGAGCAGGTAATAGGTAGGTGAATGGTGTGAATGCTTGGTCATCAGTAAAAAAGGAGAGACGTTGCGGACAACGTCTCTGTGAATTTTCAAATTCTGGATGAAGTGAGCAGGCAAGAGCAGCCCGCAGAGCCGGTTGGGTTATGGCGCGGCCGTTGCTGAGGGGACAGGTACGGCATTTTCCGGCGTTAGCAACACAATTTGACCATCTACAAGCTGCCATTGCCGCTCGACCACCTCGCCCACGCCACCCAATGGGGGCAAGGTTTGACCGTTGATGGTGATCTGCACACCTGCGGCATTGCCAGTGCGCACGATGATGGTTTGTTGTGCCTGCCAGGATTGTGTAGTGCCGGCCTCGAGAATAGCCTCGCTGGCCAACCGGTCGTCGGTGATCACGCGTATCCAGGATCGCGACGTGATATTCACAGCCAACTCGATCTGATTAGCTGGGCGGAAAGGCTGGGTGATGGTTGTAGCGGTGGTGGTGATGGCTGCTGTAGCGGTGATAGCCTGCGCAGGAATCACGGTGGGAGTCGCCCGCAACGGGGTGGGGGTAGCTGTGGCTGCGCTGGTAGCCGTATGAGTAGCTGTCACACGGTTGATCTGCATGGTGGCTGTGGGTGATGCAGTCGGCTCCAAGGCGATCACATCTGCGGCGCCTGGCAGTTGGCGCGGCAGGTTTATCAACCTGGAAACCAGGTCAGGCTGATAGAAATACAGGTACAGGCCCAATCCGGCTAATACTGCTACCAGCAGCAAGGCGCTGATCCCTTTCCAGGGAATATCGCGGCGCGGCGGGGTGGAAAGGTCCATCTGCAAGGGGCGGTAATCCACCTCGCGATCAGACACAGCCGCGCCTTCCGGCAGGAGCGGTTGTGTTTTTGTGCGGTTATGAAAGCGCTGCAATACCTGTTCAGGATTCAACCCCAGATATTCAGCATATTTGCGCAGGAAGCCGCGAGTAGCAACATCGTTTGGCAGCAGGTCCCATTCCTCTGCCTCCAGCGCAGCCATAAATTTCTGCCGAATGCGGGTTTGAGCCTCAGCTTCGGCCAGGCTGATTTGGCGAGTCTCGCGCGCTTCGCGCAACATCTGCCCTAGTTCATTCATAGTGCAGAAGGTCTCCAGATAGGTGTAAACTTCCTGTTCTCTGCGAACAAGTAGCGAACACTATACCTGCAAGTGAGTGCTTTGTCAAGACAAAAGCAAGATATCAACAGCCAGGTGATCAAAACAGCCCGTTTTTACAAAATCTTGCCATCAGAACGCAAATACCAGGCCCGGTGACGCAGCAGCAAAAAGAGCGGGGCGAGGCTCAACAGCAAAGAGAGCAGATCAAGCAAGCCAAACTGATCGGTGATGGAGAGCAAAGCGATGCCGGTCAGCACAACCACAGCCAGATAGAAGGCAGGGCGCACGCGTCGGGCCAGCAGCAGGACCAGCACGATCAGCGCCACAGCCGCAGCCAGGGCCAGTGCGGTCATGCTCCACTTCACGGTGTCAGACAGCGCAATGCCGGGGATGGCTCCGGCCGCGGCGAACAGGGTGAAGCCCAGCCAAAAAGCAGCGTTCAGCAGGATCAGTCCCAAAGTCAGGGTTACGGTGCGAGGGAGAGAATTCATAGTATGAGCCAAGCTGGCGCAATGGGTATAATCCAGCCAGGGCCGCCGGGAATGCCAGCCTCGTTGTCAACTGCGCCGGGCCTATTCTGAACGCAAATTAAGCCGCGCTAAAGTCAAGCTCGGCCACAGACAGGGCGCGGTTGGTACGGCCCGGATAGCTCAACCAGGTCATAGCCAGGTTCAGCTCGCGGATAATCTGCGTGGCGGGGATCACCATGCCGTCCTGAAATTCCATGTCGCCGGTGCTGTGGGCATCGCTCAGCAGGGTTAGGTCGTAGCCGCGATCCAACGCGCCATAGGCCGTGGCGCGAATGCACCAGTTGGTAGCTGCGCCGGCCAGCACCACATGCGAAGCTCCCAACCGCGCCAGGACTTCATCCAACGTGGTTTGTTCAAAAGAGGAGTTGAAGCGCTTGTGGATAAGCAACTCATCGGAAGCGGGTATCAGTTCTGGCGACCACTGCCACTGCGGGCTGTTGTAAGGCAACTCGTCATCATCGGTGTGCTGCACCCAGATAACAGGAATACCGGCGACGCGGGCTTTCTCCACGGCGCAAGCCGCATTGCCCAGCACGCGCGATGCGTCCGAGGCATCGGCCATCACGCCTACCTGCATATCTACCACCAACAGAACGGAGGTATTGCCTTCACGTATAGTTGCCATGATCACTCTCCTTAAAAAACGGCTGAAGCTATGTAGCGCGTATACTGACCTGCGCCGTGATGACGCGTTCAACAGGGCGCAGCTTAAGCCATAATAGCACAAATGTTTTGGTATTGTACCAGCTAGCAGCGATCTCGTAAAGTCGTATGCTACTTTGTCAGCCTCACAGCCGGGTGCTATAATGCACAAATTGCCGGCGCGGCCGTCGGCCTATCCTCGCTTATAGATTCGAGTTGCTTTATGCGTATTTTACTGTTCACCGGCAAGGGCGGCGTCGGCAAAACCAGTGTGAGCGCAGCCACTGCGCTGCGCTGCGCCGATCTCGGCTACCGCACTGTGGTGCTGAGTACCGACCCCGCGCACAGCCTGGCCGATTCCTTCGATCTGCCCATCCATAACGAGCCGACTGAGCTGGCTCCCAACCTGTGGGGCCAGGAAATTGACCTGCTGCATCAGATGGAATTACACTGGGGCCGCGTGCAGGAATACCTGTCAGCGTTGTTCATCTGGCGGGGCATGGGCGACCTGGTGGCTGAGGAAACCAGCGTGCTGCCCGGCATGGAGGAGCTGGCCAGCCTGATGCAAATCACCGCGCTGGCCGACAGCGGGCGCTATGATGTAGTGGTGGTGGACTGCGCTCCCACCGGCGCCACCCTGCAACTGCTGGCCTTTCCTGAACTGGCACGCTGGTATCTGGACAAGATCATTCCCTTCCAGAAAGCTGCGGTGAAGCTGGCCGGGCCGATGATGAAACGCATGACGGAAATTCCCCTACCCGACGAAGGTCTGTTTCAGAGTGTGGAAGACCTGGTGGCCCAGCTTAACCGGGTGAGCACCCTGCTGGGCGATCAGGCGCAGACTTCGATGCGGCTGGTGCTGAACCCCGAAAAGATGGTGGTGAAAGAAGCACAGCGCGCCCTAACCTATCTCAGCCTGTACGGTTATACCACCGACATGGTGGTGTGCAACCGCATGATTCCATCCAGCGCCACGCAGGGCTACTTTGCCAACTGGGGAGAAATTCAGGCGCGCCACCGCCAGTTTGTAGATGAAGCCTTTTCGCCGCTACCCATCCTTGATGTGCCACTCTTCGATGAAGAAGTGGTGGGCATTGCGATGCTGCGCCGCATGGGCCAGACACTCTACGGCGACCAGGATCCGGGCACGCTTTTCTTCCAGGGACAGGCGCAAGAGGTGCGCAAGGTAGATGGCGCCTATCAACTGCGCCTGCCGCTGCCTTTCCTGCAAAAGTCTGATCTGAAGCTCACCCGCTCGCTGCACGATGAACTGATTGTGCATATCGGCAACTGGAAGCGCACCATTGCCTTGCCGCGCGTGCTGGCGGGCCTGCCGGTGCGCGGCGCGCGCTACGAAGACACCCAATTGGTGGTGCTTTTTGGTGAGCCGTAGGAAACTGGCGGACACGGTCTGAAGATTGGAAACCATCCCGCAGGGACGACCGGCCGCAGCGAGTTTGCTAGCTCTGGCCGGTCTCCAGACCGAGCCACGTGCCTGCGGACACGGTCTGAAGATTGGAAACCATCCCGCAGGGACGACCGGCCGCAGCAGCGGTCTGAGCGCCAACTTATTTCTTTTTCCATGACCAAGCGCATCGTCTTTTTAATGTCCGACACCGGTGGCGGCCATCGCGCTTCTGCGCGGGCCTTGATGGCCGCGCTGACAACACAACACGGCACTGCCGTACACTGCGAGATGGTTGATGTGCTCACGCGCTACGCCTCGTGGCCCATCAAGCGCGCCGCCCTGTTTTATCAACCCATGGTAGACCGCACCCTGTGGCTCTGGCGTGCCCTGTGGTGGAGCAGCGAAATCACCCCCAGTTGGCACCTGCTTGATGCCGGAGCGGGCCTGTGGCAGCAACGGCGGCTGCGCAATTTTGCCCGCGAACACCCCGCCGATTTGTACGTGTCAGTACATCCCCTGCTGAACAGCCTGGCGCGGCGCGCTATACAGCCAGTGCAGCCGCACGCCCGCTTCGCCACTGTGGTTACCGATCTGGACAGCGCCGGACGCAGTTGGTTTGACCGCAAAAGCGATCTGGTGGTAGTGCCTTCACCAGCAGTAGCGCGGCGCGCCCAACAGTTGGGCGTGCCCGCGGCACGGCTGCGCCTGCTGGGCTTGCCCATTCACCCTGAATTTAGTCAGGCAGAGCCAGATCGCGCGCAGGCGCGCAAGGCATTGGGGTTGGCAGAGCGGCCCACGGTGCTGCTGTTAGGAGGCGGTGCAGGCATCGGCCCACTGGAGATGATTGCCCAAACCGTGGCACCGGCGCTGGCCCGACGCGACGGCCAACTGGTGGTGGTTTGCGGGCGCAACGAGGCGCTGCAGCAGCGTCTCAGCCGCGCCACCTGGCCCATCCCCGTGACCGTGCAAGGGTTTGTACAAGATATGCCCCGCTGGATGGCCGCCGCCGATCTGCTCATCAGCAAAGCCGGCCCCGGCACCATCGCTGAGGCGCTGGCTTGCCACCTGCCCATGATCCTCAGCGGCTACATCCCCGGCCAGGAAACCGGCAATGTGGCTTATGTAGAGCAAAACGGCGTAGGCAAGCTGGCTCACACACCGCAGCGCATCGCCGCGCTGGCAGAAACATGGCTAGACCCTGCATCGCCGGTGCTAACCACCATGCAGCAGCACTGCGGCACCCTGGCTCACCCTCATGCTGCCGAACAAATCGCCGCGGCGCTCAGTGAATTGCTATTGACAGACAACAGGCCATAACCAACAAGTACCCCGATCCTGGAAGATCGGGGTACTTGTTACACCTTCTGTTTCGCTATCACCGGTCACTTGCCCTCAGGCGGTGCCGATTTGAGATATTCGTAGATGTCCTTCACCTCGCCAGCTTTGGGGTCAGATGCAGGTGGCTCCGGCGTGGCAAGGCTGATCGGCGAGCGTTCGATCAGCGTGCGGCGAGCAGGGGCAGGCTCTTCGGCCACACTGAGTACGCTGGTACCAGAGGCAGCCGCGGGCTGCGCAGTGGGTACAGCCGTGGGCACAGCCAGCGGGGCCGCGACGGGGCGCTTGGCCGGAGTGAGGGCGGCGAAGACGATCAAAACCACGCCAACCAGCAGAATCGTCAGCGGCCAGAAGCGGATGACCCCCGCCAATGCAGGCACGGCATCGGGCAGGTACAGCGCCAGCGCCACCAGCGCCATCACACCCAGCGCAGTAGCCGGCACCAACGCCCAGCTAAAGCGCTGACGCTCAGGGGCAAGAAAATACACCATCAGAAAAACCAACGCCATGCCGCCAAACAGCACCGCGCCCAGCAACGGCAACGTGGCCGTGGGTGAGGTACTCAGCAGCGCCAGCAGTGCCATCACTGCAATCGAACCGAAGGGAATCAGCGCCCACCAGCGGGTAGTGCGATCACTAAGATAGATCACCACAAAGGCGAGGGCTACACCGCCCAGCAGCGCCGCCGCCACCAGCGTGGTAGCCGCCTGCTGAGCCGAAAGCAGGATCACCAATGCCACCGACAACAGGGTAAAGCCGGGGATCAAGCGCCACCAGTGATCGCGGCGAGCCAGATAGCTGCCGATGAACACCAGGCCCAGCACAGCAAACACACCTTCCAGCACCCAGATGACGGTTTGTTGGGCATCACCCAGCACGCCCGAGTTCCACACCAAAAAACCAACGCCGATTACGACCAAAATAATGCCCCAAAGCAGACTGTCACGTAGCTTGTTCATCAGGTCTTACTCCTTGCGCAGCAACGCAGTGCTGCCGAGATATAAAAATGCCAGGGCCAACACGGCCCACAGCAGTGCCAACCACCAGGCATCGCTAAGCAGCGCCATACCCGCACAAACCAGCAGCAGGGCCAGGCTCCAGCCTGCCTGAAAGGCAGGCCGACCCAGCGCCTGACGCAACGAAAGGCGCGGCTGCACCAGGCGGCGCTGCCAATCAGCGTAGCTGAATGCCGCCAGCGCCGCGGCAGCGCCGATGATCCACAGGGCATTGCCCAGCAGGGTAAGCCAATTGATGGCATCCATTGTTTCTGTCCTTTATCCCAGATAGCCCAAACCAGCCAGGCGTTCGCGCACGTATTCAGCCTCGGCGTCGCTAAACTGCACCTCATCACCGACACCCGTAAAGCCCATTTCAGCCAGAGTGGCTGCACGCACCGGGCCACCCTGCACCACAGACAGCACATGGCCGTCCATCTCCACCGGCACGGGTTGGCCCATCAGGTGCAGCGCAGTGGGAGCAATATCCACCAGAGCCGCACCCTGCACGCGTTCGCCAGGCCGAATATCTGGCCCCCAGGCGATGAAAATGCCATTGCTGCGGTGACAGCCGGTGATGTTGATGCGGGCCAGCTCGGCAGCGCTCAGTTGGCGGGCTGCGGCATCGCCTGCATACGTGCCGTGTGCCTTGAACACATCAGCATACTCAGCTTCGACCACCAGATCAGGAAAACGCTCCAGATAGGGGCCATGATACAGCTCTTCGCGTCGCCACACTTTACGGATGACACGGGCGCCGGTCGCGGGGTCAGTAAGCAGCGGCAGCGTGGCGATAATTTGCGTGCGCAGGGCTTCGTATTCCTCGCCGGGCTGCACAATGCCGTGCGGATCGCGACCGGCCAGGTTGATCCAGATATTGCCGCGCAGCTCTTCGCTAAAGACGCGGGTGTTGAACCAGTCCACGCCGGGGAAAAAGGTTTCGGCTCCCAGGCGGGTACGCAGGCTGTCCGGCCACCAATGACGCAGCTTGGTAAGCGTCTGAAAGCCCACGCGGCGATAGATCCACTGCTTGCCGCGCTGCACCGCGTGCGAAGCCACAATGGCGGCGCGCTCGCTCAGGCTGCCCTGGCTGCGCCCGTTGCGAAAGGCCAACAGCCCTTGCTGCGCCAGCCACAGGTTCAAATGAACCGTCTGTGGCCCCAGCGGCCCCTGGCCGTGATCAGACACCACCAGCACATTGACATCGGGCTGATCCTGTACCCGCTGCAACAGCTCACCGATGCGCGCATCGCAGCGCCGGTAGATCTCACGAATGGTGTCACCATAGCGCTCACCCTCTGCCGGATTGTAAAGCGGATGGGTGGGGTCGTGGTATTTCCAGAAGAAATGGGCGGCACCATCGGTGGCACTAACCACAAAAAACACCATGTCCCACGGGTGGGTATCCATCAGATGCAGCGTGGCATCAAAGCGCACATCCACCTCGCGCAGCAGCTCGGTGCGGGCCAGGTCGGGCCGGTTACGCTGTGTCCACAACCAATCGTTGGGCACGATCACATAGGGCGTGGCGCTAACATGATCCAGCTCTGGCTTTAGCTCCGGCGGATAGGTATAGGCTGCGGTGAGACCGGGGGTATCGCGTCCGCTCACCATCACCCCGCGCACCGGCTCTGGCGGATAGGTTTGCGGCACGTTGACTACGATCACCTGCCGGCCAGCTTCGCTAAGCAAATTCCACAGGGCGGGCAAGGCACGATGGCTGGCATTGATCAGACGAAAGCCATAGGTTTGAAAATCACGTTCCCAGAAATCAAAAACGCGGTGTTTGCCTTGCTGCGTGCCCGTCACCATCGAAGTCCAGGCTTGGGCCGTGAAGGGATGCACCACCGATTCCAGCGCGCCCCAACTGCCCTGCTCCATCAGACGTTGCAGGTTAGGCAGGTCACCGCTGGCAATCCACGGTTCGATCAGATCAAAAGTTGCGCCATCCAGGCCGATGATGACCAGGCGCTTGGAGTTAGCTTGCATGATAGCGATTCTATAGGACTTGGCCGCTTGAAACAAGCGGATGAAACACAAAAGTCAAAAGCTGGCGCGGTGTGGGCGCGTTGGCGACAGCGGAACGCAAGCACACTCAGCGCAGGCGCAGCATGGCGCGTATAGCCTCGCGCTCGTCGTCGTTAAAAGTGCGTTGCAGCAGCAGGGCAGTAAAAAAAGCGCACAATCCCAGCAGCCCCACCACCAACACCTCGATGATTGCACCGGTATCGCCTGAGGGCACACGCCCCGCAGCCAGCCAGCGCTGCCATAGCCCACTGCTCAACCAGAACACCACACCAGCCAACAGGCAGGAAAGCACTATCTTCAGCAGCGATAGGCCCAGCGTGCGCCAATGAAAATGGTCGCGCATCGCCAGCGTGCCCACCACAAAATAGCTGCCTTCGGCGGCCAGAATGCCATAAACCACACCCAACGCGCCGAAACGGGGAATGCCCCACCAGGCCACCAGTGCCCCCATCAGCAGACCCAGCGCCAGGCCCAGCGTTTCGATGCGCTGTTTGCCCAACGCCACCAGCGTGGCCCCGTAGAGCCAATTGGGGAAGTAAAGGGCCACCACCCAACCCAGCGTAGCCATCACCGCGGCGGCCATGGACAGATCAATATCACTGCCGAGCAACAGGCGCACCAAAGGATCGGCCAGAAAGGTGAAAGCCAGCGAGATCAGCAGACTGATGGCCGTGAACAGCTTGATGGTTTTGGCAAAGGCGGTGTCAAAATCAGCACGGCGCGTGGTGGCACGGTCGCTGAATACCGGCAGCATGGCCGCGGCAAAGGCACCGGGGATAATGCGGATCTGCTGCACGGCGCGCAACGGGCCGTACAGCACGCCGTTCACCAAATCGCCCTGCTGCTGACCCAGCCACAACACGGTGAGTACCACGCCACCGCGCCAAATGTAGTTTTGCAGCACCAGGCTGATGCCTACAGGCAGCGACTCGACCAGCAACTGCGCGGCCAGCCGCGCCTCTTGCCAGCGCGCGGCCAAATGCCGGCCCTGCTCATCCAGCCAATTCATGGCGGCAGCCCGACCCACACGACGGCGGCGGCTGAGTAGACCCGGCAGCGAGCGCAACAACACCACGCCACCGCTGAACACTCCCCGCAACACATGGGCTTCAGCAAAGCCACGCCGCGCGCTGATCCACCACACATAGGCCAGACGCGTGCTGTTAGCCAAAATACGGGCGGCAAACAAGGCCAGCAGCCCCAGGTCAAGCCATACCGCCAGCAAGGTAGCCAGCAGCATCACCACCTGCGAGATGATGAGGCTCCAGAACTGGTGCTCCATACGCTGATAGCCCTGAAAGGCCGCAGCAAACACATCGCCCAGCAGGTAGATAACCTGCGACAGCAGAAAAGCCATCGTGGCAATCCACAAACCATCGCCGTTGCGCGCAGTGATGATGCCCACCAGCAGCAACGTCAGCAGCGACAGCGCCAGACGCAGCGTCCAGATGGCGCTGGTGAGGCGCGTGGCCTCGGCGCGGTTGCGGGCAATCTCACGCACCAGAATGCGGCTCATGCCCATATCGGCAAAGGTAGTAAACAGCTCGATGAAGCTGATGATGAAGGCGTAGCGCCCCAGGCCAGCCTGACCCAGGTAACGCGCCACAACACCCACAATCACCAGGCTGATCACTGCCTGAAAGCCATAGGCCATGAGCAAAAGGCTGGAGTTGATGGCTACGCGGCGCTCAAGCCGCGCTTCGGGAAGCTGAGTGTTCAAGGGAAAAGGCTTTTCCAGTGGCAGAGTTCGATCTCAATACAGGCTACGGGCCACAAAGGGCGGGTGTTATTATACGCCGGTTGACAGCGAGACACAACTAACAGCCCGCCTTGTACTGTAGTGCCGGAACCGCACGTTACCGTGTGACGGTCAGCAAACCGGCCACGTTCAACACGGCGACCGCGGCCAGCAACAGCCAGCCGCGGCGTGGATGGGCAGCAAAGTGCGCCCATTCATCCAGTCCAACCACCAGCAAGGCGGTGATGGGCAACAGCGCAGGGAAGAGGTAGCGGCCCTGCGGCTGCCAGTCGCGACCGATCATCGGGGCCACGGTTTGCAGCACGGCCAGCATCACCGCCAACACCCAGCCGCGCGGCCGGGCCTGCTCCACCGCTACAGGCCAGCGGCGCAGCAGGCCAAACAGGGCGGCTGCGCTCCACAGCGCCAGCAGCAGATACAGCGCCAACGGCAAGGGGCGTTGCAGCCAGCCAAAATTACCCCAGAAACCGGGAAACAGCAGCGCCAGGTAAAGCAAGCGGGTACGCACGGCCTGGACATCGGGCCAGGCCAAGGCCAGGCGCGGTGCAAACTGCTGCCAGCGGGTGCGCCAGGGCGCAGCCAGCAACTCAGCCAGGCGCGCCGGGCGCTGAAAATTGCCGTTATGCAACCACTCACGCGCAGGATGTGCCGCCGTGCGCAAGGTAGCGACAGCCAACAGAAAACCGCCTGTTTCTGCCGGGCTTGCCGCGACCTCCGGCAGCGCCACCACCGTGAGATAGGTGGTGGTGAGCGCCACGCTGTGCTGCAACACCACTGGCTGCCAGCTATCGGTGGCAGTGAAAGCTGCCGTGGTGGTGTGCGCTGCATCACGCAGCAGCAA
This sequence comes from uncultured Caldilineales bacterium, assembly GCA_937907455.1. Lineage (GTDB taxonomy): Bacteria > Chloroflexota > Anaerolineae > JAAEKA01 > JAAEKA01 > JAAEKA01. Next base: position 28,636 of record CALESQ010000050.1, read on the forward strand.
GCGCCCCGCGCCAGGCGCACCATCAGCGCGGCGCACCCAGGCTTGCAGGGTGAGCGTTTGACCGCGCCACGCCGCCACCGGGTTATCGGCCTGATCGAGGTTTTGAATGAGCCGCGCGGTCTGACCGGAGGAGGCAGCAACAACATGCACGGCCCAGCCTGCGTTGCCATCTGGCAGAGCGGTGCGAACACGTCCACCCGCGCCCAACTGGGCAAAGCCACGCCAGCCTGCGGGCATGGCAGTGGGCAGTTGCAGCAACAGGCCTACGGCGACCACAGCCAACAGGCTCAACGCCATGCGCCGGGTGCAGCTCCAGCCACGGCGGCCCAGCGCGCGCCAGCCAGCAGCCGCGCTCAGCCAGACCAGCCAGGGCAGCAGAAACCAAGTGGTTTTTTTGGCGGCCAACGCCAACAGCAAAGCCGCTGCCAACAAAAGCTGCCACCCGCGCGGGCGTCGTTGCCACACGGCAAACACCAGCGCACCCGCCGCCAGTGCCAAGGCATCGTTGTTCACTGAACCGGCAATGAACGCGGGCATAGGCAATAAAGCGAAAACCCGGGGATGCAGCCAGCCCACACTGCCTGCCGGGGGCTGCCCCCATGCCCAGGCTACCAGGGCGGCAGCCACGGCAAAAAGCAATGCACCCCACAGCCGCATCAGGCGCACTTGCCATGCCAACGGCAGCGGCGCGGTGCAGAGCGCGGCCGGCACGCCATAGTACCACGGCGCTTCATCACCGATCTGGCTGGCAGAGCGGGCCAGAAAAGGATCATCGGCAAAGCGCACCGGCAGGGATGGGGGCGGTGTGGCCTGTACCGCACGCCAAAAGTCATGCCGGGCCAGGCTGTCGAGGATGCGCGCTTGCAGCGCGGCGGAACGCTCGTGGCCCCGCGGCGCGCGGCGCAGCTCGGCCATCAGACAGGCATATTCGACATGACCCGGCTCGTCGGGGGCCTGCCACAGCGGGGTGAGCAGAGCAAACAGCGCCGCGTTGAGTAACGCCACGACGAACACCGGCCACAGACGCGTGCTATACGCCCAACGCGCCATAGACTGCCTCAATTTGCTGGGCGGCATGTCCCCAGGTGTAATGGTTGATGGCACGGGCGCGCAGCGTGAGCGCGGCGGCACGGGCAGCCTGCGGCTGCTGCAGCAGTGCAGTGATGGCCTGCGCCAGGGCCGCGGCATCACCGGCAGGGGCGTAGGCCGCGGCATCGCCCAGATATTCGCGGGCCACGGGGGTATCAAAGGCGGCGATGGGCAGAGCGGCGGCCATGTAGGGCAACAATTTGCCACTGCCCTCGGTGGCGGACAGCTTGGGAGCGATGGCTACATCGCCCAGCGCCAGATGCAGGGGCGCTTGCTCGTAGGATACGGCCCCGGTGAAAGTGACATGAGCAGCCACGCCCAGCTGTGCGGCCAGACGTCGGTAGTGTTCGAGGTGAGGAAAGCCCATCAGCAACAGGTGAGGCACAGGACGCTGCTGCACCAGGTGCTGCATGGCCTGCAACAACAGATCGGTGCCCTGATAGGGAGCCAGCAAGCCCAGATAGAGCAGCAGCGGCCTGTCGTCAGGCAGATGCAAGTGACGGCGCAGGGCAGCCAATGCCGGGGCGGGCAACTCGGCACGCGGGCGGAACAGGGCAGGGTCTACACTATCAGGCAAGGGGTGGATGCGCGCCGCGGGCACACCGTCACCGCGCAGCAGGGCCGCGGCGTGATGCGAGCTGGCAAGCACGGCAGCAGGACGGCGATTGATCCAGCGCTCCAGACGACGCAAGGGGGGCAGCAAGGGGCTGTAGCTGTGCAGAAAGCGGTGGTCGAGCATTTCGGCGGTGAGGCTACCCTGGAAATCAAAAACCAGGGGCACGCGCAACAGCCGCGCCAACCCAGCGCCCAGCAAGGCCCCCTCGTGCAGATAGGCATGAATCACATCAGGCCGAAAGCGCAGAGCTGCGGCCAAAGCAGTGGGCGCCAACAGGGCATCGAGCAGCAGCTTGCGCCGAGAGGAGCCAACCGGCAAGGTAAAGCGGCGCGGCCACAGCGGTGGGCGGTGAGTGATCAGCCCGTCTACCTCGCGCCCCGCGGGGTAGGTGACCAGGTGTACGCTGTGGCCGCGCTGTTGCAGTGCGGTCAGTTGCCCCCGAATGCGGACATGACAACCGTAATCGGCAAAAAAGGCGGTCGGCGCCAGGGCCAGCAGGCGCACCGCGCGGCTACTCCCCGGCTGCGGGCGCGGGCAGATGCACCTCGCCGCGCCACAGGCGCAAACGAAATTGCCACAACTCGCGAAAAGCACGCTTGATCACATCGGGACGGGCGCCGGTTTGGGCACCGGCGGTGCGCGGCAGGTGACTTACCGGCACTTCGGCTATGCGAAAACCAGCGCGTTTAGAAAGCACCAGCCATTCGGCGCTGAAGGTAGCCCCGCGCGACACGATGCTAGGCGCTACCGCGCTGAAAGCCGAGCGGCGCAGCAGCTTGAAGGCGCAATCAATATCACGCGCGGTGTAGCCGAAAAGCAATGTCACCAGGCCGCTCCAGCCGCGGCCAAACAGCACGCGCTGAGGAGGGTCGCGGCGCGGCGCGCGATAGCCCACCACCAGATCGCTGCCAGCCAGATGAGTCACCAGACGGTCAATCTCCTCCAGCTTGAATTGGCGGTCGGAGTCGGTGAAGAAGATCACGTCTTTGGTGGCATGGCTGAGGGCGGTAAAAACCGCGGCACCATAGCCCTGGTTTACAGTGTGATCTACCGGTTTGAGCTGCGGATAGCGTGCGGCCAGCTCGCGCAGCACTGCGCCGGTGCGGTCTTTGCTGCCGTCGTTGGTGACGACGATCTCGAAATCGGTGAAACGCGGCTGCATGATGGCAACCACGTCAGCGATCATGCCCGGCAGATTGGCTTCTTCGTTGTAGGCGGGCATGCAAACAGACAAACTCAATGTGTTCAAGGGATTACCTGATTTGGTACAGTATGGCAAGGCATTATACTTGCGGTTTGGGCGGGGTCAAGCGCCTTGACATCATGGTACGACCAGCCACTGCATGGGGTCTACGGCAAAGCCGTTGACGCGCAGTTCCCAGTGCAGGTGATTGCCAGTGCTGAGGCCGGTGGTTCCGACATGACCCAGCAGATCACCCGGCTGCACACTTTGGCCTGCTGCCACCGCCAAATCTACCAGGTGCCAATAGCCGGTGAACACACCGCGCCCGTGATCCAGCAACACAGCGTTGCCGCGCACAGGTAGCGCCTCGGCCAGTACCACACGCCCTGCGGCGGGGGCGATCACGGCTGCGCCTTCGGGGGCGGCGAAATCCTGCCCGGCGTGAAAGCTGTTAACCGGGCCGCTGTTATAGGAGCGGCGTTGCCCATAGGGGGCGCTGGTGAGAAATTCGCGGGTTACGGGACGTAGAAAGGCCCCGTACCAAAGCTGCGCTGTGCTGATCTGGCTCCACAGCGCGATCATGCGGTCGAGTTCAGCCTGCACCAGCTCTGGGGCCAGCAAGTCACCTTTGTCGTCGGGCAGCACGATGTCGTAGGTGGGGTAACCGGCCTCGGCCACCGGCAAAGGCCAGCGCAGGGTATGGCTGATGGTTTCGCCGGGCTGTTGCCAGGCTATATCCAGCCAAACAGCGCCAGGCTCGGTGAAGGCGTTAAGGGCGACCAGCCCTTGCAGCGTGTGGGCATCTGTCGGGTAAAGCGGCACTTGCTGCGGCGGCAGCCCCACCGTGACGCTGAGCGGCTGATCTGCGGCCAGGGTGATTTGCAGGCGCACGGTTTGGCCCTGGCGCGCCAGCGGCGGGTCGGCAGTGATGGCGCGGATGGGGCCGGAAGGCAAGGCAACGGCAAACGGCGCAGGAATCAGCACATCCTGACCAGGAACAAGCAAAGCATCGGCAGGCAGGGCATTGAGGGCCTGCACCTGGGCCAACGATACGCCCTGACGACGAGCGATGCGGCGCAGAGTGTCGCGCGGCTGCGCTTCTACGGGCACGAGTGGCTGGGTGGCGGGGGGGGCGGCCACTACCTGCCCCGGCGACACGCTGGTGTTCGGGGCAAGGTTGTTGGCGGCGGCCAGAGTCTCAGCGGTGGTGGCGTGGGCCTCAGCCAGGGTAGCCAGGGTGTCGCCGGGCTGCACCACAAGGCGCGGCGGCGGCGGTTGAGCCTGGGCCGCGGGCGCGGCCAGCAACACCCAGCCTAAAGCCAAGCTGATTCCGATCCACAGACAGCCACGCGCTGAGAGCCGTATCATGGGGTTATTCGTAGATTTCCGGCTTGAGTACACCGATGAAAGGCAACTGGCGATAGTGCTCGGCGTAGTCGAGACCATAGCCCACCACAAAGGCATCGGGCACTTCAAAGCCTACGTAGTCAATGGGCACTTCGATTTCGCGGCGATCACGCTTGTCCAGCAGGGTGCAAACATGCAGGGTGGCGGGGTTGCGTTGGCGCAACATGCGCAACAGATAATCCAGCGTGCGCCCGGAGTCGACAATGTCTTCCACGATGATAACGTTACGATGGGTGATGGTTTCGTCGAGGTCCTTGAGGATGCGAACCACTCCACTGCTTTCGGTACCCGCACCGTAGCTGGATACTGCCAGAAAATCCACCGCGAGCGGCAGATCAATATGGCGGATCAGATCGGCCAAAAAGAGCAAGGCGCCTTTGAGCACGGCAATGATAAGGATTTGCTCGCCGACAAAGTCGCGGCAGATCCGTGCGCCCAGCTCGGCTGTCCGGCGCTGGATATGCTCTTCGCTAATGAGAACTTCGGCCACATCGTCGTACAGAGAGGGAAGCTGGTTGGGCAAGGGAACCTCCATCAGAACAAGAAAAAGCAGCAATTATTGTTGGTTACCGATGCGCTGCTGGCTGCCGACAGCAGCAGGAATCACTACAGGGATTTGTTGCAGAGCTTGCGCAGGGCCGGTTGGCTCAACCCATTCGCCGCTTACCCACGCGCGTTGACGGGCCAGGCAACACACCTGCCACCAACTGCCGTCATCCAGCCTGCTCAACACGCGCCAGACTGCGCCCGCTGTGGTCTGGCTGAGAATGGGCGCGGCGCTGGCGGGAGCGACACGCAGGTTAAGCACATCGGCGGTGACACGCACTGCGGCGTAGCTGGGCGTAGGCACAGGGGTGGGCGTAGGCGCAGGGGTGGGTGCAGCCGCGGCACGGGGTGTCGACTGAGCAGGAGCGCTTGCCGCGGGCGGGCTGTAAGGCAGGGCCGCGCCGCTTTTGAAGCGTCCTGCCCATTCGGCGGTCAGGCTCAGGTAGCGGTCGCCATAGGCCGTGCTGGGTTCGATGTAGGTGCCCTCCGGCCATTCGTTGAAGGAGGTGATAATGACCCAGTCGGGGTTGCTGGCGATGGCTGCCTGCCAGGTTTGCGCATAGTAGTCGCCATCGTCGCGCCCACGCACAAAGGCGTTGCTGCGACCTGTGCGGGTATCGTTGTAGCCGGGCATCACTGTAGCCACCCAATAGCGATAGGAGCCATAACGGTCGCGCTCGGCCTGCATCCAGCGGCTGAATTTGGCGGCGGTGTAGGCAACATCGCTGGGCGGGTTCCAGGTTACTGAGTAGAGATGGTGGCCCTCGAACACGGCCTGATAGCTCATGTCAATGCCCTCAGCGATCCAGATAGCAGCGTGATTGGGATCTACCTGATCGCGAATGCTTTGCCAGGTGGCTACGCTGTAGCGCTGTTGTCGCCAGAAAAAGAGCACAGGTTTGCCGTCTACGCGCAGGTAGGCGGGATGATTGACGTGGGTAGCCAGCGCGTGGCGCAGCATTTGCACCGTGCCTGCGCTGCCGCTGCCGGCAAAGGGACTGGTTACTTCTACATCCAGCGCCAGCTTAAAGCCACGCGCCGCAGCTACATCGAGCATGGTGGCAAAGTTGGTTTCGGTTTGGTTGCCACCACCGGGGCCATACCAGCTCACCACCAGGGCATCAATGCCGGCGGCTTGCGCCTGAGCAATGTGACGATCCATCACCCCTGGGTCACGGCTGACATAGGGGTGCAAGGGCATATCCGGCACTTTGGCGGAAGTCCAGGTGTTTTCGTCGAACCAGGTGTAGTAAAAGGCTAGCACCAGACGTTGGCCCTGGGCGCGGGCAGGGTGACTATGAGCCGGCAGCAGGACAGCAGCCAACAGCAAGGCAACCAGCAGCCCAAATCCCATCCGGTATGGTAAATGAAAAAGGGTGAAGCGACTACGCATGGCGCGATTATACCAGAGGTGGCAAAGGACAAGCAAAGCGACAGGGCGAGTCGTGCGGTAGTCCCTCTTACCTCGGCCTTGTACAGATCAGGGTTTTATATGCTTTGCAAACCGGACTCTTGTCTATGACGTTGCTTGCTTTATCTGTCATTCCGAGGCCTAGCCGGGCCGAGGGAGTCCCCACGCACGCACGGGGGGACTCCTCACTGCGTGCGGAGAGACAGCAGTGAAAGCCTTTGGCTTGCTTAACTTCGCGCAATAGCTTTGTTTACGCCATGCCAAATTGCAGTCATAAATGTCAATTCCGGGTTACGAGTTACAGACTACCCTACCACTGTCACCCCATAGTTGGGAGGAACCACCTGAAACCAGCTATTGCCCGGCTTGAGCGGAATGGCATTGCCCGCGGCATCAACCAGCTCCAGGCCGCTGAATTTGGCTGACACGCGCCAACGACCCTGCACGGCTACGCCATCACGCAGGATGATAGCCGGACCTTCGCGCCCCACGATGTAGGTACGCACGCTCAGGCCATTGACCGAATCTTCTGGCAGGTCGGTGATGTCGTGCTGCACTTCCATGATCACCACGTTGGCGGCAGTAACCTGCTGGCCGTTGCTGCCATCCAGCAGCGGGTTGCGGTTGGCGCCAGAGAAGCGGGCATAGCGTCCGGTAGCCGGATCGTAGCGCCACTCAACCTCGTAGAAACCGCGGTTGAGGTACGGGATCACCACACGGGTGGCCGCCGCGCCGCCGGGTGCGGCATCGCTGAAGCTGAACGGCTTGATCTTCACGCCGGTGTTAAGGCCGCTGCCTGCCAGAAAGCTGCGTAGATTGGCGCTGCTGGTAAGCACACGGTTCTGATAGCCGCCGCCACTGGAGTTATTGAAATAGGGCTGCGAGGTACAACGCTCGTCCAGGTCTTCGATGCCTGCGGCATAGGCGAACACCTGATTCGGCCCCACAGCACCACTGCTGGCCATGGGGGCATCAAAGGTTTGCGCTACCTGAATGGTGGTGCTGCGGAACGAGCGCAGTGGGCCGATCTGCGGTGCATTGCCGCCCAACCACACCGTGGTGAAACGTGTGGTGTTCATGCTGTCCATCAGCTCCTCGAACACCAGGTCAGGCGCAGAGATGCCGTAATAAGCATTGACGGCAGGTTCGTTGCCATAGCGCGCCACGAAGATGCGCGTTTGCAGCAGCGCCGGATCAATCGTCAAGCCGGTAAGCGGGTTGATGTTGCCGGCCAGCGTGGTGCGCGGCGGCGCTACCTCACGCACCGGACGGTTGACGTTCAGTCCGCACAGGCCGAAATAGCGCCCCGGCGGGGGATTATCCACCGCGGGCACGACGTTACCAATGGAGACACGGCCTGCAACGCTACTCCCGGCGCTGCTGCCTGAAGTGACGGCCACGGCAGCAGGTGCATCAGCCTGCGTTTCCGCATTGAGTACCGGAGCTGCTACCACCGGCACTGCGGCTGCATCGCCGTTGAGCTGGGCAAACTGTGCAGCAACCCAACCTTGCGCGGTGTTGATGCAACATACCTGATACCAAGCGCCATCCTCGCTTTTGCCAAATACGCTCAACGTATCGCTGCGACTCACCGTACCCAGCTTGCCATAGGATGATCCAGGCCCTTTGCGCACGTTGACCCCGTCCTGCGCGGGCTGAAGCAAGGCTGCCGGCGCAGGTGTGGGAGTGGAAGTAGCGGTTCCTTCCGGCGTTGGTGTCTCGGTGGGCAGCGGCGTGGGCGTGTCGGTAGGCACAGGGGTGGCCGTGGGTGGCACGGGGGTGGCAGTAGGCACTGCCGTGGCTGCGGGGAACGGTGTTTTGGTAGGCGTTGCGGTGGCGACCGGCTCAGCCTGGCTGCATCCGCTGAGGAACAGCACGATAAGCAACAAAACGAAGGCAGCACGGCGCGCCAGAAAAGCGCTGAACACTAAGCGGTGAGTGCTAAACGGTTTAGAAGCAGGCAACAACACTCCATCATTCCTGACAGGTAATTCGTAAGGTATCATAGTTTTCTCCAGGCTCACCACACACGGCACAGCAGGCCCTTCAGGTATTCCCCTTCGGGAAAGGTGAGAGAAACAGGATGATCAGGCCCCTGACTGAGGCGCTCAACAATCTGCACATCGCGGCCGGCATCCACAGCCGCACCAAAGAGGATTTTCTGGAACAGATCAGCACTGACCAAGCCAGAGCAGGAAAACGAGGCTAGCACACCACCGGGCGGTAGCAGTTGCATCGCCAGCAGATTGATGTCTTTGTAGGCGCGTGCGCCACGATCAATCTGGGCCTGGTTGTGCACAAATTTCGGCGGATCCAGAATGACAGCATCGAACTGTCGCCGCGCAGTCCGCCAATCACGCAGCACCTGAAACACATCACCGGCCACGCCTTCGGCCTGCGCGTCAGGATCGAAGCCGTTAAGCACAAGGTTTTGCTCGCCCAGCGTCAACGCATCCAGCGAAGCGTCGAGATTGACGACATGCTGTGCACCCGCGGCCAGCGCATAGACGGCAAAACCGCCGCTGTAACTGAAGGCATTCAGCACGCGGCCACCGCGGCAATAGGCTGCGGTGCGACGGCGACTGTCGCGCTGATCGAGATAAAAGCCGGTTTTCTGGCCGGTCAGCAAATCCACTAGAAAGCGTTGGCTGTTTTCCACGATCTCCACCGGCGCAGTCGGCGGTGTGCCGTGCAGCATACCCACCGCCGAACGCAAGCCTTCTTTGCCGCGCACATCCACATCAGAGCGTTCCACAATACCGGCTGGGCTGCACAGCGCTGCCAACAACTCAACCAGCAATGGCTTGACGCGCTCAATGCCCAGGGTGAGGGCTTGCAGCACCAGCCAATCGCCGTAGCGGTCCACCACCAGGCCAGGCAGGCCATCGCTTTCAGCATGGACCAGGCGGCAAGCGTTGGTGTGACCATCGGCCAATACAGCAGCACGGCCGGCCACTGCGCGCTGCAAACGCTCGTGCCAAAACTGACGATCAATCGGCGTGTGCTCGTCCCAGCTCAACAGGCGCACCTGGATCTGCGAACGGCGATTGAGGTAGCCGCGCGCCAGCCAACGCCCGTCAGCGCTGCGCACATCTACCATATCGCCATCCTGGGCATGCGGTGCAATATGCTCAATCGCTCCAGAGAAGATCCAGGGGTGGCGATTACGGACGGATTTCTCGCGGCCAGGATGCAGAGTGATGATCGGTAACATAGTAGCAACTTTCGTGCTGCAAATCTTCGCGCTGCGGCCAATCTCCAGACCGAGTCCGCACACTCCTGGCTCCGTCTGGAGATTGGGAACCATCCCGGAGGGACCGGTCAGAGCAAGTGTGCCCGCGCCTGACGCCTCACTCCTTGCTCTCAGCCTCGATTTCTTTCTCTTCAACTACCATGCCGTAATCGTCGAGTTGCAAGCCGCGGGCTTGGGCGTCTTTGCCAATGATAAGATACTTAACCAGTTGATTGTAGCGGAAGAACTGTTCGCTGCCATCGGGCGCAACCAATGTTCCCCACAAATGAATGCGGTTGCGACCGGCAAGACGCAGTTTCCAGCGGTGATGAATAGCCCAATGAGCCAACGGTTTCATCGTAATCCTCTCAATACAGCATCACGGATGCTGTTTTGTCAGCATAATGTGCAACACCTGGCGAGTGTCAGCGTGCAGGGCGACATGCGTATCAACACGCAGACCACACACCCAGGCAATTGCGCCATCATAGCTTGCCAGCAGTGGCCAGCGGGCACGCGCCGCTGCTGGGATTTTACTATCAATGAAAAAATCAGCCAAGCTTTTGTGACCACCTGTCAAGCCGAGTGGCTGAAAACAATCGCCAGCCTGCCGCCAGCGCAGCATCGGGGCAGGGCCGATGCGGTCGGCATCCAACAGGGCCTGCCACGGATCCGTGTGCAGGCTGTTTTGCCAGCGAGATGGCAGCTCAGCCGCAGGAAACAGGCGGCAAGTGGCGTGCCAGGTTCCCAGCGCGGTATGACCCGGCACGCGCAGCGCCAGCCGCGCGGCCGACAGTTGCGGCACATCGTCGAGCGGCACAGGCGCGCCCGCCGCGCCAATGCTAGCTGTAGTATAGCCGCGCACCGCTTCCAACCCGGCGGGCAGGCTGAGCCGCGCGCCGGTACGTCCATGCAGCAGCAAAGCACGCAGGCTTTCGATGTGAGCGTAGCCCAGGTCGCGCAACTCGCCGCGCAGATGCTGAACAGCCAGACGCAGCAACAAGCGTTGCAGGCTGATAGGCAACGCGCGCCAGGCAGCCAGATCAACCGTTACCTGCCCCGCAGCAGACTCGCTCACCACGCGGGAATAGGCGGCCTGAGCCTGCGCGGCGAGCCATGCGTAATCGTCAGCCAGCGTGCTTGCGCTATCAGCCAGCACGCGACGGATTTGCGGGTTATAGCCCTCCAGCAGCGGCAGCAAGTGGTGGCGCAGACGGTTGCGCAGCAGGGTGGTATCGGCATTGCTGGCATCCACCCGCGGTTGAAGGGCGTAGTGTGTGCAATACGCGTTGATGTCGGCACGCGCCACCGGCAGCAGGGGACGAATCAGCGGCACAGCGTGGGGATCAGCAGCGCCCGGCAATGGGCTACGTGCGGTCATCCCGCGCAGCCCGGCCAATCCGCTGCCGCGCAGCAGATGCATCAGCACCGTTTCAGCCTGATCGTCAGCATTGTGCGCTACCGCCACCGCATGGCAGCCCAATTCACCGGCCAAGCGGCTCAGAAAAGCGTAGCGCAGGGTGCGCGCGGCCTCTTCAACCGATTCACCGGTAGCAGCCATGCGGGCGCGCGTATCTGCACGCTCTACGGTACAGGGAAGGCCCCACGCGGCCGCGACATGCTGCACACAGGCAGCGTCGGCATCGGCTTCAGCCCCGCGCAGGCCATGATGCAGATGAGCCACATGCAGGCGCAGCGCCAGAGTCGGGGCGATGCTGTGCAGCACATGCAACAAACACAACGAATCGGCACCGCCAGATACGCCTACCAGCAAATAATCGCCGCGCTGAAACAGAAGGCTGTCTCTGACAAGGTGTTGCATGACCTGAGGGTTCATGACGTGCATTATACTCAGGGCGATGGGCAATGGGCAATTGGCGGGGTAACGAGGCTACGCGAGAGCAGGGGAATTGGTGCATGGCTGCTGGTTGCGCTATAATGCGCTGCGTCAATTGTCTTCGTTTCACCCCATTCCCAGCAAAGCATTCATGGCCCCAACATTTCATCTTTTAGCAGTATTTGCCCATCCTGACGACGAAGTATCCATCGGCGGAACACTGGCGCGCGCGGTAAGCGAAGGCGCAGCGGTGACGCTGGTGTGCGCCACGCGCGGCGAAGCCGCCACCATCTACTCACCACAGGACTACGGCGCAACCACCGAGAATCTGGCTCAGGTGCGCACGGCAGAGCTGGAATGCTGCTGCCGCGCCCTGGGCATTACAGATCTGCGCTGGCTGGACTGGCCAGACGGTGGAGTAGCCCAGCTTGACCGTCACCAAGCAGTTACGGAGATGGTGGCATTGCTGCGTAGCGTGCAGCCCGATGTGGTGATCACTCACGCTGCCGACGGCGGCTATCCACACCCTGACCACATCGCCATATACGAGATTGTGCTGGCCGCGTGGGAAGCTGCGGCTGACCCTGCCTATCATCCCGACCTGGGTACAGCCTGGGCTGTATCCAGGCTGTATGTGCGGGCGATTCCACGCAGCTTCTTTGAAGAAAACCCAGCTTTTGCCCAGTTTCGCATTCAGCTGAACGGCGAGGAGATGGCCTTTTTCGCCACACCGGATGAAGAGATCAGCACCGTGGTGGATGTTACGCCGTGGGTGGATCAGCGCATGGCTGCGTGGGAGTGCCACCTCAGCCAGCACAACCCGGCTGGCCTGTGGCGCGATGTGCCGAAAGAGACGCAGCGCGCCGCGCAAAGCCGCGAATATCTGCGCCTGATTGCCCAGCGGATGCCCGCGGCAGAGGCAGAAGCAGGCTGGTTATGGTCGTCCGCGCCGTTAGCCGAGGCAGACTCCTGGGCCGGGCCAGAAGAAAACGAGTTGCCGCCAGACGCTGCGGCCGCGGCAGATCGCTTTAGCGCGGCGCTGCGCAGTCGCCGCACCTATCTGCTGCTTTATCAAGATTACCGGAAGCACTCGCCCAAGCCTGAGTTTGCCGCGCTGCTGCGCGAGCTGATAGCTCACACGCAGGACGCCATTGCGCTGTTGAGCAGTGCGCTGCGCCGGCTGGATCGTATGGCCACGCGCGTGAGCATCAACGAAAAGTTGCTGGCACAGGGTAACGGGCGCAAGGGAGCAGCAGGCAAGCTCAATTTTATCCTTAACGGCATGACCAAAAACCTGGAATGGATCCGCCAACAACGGGCTTTGGAGACTGCACCGACATTGCAGGCGGTGTGGGATGAGCTGATTGCTGCGGATGAGCAGGACCAACAACAAGCAAAGGCGCTGTTGACCGAAATCGAAAACGCCACCGGCCAATCGCTGTCCGATGTAAAAACAACTTAGTATCGCTGGCTGGCTCGGCGAAAAGATTGATACCTATCTCGCAGCGACCGGCCAGAACAACAACTTATTTTGGGACGATTAGTTAACCTTGCCAAGGAGGCAAACAGACCAATGGAGATCCAAACAATCGGTATTTTGGGCTGCGGCCAAATGGGCAGCGGCATCGCTGAAATAGCGGCCAAGGCAGGCTACGAAGTGATCGCCTGCGAAATGGACGACGCCACGCTCACCAGTGGCCTGAAAAAGGTCAACAAGTCGTTGGCTAAGGCTGTGGAGCGCGGCAAGCTGGACGCCGACACCATGGAGGCGATCCTGAAACGCATCAGCGGCACGTTGGTATTGCAGGACCTGACCGACTGCGACATCGTTATCGAAGCGGTATATGAAGATCTATCCGTCAAGCAAACCGTGTTCGCGACCCTGGATAAGATCGTCAAACCTGAAGCAATTCTGGCGACCAACACCTCATCCATTTCGATTGCTGCCATTGCTGCCGCCACCGGTCGCGGCGACAAGGTGATCGGCATGCACTTCTTCAACCCTGTGCCGGTGATGCAGTTGGTGGAGTATGTCCCCAGCATTATGACCTCGCCGGAAACGCTGGCTGCGGTAAGCGACCTGGGTGCCAAGCTGGGCAAAACCGGCGTGCTGGCGAAGGACTCACCCGGCTTCATCGTCAATCGCTTGCTGGTGGCCTATCTGATTGACGCCATCCGTGTCTACGAGCAGGGTCTAGCCAGCCGCGAGGATATTGACAACGCCATGAAGCTGGGCGCGGCGCACCCCATGGGGCCGCTGACCCTGGCTGATTTTATCGGCCTGGACGTGATCAAAAACGTGGCCGACGTCTTCTTCGATGAATATGGCGAGTCGCGCTTCAAGTCACCGCCGTTGCTCACCCGCATGGTCACCGCAGGCCAACTAGGCCGCAAGACCGGCAAAGGTTTTTACGAGTATAAGTAGACAGGTAGACAGGTAGACAGGTAGACAGGTAGACAAGTAGACAGGTAGACAGGTAGACA
>CALESQ010000051.1 GCA_937907455.1 uncultured Caldilineales bacterium
GTAATTATGCGGAATACAGTCCGCATATCAGCGGGACGGCTATTCCGCTTTTTGCGCCCTATCGGGGCATTATGCGGAATACAGTCCGCATATCACCCCGCTACGGGGTTTTATGCGGATTAAAAAACCACACAAAAATGCGGAATGTCATTCGCATGCCCTTCCGCTTTCGGCATCGCGCAGACAAAGTATAGCGCGGCGCGGTGTTCCCGTCAAGTGCAACGCATTCAAAAAGCCGCTGCCCCCCCGCTGTCACGCCCCACTCAGTTTGACACATTCTGCCCTTCGTGTTACACTGGCCGCACTATGGATACCAACTGCGTTTTCACCCTCGCTTACGCTTATCGCACGCGGGACGGCATCGTCCCGGTAAGCCTATGAACGCGCCTGTTGGTTGACTAACATCTTCCGTTATGTAAATGAACGTGGCGCAATGCGCCACGTTTTGATTCTCGGCGCAGTCAACCACCCGCCTTCGGAGGTATTATCCCATGATCACACCCATCACCGATCCCACTGTCCTCACCATTGACGAGCAAGTCGCCTGGCTGATGCAAGGCACCAACTACGGCGATGACGATATGAAGCAGAAGATGACAGCGGAGCTGCGTGAGCGGCTGGTGGAGTCACAGCGCGCAGGCCGGCCCCTCAACATCTACTGCGGCTACGACCCGCGCAAGCCCGACCTGCACCTGGGCCACACCATCACCATGCGCAAGCTGCGCCAGTTTCAGGACCTCGGCCACAACGTCACCTTCCTGATCGGCTCGTACACCAGCCTGGTGGGCGACCCCAGCGACAAAGACAAGACGCGGCCGGTGCTCACCGAGAACGAAGTCGAGGAAAACGCCCGCACCTACGTAGAGCAGGCCTACAAGATCCTCGACCGCAGCAAGACCACGGTGCGCCACAACGGCGAATGGCTGGCCGGTCTGCGCCTGCTGGACCTGATCCAGCTCGCCCAGAACTTCACCGTGCAGCAGTTCCTCCAGCGCGAGAACTTCGCCAAGCGTTTCGACAAAGGCGAACCGATCTTCCTGCAGGAAACCTTCTACGCGCTGATGCAGGCCTACGACGCGGTGGCGCAGCAGACCGACGTGCAGATCGGCGGCACCGACCAGCTCTTCAACATCCTGATCGCGGGCCGCAAGCTTCAGCAGGCCATGGGCCAGAAGCCGCAAGTGGCGCTGATCATGGACATCCTGCCCGGCACCGACGGCGAGATCAAGATGAGCAAGAGCCTCGGCAACGATATTCCGATTCTGGCCGCGCCCAACGACATGTACGGCAAAGTCATGTCCATCCCCGACCACGCCATGCCGCTTTATGTCAAACTGGCTACGCGCTGGCTGCCCGATCAGGTGGCCGCGGTGCTGGGCAGTCTGGCCGACGGCAGCCTGCACCCGCGCGATGGCAAAATGCAACTGGCGCGCGAGATCGTCAGCATCTTCCACGGCGACGACGCGGCCGCGGGCGCGGAGCAGCATTTCCGCACCGTGTTCCAGCAGCGTGACCTGCCAAGCGACATGCCGCAGGTTGCCCTCACCCAAACCGTCGGCCTGCTTGCGTTTATGGTAGAGCAGGGCCTGGCCGCCAGCAACAGCGAGGCACGCCGCCTGGTGCAGCAAGGGGGTGTCAAGCTGGACAGCGAGCCGGTAGACGACATCAAACTGGACCTTCATCCCGCCGATGCGGAGCGTGTGCTTCAAGTCGGCAAACGCAAATTCATCAAACTGATTGGCTGATCAGCAGCGGCCCGCGCCGGCCGCAACGCTGCCAGCCAATCACCCAGACAGATCAGGCGTAACCGCGGGGTTGCGCCTGGGAGGTAGCTCTTATGACCGCTGTAACGCAACCAACGCCTCCCCTAAGCGACAAGCTGGCAGCCTATGACCTTAAACAGGCCGTGGTCAAAAACCGTTTGACCGGCCTTTGGCGCACGGTAACCGGCTTTCATGGGGCGTTTCTGGGCGCAACCCTTGCGCTGGGCTTGGCCGCACTGGCCAAAACCCTTGTCTATATCCTGTTCCGCAACTTCGTAGACCACACGCTGGGCAACCCGGCACGAGCAGGCGCGATTCCATTGATCGCGCTCAGCTTCATCGGCCTGGCACTGCTGGAAGGTGGCTTTACCTTCCTGAGCGGCCGCTGGGCCGCGCGCACGGCTGAGGGCACGGCTTATCGGCTGCGCAACTACCTGTTCGATCAAATCCAACGGCTGCCGTTCAGCTATCACGACGTGACCCCCACGGGTGATCTGATCCAGCGCGCCACCTCGGATGTAGATGCGATTCGCCGCTTTCTGGCCGATCAGGCTACTGCGGTGGGCCGCGTACTGATGCTGTTCGTCGTTAACTTCACGGCGATTCTGCTGCTGAACTGGCGGCTGGCGCTGCTGTCGGTGATCGTGATCCCGCCGGTGCTGCTGATGTCGCTCTGGTTTTTCCGCCGCATCAGCAAGGCCTACGAAGCTTATCAGGAGCAAGAGGCGATTCTCTCGACCACGCTGCAAGAGAACCTCACCGGTGTGCGCGTGGTGCGTGCCTTTGCCCGCCAATCCTACGAACGCGACAAGTTCGAGGGGGTAAACTGGGAGAAATTCCGCCGCGGGCGCAAGCTGCTCATCATCCACGCGCTCTACTGGCCCAGCACCGACATTCTGGCAGGCTTGCAGATGATCGGTGGCTTTGCTCTGGCCGCGCTGATGGTGATGCGCGGCGAGATCAGCATCGGCACCTACCTGGCCTACCACCAATTGGTGATCTGGATCATCTGGCCGATGCGCAACCTGGGCCGCCTGATCGTGGAGATGTCCACCGGGCTGGTGTCATTCCAACGCGTGGCTACGGTGATCTCCGAGCAGCGCGAGCCGCTGGATGAGGGCGATCTGCATCCGGCAGAGCCGTCACGGGGCCACATCCTCTACGACCACGTAGCCTTTGCCTATCAACGGGCCTCAGGCAACGGGGCTGAGAAGGGCGCGGACGCGGCGACAGCCGCCAATACCCCGCCCAAGCCGGCTCCGGTTGATCCTGAAAATGCGCCGCATGTGCTGCGCGAGATCAGCTTTGAATGCCGCCCCGGTCAGGTGATCGCTCTGATGGGCGGTGCTGGATCGGGCAAGACCAGCCTGGTGAACCTGCTGCCGCGCTTCTACGAGGCCACGGAAGGGGTGATCACGCTGGACGGCCAGCCGCTTAGCCGCTACACGCGGCGCTACCTGCGCCAGCAGATCGGCATTGTGGAGCAGGAACCGTTCCTGTTCTCGCGCACAATCCGCGAGAACATCACCTATGGCGTGGGTCGCGCAGTGAGCGATGAAGAGGTGTTTGCTGCGGCGCGCGCTGCGGCTGTGCACGAGGTGATCCAGAGCTTCCCCGAAGGCTATAACACCCGCGTGGGCGAAAAAGGTGTCACGCTGTCGGGCGGCCAAAAGCAACGCGTGGCCATTGCCCGCACGCTGCTGAAGAACCCGCGCATCCTGATCCTGGACGACGCCACGTCGTCGGTGGACAGTGAAACCGAGGCGGAAATCCACGCCGCGTTAGAGCGCCTGATGGAGAACCGCACCACCTTTGTGATCGCGCACCGCATTCAAAGCGTGATGGACGCGGACTTGATCCTGGTGCTGAAAGATGGCCGGGTGTTGCAGCACGGCACGCACGCCGAGCTGATGGGCGACGCTGCGGGCTTCTACCACCAAATCTACGACCTGCAAGCGCGCATGGAGGACGAACTCCAGCGCGAGATAGCCGGCAATGGCCGGAAGTGAGACGTAAGTAGTAACTAGAGTTTAGACTACGAAACAGGCGGTCTGCGATTTGCACAGACCGCCC
>CALESQ010000052.1 GCA_937907455.1 uncultured Caldilineales bacterium
GCCACAGACCACGGGCACGGTCTGGAGACCGGCCCGAGCGAGAGTGGCCCGAGCGGGAACTGGTCGTTGTGGCCGGTCCCTGCGGGATAGTTGTTGATCTTCACACCGAGCCGCCCACGGGCACGGTCTGGAGACCGGCCCGAGCGAGACCGGCCCGAGCGGGAACTGGTCGTTGTGGCTGGCTCCTCCCGGATGGTGCCCAATCTTCAGACCAAGCAGGTGCGATGTTTGCTTTTCCCTCGCGCTTACACGTGTTGATCAATCAGAATTTCATTGCCGTCGGGATCGGTCAGGCTGAGATAGGCAGGGCCGGAGGACGATTCCACAACTTCGCGATCCAGCACGACTCCCTGCGCCTTCAAGGCTTGCTGTATCTGGCGCACGTCGGTGTATTCTGCCAGCGTGTTGGCTTCACTATCCCAGCCCGGGTTGAAGGTGAGCAGGTTTTTTTCGAACATACCCTGGAAAAGGCCGATCACGGTGGTGCCGTTTTTCATGATCAACCAGTTGTGATCCTGATCGCCACCGAAAACGCTGAAGCCCAGTGTTTCGTAAAAAGCGCGTGAGGCGGCAATATCCTTTACGGCTAAACTAATCGAAAATGCGCCTAATTTCATAACATAGCTCCTTGCTCAGGCTGGCCTCTGCGGGATAGTTGTTGATCTTCACACCGAGCCGCCCACGGGCACGGTCTGGAGACCGGCCCGAGCGAGAGTGGCCCGAGCGAGACCGGCCTGAGCGGGAACTGGTCGTTGTGGCTGGCCTCTGCGGGATAGTTGTTGATCTTCACACCGAGCCGCCCACGGGCACGGTCTGGAGACCGGCCCGAGCGGGAACTGGTCGTTGTGGCCGGTCCCTGCGGTATGGTTGCTATGACCGGTTGCTCTGTGACGAAGTGTTTCGCGGGCGCTTTTAGCCGCGGCCTACCGGTGCGCGGCCGCGTGCTTGCTCGGGATCGCGCATAGACAGCAACGGCACACCCACGCCGTAGGTGATGAAATCCTTCTCTGGTGTGATCTCGATGATCACCATGCCGGCCAGACGCTCCTGTTCCTGCGCCATGCCGCGGAACAATCGCTTGAGTACACCCGCTGGCGTCTGCTGTGGTGCGAGCACGCGGGCTACGCCGGAAAAAGTAATGGTAGCCGCCGGGATCTTCATCCACGGCATGAGGGGAATGCGCTTGGCAATGGGCACGGTCAGCGATACATGCGGGTTAGCCTCAACATGGCGCACTTTCCAGGCATCCTTGCCAGTGCCCACATACAGCCTGCGCTCCTCCGTCACATAGACAATGCCCGCGCTGCGAGCCTCGCCCTGAGCTGATACCATACTCAGCACGGCAAACAGCTCTTTTTCCAGTGCCTGCCATACCTGTTCGGTGCCAAGAGAAAGCGTCATAGCTTATTGCTGCCCGCTCATCAGCTCGCCCAGCAGCTTGCCACCCAGGCCGCCCAGGCCGCTGCTTTGCTCGCCGCCGCGGCCACGCGCCGCGGCCAGAATCCGGTCAGCCAGCCGCGACAGCGGCAAGCTTTGCAGGTACACCTTACCGGGGCCGGTGAGCGTTGCCAGGAACAGCCCCTCGCCGCCGAACAGCGCGTTTTTGAAGCCGCCCACAAAGCGGATGTCGTAGTTGACCGACGGCGCAAAGGCCACAATACAGCCCGTATCTACCTTGACCGTTTCGCCCGCGGCCAGATCGCGTTCGATGATCGTGCCACCGGCATGAACAAAAGCCAGTCCGTCACCGCTGAGGCGCTGCAAAATGAACCCCTCGCCGCCGAACAGACCCGCACCCAGCTTCTTGGTGAAGGCTACGTTGATCTCGATGCCTTTGGCTGCGCATAAAAACGAATCTTTCTGGCAGATAAAGGTGCCGCCCAGCGCGGTCAAATCCATTGGGATGATTTTGCCCGGATAGGGCGCAGCAAAGCCAGCGCGAGCCTTGCCGCGGCTGGTGTTGGTGAAGCTGGTGATGAAGAAACCCTCGCCGGTGACGGCGCGGCGCAGCCCCTGCATAAAGCCGCCGCCGGTCGAAGTTTGCATTTCGATGGCGCTGTCCATGTAGGTCATGGTGCCCACCTCGGCACGCACTGCCTCGCCAGGGTCCAATTCAATTTCGACGAGTTGCAGATCGTCGCCGTAAATCCGGTAGTCAATTACATCTGCCATGGGGAAACTCCTTGCTTGAGAGGGAACGCCATCGGGAGCGTCCCGTCCGGCGTTGTTAGGCAATATCGTCTTCGTTGCCGGTGTCGGTTAAACGTCCGGTAACACAATAAACGACGCGTTCGCAGATATTCGTGCAGCGATCCGCAGCACGTTCCAGATTGTGCGCGGCCATCAGCAGTAGATTCGCCTGGCGCATCTTCGTGACATCCTGCATCACCAGCGTCATCAACTCTGCGTAGACCTGATCGTACAGGTCATCCACGATCTGATCTTCCTGGATGATGGCATGGGCCATGTCGAGATTGCGGGTGACAAAGGCGTGCAGCGCCCGACCCAGCATCAGCTCCGATTGAATCGCCATACGGGGGATGTCAATCAAAGGTTTCATCAGTGGCTCTTCGCCGATGCGCACGTTAACGCGGCCCAAACTTTTAGCATAATCGCCGATGCGTTCCAGCTCGTTAGCAATGAACAGGGCCGCGGCGATCATGCGCATGTCACCTGCCATGGGTTGTTGCGTAGCAATCAGGGTCAGGGCATCTGCTTCAATGGCATAGCGTTTGGCATCAATCACCTTGTCGCGCTTGATCAGCGCGCGGCTGCCGGCAAGGTCACGGGTCTTGAGCTGTTCATTCGCTTGCAGTAGCGCTTGTTGCACCATGCTGCCCAGCACCAGCACATCCTCTTGCAGCTTGGTTAGCTGTTGATCAAACGTAGTTCTTGACATAATCTAAACTCCATTCCTTGATCTCGTCGCGCACACGGCGAAACGCAGTCAGTCGCTCAGCTTCAGTGCCTTCAGCCCGGGCCGGGTCGTAGAAGGCATGGTGCACCACGCGGCCCTGGCCCAGCCACAGCGGGCAGTTTTCCGCTGCATCATCGCACACCGTGATAACCAGATCAAGCGGGGTAGTGCGGAATTGATCGGCGTGTTTCGATTGGTTGCCGGACAAATCAATGCCCAACTCAGCCATCACCGCGATGGCCAGCGGATGCACAGTGCCCGTGGGTGCAGTGCCCGCCGACACCGCGTGCCAGTCTGCGCCTAGATAGTGGTTTACCAGCCCCTCAGCCATCTGGCTGCGACATGAGTTGCCGGTACAAAGGAATAAGATGCGTTGCATAGGAGGGTTAATTTCTAAGGAGCAAAAGTTAAAAGTTAAAAGTTAAGAGCCAAGAGCCATGAGTAGCACGTAATAGATCACACTTGTCCACCCGTCTTCGGCGTACTTGTCTATCTGCCGCGCTCACCATCTCACTTACCCAAACCGTCCCGTGATATAATCTTCGGTCACGCGGCTGGTGGGGCTGGTAAACATGCGGCTGGTTTCGCCGTACTCTTCCAGGTAGCCGGTGCGGTCGGGCGATACAGTGAAAAACGCTGTGTAGTCGGCTACGCGTGCGGCCTGCTGCATGTTATGGGTGACGATGATGATAGTATACTCTTGAACCAGCTCTTTCATCAATTCTTCAATACGCAGGGTAGCGATGGGGTCCAGCGCCGAGCAAGGCTCATCCATCAGAATAATATCCGGCTTGACGGCAATTGTGCGGGCGATGCACAGACGTTGCTGCTGCCCGCCGGACAGCGAATAGCCGCTTTCTTTCAGCTTGTCCTTCACTTCATCCCACAAAGCTGCCCCGCGCAGCGATTCTTCGACCAGATCATCCATGCGGCCACGGTAGCCGTTGATCTTGGCTCCCCAGGCGATGTTCTCGTAGATGCTCTTGGGGAAGGGGTTAGGCTTTTGGAAAACCATACCAATGCGGCGGCGTACTTCCACCGCGTCCACGTCGGCATCGTAGATATTCTTGCCGTGGAAGGTTACGCTGCCCTCGGTGCGCGCCACGGGGATCAGGTCGTTCATGCGGTTGAAGGCGCGCAGCACCGTGCTTTTGCCACAGCCCGACGGGCCGATCAGCGCGGTGATCTTGCGCGGCTCGATAGCCAGGTTGATATCGCGCACCGCGCGAAAACCACCGTAGTAGACATTTAAATCTTTGGCTTCGATGGCGTAGGTATCAGAATGGGAAACAGTCATGAGCAATGTCCTCAATCTTCAAGCGTCATGTCATACCAAGCCATCTGCGGCGCGGTATCCTTCTGGTTCGGTTGGAGGGATGCCTCAGCCTTGCGGACTTTGGAATGACAGAAAAGCATAACGGGTTACATTCTATTGCTTGTTTTTGGCATAGCGCGTGCGCAGGTAGATAGCGGCTGAATTCAAAGTGATCAGCAGCACCAGCAGCACCAGAATGGCTGCCGCGGCCAGGTGTTGGAACTCCTCCTGCGGTCGCGAGGTCCATTGGTAGATTTGCGCGGTCAGCGTGGTGAACTTGGAGAACGGGCCATCGGGCCGCACCACAATGAAGGTGGAGACACCCACCACGATCAGCGGCGCGGTTTCACCAAAGGCACGCGACACCGCCAAAATGATGCCGGTCAGGATGCCCGACATCGAGCTGGGCAGCACGTGGTTCCAGACCGTTTGCCAGCGCGTGGCTCCCAGCCCGTAGCTGGCCTCGCGCAGGCCGCGCGGCACCGCGCGGATCGCCTCGCGCGCGTTGATGATCACCAGCGGCAGGATCAGCAGGCCCAGCGTCAGACCGGCGGACAGGATGGTGCGGCCATTGGTGGTGGCGGGGTCGCCGTAGCCAAACAATTGACCGCTGGTGACGATGGACATAAAGCGCACAAACACCGCCAGCCCCAACATGCCGTAGATGATCGAAGGCACGCCCGCCAGGTTGTTGATGTTGGTTTCGATGATTTGGTCGAGCCGGCTTTTGCCGTTGCTGTATTCTTCCAGATAGATGGCCGCGGCAATGCCCAGCGGCACAGCCATCAGAAACGCGATAATCGTCACCCACAACGATCCCATGATCGCGATATTGATGCCCGCCTTGTAAGGGTCGGAAGACTGAGCATTGACCAAAAAGTTTTTGTTGATCCAACTGCGGAATTGCAGCTCGGTATCTGGCATCGCGGCCACTTCCGCGGCGATCTCGGCGCGGCGTGTCAGCGACTCGAACAGCGACCAACTGCCCGCGCCCGTGGGCTTGATGATTTCGCTGCGCGCCAGCGCAATCAGCGCGGCGACAGGCTGTTCATTTAAGGGGGCGGCACTTTCGAGGGCGCGCACGCGCCCCGCTGATAGCGCAATCTTGAGCATGGCGGCCAGGTCTGTAGCAGATTGGCCTTCCAGCCTGGTGCCGAACACCTCGGCACTGAAGAAGTCCAACGTGCCACTGTCAGCGCCGGGAATGAAGTGCAGGATCGGGCGATCAGGCCAGGCGGGATCCAGGTCGGCCCAGGTTTCCGCGGTGGTAAAAGCCTGCTTAAGCTGATCCAGCGTGAGGTTGGTGGCAAAGGTGTTCTCCGGGTTGACCACCACCGGAATGCCGTCGTTGGCAATGACCAACTGGATCAGATCGCGGCCTTCCTTGCTACATGCAGCTTCTTCTACTTGGGTCAGGGCGCGGCTGGCGCTCAGCAGATCGCCGCGGCCATCCAGGCAAAAGGCACGGATGCCCGCATCGGTGCCGATGCTTTCCGCGATCACGCTCGTTGTCGGCATATTGGCCTGAAAATCCTGTGCCATGCGCTCGATAATTGGGGTAACCGTGGAACTCCCCACGCTTAAAATCTCACCACTGAATGTGGCTGCTTCATCGGGGTTACTGGCTGCTGCCTGCCATTGCTGCCTGGCTGCTGCCAAGTCCGCTTCACTCACTGGAAAATAGCCGATGTCACCGATGGCCTGGTTGACATGATCCAGTGTGTAGCCAACGAAGGCGGCCACCTGCGGCTTGGCTTGTAGGATTTCCTCAGTGGTATACACGTACAAAGGCCGCGCCAGCGGGTAGGAACCGTCAGCCACCGTGGCCGCGTCAGGTTTAACGCCATCAATCGCTACCACAGCCAGCTTGTCTGTGTTGCTGGCATAGTAGGCATAGCCGAAAAAGCCGACGGCTGTGCCGCGGGTGGCTACGTTGTCCACCAGCGTCTGATCGTCCTCGCTGGTCAGGGTGCGGCGCGCGTCCAGCATTTGCTGTTTGAAGTAGTTACCAACCAACGTGCTTTCCGAAACCTTGCTTTGAATAGCTACGTAGCCAAAGGCGTCGTTGATCACATCCAGCAGCAGCGCAGCCAGCGCCAGAATGCCGATCAGCGTGGCGGTAAAGAACAGACCGTGCCATGTTTTGGCCTTGCGTTGACGGCGCTTGACATAAGTGTCATATTCCTGGCCCTCCGGGAAGGCCTGTACCGATGTCCGGTTTGACTTGGTCATGACTAATACTCCTGTCGGAAGCGCCGTACCACCCAGCGGCTGATAATGTTGAGGATCATGGTCATGATGAACAGGGCAAAGGCAATGGCAAAAATGCTATCGTAGTCAATCGTTTGGTAGCTGAGGTCGCCGCCGCTGATGCGCACGATGTGGCCGGTCATGGTTTCCGCGGCCTTGAAGGGGTTGAGGAAGTTCAGCCCGTCCACGGCGTTGCCCCAATTGACGAAGTTGCGCGGCCCGGCGCCGGCAGCAATGGCGACTACCATCGTTTCACCGATGGCGCGCGACATGGCGACGATTACTGCGGCTGAGATGCCGGAGAGCGCCGCAGGCAAAACCACGCGCAGGGCGGTTTCCAGCCGTGTGCTGCCCAGGCCGTAGGCGGCCTCACGCAGGGAGCGCGGCACCGCAGTCAGCGCGTCTTCACTCATGGAGCTGATTAACGGGATGATCAAGATGCCGATCACGATGCCCGCAGACGCAACATTGAAGACCTCGACGCGATCCTTGCCAAAGATGCTTTGCAGCAGGGGGGTCATAAATCCCAGCGCAAAGAAGCCATAGACCACGGTGGGAATGCCCGCCAGAATCTCCAACACCGGTTTGAGGATGTTGCGCGCCCGCGGCGACGCGTACTCGCTCAGGTAAATGGCGATCATCAGCCCGATTGGCAGCGCCACCACCATGCCGATGGCACTGGTGAGCAGCGTGGCGTTGAACAAGGGGAAGATACCGAACTTGAGGATTTGCGGTTGCCAGACAGTACCGGTGAAAAAGCCTTGCAGCGTCGGTTCCGGGCGGGCAAAGAACTTGATGGCGTCATAGATCAGCACCAGCACAATGCCCGCGGTGGTGAGTACCGATACCAGACCTGCAAACACCAAAAATGCACGGATCAGGGCCTCGCCGGTACGGGGACGTCGCCGCAAGTCAACGGATCGTTGCTCGAACGAGGCGGGGGGAGAAACAGATTGGGACATCAGACAAGTCCTTTACGCGGTGTCCGCAAATGCAAAGAGTACAGAGAAATCAGGCGATCCCTTGCGTTCTCTGCACTCTTTACAGGTTGTTAGCGGTTCCACAAAGAAAGCCCAGCCGAGGTATCACCCCGAAGGGCACAGAGAATCGGATCGTTCAATCGTTGCCTTCTCTGTACCCTTCGCGAAAGTGACCATGTTATTGGCCGATTACAGCTTGCAAAGCAGCTTTTGCCCCATTAAAAGCGTCTTCAGAAGCCGGGAAGTAGCCGACTTCGATGATGACGTCGTTGACATTGGTTAAAGCGAAGTTGAGGAAGGCAGCGACCTGGGGCTTGCTGGTGAGGATGCTGGCATCAGAGTACATGAAAAGGGGGCGGGCCAGGGCATAGTCACCGGCGTCCACAGCGGCGGCGTTGGGTACAACGCCTTCGATTGCGGCAGCCTTGAGCTTGCCTTCGTTTTCCTGGAAGTAGGCGAAGCCGAAGTAACCGATGGCGTACTTGTCGCCTTCGACGCCCTGAACGAGGACGTTGTCATCTTCGGAGAGTTGCAGGTTGGCTGCGCCGAGGATGGCTTCTTCGCCGCCATCGCCGTAGGCTTTGTCCATGACTGCTTCCACGAAGTAGTCATAGGTGCCGGAGTCAGTGCCGGGGGAGAAGCGTTTGATCGGCTGGGCAGGCCAGGCCGGGTTGACGTCGGACCAGTTGGTGGCGTCGGGGGAGAAGAGCTTGGCCAGCTCGGCCAGGGTAATGCCGGTTTCGCCGATCCAGTCGTTGGCCGGGTTGACAACCACAGCCAGGGCGTCGGTGCCGACGCGGAATTCGATGGGGGTGCGGCCAATGGCCTTGCAGCTTTCGATTTCGCTGTCTTTGATAGCGCGAGAGGCGTTGGCGATGTCGGTCTCGCCTGCCACGCAGAAGCGCTCGAAGCCAGCGCCGGAGCCGATGGAGTCAATGGTGATGTTGCCGCTGTAGCCTTCATCAATGAAGCGCTCGGCCAGGGCCTCGGCCAGCGGGAAGACGGTGGAGGAACCGGCGGTGATGATGTCGCCCGTCACTTCCAGCGGATTGACTTCCGGTAACATCGCTGCACCTGCCGCGCTGCTGGCTTCCGGCATGACACCACCGGTGGCATCCATCCACCCCTGCTTGGCCGCGTTGAGGGCATCAGTCGCCGCTGGGAAGTAGCCGACTTCGATGATGACGTCGTTGACATTGGTCAAAGCGAAGTTGAGGAAGGCAGCGACCTGGGGCTTGCTGGTGAGGATGCTGGCATCAGAGTACATGAAAAGGGGGCGGGCCAGGGCATAGTCACCGGCGTCCACAGCGGCGGCGTTGGGTACAACGCCTTCGATTGCGGCAGCCTTGAGCTTGCCTTCGTTTTCCTGGAAGTAGGCGAAGCCGAAGTAACCGATGGCGTACTTGTCGCCTTCGACGCCCTGAACGAGGACGTTGTCATCTTCGGAGAGTTGCAGGTTGGCTGCGCCGAGGATGGCTTCTTCGCCGCCATCGCCGTAGGCTTTGTCCATGACTGCTTCCACGAAGTAGTCATAGGTGCCGGAGTCAGTGCCGGGGGAGAAGCGTTTGATCGGCTGGGCAGGCCAGGCCGGGTTGACGTCGGACCAGTTGGTGGCGTCGGGGGAGAAGAGCTTGGCCAGCTCGGCCAGGGTAATGCCGGTTTCGCCGATCCAGTCGTTGGCCGGGTTGACAACCACAGCCAGGGCGTCGGTGCCGACGCGGAATTCGATGGGGGTGCGGCCAATGGCCTTGCAGCTTTCGATTTCGCTGTCTTTGATAGCGCGAGAGGCGTTGGCGATGTCGGTCTCGCCTGCCACGCAGAAGCGCTCGAAGCCAGCGCCGGAGCCGATGGAGTCAATGGTGATGTTGCCGCTGTAGCCTTCATCAATGAAGCGCTCGGCCAGGGCCTCGGCCAGCGGGAAGACGGTGGAGGAACCGGCGGTGATGATGTCGCCCGTCACTTCCAGCGGATTGACTTCCGGTAACATCGCTGCACCTGCCGCAGTGGCAGCTTGGGTAGCGGTTGGTGCGGCAGCCGGGACAGTGGCTTCAACCGCGGGCGCGCTCGTTGCAGCGGGTTGTGCCGCAGGCGCGGAAGTGGCCGTGGGCGCGGCGCTTTGTCCACCGCAGGCAGCCAAAAGCAGAGCCATGATAAACAGGCTCGTTATCAAGAGACGGGTTCGCATAAGAGTCTTCTCCTTGAGGGTGTTTGATTTTTGAAACGTCATGCCCTCAGTGTAGCATTCCCCGATTAACACCCCATCACAACAGGTTTAACAGCAAGCTATGCTTTGTTTAACAACAGGTTAAGGCGGCCGGTTCCGCCGGTTGAGGTGGCCCTCTGCGGCCGTAGTGAAACCTTACAGGCGGCAAGCCGCGAATCGCACGGCCGAAGCTTGCAGCTCTGAACTGTTTACTGTTTACTACTTACTGCTCCCCGTTCCCCGCCGCCGGCAGCGTGAAGCTGAAGACGCTGCCACGGCCCTCCTCGCTCTGCACGGTGATGCGCCCGCCGTGACTCTCTACCAAGTGGCGGGCGATGGACAGCCCCAACCCGGTGCCGCCGCTGCCGCGCGCCCGGTCACCCTTGAAGAAACGTTCGAATATGCGCGGCAGATCGCGCGCAGAAATGCCTGCGCCCGTGTCACGCACAGTTACCGCAGCCAGGGCAGCATCTGCCGCGGAGCGACCTGCACTTATGGTCACTGCGCCCCCCGCCGGAGTGAATTTAATGGCGTTTTGCACCAGGTTGGTGACCACCTGTTGAATGCGTTCTACATCAGCCAGTACCTTGGGCGCCTCTGGCGTTACCTCGACAGTCAGTGCTACTTGGGCGCGGGCCGCCAGGGCAGCCAGCCGCTCCACCGGCGGCAGCACGATCTCCTCTAACGTGGCGGGCTTTAGACGCAGTGCCACTTGCCCCGATTCGATGCGCGACAGCTCCAGCAGCTCCTGCACCATCTGCGTGAGGGCATCAATCTCGGTTTCCATGCTGGCAAGGAAGCGTTCGGCCGCGGGCGGGTCGTCCAGGGCTCCGCCGCTCAGCGTTTCTGCCAGGATTTTCAGCGAAGCCAGCGGCGTGCGCAGCTCGTGCGAGATGTTGCTGATGAAGTCGCGGCGCACTGTCTCCAGGCGGCGGATGGGCGAGAGATCTTGCACGACAAGCAAATAGGCGCGGCTGCCTGCTTCTTGAAATGGGGTGATAATCACTTGCCAGAAAATGCCTTCGCGCTCCAGCTCTATCGCTGCGCTTTGACTTTGCCCGCTGCTGCGGCAACGCTGCCACAGCTCGATGATCTGGTGATGGCGCACTACCTGGGCAAAGGCAGCCCCGCGCGCGTTTTCAGCCGATGTGTTCAGCAGCCGCATGGCCGCAGGGTTGATCAACTGTACCTGGCCGCGGGCGTCAGCGATCAGCACGCCGTCGGCCATAGTCTGTAACATGGTGGCCAGTCGCCCGCGCTCTTCGGTGAGACGGGTTACCTGGTCGTTTAACTCGTCGGCCATGCGGTTGAAGGCTGTGGTGAGATGTCCCACCTCGCGGTAGCTGCTGCCTTGGGCGCGTGTGCTGAAGTCGCCCGCGGTCATGCGATCAGCCACGTCTGTGAGCTGTTCGATGGGGCGCACAATGCGCCGGGCAATCCACAGCGTAAGCAGCAGCGCCAGCAGCGCAGCCACGCCCGCGGCCACCAGCAGCGGGCGGCGCAGCCGATCCAGCCCCGCGTTGACGGCATCCAGCGGCAGGGCCACGCGTGCCACACCGACAATCGTCCCTTGCTGGCGGATGGGAGCTGCGCCGTACATCATGTTCTGATCCAGTGAGTTGCTTCGGCGCAGGCTGATTTCTTCGTGCCCCTGCAAAGCAGCCTGCACTTCTGGTCGGTCTGTGTGGTTGGTCATCTGGCTGCGATCGCGATGCGATTCGGCCAAGACGCTGCCATCCAGCGCAATAATCGTCACCCGGCCCTCTACCAGATCGGCCCAGGCGCGGGCAGCCGCATCCAGGTCAGCGCCTGTGGCCTCAGCTAATGGCGCGGGGGCAGCTGCGGCGATCAGCCGTGCCTCGGCCAGCAGCATGGTGCGCAGCCCGGCGCGATACTCTGCCCCGGCCTGCGCACCGGCAAAGGCAATCAGCCCCAGCAGCGTTGCCAGGGTGAGAATCATGTAGGGGATGGTGATACGCCAACGGAGGGACATGGGCGGGAAGACTGTTTACTGGTTACCGTGCTATCCTTCAAACCTATACCCCGCACCGCGCACGGTGACGAGGCGTACAGGAGCGCTGGGGTCGCTTTCGATCTTTTCACGCAGCCAGCGGATGTGAACATCTACAGTGCGGCTGCCACCGTCGAAATCCCAGCCCCAGACGCGTTCCAGGATCAATTCGCGCGAGAGGGTTAGCCCGCGCTGGCGCGCCATGAAGAGCAGCAGGTCATATTCTTTGGGTTTGAGGGCAACTACTTCGCCGTTTTTGCGCAATTCGTGGCGGCTTTCGTCCAGCGTCAGGTCATCGAAGACCAGCGGCGAGGCAGATTGGGCGTCCTGCGCGGCCAGCTCTTCGCGGATCAGGCGCTCGCGGCGCAGCAGGGCTTTGACGCGCGCCAGCAGTTCGCGCAGGCTGAATGGCTTAGTCATGTAGTCATCGGCACCCACCTCCAGTCCGACGACCTTGTCTACCTCGTCGTCGCGCGCGGTGAGCATCAAAATGGCTGCGTTCATTTCGCGGCGCAGCACGCGGCATACCTCGAACCCATCCAGACCCGGCAGCATCACATCGAGAATGACGGCTGCGGGACGCTCTTGCCGTGCTAATTCCACAGCCATATAGCCATCTTCGGCTTGCAGCACCTCGTAGCCTTGTTTTTGCAGGTTATAGGCCAGCGTTTGCCGCAGGATCAATTCGTCCTCAACCACCAGAATTTTGATCGTCATGCTGTTGCTTCAGTCAGGAAATCCAGCAACAGGGTGTTGACTTGCTCTGGCTCTTCGTGCTGCACGAAGTGACCGGCCTCTTCGAGGAATACCAGTCGGCCCGTGTCGCACAGTTCTATGCTGGGCTGAGCCAGCTCGCGCCCCAGGGCAATGTCCTGGGCACCCCAGATCATCAGCGTAGGCACGCGGATGCGACCCAGACTAGCCAGCTTACCTTGTCCGCGCAGCGCGGCGCGATACCAGTTGAGCATGGCGGTGATGGCACCCGCCTGGCTCCAAGCCCCGCGATAGCCCCCGATCTGCTCTGGTGTCCATGTGCCCCGGCGCGTGCTGCCTTTCAGGGTGCGGACGGCGTTGCGCCAGTTGTTGGCGGCCAGACTTGATTCGGGCACACGGGGAAGCTGGAAGAAGAACATGTACCAGCTTCGGCGGAGCTGCCGCCAGGAATGCAGCAGGGCGCGGAACATCACCGCGGTATGCGGCACGTTGAGGATTGCCAGCTTGCTCAGTCGGTCAGGGTGCATGCCGGCCACCCACCAGGCCACGGCTGCGCCCCAATCGTGGCCTACCAGCGCCACCTGACGGTAGCCCAGCGCATCCAGCAGACCGATGACATCATCCATCAGATGGGTGATGCGGTAGGCCGCCACGCCGCGCGGCTTGCTGCTGAGGTTATAGCCGCGCTGATCAGGCACGATCACGCGGTAGCCAGCCGCGGCCAGCGCGGGAATTTGGCGCTGCCAGCCGCCCCAGTACTCGGGAAAGCCATGCAGCAGCACCACCGGTGGGCCATCCGCCGGTCCGGCCAGCGCCACATGCAGAGTAATGCCGTTGGTTGCAATGTGCGTAAACTCAATAGAGGGGTTCATGGGGAGTAGGATAGTGAGCGAGTGAGAGAGTAAAATAGTGTAATGGTAAAAGCGCCAGCAATGTTTATTCTACGTAGATCAGGTACTATGACAAACTCACATTACCGACCTGACGTAGTTGTTCGCCAGCCAGCGATGGAGTATAGTACCATAAAATTCATCAATGGTTCGCAGACTGGTGGTAGGCCTGCGGTTACAACCTACCCGACCGGCGGTGCGCTGCGTAACATCAGTTACTCAGTTGACAATAAGCCCCAACAAACAACAAAAAAAACGCCCCGCCGGTACAGACCGGACGGGGCGTTTTGCTTTTTACGATCTACACTGCTTATTTGCCGTACTTCAGCGCAGCGTGCGCCGCGGCCAGGCGGGCAATCGGCACGCGGAAGGGCGAGCAGGATACGTAGTTCAGACCCAGCCGGTGGCACAGGTCAATGGACTGCGGATCGCCGCCGTGCTCGCCGCAGATGCCCACATCCAGGGTGGGGCGGGTGGCGCGGCCAGCCTTCACAGCCATGTCCATCAACGCACCCACGCCGTTTTCGTCAATCGTGGCGAACGGGTTCTCGGGCAGGATCTTCTTCTCGATGTACTCGATCAGGAAGCCCTTCTCCGCGTCGTCGCGCGAGATGCCGAAGGTCATCTGGGTCAGG
>CALESQ010000053.1 GCA_937907455.1 uncultured Caldilineales bacterium
GCAGCCATCTGAGCGTTGCCTGCACGCAGTGCCATGTCAACCAGGTGTATGCGGGTACGCCGAAGACGTGTGTGGCCTGTCATGCGGCGGACGATGCCCACGATGGTGAGTTCGGCACAGACTGCGCGGCCTGTCACACGCCAACGCGCTGGCAGGATGCCACCTTCGACCACGCCCTGACTGGCTTCCCGCTCAGTGGCAGCCATCTGAGCGTTGCCTGCACGCAGTGCCATGTCAACCAGGTGTATGCGGGTACGCCGAAGACGTGTGTGGCCTGTCATGCGGCGGACGATGCCCACGATGGTGAGTTCGGCACAGACTGCGCGGCCTGTCACACGCCAACGCGCTGGCAGGATGCCACCTTCGACCACGCCCTGACTGGCTTCCCGCTCAGTGGCAGCCATCTGAGCGTTGCCTGCACGCAGTGCCATGTCAACCAGGTGTATGCGGGTACGCCGAAGACGTGTGTGGCCTGTCATGCGGCGGACGATGCCCACGATGGTGAGTTCGGCACAGACTGCGCGGCCTGTCACACGCCAACGCGCTGGCAGGATGCCACCTTCGACCACGCCCTGACTGGCTTCCCGCTCAGTGGCAGCCATCTGAGCGTTGCCTGCACGCAGTGCCATGTCAACCAGGTGTATGCGGGTACGCCGAAGACGTGTGTGGCCTGTCATGCGGCGGACGATGCCCACGATGGTGAGTTCGGCACAGACTGCGCGGCCTGTCACACGCCAACGCGCTGGCAGGATGCCACCTTCGACCACGCCCTGACTGGCTTCCCGCTCAGTGGCAGCCATCTGAGCGTTGCCTGCACGCAGTGCCATGTCAACCAGGTGTATGCGGGCACGCCCACTGATTGCGCAAGTTGCCACAGCGAGCCGGACTTTCACCGCGGTATCTTTGACCTGACTTGCAGCAGTTGTCATAACACTGCGGCCTGGCGGCCTGCCCTATTCAACAACCCGCACCCCTTCCCCATGACTCATGGCGGCGCGGCTACTTGCCGCACCTGCCACGTTGCGCAGGTTTCGGTCTATACCTGCACTACCTGCCATGATCCGCAGGAAATCGAAGAAGAACACCGTGAAGAAGGGATCAACGACTTCCAGAACTGCATGGCTTGTCATCCCACTGGCGAGGAAGACGACGATTGATCCACCCCCAAAATACTATGATTGATATTCGCTCTCACAACCGCGCTGCCTGGGACCGGGCGGTGGCGGAGAAAAGCCCCTGGTCCATTCCGGTTAGTGTCGAAACGATTGCTGCTGCCCGACAGGGCGATTGGCAAATTATCCTCACCCCCACGCTGCCGGTGCCGCGTGCCTGGTTTCCGGCAGATTTGCACGGGGTAGATGTGCTTTGTCTGGCTTCGGGCGGAGGACAGCAAGGCCCGGTGCTGGCCGCGGCGGGTGCTAATGTCACTGTGTACGACAACTCGCCGCGGCAACTGGCGCAGGATCGCTATGTAGCGAGCCGCGATGGGTTGACCTTGCGCACGGTGGAAGGTGATATGCGTAACCTGACTGCCTTCACCGCCGCCAGCTTTGATTTGATTGTACATCCCGTGTCGAATGTGTTTGTGCCGGATGTGCGGCCGGTGTGGCGTGAGGCCTGGCGCGTGCTGCGCCCCGGTGGCAGCCTGCTGGCCGGTTTTATGAACCCCCTAATCTATATCTTCGACCTGATCAAGGCTGATGCAACGGGCGAGCTGGAGGTGGCGTACAGCATCCCCTTTTCTGACATTGCCAGCCTGCCGGAGGCAGCGCGGCAAAAATTGCTGGATGAGGGCGCTCCGCTGGAGTTCGGCCATTCGCTGGATGATCAGCTTGGCGGGCAGATCGAGGCGGGCTTTGCGCTTGTCGGTTTCTACGAAGACCGTTGGCCTGACTTTGTGCTGGATCGCTACATTGCCACCTATATGGCGACGCGCGCGGTGAAGGGTGGATGACGAGGTGACGGGGTGACGGGGTGCGTTGTCAGACTCACCCTGTCACCCTGTCATTCCATCATCTGCTGCGTTGATTAGCGCGTGCGCAGTACCAGGGGCAAAAAGATGGTGCGCGTGGAGCCGGAGGGCAATGTGGTGGCGTTCACCGTGGCATAGTCGCTCCACACGTCGTTTTGCTGGTAGGCGGGCGGCTCATCATGCGCAGCGGTAAAGGTGCGCACGCGCAGTTCATAGGCGCGACCGGCGTTGAGACCGGTGATTGTATAGTCTGTGCTGGCCTTGCTGCTGGTCTGGCCGTGTACTGCCCACATGCCGCCCGCTGGCCGATAGCTTACCTCGTACCAGCCGGTGTCGTTTTGATAGAGAATGGGCGTCCATCTCAAGGTTATGGCCGTGCTTTGTGGCTGTGCGGCCAAGTCAGCAGGGGCTATGGTTTGCGTCTGGTTCCACTGTGGATCGAGCAGTGTCATACAGGCGGGGGCACGGCTGAGGGCATTGTAGCCAGTATCCAGGAAAAATAGCCCGGCGAGGCTGCAAACGTTCTCAGGTACTGCGCCGCTAAGTGCATTGCCGTTCAGCCATACTTCGAACAGGTTGCTGAGGTTGCCGAGCGAGGTGGGAATGATGCCGGTGAGGCGGTTGCGGTTGAGCATCAGCACGCTGAGTTGGTTCAGGTTGCCCAACTCTGGCGGGATGGTGCCGCTGAGGCCGTTTTTGGTCAGCACCAGGTGGGTTAGCTGGTTCAAGTTGCCCAGGCCGGCAGGGATGGCACCGCTTAGGTTGTTGTCAGCCAAAACCAGTTGATGCAGCGCGGTGAGGTTACCCAGTTGCGCCGGAATGCTGCCGGTCAGCAGGTTTGTGTTCAGATGCAACTTTTGCAGCGTGCCTATTGTGCCCAGTGCAGCCGGAATAGAGCCGCTCAACTGGTTGGTAGACAGATTTAACTCTTGCAGATGCGAGAGATTGGCGAGCTGGCCGGGAATGCTGCCGCTAAGTTGGTTGTTGGAGAGATTGAGCGTTTGCAGGGCGGCCAGGCTGCCTAGTTGGGTGGGAAGGGCGCCGGTTAGCTGGTTTTCTGAGATGTCGAGTGTTTGCAGGGCGATCAGGTTGCCCAGCGTGGTGGGAAGGGCGCCGCCGATGAGATTGCGCGGCAAGGTGAGCGTGCGCAGATACGTTAGGTTGCCCAGTTGTATCGGCAGCGTGCCCGTCAGGTTGTTGTCGTCGAGTATAAGCGCGCTGACGTGGCCAGCCTGACAGCTCACGCCGTACCATGAACAGGGGGTGGTGGTGAGGGTCCAGCCGCTGCGTTCCTTCCATTGAGCGCCGTTGGTGGCGGTGTAGAGTGCCTCCAGCGCCTGGCACTCGGCCAGGGGGATTTCGGTTACGCCGGCGCAGGCCAGCGCCGGCCCCTCCTCAGCCGCGAACGCGGGGACAACCGCCAACGCCAGCAGCAGCAAGCCAATCAACAAAGCCCAGCGTGTTCTTCGTAAATATTCAATCATGGGTACTCCTTCGGTTCAAAATACAAGTCTCGATATACATTAGTGAGGACGAGTCGGGCGCGCGCGCGGTCATCGCCCAGCGGATGGTAACACGACATTTTGCCTATTGACAAATCCCCCCCCCGTGATAGAATGCTTACGAAGGGTTCATTGTACCGGGATTCAGGAGGACAACATGACGATCAAGCGACTTTTTTGTCTGGCGGTGTGCGTGGCGGGCTTGCTGGCGGGCTGCGGACCAGAAGCAGCGCCGGCAGGACCTGTGGCGGTGGCAGAAAACACGGCAATCAGCCAGGAGCAGACGACCATCGAGGCTGTGAGCGCGACTCCTGTGATCTCAGCGACGCTGCCCGCGACCGATGTAACGCCGACGGTGTCCGCCACGCTCACACCAACCCCGGACATCTCTGAGTTTCCCAACCCCGATAGCTTCAAGATTGATATCTTCCAGATCGCGGCGGAGCAAATGGCGGAAGGGCCCGCCAGCTTTCCTATTCAGGCAACCGTGGGGGAAGGCGAAAACACCCTGCATGTGGCCGCCAAAGAACTAGGCGCACTACAATTCCCATGTTACCCTAACCCATCGCCTGACAAGATGTATTACGCATGCACCACCGGCGGTGGGATGGATGTCCACGTTTGGATATCCGAGTGGGGAGCAGGGCCGAAAAAGCTCCTATCGAACCACGGCAGCTTTTCGACTACCTGGTCACCTGACGGCATTCGCCTGGCCTATACGACGCTGGAGGGCGCCGACGAAAACCAGACAGGCACACTCAAACTGTATGACGGCGCCAGAGAAGAAGACATCGTCTTAGGTCAAATCGCTCCGCCATGGCAAATGATCTTCACGTCCAGCAATCGATTGTTTTTTCTACATGACAATGCCTTGCAGATATGGTCAATTCCAGCCGAAAAGAGCTTGAAAGAAGGAGCAGCGCTCGAAAGGACCGTCCCTCTGAAGAATGTGCCGGAAGGCGCCTTGTTCTACGAAGGCGCTTCTTTGTGGATGGCGCTCTCTCCCAGCGAACGCTACATGGCGCTGCTGCGCCAGGGCATTGGCTATGAAACCGGGACCCTGGGCATCCTGGATCTGGAGACGGGAGAGGAATATCTGGTAGATGGTATGTTGAGGAACAGTCTGAATGCGTTGCCCGCCTTGTTTGCCTGGTCACCCGGCAGTGATACGCTGGCCTACATTAACAAGCCGAATCTCAACGATGACAGCGTCAACGGCAATAGGTCTCAAATGTGGCTGCTTGATGCTCCGACTCAACAGCGCACTTTGCTATGGTTGGCAGAACGCGCCGGAGTGGATTATATGCGAGTCAACTGGCTATCTGATCAAGCCATTCTGGCCAATTCAGGAGCAGACGGCTGTTGTAATGGAGTAGAGCTAATCGATGCAAAGACTGGTAAAGGACAGTTTCTCTTTCAAGGAGGAGCTGGCCTCAGCCTATACGATGTTACAGATGGGTCGAAGATTGGATTGATGGAGCAACTTTTCGGTCAACCTAACACGTTGTACATGATCATATTATCCTATTCACCGTAACAGGCTCACATGAATTCGTCTTGGTAATCAGATAGTCACTTCAGGAGGATATGTCAACGATGAAGCGCATTTTCAGGCGATTGAGCATACTAGTGGTTTCGTCCTTCCTGGCCATTACAACAGGAATACTGCTTTCCTCTACCTCTGCCCACGCTTCTCAGGGTGCTTCAAGCCCATCAGCTCTCGGCGCCGCAGATGGAGATGGGGAGAGAACTATCACCGTGGCTCGGGCGATTCAGCCAAGTAATGGTGGACCAGTGTGTGTGACGAAGTTAATCGGTACTTACGGACTAGACCAGTTTACACGTATCGCTTTGTCATCTGAAATTACATATTCTACGGAATCATCCACTGGAATGAAAGCCTTTTCGCTCATCATTCGAGGTTTAGGTGTCTATCATGACAAGAATCCGCTACGTCAGTACGGTTTCTGCAATGGCGTGATTCCTTTTGATTATGATGTGACTGACCCTAACCGCATTGCATTTACGCCATTCAAATCATCAGCCCACGAAGTAAATGGAGGGAAAGGTAACGTTGGTAATAAACCCAATGATCGAGCAACTGAGTGGACAGGCAGCGGCGACAACGGTACGCGCTGGCTTTACCTCGACGATCTGGGGATTATTCCATAGTCGAACTGTCGTTTTGACGATTTGACAGGCGGCCACGCCTGTGGCACAATCGCCCGCACAATCACATACGCAATAACGCTGAACCGGACTAGTACCTGGCAAAGCGAGTTTCAGAGAGCCGGCGGATGCTGTGAAGCCGGTAACTGCGCAGCCAGTGAATGGACCGGGGAGTTGGGTAGCGAACAGTGATTAATTGTCAATAGCCAATCGTCAATTATCAATGATCCAGAGATCTTTCTGAATTGATAATTGACCATTAGCAATTGATCATTAACCATTAACTAGCTTCCCCCGGAGACGCCACCGTTATCAGGGCGCTGGAAATCGTGAGTAGTCAGTAGTCAACAGTAAGTAGTTCTTACTCTTTGCTCCTCACCGTTTCCGCAGAGTGAGGCTGGCACGACATCCCTGCGCTTCATGCCGGGGTTTTGCTTTTCAGCAGCCTAACCAGGGTGGCACCGCGAGACGCCTCTCGTCCCTGCAAGCGCATCTTTATGCGCGGGACGATGGGCGTTTTTTTGTTTAGTGAGATAGTGCGGTAGTGAGATAGTGAGATAGTGCGGTAGTGAGATAGTGAGATAGTGAGATAGTGAGATAGTGTACTTGTTTCCTTGTCTGCGTGTCTCTTCTATTATCCCTGAAGGAGCGAGTTATGCCGTTGATTAGCCGGTTCGAGGATTTGATAGCGTGGCAAAAGGCGCGTGTGCTGACGAATAAAGTCTATGAGTTAACGAATCGAGGCGAGTTTGCTCGAGATTTTGCCCTGCGAAACCAAATTCGCCGCGCGGCCAGCTCGGTGATGCACAATATTGCCGAGGGCTTTGATGCCGGATCTGATCCTGAGTTCATTCGTTTCCTCAAAATCGCACGACGATCAGCCAGCGAAACATAATCAGAGCTTTACCTGGCCCTGGACTGCTCATATATCACTCCAAACGAGTTTGACGTTGTTTACGCGTTAGCAAGCGAGAGCAAACGCATAATCAATGGTCTCATCACCCATCTCCGAACGACGCAAAGAAACAGGTAGATAGGAAAACACTCTCACTACTTGATTTTTCCACTAGCGCACCAGCTTACTATCTTACTCCCGCACCAGGACACCAACCATGTACAACCCCCCTCTCGACCAAATCCGTTCGCTGGCGGGACAGGGCAACCTGATCCCCATCACCCGCGAGCTGCCGGCTGACCTGGAAACGCCGGTATCGGTGTATCTGAAACTGCGCGACGGCAGCCCTTCCTTCCTGCTGGAATCGGTGGAAAAGGGCGAACAGATGGGCCGCTATTCCTTCATCGGCGTGCAGGCGCCGCTGGCGCTGCTGGCCCGCGGCGGTGAGGTGAGCATCAACGCCGCGGGCGGCGCTGTTCTGGAGACGCGCAACGGCGCCGATCCCCTGGATGTGGTCAAAGAGCTGCTGCACCAGCGCACCCCCATCCGCCCGCCCAACCTCGACAGCCTGCCGCGCTTCATTGGCGGCGCGGTCGGCTATCTTAGCTACGACTGGGTACGTTTTGTGGAGCGCCTGCCCGCCACCGCCGCGGACGATCTCGGCCTGCCTGATTTCGTCTTCCTGCTGGCCGACAACCTGGTGATCTTTGACCATGTGCGCCACCGCCTGCTGGTGCTGGCTAATTGCCGATTAGAAGGCGATTTGACCGCCGCTTATGCGGACGCGGTGGCGCGCATCGAGCAGATTGTGGCGCGGCTGCGCAAGCCACTGGTGCTGCCGGAAGAAAAACGGCCGGAGCCAGTCGGCCAGACTGAATGGCGGAGCAACGTCAGCCAGGGCGAATTTGAAAGCCGCGTGCTGCAAGCCAAGCAGCACATTGCTGCGGGCGACATCTTCCAGGTGGTGCTGAGCCAGCGGCTTAGCCGCCAGACGCAGGCTGACCCGTTCACGATCTACCGTGCGCTGCGTATGACCAACCCCAGCCCGTACATGTACTTCCTGGAACTGCCCGATGGCGATGCTTCGGGCCAACCGCTGCGACTGATCGGTTCCAGCCCTGAGATGCACGTGCGCTTGGAAGACGGCAAGGCGCAGCTTCACCCCATCGCCGGCACACGCTGGCGCGGCACAACCTCCGAAGAGGACGCACAATTGGCTGCCGAGCTGCTGGATGACCCCAAAGAGCGTGCCGAGCATGTGATGCTGGTAGACCTGGGGCGCAACGATTTGGGCCGCGTGTGCGAGTATGGCAGCGTTCACATTCCCACGTTGATGGCAGTGGAACGCTACAGCCACGTGATGCACATCGTCAGCGACGTGCAGGGCACGCTGCGACCAGAGTTCGATGCGTTCGACCTGCTGCGTGCGACCTTCCCTGCCGGCACAGTCAGCGGCGCGCCCAAAGTGCGGGCAATGGAAATTATCGAAACGCTGGAAGGAACGCGGCGCGGGCCGTATGCCGGTTGTGTCGGCTACATCGGCTATGACGGTGCGATGGACACCTGCATCACCATCCGCACGGTGCTGATGCGCGGCCAGGCCTGCACAGTGCAGGTGGGCGCGGGCATCGTGGCCGACAGCGATCCCACTTACGAATGGCAGGAAACTCTGAACAAGGCGCGCGCGCTGGCTGTAGCCGTTGAACTGGCTGAGCGCGGGCTGGTGGCAGGGTAAGTTGGGAAACTGGTACGGCGAATCTGCCGTCTCCGGCGTACCGATGTACCCGCCTCTGACATACTAATCTATCCGCCTCTGGCGTACCACTCACCAAGGACTACCCTATGACTTCAAAACGCATTCTCACCGGCGATCGGCCTACCGGCAAGCTGCATCTCGGCCATTACATCGGCAGCCTGCGCCATCGCCTGGCTTTTCAGGATCAATACGAATGCTTTTTTATCATTGCCGACCTGCACATGCTGACCACCAAGAACACGCGTGATGATGTGCTGGCAATTGCCGATAACGCCCGCGCGATTGTGCTCGATCAACTGGCGGTTGGCCTGGACCCTGCCAAAGTGACCTTCTACCTGCAATCGGCTGTGCATGAGATTTACGAGCTGCAATTGCTGCTGGCGGGCCTGGTGACGGTGGAGCGCTTGCAGCAGTTGCCCACCATCAAGGATATGGCCGATGCAGCGGGCCTGGAGCAAGTCCCCTACAACCTGCTGGGCTATCCGGTGTTGCAAGCGGCCGACATTCTGATGCCGCGCGCTCACCTGGTGCCGGTAGGCAAGGACAACGAGAGCCATGTAGAAATCAGCCGTCAGATCGCGCGACGCTTCAACAACGCCTACGGCGAGGTCTTCCCGCTGCCCGAACCCTATGTCATCGGCGGCACGCTGGTGGGCACCGACGGGCAGGCCAAGATGAGCAAGAGCCTGGACAATGCCATCTTTCTCAGCGACGACGCGGCCACTGTGCGCCGCCGCGTGTTCAGCATGTATACCGACCCTAACCGCATCAGCGCGGATGTGCCCGGCACGGTGGAGGGCAATCCGGTGTTCGTCTATCACGACGCCTTCAACCCCAACCAGGCGGAGGTGGATGATCTCAAAGCGCGCTACCGCGCGGGTAAGGTGGGCGATGTCGAAGTGAAGGAGAAACTGGTCGTGGCGCTCAATAATTTCCTGGAGCCGCCGCGCGAGCGCCGTGCCCGCTACGAAGCGCAGACTGGCTATGTGGATGAGCTGATCTACGAAGGCACGCAGCGCGCCGCCGCCGAAGCCAAAGCCACGCTGATCGAAGTCAAAAAAGCCATGGGCCTGACCGGTGTTTGGAACCGCATTTCGCGGGCAGCGGAGAAGAGAAGGAAGCGCAACGAATAACTGCGTAACCCGTAACTCGTAACCCAGATCAAGCATTGGTTGGAGGTCAGGATGAATTTTGCGGGCTGGTGCGAAGCAATGCCGGAACAGATTACCCACGATCGAACGTGGCGTGTCAGAGCTTATCAGTTGGCTTTGTTTGCAGCCGATATTGCCTGGCTTGATCTTGAAGTTTTTATAGCTGATCGCCGCACAGTAGGTCTATCGGATCAGTTATACCGATCAGTTGGTTCCATCAGCGCCAACATCGCCGAAGGGTTTTCCAAAAGCTCACGCCGTGATCGGGCGCGGTTCTACGAATATGCGCTTGGCTCCGCCCGCGAAGCGCGCGACTGGTATTACAAAGCGCGGCATGTACTGCGTGCTGACGTGGTGAATAATCGTTTGAATCTTTATA
This sequence comes from uncultured Caldilineales bacterium, assembly GCA_937907455.1. Lineage (GTDB taxonomy): Bacteria > Chloroflexota > Anaerolineae > JAAEKA01 > JAAEKA01 > JAAEKA01. Next base: position 9,825 of record CALESQ010000053.1, read on the forward strand.
CCGAGATCATTCGCTTGCTGCTGACTATGATTCCTGAACAGCGCGCAGCCAGCCTTAAAGAACCGGAGCCGATGTATGAAGTACAGACAGCGTCTTCGGTTGAAGATGTTATCCTTAACTGATCATACCTCATAAACCGCGTAACACATCTCTGAAGTTACGGGTTACGGGTTACGAGTTACTCGCTTGCATCGAGTACCCCCAAGGACCACTCCCATGATCGCCTTTATTGACAACTACGATTCGTTTACTTACAACCTGGTACAGTACATCGGCGAGGTGATGCTGGAGGACCGGCTGGGCGACCCGCATACTGCGCTGCGGGTGTGGCGCAACGATGAAATCACGGTGGAGGAGCTGGCCGCACAGCAGCCAGACTTTATCATCATCTCGCCCGGCCCCGGCTCACCGCAGCAGGACAGCGGCATCAGCAATGACGTGATCCGCCACTTCTACACCACCACCCCGATTCTGGGCGTGTGTTTGGGCCAGCAGTGTATGGGCCACGTTTTCGGCGGCACGGTAAACCGCGCGCCGCGGCTGATGCACGGCAAGGTCTCGCCAGTCTATCACACCAACAAGAGTATTTTTGCCAACCTGCCCAGCCCCTTTCAGGCTACCCGCTATCATTCGCTCATTGTGCAGGAACCGTTGCCTGCTGAGCTGGAGCTGATTGCCTTTACCCTGGAAGGTGAGGTGATGGGGCTGCGCCATCGCCAGTATCCTACCACCGTGGGCGTGCAGTTTCACCCCGAAAGCATCCTCACCCAGCATGGCAAGCAGTTGTTGCGCAATTTCCTTGCGTTAAGAAAGTAAACAAGTACGCCGAAGGCGGGTATACAAGTAGATAAGTAAACAAGTAAACAAGTAGACAAGTAGACAAGTAAACAAGTAGACAAGTAGACAAGGTTTGAAGAGACGTTCTTTGTGTACCTCTGTATACCTGTATACCTGTGTACCTGTATACCTGCGTATACTTGTATACCTGTGTACCTGTGTACCTGTGTACCTCCGTATACTTGTATACCTGTGTACCTGTGTACCTGTATACCTCCGTATACCTGTATACCTGTGTACCTGTGTACCTGTATACTTGTGTACCTCCGCACCTCAGCACCTGTCTGCCCTTCCAAAGGAGACTTCATGATCCAACATGCCATTGCCCAACTTCTTGAGCGGCGCGATTTGAGCGAAGATGATGCCTACGCGGCAATGATGCAGATCATGCAGGGTGATGCAACCCCCGCGCAGATCGGCGGTTTCCTGGTAGCGCTGCGCATGAAAGGCGAAAGCGTGGCCGAGATCACCGGCTGCACCCGCGCCATGCGTGCCCACGCGGTGGCGGTGCATCCCACCCGTAGCCCGCTGACCGACATCGTCGGCACTGGCGGCGACCACAGCGGCACCTTCAACATCTCCACCACCGCGGCTTTTGTCATTGCGGGCGCGGGTGAGGCCGTCGCCAAGCACGGCAACCGTTCGATCACGAGCAAATCGGGCAGCGCAGATGTGCTGGCCGCGCTCGGTGTGCGGCTGGACATCAACGCCGCGCAGGTGGCCCGCTGCATTGATGAAGCTGGCATCGGCTTCTGCTACGCGGTCAACCACCACCCGGCCATGCGCCATGCCATCGGCCCGCGGCGCGAGCTGGCCGCTCGCACCGTCTTCAACATCCTTGGCCCGTTGACCAACCCGGCTAATGCCCAGCACATGGCAATCGGTGTATTCAGCGCGGAGCTGACCGAGCCACTCGCCGGTGTGCTGAGTCGCCTGGGGCACGCTGCGGCTTTCGTGGTACACGGCCACGGCGGCCTGGATGAGTTGAGCTTGTCTGGCCCTAACCGCGTGAGCGAGCTGCGTGGTGGCGTGGTGCGCACGGTTGAGTTGGACGCGCCGGAGCTGGGCCTGCGCCGCGCTGAGTTGAGCGAGTTGCGGGGCGGCGACGCCGCGGACAATGCCCGCATCACGCGCGCCATTCTCAGCGGTGCAGAACAAGGCCCGCCGCGCGACGCGGTGCTGCTCAACGCGGCGATGGGGCTGGCTGTGCCCGACGGCGACTGGCCCGCCGCGCTCGTTCGTGCCCGCGCCAGCCTTGACAGCGGCGCTGCCTTCGCCGCCCTGCAGCAATTGGTGACGATCAGTAATCAGTAACCCGTTTACATCATCAATTTGCCATGAACTATCGGTCATCCTGTCATCTTCTGTCAACCATTCACCATAAACCTTCCGTATTGACAATCCAATCGGCCATTGAAAATTGGCTATTGACCATTCACCATTAACTTACTACTATGCCAAATCCTCTTCCCCCCCGCGAGGAGCGTCTGCGCCATCAGGGCAAGATGCTCGCTGAAATCATGCGCCACAAGCGCGATGAAGTATCACGCCGTGTAGCGGCTATGCCCCTGTCTACCCTGCGCGCTCTGGCCGAGACCGCACCCGATCCCGTGGATTTTGCCGCTGCCTTGCGCGGCCCCGGTGTTAAGCTGATTGCAGAGGTGAAGCGCGCCAGTCCCAGCCGCGGCCTGCTCTGCCGGGATTTTGATCCAGAGCGGCTGGCTGGAGTCTACGCGCAGGGCGGGGCTGCGGCCATCTCCGTCCTCACTGACGCTCGCTTCTTTCAAGGCCAACTCGATCATCTGACAATAGTCAAGGAAACGGTGACCCATCTATCATCTGGCCGATCCCTCCGCATTCCTGTTCTCCGCAAAGATTTTATTTACGACCCTTACCAGATTGTAGAGGCGCGTGTAGCCGGCGCAGACGCAGTGCTGTTGATTGCTGCGGTGCTGGGCGACCAGGATTTGAAACGCCTGCTGGCTGAAACGCGGCGCTATGGAATGGAGGCGCTGGTTGAGGTGCACGACGAAAGCGAGGCCGCGCGCGCGGTCAAGCTGGGCGCGCGCGTGATCGGCGTCAATAACCGTGACCTGCGCACCTTTGCTGTGGATTTGGGCGTCACCGAGCGCCTGCGCCCTCTGATCCCTGCGGATCGCGTGCTGGTAAGTGAGAGCGGCATTCACACCCCAGCCGACGTGCGCCGGCTGAAGGATATAGGTGTAAATGCCATGCTGGTGGGCGAAAGCCTGGTGACAGTTAGATCGGAAGAGCGGCTGGCGAAAGTTAGAGAACTTGTGCGAGCAGGATGAAAGCCGCCGAGATGCAAGAACAGCAGTTGCAACCGTGTAACGTCATGAGGAACGCGGTTTGATCATCTATCAGCGTAGGATCAAGGGCAGCCAGATGATGTGATGTGGAGAGGGGCCAGCCGTGGCGGTTGCAGTCGCAGTTGGCGTCGCCGTCAGCGTCGCAGTGGCTGTCGGTGTGGCCGTTGGCGTCGCGGTCGCAGTAGCGGTAGGCGTCGCCGTGGCCGTGGCGGTCGGGCTGGCCGTGGGCGTGGACGTACGGGTCGGCGTGGGCTGCCCGGCGCCGCTGGCCACCACCTCGCTGTACTCGCTGATCACCCTATTCGGCTGATAGGCGCACCATTCGATCGGATCGCAGAAGTGCGGCTCGGTGATCGTGCGCACGCGGAAGTAGTAGGGCGTACTGCGCGGGGGGAGAACCACGCTGTAAGCGCTGATGGTCTTGTCTGCAGTTTGCCCATGGACTGTAAACGAGCCGCCCGGCGCAGTGGCATAGCTGATCTCGTAATAACCTACGTCCAATGTGTAGAGAATAGGCGTCCACGAGAGCGTGATCGGTGCGCCATTGCTGCTGCCGGTCACCGTCAAATCGGTAGGCGCTACGGTCTGACTGCGATCGCAGGATGAGCCTGAACAGGTCAGTGCATTAAGAGAGATACCGCCCCAATCAATGACGAGGGCCACTGGATAGGGCAGGTCTCCTGAGAACATGTTGCAGCTCAGTTCCAGCCCCGATGCGTCCGTGAGCTGGCCTAACTCGACAGGGACTGGGCCACTGAGATGGTTACTGGTGACGGCCAGATAGCCGATGCCAGGTGAAGGATAGCGATTTGTACCAACTATGCAGCCGGTAGTTGGCCGAAGTACGTCACCCATCCCACCTGTTTGGGCTGGGGAACGACACCAGCCGATGCGCGTCAGGTTGCCCAGCTCGGGCG
>CALESQ010000054.1 GCA_937907455.1 uncultured Caldilineales bacterium
GCGAAGGTGGCCGCACCGTCGGCGCCGGCGTCATCACCCGTGTGATGGACTAAGCAAGCATTCGACAGCCAGGGGAGGCCGTTGTGTCTCCCCGCTGTTGTAAAGTGAGAATGTCATGGCAAAGAAAGCCGTTCGTATTGTGTTGACGTTAGCTTGCACCGAATGCAAGGAACGCAACTACACCAGCCAAAAGAATCGCCGCAACGATCAGGCACGCCTTGAACTGAAAAAGTATTGCCCTCGTTGCCGCACCCACACCACCCACCGCGAAACGAAATAAGTTGTCTGCTCTGGCGCATGACAACGCGTTTTTGCACAGGCGTGTAGCTCAACGGTAGAGCAACGGTCTCCAAAACCGTAGGTTGCGGGTTCAAATCCTGCCACGCCTGCCTGTTTCTTCGATAAGAACGTGAACTCTTAACGGAGACACCGCCTGAAATATCGGGCGGTGTCTTCAATCGTAAGCGAGAAGCCTACCGTGAGCAAAGCCGAGACCGAAAAGACAGAAAATTCTATTGTCAGGTATTTCCGTGAAGCCCGCGCCGAAATGCGCAAAGTTACATGGCCTACCCGCGAAGAGGCGCTTAACCTTACCGGTATTGTCGTGGCTGTTACCACGGCAATGGCGCTGCTGTTGTGGGTGTTGGATGTGTTCTTTTCGGGCGTAATCACGGCCCTGATCGGCTAATTTTGCCTGCCCGCGACAGGCAAAATTTCACACCTGGTGAGCTAAGACAAACCGTGGCAAAGACAGACAAGCGCGCATCCGATCAATCCCAAGAGGTTGAATCGATAATCGAACAGTCCGGCGCAGAGGATGCTTCACCCCAGGCAGCATGGTATGTGATTCATAGCTATTCCGGCTATGAAAACAAGGTGAAGAAAAACCTTGAGCATCGTATCGAATCGATGGACATGCAGGACAAGATCTTCCAGGTCGTTGTCCCCACCGAAGAAGAGATCGAGCTGAAGGATGGCCAGCGCCGCATTGTCGAACGCCGCGTCTTTCCTGGGTACGTCCTGGTTCAAATGATCATGGATGAACAATCCTGGTACGTGGTGCGTAACACGCCCAACGTTACCGGCTTTGTCGGCATGGGCAACAAACCCACACCACTGCCCGACGATGAAGTGAAGCGCATCATGCGCCAGCTTGAATCTGAGGAACCGAAGATCAAGGTTGATTTCAAGGTTGGGCAAAAGGTGCGCATTGTAGATGGCGCGTTTGCCGAGTTCACCGGCATTGTTCAGGAGCTACATCCCGACAAAGGGCGCGCGCGGGTCATGGTTTCGTTCTTCAACCGTGATACCCCCGTTGATGTAGATTTCCTGCAGCTTGAAAAAGTTTAAGCCTTACTGAGGTAAAGCATGGCAAAGAAGATTAAAGCAATTGTTCGGCTTCAGGTTCCGGCAGGCAAGGCCAACCCCGCGCCCCCGGTCGGCCCTGCGCTCGGCCAGCACGGCGTCAACATCATGGCCTTCGTCAAGGAATATAACGCTAAAACCGCCAGCATGGTGGGTAGCATTATTCCGGTGGAGATCACGATCTTTCAGGACAGCTCTTTCACCCTGACCCTGAAAACCCCACCGGCGACCGACCTGCTCAAAAAGGCCGCAGGCATCCCCAAAGGCTCTGCTTCGGCCAATCGCAACAAGGTCGGCAAGGTCACGCGCGCCGATCTGCGCAATATCGCCGAGCAAAAGATGAAGGACTTGAACGCGGTTGATATTGATGGCGCGGTCAAGATGATTGAAGGTAGCGCCCGCAGCATGGGCATTACCGTTGTAGACTAACAGCTACCGCGTGTAGCGTTCGTGGCAGGAGTATGGTATTTGACCTGCTCCGCAATGACCACAAGGAGATAGCATGGCAAAGCACGGCAAGAAATATCTGGAAGCCCAGAGCAAAATCAACCCCAGCCAGCAGTACACCCCTGCCGAGGCGGTGAAACTGGTGCGCGACACGGCCTTTACCAAGTTCGACAGCACGGTTGAAATACACATGCGCATGGGTGTAGACCCGCGCCACGCTGATCAGCAGGTGCGCGGTGTAGTCTTGATGCCCAGCGGCACCGGCAAGCAGGTGCGCATTCTGGTGTTCGCCGAAGGCGATGCCGCCAGACGTGCCGAAGAAGCCGGCGCCGATTTTGTCGGCAGCGACGAGCTGGTGAACCAGATTGCTGGCGGTTGGACCGCCTTCGACATGGCAATTGCCACTCCTTCCATGATGAAAAAGGTCGGTCGCCTGGGACGTGTTCTCGGCCCCCGCGGCCTGATGCCCAGCCCCAAGGCCGGCACCATCGTAGAAGAAGACGATCTGGCCCGCGTTATTCAGGAAGCGCGCCAAGGCCGCGTGGAGTTCAAGGTAGACAAAACGGCCAACATCCACGTGCCCCTGGGCAAGATCAGCTTCAGCGAAGAAGCGCTGATGGCTAATCTGTCTGCGGTGATGGAAGCCATTACCCGCGCGAAGCCCTCTGGGGCCAAAGGCGCTTACATCAAGCGCGTCACGCTGACCTCTACCATGGGGCCGGCGATCAAGATGGATGCTAACCAGGCTTCGCTGTTGCGCACTGCCTGATCGTAAAATCGGCAGAGCGGCAACCGTTGCGTTTTTAACAACTTAATTGTTTCCCCCTTTGTTGCTGTTGACAGCAGGTGCCATTCAATTGGCTTAAACCATCAGCCCGCCGAAGTGACAGGATATGGAGAACATCAGCCCAGTTTACACTAACGCGGGCTGCGATCATGCCGTGGCTTCTTGTCGCGGTGTGTCTGATATGTTTTTTCAGCCTGTGCATCGGCCTCGATGGGCAGGCTTTTTTGTTGCCCTGCCGTTGCAGCAGCAATGATCTATGTTGTAAGGAGGTAAGCGCTTGGCAATCTCACGCGAGAAGAAAGAACAGTTCGTCGCAGCGTATGTCGAGCAGTTAGCCAAAAGCCCAGCCATCGTCTTCGCCGAGTATCGCGGTACCACGGTGCAGCAGATCCAGCGTCTGCGCAGCCAGATGCGCGAACACGGCACAGGCGTGCAGGTGGTCAAAAACAGCCTGATGGCGATTGCACTGAAGCAGGCAGGCATGCCGGTTCCTGAAGAATATCTGGCCGGCCCTACTGCTGTGGTGTACATGCCTGAGGATGTGGCCAGCGCAGCAAAAGCACTCTTCGACTCGATCAAAGACCTGGACAAGATCAAGGTGCGCGCAGCAATCCTTGACGGTCAGGTGTTGAACGCCGAAGGGGCGCGCCAACTGCGCGACCTGCCCAGCAAGAACGATGTCTTGGCCCAGTTGCTTGGAGCTATTCAGGGACCTGCCAGCGAGCTGGTGCGCACCCTGGAAGCCCCGGCAAGCGAGCTGTATCGCACGCTGCAAGCCCCGTTGCGCGAGCTGGCTCTTACGATCCAGTCCTACGCCGACAAGGGCGCTCAGGCTGCTGCCTGAGTTCAATCACCCGTCATGCCGCTTTCGTTAGCGGCGCAATCAACCTAAAGTTGAAAACTAAACTCAATTCCAATTTGGAGGTTTTTCACCGTGTCTGACAAGATCGCACAGGTAAAAGAATTGCTGAACTCACTGACGCTGCTTGAAGCCGCGCAGTTGGCGAAGGATCTGCAGGAAGAGTGGGGCGTTAGCGCCGCCGCTCCGATGATGGCTATGGCTGCTGCCCCCGCCGCCGCCGCTACCGCCGCCGCCGAGCCGGTTGAAGAGCAGACCGAGTTCGACGTGGTGCTGAAGAGCGCTGGCGACAACAAGATCGGCGTCATCAAGGAAGTCCGCAAGATCACCAACCTTGGCCTGAAAGAAGCCAAGGACCTGGTCGAGTCCGCTCCCACCCCCGTGGTGACCGGCGTGACCAAGGAAGCTGCTGCCGAGGCCAAGGCCGCCCTCGAGGCTGCCGGCGCTGCCATCGAAGTGAAATAAGCGTTCACTGCCCTGCTGTTGCAGCAAAAAAGGCCCCCGCCAATTGGCGGGGGCCTTTTTGTTGTTGCCGAGAAGCCGAGCGTTCTCAGGTATGTGAGCGCATTCCCTGGTGATTGGTCACCACACCCAGGTGCGGATCAAGCACTACCCACTCACCATCATGCAGGGCTTCGATATCAGTTACACCTACCAGCGCCGGGCGACTTTGCTCGGCGGCCAGCAAATAGCCGTGCGATTCGCTGCCCGGCTCTGCGGTGACAAGCCCGGCGGCGTGAGTGAGCGCGTTGACAAAGGTGCGGTCAGTCTTATCCGCTACGATGATTTCATCGCTATGCACGGCAATATCCGCTGCCAGGGGGCCTGTCAGGCGGCGCACCCGCCCAACGACCCGCGTATTGCCCACGCCCAGCCCGCGCACTAACGTTTTATGCAACACGTACACCTTGATCAAGTCTGTACTGCCTACCAACTGCCCGCCGGTGCCCGCGGTGATCACCACGGTATCGCCTTCGCGGATCAGATCAGCTTCCAGCGCGGTCTTGACGGCTTCCTCGATCACCGTGTCAGTATCGGGCGCACGGCGGCTGAGCAACGAATGTACGCCCCAAAACAGGGCCAGTTGGCGATGCACCACCGGGTTGGGTGTGATAGCCACAATGGGGCTGGGTGAGCGGAAATGCGACAACATGCGCGCGGTGCTGCCTGACATGGTGGGGGCAATAATGGCACTGGCACGCAGCATAATAGCAGTGTCGGTGGCCGCATAGCACACTGCTTCACTGATCGAATGTTCGGTTTGGGTCAGGTTGGGCGGGGTGAACGGGGCGTGTGGTTCTGTTTCCAGCGCAATACGCCCCATTGTTTCCACTGCTTCTACTGGATATTTGCCCACTGCGGTTTCGCCGGAAAGCATGATGGCGTCGGTGCCGTCAAGAATGGCGTTGGCTACGTCGCTGGCTTCGGCACGCGTGGGCCGCGGGTTGCGGATCATCGAGTCGAGCATCTGCGTGGCGGTGATTACCGGCTTGCCCAGCTTGTTTGACAGGCGAATGATCATCTTCTGCATCATGGGTACGGCTTCAGGCGATACCTCGATGCCCAGATCGCCGCGTGCAACCATGATGCCATCGGCTGCGGCCACGATTTCGGCAATGTTATCCACGGCCTCTGGTTTTTCAATCTTGGCGATGATCGGTGTCAGTCTGCCGAATTCAGAATATTGCCGGATCAGATCACGCAGATCCAACACATCCTGAGCGCGGCGCACAAAGGAAAGCGCCACCCAATCTACCCGATGGGTAAGGGCAAATGCCAGATCTTCGCGGTCTTTGCTGGTGATCGAGGCAATGGAAAGATGAGCCTTGGGCAGGTTGATGCCTTTGTTCGAGGTGAGTACGCCGCCGGTGATCACGCGGCAGACCACATCGGTATCGGTTTTGGCCTCGACCACCAAATCCAGCAAGCCGTCATCCAGCATGATACGATCATCCACGGCTACGGCTGACGGCAAGCGCTGAAATTGCACCGGCGCCAGCTCTGGCGTAGCCGCGACATCACGGGTGGTTAGCGTGATCTGCTTGCCCGCGCTCAGGAGAATGCCTTCGGCAGGCATTTTGCCGACGCGCAGCTTAGGCCCCTGCAGATCAACCAGAATGGCAACTGCCTGACCAATCTCGTGAGCTGCGGTGCGGATGTTGGCAATGTTTTCGGCGTGCAGTTCGTGTGTGCCGTGCGACATGTTGATGCGGGCCACATCCATGCCCGCACGGATTAGCCGTCGCAGCATGTCGGGTGACTGGCTGGCCGGACCTATGGTGCAAACGATTTTTGTTCTCTGCACAAGCGCGCTCCTGTTTTGTACCTGTCATCAGGGCGGCGAGAGGTTGCGGGTGAAGGGAATTCACCGCCTCACCGCCTAAAGCTGTCTCAGCCGCTGCCAGCTTCAGCCGCTTCCTGCCGGCTCAAGCTGGCAGCTTCGGCGGCCAGATCAGCGTTTTTTTCTTTGTTTTTGCCGCCCAGCGTGCGTTTAAGGCTTTTGCCTACGCCGCCCGTGGCGGGCTGCTCCATAGACAGATCGGTGACAGCCTCTACCGGTGAGGGCAATCCGCCATCGTCGCGCGCCAGGTCTTCGCGGTGACGGCACACCCACAGATACAGGTCGGCGGCGGTGCGGCCCGGGAAGCGATCCAAAATCGGTGAAGCCCAGATGGCAGCAGCGACCGGCAGATAAACGGTATCGTACCAGCTAGCTACTGCCTCATCCCAGGGGATGCTGCGTTGTTGCTCGATCCCCAGATAGTAGCGATGTACTTCGATGTGTTGCAGCAGCTCCAGATAACTGCCGATTTCGGTGACTTCGACATCGGCATCGGGGCGCAGATCGTTCAGATGGGTGGTGCGCAGGAAATCGGCCAGTGCCGCCTTTAGTATCAGGTCTTCGGGGCGGGTGGTAGCATCAATCGGCACCGGCGTCTCAATACGCGTGACGTAGGCTTCTATGTCGTGCAAGCCATTGGCGCGCGCTACCGAAACGCGGTGGTGACCGTCCAACACAAAGTAGGCATCGCCGATCTGGTACACGTGGATGGGCGGCAGGCCGCTGAAGCTGTGCATGGCGGCATCCACGGCTTGCCAGCGTTGGCGGTTGATCGATTCTTTAGGCAGGAATTCGCGGGTAAAGTCGCGGTAGCGTCCGACGCTGCCGACAATCTTGTCCAGCGGGATCATCTGCGGATCGGGCCGGGCTACTTGATGCCAGGCCTGCAAGGCAGTCTGCACTGCCTCAAACGAGAGCAGCTCAGGCGAGCGCCCGCGCACCAGGCTGAACAGGTTTTCAAGAAACAGCTTGCGCCGGGCCTCTTGAAAGCGTTTGCCGGCTTCCTGCTGGGCAAAAAGCGGGTTTTCGTTCATGTGCGTGGGAAAAGGGCTAGGGTTTCTTTTCCGGTTTTTTGGTGACGAATACGCGCACGGGTTTGCTGCGGGTAGCATTGCCGGCGCGGTCGTAGGCTACCACGCTGATCAAGTGGGTTTCGGTGTATTCATCACCAGGCCCGGCTACAAAGCCAAAGCCGTTGGCATAGATGGTATAGGTACGGCCGGTTGGTTGACCGTCTGGGCCGGTTTCGGGCAAGGCACGTCCCGCGCCGCTGCCGCTTTCAGGGCCGAAAATCTGCAGATCCCAGCGCCGACTGAATGGCGGCACCGCGCTGGAGCCGATGAAGTTGCCGTCGAGGAAGAACTCAACGCGATCCATAGCCCAATCGTCGGTGGCACTGGCGGTGACGCTGATCCATTCCTCTTGTTCGGTGGTGAAGCGCTTGCCTTCGGTGGGGTCTTCGATCACCACGGTGGGGGCCGATCCATCTATCGTTACCTGCAAGGAACCGACTTTTTCGCTGCCATCAGCGCGCGTTACTACCACGCGCAGGGTGTACAAGCCGCCCAGACCGTAGGTATTCCAGGTTTCCAGCGTGTCACCGGCTACCGGTTCGGTGTGGGTGGGGCCAATCTGGGTCCAGCCGCCGGGGTAGATGCCCGCGCCATACTCTACGCGATACCCGGCAAAGCCTTCAAGCTGGGCGTTGCCTCTGATTTGCACAGTGCCGTTGACATAGGAATAGGGCGTGGGTGAAAAGATCGCTGCTTCACCATCCACTGTGCCCAGGCTGACGGTGGTGTCATATTCTGTAGGTGGCTGGGCAATACCCTGCTCTTTCACCCAGTCGGCTGCTTCCGGCGGGTAGATCTGGTAGACGCGGTATTCGCGCAGTTCCGGCGGGGTATAAGGCGTAGCCAGCTTGCCGTTTTCGCGGTTGATCTCGAACGCTCGCCAGACGTTGTCGGTGCGCGTCGGCTCGGTGCCTTCGATGAAGATCTCGCGCACCACGCGCCCGCATTCCGGTGTGGGCAGCAGACCCGACTCCCAACATACGTCGCGTTCGATAATGCCGGGCGGTCGGGGGAAATCTTCCGGCGGCACTCCGCGGTCGGTAAGCGCATATTGCATCACCGCATGGAAAATGGGTGCAGCCCCGCGACTGCCGGGCACTTCGTACATTTCGCTGTTATCAGCGTTGCCCACCCATACACCTACAGCCAGTTGTGGCGCGTAGCCGATGGTCCAACCGTCGGTCCAGTTATTGGTGGAGCCGGTTTTGGCTGCGATCTTGCGGTCGGGCAGCTCCAGGAAGCGGGCCCAGTCGGTGTAGGCAGCCAAACGGGCGTTGTAGTCAGACTGTACATCCTGAAGCAGATAGGCGTGCTGTTGATCCACCAGGCGTTCGGTGGTGGGCTGTTTGTATTCGTAGATAATCTGGCCGGTTTTGTCGCGCGCCTGTAAAATGCTGACGGGGTCCAGGGTGCGATAGCCGGGGCGCTGACGGCTTTCTTCCACCGGCTGGCCGGCCATCACGCCGCCACTGGCAAAGACGCTGTAGGCATATACCATGTCCAGCAACCGCACATCGCCTCCGCCCAGTGTCAGACTCAGGCCGTAGTATTCTTTATCCAACGAGTTGATGCCCAGCTTGTGCGCCAGGTCAATGACGTTTTTCACGCCTACCTGTTGCATCAGCCAGACTGCGGGGATGTTGTAGGAACGCTGCAATGCATAACGCGCTAGTTGCGGGCCATGATATTTGCGGTCGTAGTTTTCCGGCACGTAGGGTGGTTCGAGTGCGTTGGGGAATACCGTGCGCACATCCATCATGCGCGTGGCTGGGGTGTAACCCTGCAGAAACGCTTCGAGATAGGTGAAGGGTTTGAAACTGGAACCCGGCTGGTTTTCAGCCAATGCCATGTTCACTTCGCCGTCAATGTCTTCGTTGTTGTAGTCTACGCTGCCCACCATGCTGAGGATTTCGCCGGTGCTGGGGCGAATGACTATCACGGCGGCGTTGTGGGCGTTGTGATCAACATCTGCCATGTTGGGCATCAGGTCTATGGATTTGAAGCCATCGCAGGTTTCTGCGGGTGTGCTCTCCGGCGGTTTGTAGTCGGCAGGAGCAGTGCCTTCCAGAGCAGCAATGCGCACGCGGGCCGCGCATTGAGCGGCTTTTTGCAGGTCAAAATCCAGCGTGGTATACACCTGCAAGCCCGTGCGCCAGATGAAGTAAGGGTCTTCGGGTGTATTGAAGCGACGTTGCACCTCATCCAGCACGTATAGCGCAAAGTGCGGTGCGCTCAGATTCTCGAAGCGTTCGGTGGTTTTGCGATGCAGAAACATCCAGCGTGAATCGCCGTAGGTTTTTGCTTCGTCGGCAGCCGCCTGATCAATCCAGCCGGCTGTGACCAGCGCATCCAGCACGCGGTCGCTGGCTGCCTTGCTGGTGGCGGCATTCTCGCGGTCGTAGGCGCTGATCAGCTTTTGGTCGTAGAGGTCTTTCAGCACGCGGTAGTCGAAGAATTTTTTGGCCGCGTTGGCTTCGTCCTGTGACAGATAGCCCGCTTCTGTCACCAGCGCATCCAGCGCCTTGCGCTGTCGGCGATAGGCATCCTGCGGGCTGTCAAAGGGATTTAACCCCGGATATTGCGGAATCGTTGCCAGCATCACGGCTTCTGGCAGCGTTAATTCGCTGGCCGATTTCTCATAGTACACCTGCGAAGCAGCCTGAATGCCGTAGGCAAAGTTGCCGTAGAAGTTGTGGTTGATATACCATTCCAGGATCTGCTCTTTGGAATAGCGCCGCGTGATCTCCAGCGCCATGATCACTTCTTTGATCTTGCGCGTATAGCTGCGCTCGTAGCGATCTTCAGGATCAATGATGATCTGCTTGATGAGCTGCTGGGTAATGGAACTGCCGCCCTGCACCTGTCCGCCGCGCAGGTTCGACACAAAGGCGCGGCCAAGCCCCACCGGGTTGATGCCCGGATTGTCCCAGAAACTGCGGTCTTCCAGCCCCACCGTGCCACTGATCACCCAGGTTGACATTTCGTTCAGGGGCAGATAGGTGCGATCACCGCGGAAGGGGCGCGGGTCAAAGCTTTCGTACAGCAGATGCTGGCCGGTGCGGTCGTAGATGCGCACCGTCTCGAACTCTTCCTGTTCGGTTTCGATGGCGCTGGCATCGGGCAGGTCACGGGCAAAGTAGTTGTAGACCCCGGCTACAGCAGCCACCGCCGAGCCGACCATCAGGGCATTGGCTCCCACAACCACCACCAGCACCACGGCCAAAATCTGGCCCAGGCGCAAAAAGGGGCGCGGCCGGTTTTTCCAGCGGCGCTCACGACGGCGACGTTTAATCAATACATGTTCAGAATCGTGGATCATAAAAAACACTCACACAGGCGTATTATCAGGCAATACGCAACCAATTAGATTTTTTCGACAACCATTAAATGCGACAGGCCAAACCAGCGCAGGGGCGTTTGCTCCAGCGCATAGGTGACACGACGCAACACGCGGCCCAGTTCAGGCCGACGATACACTACATTATCATAACCGGGGTAGATGACCGTATGTTCCAGCACGCGCAGGGGCAGACCGTCGAACAAGGCATGCAGACTGCGCCGCGTATAGGCACGCACATGAGGAGCCAACCGGTTGCGCACAACATCGGGCAGCCAGTTGATCAGCGGGGTGTTGCCGAAATGATAGCGGCCCTGCCAGTAATGACCGTGCGTTTCAAAAGGATAAAGGCGGTTTGGGCAAAAAACGATGATGCGCCCACCGGGCCGCACCACGCGCCACATCTCGGCCGCATAGGCGCGGTCATCATCTACGTGTTCGATCACCTCATGGCTGAGCACCAGGTCGAAGGCGTTGTCGGCGTAGGGCAGCGTCTCGCCTACCGCTTGGCACAGGGTTGAGCCGGGCGCGTTGGCTGCTGCTTCGCTGACGTGTTCGTATTCCACATCCATACCGGCCACAATGGCCCCCTGAGCTTGCAGGCTGCGCACGTACATGCCGATACCGCAGCCATCTACCAGGGCGCGGGCGCCGTCCAGCGCGGCCCATTGGCGAATGAGGTTCAGACGGCGTTGCTGCCCCGAACGCCAGACCAGCGAGGGTACGCCGCGCAAGGCCGCCTGGTCGCTGTGTTGTCGGTCGAAAATAGCTGTGTCGTCCATACCTTAAATCAGCCCCTTGTGCGGGCCGGGTGCAGGCTCTTTGCCTACGCCCAACCAACGAAAATACAGGTCGTTGTCAATACCCAGGCGCGCCAACATGCGTCCCACCGTGCCATTGATGAGGTCATCCACGGTTTGAGGACGGCTATAGAAGGCAGGCGCGGGCGGCATGATGATGGCACCGGCCTCGGCAGCTTGCGTCATCATGCGCAGATGGCCCAGGTGCAGCGGTGTTTCCCGCACCAGCAGCAGCAGCGGGCGACCTTCCTTTAGCTGCACATCGGCGGCGCGGCTGGTGAGATCGGCTGAATAGCAGGTGGCAATGGCTGACAGCGTTTTAATGCTGCACGGAGCCACCACCATGCCCACGGTGATGAAACTGCCGCTGGCAATGGCCGCGCCGATATCCATCGGGCGATAGACGTGATCGGCCAGCGCTTCTACCTGGCGCACGCTGAGATCGCATTCCTGGGCAATGGTGATGCGCGCGGCATCGCTGATCACCAGGTGCGTTTCCAGCGCATGGGCAGCATCCTGCTCGCGGGCACGACGCAGCACCTGTAACAGGCGAATGCCGTAGATTTGGCCGCTGGCACCGGAAAGTGCCACAATTAATCGTCGGGACATAAGCAACAAGCAACCGGCAAACCGGTAAACTTCGGTTAGCCCTTCACACCTACATGAATAGCCACAGTTCCCAGCATCAGTCGGGTGTAGCGCACCTCGCGCAGGCCGGCCGCGCGAAAAGCAGCGGCCAGCGCCTCGGCAGACATGAAAGCCAGCGAGGATTGTGGCAGATAGCTGTAGGCCTGCCCAGGCCCGCTGATCAAACGGCCCAGCACAGGAATCACCGCTTGCAAGTGGAAATTGATGGCGGGGCGCAGCAGATTGTCAGCAGGGGGTGTGGTGTCCAGGCTGACTACGTGGCCGCCGGGCTTCACCACGCGGTGTTGCTCGGCCAGCGCGGCCGGCACATCGGCTACATTGCGCAGCAGAAAGCCAGAGGTTACGGCGTCGAAGCTGTTGTCGGCAAAGGGCAGGCGCAGGCCATCGGCCCCCAGCCAGAACAGGTGATGGCTGTAGCGCCGGGCGCGCCCTGCCTCCATCATCGGCAGCGAAAAATCGGCGGCGATCACTTGCGCGTCCGGTGCTTGCAGCAGGGCTTCGAAGCCGATGTCGCCTGTGCCTGCGGCGATATCCAGCAAGCGCCCGCCGCGCGGCAGCGCGGCCGCGTGTACCAGCAGCTCACGCCAGCGCCGGTCTTGCCCCAAGGACATCAGGCGATTCATCAGATCGTAGCGCGCAGCAATGCCACCGAACATTTCCTGAACGTAGGCGGCTTTTTGCTCGGAATGAGGTAGGACAGACATAACGCAGATTGTAGCACAGACCGGCCCCAAGCGAAACTTCCGGCGCACTGTGCAATCAAGCTGGCTGATCTTGCGGGTCGCCCGTCACTTCGATTAGCGGCGGACCGGCGACCACTTCACCGATCACCCAGGCATCACCCAGTTCAGCCAGCAACCTTGCGGTTTGAGCCGCCGGCACGGCCAGCAGCAGACCGCCGCTGGTTTCCGGCGCAAAGCACAGCGTTTGTTGGGCTTCGTCAATGGCCGCACTGAAACGGACGCGCCCGGTAAAGTAGGCACGGTTGTTGTGAGCGCCGCCCGGATATACCCAGTCAGCGCCGAAGGCTTGCGCGCCGGGCAGCCAGGGCAGGCGGTTGAAGTCAATGCGTAGTCCCACGGTATCAGGGCCGGGGGCATCGGCCAGCATTTCGCTGGCATGGCCCAACAGCCCGAAGCCAGTGATGTCGGTGGCGGCATGGGCTTGCGCGGTTAATGCGGCTGCGGCTGCGGCGCGGTTGAGCTGCACCATGCTGGCAACGGCTGCGGCCATCTGCTCATCGCTGCTGAGATCACGCTTGAAGGCTGTGGTGATAACGCCGGTTCCCAGCGGCTTGGTGAGCACCAGCCGGTCGCCGGGCTGCGCACCGTTTTTAGTGAGGATGCGTTGCGGATCTATCAGCCCCAGCACTACCAGGCCATATTTTGGTTCTTTGTCCTGAATCGTGTGGCCCCCGGCAATGGCGGCACCGGCTTCGATGACTTTTTCGGCACCGCCGCGCAAAATTTCGCTGATCATGGCGGCAGGCAGATCGCCAGGAAAAGCGGCGATATTGAGGGCAAAGATGGGCTGCCCGCCCATGGCATAGATGTCGCTGAGGGAGTTGGCCGCGGCAATAGCGCCGTAGGTGGCGGGATCATCTACAATCGGGGTGAAGAAGTCAACCGTGGCTACCAACGCCTGGTTGTCGTTCAGGCGATAGACCGCTGCATCGTCGGCGCGGCCCAACCCCACCAACAGATCGGGGTAGGCGGCAGCGTTGAACAGATTGGCAAGGGGACGCAACACGTGCGCCAGGGCCTCAGGGGCCATTTTGGACGCTCAACCCGCGCAGGCGGCCAGCGAGGTGAGGCGTATTTGTTGGCGTGTCATAGCTTAGGTACTTAGCAGCACGGCGCGGCAGGGTGCGCCATCGGCGCCGATAATCTTCATCGGCAGGCAAATCAACTGGTAAAAGCCCGGTGTTATGCCGCGCAAATCCAGTCCTTCAACGGGAATAACTCCCGCACCCAGCAAAATTTGGTGCGTGGGTACAGGGTCGTGATAGGGGGCAACAGAGAGATAATCTATTCCTACCAGTTGCACACCGCGGTCAACCAGTGCCTGGGCAGCATCGGCTTCGATTGCCACGAAATCGTTGGCAAAGGGGTGGTCGGGTATGTCCCAGCGCGCCGAATTGTCGGTGAGGAACAGCACGCGCTGTACGGCAGGGGCCAGCGGCAGCGTAGCCAGCACGGCCGCGGTGATTTGGGCGTGGCCGCGGGCATCTATCACCTGGGCCGGGCCAATCAGGCGCGCCAAGTCGAGCGCCTCAATGCCGACGCCGTCGGCGATGAAGTGGGCCGGGGCGTCGAGGTGAGTGCCGGTGTGGGCGCTGATGTCCAGCCGTGTCAGGGTGTAGGCGTCGCCGTGCGCTAACTGCGCAGGCTGGCTGAGGGTCACCGGGGGATCGCCAGGCCACACCGGCAGGGCGGGCGTGATGCTGAGGGTGATGTCGTGCCAGGTCATGGCGGCGATAGCTCCAGCCCCAGGCAGGCGCAGCCCAGCAGAGCCGCATTGTTGTTCAGAATAACATGCACCGGAAAGCGGATCAGCGCGGAGGAAAAGCGCCCTTTGTGCAGAAAAGCCTGCATGAAGTATTTGTGATCCAGCCAGGGCAGGATGCGCCGCGGAATGCCACCGCCCAGGTAGACGCCGCCTTCGGCCATTAGCTTTAGCGCAAGGTTGCCGGCCTCGGCGCCGAGGATGGAGACGAACAAACGCAGCGCGGCTACAGCCAGCTCGCAGGGTTGTTGTTCGTGGTTTAGTGCAGCGTTGATAATAGGCGGTGTCGGGTCGTTGCTTTCTACCAGTTGCGTTGCCAGCCAGGGCGGTTCTGGGGCATAGCCGGTGTTCTTTAAAAAGGAATATAGGTTGCGAATCCCCAGACCAGAACACACCTTTTCGTAGCTGACATGGTCGTACACGCGCAGCATGTAACGTAGCAGGCTCATCTCAAGCTCGTTGGTGGGGGCGAAGTCGGTATGTCCTCCCTCGGAGGCATGCGCAACATAGCGGTTGCCCTGCCAGGTCAGATAGGCCTCGCCCAGACCGGTGCCGGGCGCAATAACGGCAATCGGTTGATGCGGCTGCAAGTCGCCGTCGTTTAGCGTATGCAGATCGTCATGCTGCAAAAAAGGCACAGCGTAGGCAATGGCTTGCAGGTCGTTGAGCAAAGTCACGTCCTTGATGTGCAGGATGTCTTGCAGGCGTGCAGTGCGAATCACCCAGGGCAGGTTGGTGATGGTGGCCTCGTTGTTGATAACCGGCCCAGCCACACCAAATACGGCGCGGGTGACGGAATGATCGGTTTCGCTCATAAACGCCTGAACAATGGTTTCCAGGTTGGCGTATTGGGCGCTGGGGTAGATGCGTTCTGCCAGCGGTGTATGCGCGCCGTGGTCGGGCGAAAAAATAGCCAAATGGGTTTTCGTGCCGCCGATGTCGCCTGCCAGTAACATAGGGTCTCCTGATCTGAAGATAACCAGAAAATAGCTGTGGCTGATTCGCCGATTGGCTCGGTCAGGAGATTGAGAATCATTCCGCGCGACCGGCCAGAGCATTTGCAGTATAGCACCAGAGGCGTTTGTCCCCAAGTCAGACGGAGCGATTGTGCGAGATGAACTAAACCCCTGTGTTTACGGCTTAACAGGCGTGGTGCGCACGCGGGAAGTACCTTTTTTGCATGACACTACATAAGGCCCACATTTGATGGAACGGTCACAGGCCAGGCAGGAATAGGAGGAGCAACTGCGCGCACAGACGGTGCGGCAGGTATCGCATATCGCCGGGCCGTTTGCAACCAATCTGGCTGAATCGTTGTCGTAACAGGCCAGGGAAGCGGCTGCCTGAAAAATGCAGGAATCTGTGGTGAAGGGTATATCGGCTGAATCGTCAGTTGATGCCACCAGCGGTTGCTGCCAGGAGGAATAAGGACCGGGCGCAGGCAAACCTTTCGCTGTCAGCCAAAAGCTGATAACGAATAAAAAGACAACCAAGCGAAGAGCCTGTAGGTGGCGCATAGACTTGACTACTATAGAAACTTGTTTTGATGCGCGGCTAAATAGCGAGTGATGAAATTCAGATAAAAAATATGTAAATATTAGTCGTAATATCGCAACGATAATGTTAGTGTTCGGAATAATATGATCATACTTATTGACTTGTGGAAAGTCAAATGGAGTCCCATCCACAAATGGCGTTCAGTGCTTTGTAAATGAAGTTTTGTCTATGACAGTGGCTGCACTATCAGTTATTCTGAAGTCCGGCAGGGGTGATGACGCCCCCTACGAACGCACGGGGTGCTGCACTGGCTGCCATTCCGAGGCCCCGCAGGGCCGAGGAAGCGCTCATCGCCGCACGGGGAACTCCGAACGCAGTGAGGAGTGACACCGCTGAGTGCGTCTAGCTTGCTGAATTTCGCACAACAACTTCGTTTACATTGTGTTCAGTTGACTATGTTTGAAAAGCGCAGCAAGCCGTGGGTATGTGCCATCAGCAGGACCAAATCACCAGTGACAGGGTCTGGCACGGCCAGCAGGTCAAACGCGTGATCCCAGGGCCAGCCGGGACGTCGCCCCAACGAACGTTTATTGCCTTGTTGATCAATAGCTATTACTTCACCGCTTTCTTTCAGGACAAAGGCAAGTGTATTACCCTCTGGCTGCACACCTGGAATCAGGGAAATAATGTCGTTAACAAAGAAAGCCACTTCGCGGGGAGACTGGCCCGGTTGCCAGCGGTAGAGAACGTTGCGTTGAGTGGCCCCGGCAGCAATGAATAACAGTTCGAGATCGGAGCCGGGACTGCGGGTAACGTTGTAAACCTGCGCGGTGTCTACCAGTTGCTGCCAGTTCCAGGCGTTTCCTGCAGGGTTGCTATAGATGCCGGTATCCGTGGCGATATAAACAGCCTGGTCAGGCGCGCTGGCATACACATCATAAACGATGTTCCAGCCGTAAATGTTCACATCTGCGAAAAGTTGCCAGGTAGTGCCGCTATCTATGCTGCCGTATAGCTGATTATTGATCACTGCAAGCGCAACGTTACCGATAGTGGCCAAACGTTGCGCATAAGCCTGCGTAGAAGGCAGGTTTTCGCCAACCTGACGCCAGCGCACCCCGCTGCTGTCACTGCGATACATCTTGCCATCCCAAAGGATCATGCTGATACGCCGCGGGTTAAGGGCATCAATGCTCATGGTTTGTACGCCGCGCACCGTGCCGGGGAACTCGCTGTCGCCGCCCGTTTCCGCTTCACCGGTGGGCAGGTCTTGCTGATAGATGTTCCAGGTGCGGCCTTGCTGGGTGCAACCAACGCCGATGTTGCTGGTGCCCGCGCAGATCATCAGTTCGGGGGCTGCGTCGGGCTGCTGGGTCCATGTGGCCGCCAGCGAGGAAACCGTATCGCGCGGGAAGTTTTCCAGCGGTTGCCAGGCAGATTGACGTTGCCGTAGGTTGAGGGTGAGCACCAGCACCGGCAATGCCAGCAAACTAAACAGAACCAATGTTATCCAACCCAGGCGACGAACCCAGCGCGCCTGGTTTTGAGCTTCGATCTGGGCACGGCGTAGCTCGGCCTGGCGGTGAATTTCCTGTTCCTGTGCCGTAGCCAGGGCATGCTGGCTGGCTTGCAGAAACTCTAGTTCGAGGTTGGTCAGCTCATCTCCGGTTTCCGAGATAAAGCGCGTGGCCTCATCCAGCAACGTGGCCGTGAGCAGGGCGCCATCGTTGCGCTTGAGCATCACCCACTGTTCGGCGGCATCGGCCAGACGCTGACGCTGGCGAATGCGCTCGCGCTCTTCATCCAGCCAGTCTACCAGCCGCGGCCAGTTGCGCACCAGCGCTTCGTGGGCGATTTCCACCTGGGTATCACCCGGCACATCACCTTCGGTTACGCGTACCAGGCGGGCATCAATCAATTTTTGCAGCACGCGGCTCACGCGTTCTCCTGCTTCGCCGCTGCGAAAGAGGGTGTCACGGCGCACGCGATTGCTGGTGATCTCCAGACCATCGCCGGTGCGCACCAGCCGCAGCAAAATGCGTCGTGCGGTGATCTGTTGCTCCGGGATCAGGTTGTTGTAGAAGGCATCGGCGCTGTTTGCCAGTGCCAGCCGTCCCCCACCCAGGGCGCGATAAGCATCCCAGGTGATATAGTTGTGCTCGCGGTGTTCCCACAGTTTCAGCAGAGTAAATTGCAGCAGCGGCAAGGCAGCCGGCTCGCCCAGAATGTCTTGCAGCAGGGTATCTACCAGGCCCTGTTCAAACTTCAGGCCGATGCGGGCCGCAGGGGCCTCGATGGCTGAGCGCAGCTCTGCGGCATTGAGCGGGGTGATGCGAATGCTGTGCTGCTCAAAATACGGCTGAAAGCCGGGCAAACGTGCCACCTGGCTTTCAAAATCCGTGCGCATGGTAAGAATCAGCGTGTGGCGTAGCTCTGGAGCCTGGAACAGGGCCAGCAGGCAGGCAACGAAAGCGCGTCGCCCGGTGTCATCAAAGCACAGCGTAAAGACCTCTTCGAACTGGTCCACCACCAGCAGCACCGGAGTGTGGGTTTCCTGTTGCAGCAAGGAGCCGATATGAGCCGGGTTTTGCGCCATGGCCTCAGCTTGTTGGCTGATCCAGGCATCATCGCCCTGACCTTCAGGCAACAGCGAGGCCAGAGTCCGTGCCAGATTGTGCAGCGGGTCAGAGCCGGGCACCATGCGCGGCAAATAACGCCACTTGGCGCTGCCCCTTACCGCGCCGGATTTCAGCGCAGGCAGCAGGCCGGCCAACACCAGTGATGATTTACCGCTGCCGGAAGGCCCCACCACGGCAAGCAGGCGCTGACGTTGCAGGCGCGTCAAGGCACTTTCGACCAGGCGCTCGCGACCGAAGAACAGATCCTGCTTCACCTCAGAAAAGGCATCCAGGCCCACATAAGGGCATTGCTCGTCAGGCAGTTCAGGAGCCAGGTTCCAGTCGAATTCTGCCAAAGCCGCGTCGGGCGGCTCCACTCCCGCCCGGTAAAGGATTGCTGACCAATAGTCCAGCAAACTTTGCGCCAGCTCGCGCTCGTCGTTGTTGTCCAGCAGCACGCCAATGCCTTGTCCCTGCTCGGTAAACAGGCGTGCCTGGCTAAGCAGTTCCGGTGTGCTGCCATAAGGACGATGCAACGCCAGCAGGTCGTGATGAGCGGCGCGCAGGGCGGCAAGCGACGTGTAGATGATAGGTTGAGAGGTATCGGACTGGTTCAAGGTACACCTGTCAGGCAAGCAACAAAAAGGCGTCGGCTAAAGGTTGGGCTACGGTGCGCAACTCGTGACACAGATCTTTCAGATCGGTATCTACACGGTAGAAGCGTTGGGCAATATCGCGGCGATAGCGTGAAAATTCCTGGCGTACTTTATGCGGGTTGGTAGAGGCAAGGGCCTGCTCAAGCAGGCCGCTGGTGCGCAGGATGGCAACCGCCCAGTCTTGCTGCGGGTCGCCGCACATCTGCATCACGCTCTGACTGAGGTCCTTCCATACCAGAGTCAGCTCGCTGATACTCATATTCAACGTGCTTTCAACGCGGCGCAACTCCAGATCTATTTCCTGCCAGCGATCATGGTCATCCACCAGTCGGGCGATTTGTAGGCGCAAACTGCCCAACGCGCTAATGCCTGTATCCAGCCGGCCGCGATAGGTAGACGCCAATTGTGTCAGGGCTACATCGGCGTGCAGGGCTTTCATGCCGCTTTCAATAGATTCCAGACGCAGGGCGCGGGCTGCGGCGTTTAAACGCTGGTTGATGCGGCTGGGGTAAAGGTCAAGTACACGTTTCATCAGACGCAAGGCGTGGCGTAACTGTTCGGTATCGGTGCTTTCTGCCGCCTGGGCCAGCAGGTAATCGGCCTGCTCCAATTGCCCGATCCAGTTTTGTTCCTCGGCGGGCATCCCCGGCCTGGCCTGTACGGCTTGTAGCTCTTGCAGCAAGTGATGCAGGCTGCTTTGATGCGCACTGAGTACATCGCGGGAAAGCGCATCGCCGGGAAACCGTGTCAGCTCACGCGTCAGGCTGTTGTAGCAAAGAAATTCCACGGTATGCAAGTGGTCGTGGAAGTCCTTGTAATTGTTGAGCAGCGCTATCTGCGCGCCGGCGGCTTCAAAGTCGGTTTGAAAAGAAGCCAGGGTGGCACGAAAGCGGGGACGATTGTACAACTCTACCAGCAGGGCAATGCCCTCGCCAACGGCTTGCAGCGTTTGTTGGTTTTTGCTGCTGCCAGCCGCAGCCAATGCCCACAGATGGCCGTCGCCTGCGTGCATAATCAGCCGCGGGGCTATCCAATCTGAGCTATTCACTTGGGTGAACAACGCCTTGCGGCCTTCGGTAAGCGCTGATTCCACCGGCTGCCCCTGGGCCAAGGCTGAATAGAACTCATAGCTGAAAAGCAGCGCTGCCTGGTCCGAGATGGTGCTGTGCATCGCCAGCACGGCAGGCACTCCCTGGCTGACCAGGGCATTGGCGATGCCGCCAAAGGGATTGTGGGGGCCGTTGCGCGCCGTGGAACAACCGTTGAGTACTGCCAGGCGCAGCGAAGTGGCATCAGCCACAATGGTTGCCAGGTCGCGGGCGCTCACCGCTGCCGCATTGCCTTGCGGATTGCAAAACAGCAGCGCACCTTCACCGCTGGCCGCCGAAAAGCTGCCGTGCCCAATGAAATGCAGGATATGATAGGCCCGGTTGCGCAGTTCCCGCTGTAAAGCAGACAAGGTCGGCATGTCCAGACGCGTCAGCGTGGCGCTGCCGCTGGCCAGCAAAGGCTGCATGGCCTGCTGCAATACCGTCCATTCCTGATTTTTATCCAACGCGGGCAGATCGTGCGGGGTAGACAGGACAACAAGAATATTAAGCGGCAAGGCGCTGGCCAGCGGCGCCGCTTTTTGCGGCAGCTCCAGAAAGTGAACCAGCGGCGTTTCGCCGGACAGCGCCAGATAGCGATCACCTGCCGAGTAGAACAATGCCTCCCACGGCAGCGCCATCAATTCAGGGGCCTGGTTTAGCCGCAGACGGATGCGCAACCCGCACTGATGCTGCTGCGCGTTGACCTGGCTGGCGGCCAGGCGAGCCAAAATATCATCACAGAATACGGCACGAAACAAGGTCTGGCCGATCTGCTGCATGGATGCCTGCGCGCTGGGCACGGTACTGCTTAACGTCTCCGCCTCTGGTTGATAATGAAAAAGCTCTGCAGCCAGCGCTGCGGCTGGAATATGAACGCGCACCTGGCCTGCTGGCGACTGCACGACATGCAGCAGGTAGCCCCCGGAATCAGGAGCAATTTCCAGGTCAAAATCCAGATACGTTCGGCGTTGCAAAAAAGCAGACAAAATACAGTGTTTGGGTTCGGGGAAGGTGGCTCTGCGCGATTCTTTAATTGTACATTCTTTTGCTAATCCTGCAATTTTCTGAGCGAAATTCGTTGATCTTGTGCAATATATAAAAGACCACAGTGTTGTGGTTGCGGGCATCCTGTGGTAGACTGCGCGCCATGAAACGTGAACTGCGCGGTATCAAACGAAGCGATATCCAACTGGATTTTGACCTGTACCGGGTGAACGTGCCCATGCCGGGCGTGTCGGGCCAGGAATTAAGCGTGATAGATATTCGCCCGCCGGGGGTGGAACATACCATCCTGTTTGTGCATGGTTATGCCGGCAGCGTGGAAACCTGGGAGCATCAGATCAACACCTTTGGCCGGGAATACCGTGTGGTAGCGCCTGATCTGCGCGGCCACGGCCAAAGCGATGCGCCCTACACCCGTTACACCATGCAGGAATTGGTAGCTGATCTGTATGCCATCACGCAATACCTGAACCTGCCGCCCACCTTTACCCTGGTAGGACATTCCTTTGGCGGTTCGATTTGTGTGGAATATGCCAGCGCCCATCCAGAGCAGATCGCGCATCTGGTGCTGATTGCTACAGCCGGTGAATACCCCGTTCCGAAGCTGGCCGCCATGGCCTATCGCCTGCCCACGGCGATCCTGCGTCCGGTGTGGGACTATCGCCCGCGCTGGAACGCTGAATTGCATGTGATGAAGCGCATGGCCGTGAACAATATGCTGCAATGGCGCGGCTGGGGCATTATGCGCAGCCTGCATGTGCCCACACTGGTGATCACGGGCGAGCGCGACACCTATTTCCCGCGCCAGGTGGTGGAGCAGGTAGCCGATACCATCCCCGGAGCCGAGCGGGTAGACGTGGGGGCTTCCAAGCACAAGATCCAACTGGAGCGCCACGAGGCGGTGAACCGCGCCATTGCGCGCTTTATTCAAACCGAAAGTGCCGTTATCAGTCGCCGCCATCAGGCTGCTGAAGCCCAAGCCGAGCAGTCCCGTCCCTGGTTGAAGGGCTATGACAAAGCTACGCCGCGCACTCTGCCCATTCCTGACCGGCCTGTTTCTGATTTTCTGGCGGGCGCGGCTGATTGGTTCCCTAAACGCACGGCTATTCTGTTCGACCGTCGTCGGCTGAACTACGCACGATTGAACCAACGCGCCAACCAGTTTTCGCAGGTGTTGCATGGTTTGGGTATCCGTCCGGGAGATCGAACGATGATCTTTTTACCCAACATGCCGGAACTGGTGATTGCCTATTACGGCGCGCTGCGCGCCGGCGGGGTGGTGGTGCTGCCAGCGCTTAACGGCGATTTGGGGCAGGTGATGGCGCAGGCCAGAGCCGCAGGGGTGGAGGTGCTGGTTACATTGCAGGAGCTGGATGATTTTGCTCAGACCGCTGTGGTAGAAGGAGGCGTGCGGGATGTGGTGACCGTGCCTTTGCCGCAGCGACTGTCGCCGGAAGCGCGCCAGGCGATGGTACGCACCATTGGTCTGGGAGATGCCGGCAGTGCCATCCCGCGGCGGCACAGCCTGCGGGCCATGACCGAATTGATGCAGGACGCGCCGCCGCAAAGCCTTGATTTGCCCCTGGGCGCCGACGATTTGGCAGTGATTGCTTATACCGATGGCGAGCGTCACCCTGTGCGCGGCGTTTGTCTGACTCACGGCAATTTGGCGGCTAACACGTTGCAACTGCGCCACTGGCTGCACGATTTGCAGTATGGCAAAGAGGTGTTTCTATCGGTGTTGCCCATGTTGCACAGCTATGGCATGTTGGCGGCTATGAACCTGCCGGTTGCGGTGGGTGCTACCATGGTGATGCCAACTGGCTTTATCATTCAGGAAATTTTGGACCTGATCTGGCGACACCAACCCACTGTTTTTCCCGGTCAACCGGCCATGTTTGCCACACTCAGCCGCGTGGCTAATTTGCCGGGCTATGGCTTTGCTTCGATTCGCACCTGCCTCAGCAGCGGCGAGACCTTGCCGGTGGAGGTACACGAAGCGTTTGAGCGTGTCACCCGTCGGCGTTTGCTCAACAGCTATGGCCTGACCGAGGCATCGGGCATTACCCATGCCCAGCCGTTGGCCGGCCCGCGCAAGATCGGCTCGGTGGGGCTGCCGCTGCCCAACACCGAAGCCAAGATTGTGGATCCAGAAAGCGGGGCCGATTTGCCACCCGGTCAGCCGGGCGCGTTGTGGGTGCGCGGGCCGCAGGTGATGGCGGGCTATTGGCGCAGCACCGCGCCTGACGATGACTTGCGTCAGGGCTGGCTTAACACCGGCGACCTGGCGCTGATGGACAGCGAAGGCTTCTTTCGCGTGCTGGGAAGCCCGCGCACCGCACTGCTTACACCTGCCGGGCCGGTGTTCAGCCGTGACATTGAAGAAGTGCTGTACGAAAACAATGCCGTGCAAGAGGCCGCGGTGGTTGGCAGGGACAACGGCGCGGGTCTCAGCGAGCCGGTGGCCTGGGTGGTGCCGCGCCCTGGCGCAACCCTCACGGCCGAGGAACTGATCAATTTTTGCCGTCACCGCTTGGGGGCTGATGCAGCGCCGCGCAGTGTGGAGTTTTGTGAGACCCTGCCGCGCTCGGCTACCGGCAAGGTGTTGCGCTCGGCGTTGAACGACAAGGGGTAAACGGCGAGAGGGCAGGGGTGCATCCGGCATAAAAAAGAGCCTCATGCTACATGAGGCTCTTTTTTATTGGTTGGTCGGCGGTTACGGGGTGCTGACTTGCATGCGCGCCAGCTCTTCTTCGATCACGCTCTCATCCAACTTGATGAAAAGCGCCTCGGGCTTGCGCAGCGGCTGGCCCGCGGGCAATGGGGCGGGCTGCCAGCTTCCGGTGGCGCCGCGGTGATCGTAACGCAGCACCAGATGCTGGCCGCGGGCATCGGCCACCATTTCGGTATACTGGCGACCAAACAGATCGCCATCATGGCCCAGCAAGCTGTGCACCTGCTGCGAGCTGGAGGGCAGCACCGGCGCAAAGAGCAGCTTGAGCCAGTCAATGGCTTGCAGCACCACGTATACACTGGTGGCCGCCGCGGCGCGGTCGGTCTTGATCAGTGTCCACGGCGCTTTGTCGTTCAGATAGCGGTTGACTTCCTGGCTGAGACGCAGCGCGGCATCGAGCGCGGCCTTGAACTTGCGCGCGGCATACAGGGCGCCGACACTGTCAAAGCCGCCGCGCACTGCCGTCAGCAGCACTTCGTCCTGCGCGTCCAGTGCCCCGGGCTGTGGCACATGACCTTCAAACTGCTTGAACGCGAAGCCCAGCACGCGGTTGACCAGGTTGCCCCAGTTGGCGACCAGCTCGGTGTTGACGCGGCGCACGAATTCCTGCCAGGTAAATTCGCTGTCCTGCGTTTCCGGGGCCATTGCGGTGAGGGCATAGCGCCAGGCGTCTATCTGATAGCGTTCGGCCGCGTCGTTGATGGTGATAACGTTGCCGTAGCTGGTGCTGAACTTGAAATCGCCTAACGTCAGGTATTCGTTGGCGGGCACATCGCTGGGTTGTTTCAGCCACGGGCCGGGCGCATCGGGTCCGGCGATGGGGCCATAGCCGTGCAGCATGGCCGGCCAGATGATGGCGTGAAACTCGATGTTGTCCTTGCCGATGAAGTAGAAGCTTTCAACCTGTTCATCGCCCTCGCGCCACCACGCTTCCCAGGCCGCGGGGTCGCCGGTGAGCAGCGCCCATTCCCTGGTGGCCGACAGATAGCCGATCACTGCGTCGTACCAGACGTAGATGCGCTTGTCCGCATAGCCGGGCACGGGGATGGTGATGCCCCAGTCGAGGTCGCGGGTGATGGGGCGGCCGCGCAGCTCGCGGCTTTCTGCCCGCGCCCGCGCCAGGTTGAGGACGTGCGTGCGCCAACTGGCCTTGTCGGGGCGGTTCAGCCATTCGATCAGGAAATCGTTGGCCTGGCCGAGGTCGAAGAAGAAATGCTCGGTGGGACGCTTTTCGAGGTTGGTGCTGCCGGTGATGCGGCTGTAGGGGGCGACCAACTCTACTGCGTCGTAGGTGCGCCCGCAGTTGTCGCATTGATCTCCGCGCGCCTGCGTGAAGCTGCAAAACGGGCAGGTTCCTTCCACATAGCGATCAGGCAGCCACTGCTGATCATCTACCGCGTAGAGCTGATACTGCTTGTCGGTGTACATGTAGGCGCGCGCCAGATGCCGCAGAAACAGGTCGTGGGTCACGTCCCAATGGTTCTGCGTGTCGGTGTGCGTGTACAGGTCGAAGGTCAGGCCGAACTGCAAAAAGGCCTCGACAAAGCGCGTGTGGTAGCGCTCGATCACCTGTTGGCGGGTGATGCTTTCTTTGTCCGCGCGCAGGGTGATCGGCGTGCCGTGCGTGTCCGAACCGGACACCATCAGCACTTCGTTGCCCACCAGGCGATGATAGCGCGCGAAGATGTCGGGCGGCAGGTACGCGCCCGCCAGGTGGCCGATGTGACGGTCGCCCGCGGCATAGGGCCAGGCGACGCAAATGTGAATTTTCTGGGGCATAACAAACAATCCTCACGGAGCCAGGCTGTCAGAAGCGGCAGTGTAGCATATCCGTGGTCAATGGTCAATTGGTAGATTTGGGGCAAAAACAGCCGTTGTTACTTTTCTGTACCCTCGCCCTTGCTTCTCGCTTCTGCCATTTTGCCGCCCCCGGCGTTTAGCGCCACATCCAGCGCCTGGTTCAGCGTGCGTGCGCCGATCACCTCCAGCCCGGCAGGTGCGGTTACAGCGGCCGCGGCGCGGCCGCGCGGCACAATGCAGCGCGTGAAGCCCAGTTTGGCGGCCTCGTTGAGGCGTCGTGCCAACTGGCTGACGCTGCGCAGCTCGCCACTCAGACCCACCTCGCCCACCACGGCCAGGTCTGCGGGTACGGGCACGTTTTTCAGGCTGCTGGCGATAGCTACGGCCACGGCCAGATCTGCCGCTGGCTCGCTGATGCGCAGGCCGCCCACTACATTGACAAAAAGATCCTGTTCGGCCAGGCGAAAGCCGCCGCGCTTGCTCAACACCGCGGTGAGTAACAACAGGCGGTTGAAATCAATGCCGTTGGCCGTGCGCCGCGGCTGCGGGAAACTGGTGGTTGAAGCCAGCGCTTGCACCTCTACCAGCAGCGGACGTGTGCCTTCCATTGTCACTGCAATGGCTGAACCGGCTGCGTTGGGCAGGCGCTCGGCCAGAAACGCCTCTGAGGGGTTGGTCACCTCGCGCAGGCCGCTCTCCACCATCTCGAACACTCCCACCTCGTCGGTGGAGCCAAAGCGGTTTTTTACACTGCGCAGCAGGCGATAGGTTTGGAAGCGTTCCCCTTCCAGATATAGCACGGTATCTACCATGTGTTCCAACACACGCGGCCCGGCGATGTTGCCCTCTTTGGTGACGTGCCCCACCAGAAACACCGGGATGCCCTGGCTTTTAGCCATGCGCAGCAACTGCGCAGCACACTCACGCACCTGGGTGACACTGCCTGCAGTCGAGGCTACGGCATCGGTGTGGATCGCCTGCACCGAGTCAACGATCATCAACTGCGGCTGAAGCTCGCTGCTGTGTTGTACGATGGTTTCCAGATGCGTTTCGGCGTGTACATACAGGTTGGATTCTTCGATGCCCAGCCGCGCCGCACGCAGCTTGAGCTGACGCGCGCTTTCCTCGGCGCTGACATAGAGCACGCGGCCCTGGGTATGTGCCATTTGCGCGGCCAGTTGCAACAGCAGCGTAGATTTGCCAATGCCTGGGTCGCCGCTGATCAGCACTACCGAGCCGGGCACAATGCCGCCGCCCAGCACGCGGCTGAACTCGCTGCCCTCTACCGGCACGCGCTCCAGCCCGTCGGATGAAATGGCTGTCAGGGGTTGGGGGGGGGCGCTTCCCTCCAACGGCGCAAATGAGCGCGCCGCGGTACGGGTGGGGGCTTCCACCACCTGTTTCTCGATGAGCGTGTTCCATTCGCCGCAGTCAGGGCAACGGCCCATCCATTTGGCCTGGGCGCTGCCGCAATTCTGGCAGACAAACTGTACTTTAAGCTTGGGCATGGTGTCACTCCAGCGGGCACAACAAACACGGATAGAATAGAACAATTGTACGCATTGGGCAGCATCCGTCAAACTGAAACAGGCAGGGTTGCTGTAGCCGGATTCCCGCCTACAGCCATTCACAGCAAAGTGTGATAAGCTGGTGACAGATAAAAAGCCATAGCTATGGGCTAATCCATTGTTTGCAGAAAGGTTTTAAGCGATGTTCCCCGCTACTCATCTTGATCTGATTGAAGGCCCCTACCATGCCGTGTTGACCACATTGGCTCCTGAAGGCGATCCGGAAAACACCGTGGTATGGTGTTCCTGGGATGGCGAGCATGTTCTTGTCAACACTGCGGATGGCCGACGCAAGCCGGAGAATGTGCGTGCTGATCCGCGTGTGGCGTTGACGGTAATTGATCCGCAAAATCCCTATCGCTGGGTGGATGTGCGCGGCGTAGTGGCTGAAATTGTCCCTGACGTTGACTATGCCAACATCAACGCCCATGCCCGGCTGTATGTTGGTGCCGAAGAATATTACGGCTCTGTGGCTCCTGCTTCGTCCAAAGGCAGCGAACAGCGTATTATCTTCAAGATCAAGCCGGAGCGCGTGGTGGTTTTTCCGCCACAACGTTAATGAACTTAAGTTTAGAGTGCTCAGTTCTGGATTGAGGTAAGGCAAACTAAACGAGACGCAGTTGTCTCGCCATTAACAACAAGTAATACCTGCGCAGTCAGGTAGTTTTGTGCTTGTTTCGGCGCTTCGAGACCAC
>CALESQ010000055.1 GCA_937907455.1 uncultured Caldilineales bacterium
TAGCACATCTTCGCTCTTGGAAAGACACGCCGTTCCAACTTTTGTCAGTCAATCAAGACGCCCCTGTCTATACAACAAAAAGCGCCAGATCGCATGATCCGGCGCTTTCTGCATTTATTGTTTCATGCTGCATTTACGGTTGCCATGCCGTGGCCGCGGCCACCACGTCGAGCAGGCCGATCTGATCATCGCCATCCAGGTCGTAGCGTTGATGATACAGCGTGTCGCCCGCGGCACTGCCCCAGCGAGCGGTCACCCACTGAATGTCCACCACATCCACATCACCATCACAGTCTACATCGGGTGTCACCGCGTGGACGATGGCCGTATTCATGGCCGAGCTGATCATCAGGTCGTCCGTAACACTGCCGGTAAGTGTGATCGCCGTGCAGCCGGGCGTGCCCGCGGTGATGGCGCTGGTGTAAGTGGCATAGGCCGTGCCCTCCCCGGGCACAGCACCGCTCCACATCACCGTGCGGTTAGCGTTATCATACACCGGGGTTGAAGAACTGGCTGTCAGCGCCGTCGGATCAAGCAGCTCGGCAGGCAGGGACAGAGCCACATCAACACCGGTGGTGATCGCCACCGTGTTGGTGAGATGGGCAGTGACAGTGATAGGCAAACCCACCGGTGCCCACTGCCGGCTGGCAGCAAGTACAGGGGTTGCCAGCGCGCTGTCCGGCAGGCGTAGCTTCAGCGCCGGGTCACCGAAGTAAGTCATGGCATCAATCACATCCATGAAGGTGCTGCTGTTGGCAAAGTAAAACAGCTTGGCGGCATCCACTGCCTCGCCGGCGCGGGCTATGCGCTGCTGAAAGATTGCCTCGGTCACGCCGCGATTAAATATCTGCAAAACAGGGCCGATTTCAAAGCCAGACGATGCCAGAGCCGCTACTGAGCCACGTTGCGGGGTAAGAACTAAACCTTCCGCTAAAGACTGATAATTCGACAACACGTTAACAAAGTAACCATTGATACAGGTATAGTTCACAGTAACTGGCCAGACATCGTTCGCTTGCAAATTCGGCACATGATACACGTAGAACATGGCCACTGACCCCCAACGAATAATGCTGCCATGACCAAACCACTGCACCAAAAATGCATCATTGTTATAGGCATTTTTAATGGCTGTCTGCATGGCGGAGCCGCTAAAGTAGTCAGCATTATAGTAAATCGTTGAATCGCTATAGCCAGCAGGCAACCAATTAAAGCGAATATCGTTGCTGAGCGCATGGAAGTTACCCGCCGGATCAGCATAGTTATCTGCTACAAACACCACGCGGCGTTGCCAGTCACCTGCCGGCGCGCTGGTCTCATAGGCGATGATCTTGGCAGTCACTGCGGCCACATCAGCCGGTGATGTAGCCGGCAAACGTCCCAGCGCCATATCAGGCAGAAAGTCATCAGGCCCATCTACGCTGACAAAGCGGTTATCAATGGCGTTTTCACCGCGCCACGGGTCGCTGTCGGCCAAATAGGGAGGGATCAGGTTAGGCAAGGTGGTGCCGGAAACGCCGGTGAAGTCATATGTGCCGTCACCTGCCAACAACACGTACTGCGGCGGCTCTTCCCCTGCATTCCAGTGATGATAGGCATAGCTCAAAAAGCTGCGCAGCGCCTCAGGATCGCGGCGGCCATAGCTCCATTCGTCATAGACATCCTGAATATCCACCTTGGCCACGCGCAGCCCCTCTGCGGCGCGGTAAGCCAGCAGCGGGTCAATCGCCGTCCATAGGGAGGGATGCACCACGGCGATGTAGTCCGCCGTATGCTGTGGCGTACTCCAGGCTGAGACATTATCGGCTTCGATGCTCTGCGGTGCGGTCAACGCGGCCTGGCTGGTCAGATAGTAGGTAGGGCCGGGCAATGCCTCATCCCAAAAGCTGAGGGTGTAGCCAGGACCTGCTGCCGCCGCGCTGGCACTGAGCAAGCGCACCGGCGCGTTCGGCTGCCGCAGGTCATACACAGCCACGTCGGGCGTGGTAAAACCTGTCACCGCCACCTGGTTCGCACCGGCTGCCACCTGAGCAATGTAAAGGCTGTCGCCTTCAGCATCAGCCTGCGCCGGATACCACAGCGTCACCCAGTCGGGCGAGATCGAGTAGAACTCCACGCCGGGCAACTGCGAAACCGCAGCCACCAGCTTGATCTGGTTGCCAGAAGCCAGCAAGGCCCCAGCCGGCGCATTGGCAGTGAAAACGGCATAGGTCATGCCCTCCCAGCGGTGCGTGGTGGCTAGATGGCTGTTCAGATACACCGCCACCGACTTATCGGGGTTCAAGGGGCGGTCAGCGCCGCCATGTACCGCAGTCTCGATCTGCACCACACCGCTGGTCAAGGCATCGTCCAGAACCAAATCGTAGCTGCGGGTAGCTGTAAAGACTCCCGTAGCCACATCAGGACTCAGCGGCAGGTCAAACCAATGGTCGGCATCCTTCGGTCGCGGGAAGTTGGTGCGGTAGTCCTTGTCCAACTCGATGTGCAGGGTATTGGTGACAGTAGTCACCAGCGGCTCGCTGCCGGTAGGCGTGACCGCGCGCGCGGCCATGCGCAAGCCAGACGTGCCGCCATAGGTAAACCAATACACATTATCCTTTTGATAACGCCCCGCATAAGGCTGTGCGTAGAAAATCACCAGGTCGCCCGGGTCAAAATGGCCGTCAGCTTCGCCGGTCACCTCAATCGCCACCGGATCGCCCAGGTAAGTCATGGCAAAGCTGGCCGGTGAAACTGTGTCCACCGGCACCCCGGCCGTAACCAGATCGTTGTAGGTCAAGCGAAACATACCGCGCGCCGCAGTGCGAATGCGCAAAGCACCGCTGGTTGCCGCAGGCGCATGGGTGGGTGGCTGTGGGGCAAACGCGCTAACCGGCTGATTGCTGGGGCTGTTCACCGTGAGCTTGATACGAATATCAGGATGATAGCGCAGCGTGCGCGTGACAGGGTTGTACTGGAAGGGAAAGACGCGCAGCGACAACAAACGCTTGCCGCGTTGCCACTGTACCTGTCCCGTAGCTACCGGCACAGCCGGATAGTAGGCATTTGTATCGTAAATTGCTGCGTCTGGTCGCTCGCTCAACGGCACCGCGCTGGGCAAATCACCCGGGGTGCTGGTATCTACCGACCAATTGGCTACTGGAGCAGGAACCGGCGGAATAGCAAACTGCGGTATCAGCTCGCCTCCCCCCAGGCTTTCCCAAGTCATCTCGAAATCGCCTCCGGCAGGCAGCTCAACCACGCTGCTCCATACCGGCAAGGCGGGTGCGCCGGGTACATCATTCAGAGCGTAGCCCTCCACGGCAACACCGCCCCCGCTGAGAATGTAGCGGGGAGTTTTCACGCGCAAGTCCTCAACCCAAGGCCCCAGCGGCGCAGCAGTCACAGGCGCAAGCGTTCCGCCAAGAAGCACAAGTGTCAGCATCCACGACCACACCACCCGCGCCGCTGAGGCACGAATTATCCAGTTCAATTTAAAACCAAGATCGTCCAGCATCAGTCACCTTCCTAATCAAGTCCCAACGATTGATTTCCGGGCGTACTAAAAGCAAAGTTTAAATGCCGGTCACAAACAACAGACCAGATCATCCAGTTGACAAAAATCTACGAAGCAATATTCGGTCGCCGTTGACCGAAATTGCTTCGCAAAAACGAACTATTGTTTTGTAGAATCGCCTGATGCGTTATCTGCACATGTAGAAGGTTCAATCATTATCAGCCAAACTACATGTCGAAGCCTCAGGTACTCATTCTTTTCCACCTGCTGACACAGGCAGAAGATTCAGAACCATCCCTCAGGGGCTGGCCTGACGACAGGCATCTTTAGGGTTGTCACAAAACAAGTGTTTTATCTTACCTGCTTGTTGAAAGGGCAAGCATATAACACTTATTCCGTGACCACTCATTGGTTAGCAAACACCGCCACCCGAACTTGACAAGGCTCCCAGAGGTGAGGACTCATCGTTGAAGTTAAACGACGGGCCGCCGGTGTTCGGGCCAATGCCTTGTGCCCGCGCCACCAGGGTGCGCTCCACCACCAGACAGGGATCTTCCCACGGCGCCTTTTCGACCGGCAATTGCGATTCAGTAGACATGAACGACATGATAAATTCTCCTTCGGAGTATTGGCATGGTCCCCGTCAGGCGGGGTTCCCATTGGCCGAATAGTGCCGCCTCTGTTTGGCTTGCAGCGGCGTTAAAGGGGCCAGTTGCCCCGGATTCCTTTGTTGATAGTGCGCCTGCGCCTGCGCACAGGCTGTCAAGTCAGCACCGTAAAGATTGCCATCACGTTTCCAAGCCAAGCCCGAACAGCGCCCGACACAATAAGCGTTGATAGGGCAAACACGGCATTCGGGGAAGTTGGCATAGGTGTGGCGACTGCGCAGCTCCTGAAAGATCGGCGCATCACGCCAAATGCTGCCAAAACTCTGCCTGCGCAGATTGCCGGCCGAAATGCGCAACTCCTGACACGGATAGATTTCGCCATAGGGGCTGATCAGAAAAGAACTCAAGCCAACCTTGCAGGTACGCGTTTCAGCAGTTGGTGCCTGCACAGCAAAATCAGCCCGATTATCTTCCAGCACCCGGGTGATAGCATCGGTAGAAAGCTGCGTGTTACCTGCCTTCTCCTGACCGTCGTCGCTACGGGAAAGTTTGACAACGTGTTTATATTCTACACCAAGAGTACGGGCCAGGTCAACCATCTGGGAGCGCTCATGAACATTAAGATTTAGTAATAATGTATTCAGCTTGACCGCAACGCCGCGTGCCTGCAAGAGTTGAACCCCGCGCAATACACGCGTAAAGGTGTTTTTACTGCCGGCTACGGCATCGAAGGTACTATCGCTAGCGCCAAGCAGGCTGATATCCACCTGCACGGGCTGCAAGGCAGCGATACGATCAGCACTTTCCGGCGTGATCAACGTGGCGTTGGTTTTCAGGTCAAGCGCAAAGTCCAGTGTGCGCGCGTGGCCCGCAATGGTAAAAAAATCACGGCGAGTCAAAATTTCACCGCCGGACAAGGTCAGCCGCAACGTGCCCGCCTCGGCCATCTGCTCCAGCACATCCAGCCACTCGGCAGTGGTCAGCTCAGGTTGAGCCAACGGCACGTTGTAACACATCACACAGTCGAGGTTGCATTTGTGCGTCAGCTCCAGCAGGCCCATGTAAGGCACATGGGCCTGATCAAACCCACCTAGCAGGTGATCAAAGGCATCACCAACGCTGAATTCGGCATCGCACGCGGGAAAATCACGCGTAGTGGCCGGTGCAGTGGCATTTACAGTCTCAAACAGGGGGATTGTCGTTGTTAACACGGCAGTCTCCTTTACACCGGTGCTTTTTTCCAGTGGATCAGTTGTTTTTCCTCTAACATGGCGAAAAACTCCAGGCTGGTGCGAGTGGCCTGTTCCGTGTCTACTGTGTATTCGGCCATAAGCGTTTGGATAATTTCGCCCACGCTGCGCCGACCATCCACCAGTTTCCAAATGCGACTGCCCGTCGGATTAAACATGCGTACGGTGTTAGCAGCAGGGGTGATTACTAACGCCTGACCGCTGAACACGCGCGAGGCCGTGACAGGATGATGGATGGGGATATCGCTCATTTCAATCGTCATTGCATCGTACCTTCTTTTGATAACCAGGACAGACGCCGTAAACGCTCTGGCCTGAAATTGCGGTGGATAATCGTTGCGAAGTGGTTTTCACGCTGCTGCCCCTGCCAGCCTGCGCAGTTTCAGGCAACGCGCGGTTGTGCGCTCAACCCATGAAGTGCTATCCGGCAAGCGGACGTTCCCCTTGCAGCAGTTGCTGTCGCTGGAGCTGCTCTGGCAGCCACAACGCGCCCCGCACCGCCAGCCACGCCGTATAACGGACGCGCTGCTGCCAGTTGCTGTATTGCCAGGTATGGCGCATTTTACGCCAGGTTCGTCCCTGCTGTTGCGGGCCGATCTGCAGCAGATCAAGCTGTGCCCGATCATAGCGCGGTTTTGCCAGCCATTGCTGCACAGCTATAGGCAAGGGCGTTGCCAGCAGAGTCACGGTTTGCTGTACCACCATGGCCACGGCTACATCCAGCCGCCAGCGTTCGGCCTGCTCCATCACCTGAGACCAGTCCAGCAACGGCCAGCGCGCCAGGCGATCAATATCCAGCAGCCAAAACCAGCCTTGATCGGCGCGGTGGTGCAGGGCCAGATGCGCACAGGCATGGATCAGCAGCGTGGCCGCGGCGGGCAATCGCGCGCCGGGCAGACCGGCTGCGGGCTGCGCGCCCTGCCACACGGCTGCTGCCGGAATATGATCCATGTAAAAGGGGGCTTCCAACAGCGACCAATGCAGCTCAACCAGCAGGCGCAGGCCATCTTCTTCATAGTGCAGCAGGGGTAGTTCAGCCCGATAGCGCTGCTGCCATTGCCCCAGCCAATATAGTCCTGCAGCCTGATAGCCACGCGCTTGCAGGGCCAGGCACGCGGCCTGCATGGCCGAACGCGGAACCAGCAGATCGAAGTCTGATACCGGACGCTCGGCCGGGCTGCCGTAAACGGTGCGGCCGAGCGCGGCGCCCTTCAACAGCAAGACAGGAATCCCTGCAACTGCCAGGGCCTGTACTACCCTGGCCAGTTCGTCCTCCATGCGGTAAGCACGAATGGTAATCTGCTGAAAGTCCTCGCCCAACTCGTGCCGCACAGCGGCAGGCAAGTCTGGCCAAAGCGAAGAACGGCGCAACTTGGCATAGACAAAAGCCGATAGGCGGTGCTGTCGCAGTAGTGGCAATACGCCCGCCCATTGCACGGTGGTTAAGGTGATGGTATCGCCAGCGATCAGGCTTCGTAGTAAATCAATCGCTGCGTGGGCTGCAATATCCTCGGGCTGCCTCTTCATACGCTTTCAGAATCTAGCTTGGGAAGCTGATCCGGCACAGGAAACCAATTCATAAAAGAAAAATGTTTAGATGGTATTGACTACTCCGCCATCAGAAATAGCATGTGCAAGTTGCAAACTTCGTGGGTGTTTCTGCACCAACCACCAACTGCAGGCAATAACCTCGGTTTATTGTACAGAGAAGGGACTTTGTGTCAAGTGCTATGGCTTACTAACTCTATGCTGATTTTGGTGCTTTGCTGGCATTGATGATATAGTTGACACCTCATGATTGGCATTTGTAGCCCTTGCTCCAGCCAACCGCATCATCCATAGCGCCGATCTTGTTGGCTTTTGGGCTGACGAGAGGACGGCGTTTGCGCGCGATCAGTATGACCAGACATTGGTACGTAGTTCACACCAAACCTCACCAGGAAACCCTGGCGGCTTACTTGTTGCATAGCCGCTTTGCTTTGGCTACCCTGTTGCCCGAAGTGGTGCAGCATCGCAGCGGGCGACGCCAGCGTGCACCGCTGTTTCCTGGTTACCTCTTCATCGAGATGGATTTGGATTTGCTGCAAGCAGCTCAGATCAACACCACCCCCGGCATCATCCGGCTGGTGACGTTTGGCGAGCGCCCGCAACCGGTAGCCGATGCGGTAATCATCGCCTTGCAGCAAAAGCTAACGGAAATCGAAACCCAGGGCGGTCTGATTAACCATCCATTTCACGAAGGTGATGCGGTGCGACTAATCCAAGGCCCGTTGGCCGGGCTGGAAGCCATCTTTGTAGGACCGATGCGCCCAACCGAGCGTGTACGCATTTTGCTGGAATTTCTGGGGCAAGAACAAGAAGCCTGGGTATCTGTTGGCGATCTCGAAACGGCAGCCGCAGCCCCAACGGTAAAGCGCGAGCGACGCACGCGCGGGCAGGGACGCCTAATCAAACATTCACTTGCTGCCGACACCCGCTAAATGCGACAGACTCACTCCCATCTATATCATCACATTGTATACTGAACCCGATGACATCTTATCTTCGCAGCCATCTTCAACAGCTTGAAGCAGAGGCTATCTATGTTTTGCGCGAGACAGCCGCACAGTTCGAGCGGCCCGTCATGCTATTTTCTGGCGGCAAGGATTCCATTGTCATGGCCCATCTGGCACAGTACGCCTTTTGGCCGGGCAAAATTCCTTTTCCATTGATGCATATTGATACCGGCCACAATTTCGCGGAAACCATCGAATACCGTGACTGGCTGGTAGAGCGATTGGGAGTGCGCCTGGTGATCGCCTCGGTGCAAGAGGCGATTGACCGCGGGCGCGTGCAGGAAGAGCCGGGCCACAATCCCAGCCGCAACTTGCTGCAAACCGTCACCCTGCTGGATGCGTTAGCCGAACACAAATTCGAGGCTGCGCTGGGTGGGGGGCGACGCGACGAGGAAAAAGCACGCGCTAAGGAACGCTTCTTCTCGCACCGCGATCGCTTCGGCCAATGGGATCCCAAAAACCAGCGCCCTGAGCTATGGACGCTCTACAACGGACGCAAGCATCTGGGCGAAGGCTTCCGCGTGTTCCCGCTGAGTAACTGGACGGAAATGGATGTGTGGCAGTATATCCGCCTGAGAGAAATCCCCATTCCTACCCTGTATTTCTCGCACACGCGGCCAGTACTCTACCGCGATGGCATGTGGCTGGCAATCTCGGAGGTAATCACCCCGCTGCCACACGAACAGGTCACCGAAAAGGTGGTACGTTTCCGCACCATCGGCGACCTTACCTGCACCGGCGCAGTGGAATCACCCGCTGGCACGTTGGACGAGATCATTATGGAGGTAGCCGCGGCGCGCATCACCGAGCGCGGCGGCCGTGCCGACGATAAACGTTCTGAAGCAGCCATGGAAGACCGCAAGAAAGTGGGGTATTTCTAATGAGCGCCGACCCCTATTTGTCCATGGACATGCTGCGCTTCACCACTGCGGGCAGCGTGGATGACGGCAAAAGCACATTGATTGGCCGCCTGTTGCTGGATACCAAAAGCATCTTTGAAGATCAGCTTGAGGCAGTGGAAAACGCCAGCCGGCTGCGCGGCGAAGACTATGTAGACCTGGCCCTGTTCACCGACGGCCTGCGGGCCGAGCGTGAGCAGCGCATTACCATTGATGTGGCCTACCGCTTCTTTGCTACGCCACGACGCAAGTTCATCATCGCCGACACGCCGGGCCACATCCAGTACACGCGCAACATGGTCACGGGCGCTTCCACTGCCGAGTTGGCTATCGTTTTAATTGATGCCCAGAATGGCGTAGTCACCCAATCCAAACGTCATGGCTTTCTGGCCTCACTGCTGCAAATCCCTCACATGCTGGTGGCCGTGAACAAAATGGATCTGGTAGGCTACGATCAAGCGGTGTTCGAGCGTATCGTAGCTGATTACACCAGCTTTGCCAGCAAGCTATCAGTTCCCAGCATTACCTTTGTTCCCATCTCGGCACTGCACGGGGATAACGTGGTACACCGCAGCGAGTACATGCCCTGGTACGATGGCCCTTCGCTGTTGCATCACCTGGAAACCGTCAGCGTAGGCGCCAGCCGCAATCTGGTGGACTTTCGCTTCCCGGTACAAATGGCACTGCGTCCCAACGCTGGCTTCCGAGGCTTTGCCGGACAGATTGCCTCCGGCGTAATCCGTCCTGGTGAGCAAGTGGTAGTGCTGCCATCGGGCCGACGCAGCCGCGTGCGCAGCATCGTCACTCAAATGGGCGAGCTGGCCGAGGCCGCCGCGGGCGACTCGGTGCTGCTGACGCTGGATGATGAAATTGACATCAGCCGCGGGGATATGATCGTGCGCGCCGGCAACCTGCCAGAGACTGGCGACAACCTACAATGCACCCTCTGCTGGATGAGCGAGGAACCCCTCGACCGACGTACACCGTATATTCTGCAACACACCACGCGCCGCGTACGCGCTCACATTGATGAGCTGACCTATCGCATCAACGTAGATACGCTGCACCGCGAGCCGGCAGACACGTTGACGCTAAATGAAATCGGCCGCGTGCGTATTCACATCACTCAGCCGCTGTTTTTCGACCCCTACCAGGTAAACCGCGCCACCGGCAGCTTTATTCTGATTGACCCCTACAGCAACAACACTGTGGCCGCAGGCATGATCCGCCGTGTTGCCCAGGACATCAGTGAGCTGGCCCCGCAAGCTGCGCGCGCAACCGCTGAACGCTCGAAATCCAGCCATGTGGTGTGGGAGCGCACCGCGATCAGCCGCGAGCAGCGAGAGCAGCGCCACGGCCACCATGCCGCAGTGCTGTGGTTCACCGGCCTGTCTGGTTCGGGCAAATCTACCGTCGCTCGGCTGCTGGAGCGTCGCCTGTGGGACATGGGGTGCGAAACCTTTTATCTGGACGGCGACAATGTACGCCACGGGCTGAACGGCGATCTGGGCTTTTCTGAGGCCGCGCGCAAGGAAAACATCCGCCGCGTGGGCGAGGTGGCACGGCTGGCTTTTGAACACGGTGCGCTGGTGCTGTGTACTTTCATTTCGCCTTTTGCCGAGGATCGGCGCTTTGCCCGCAGCCTGCTGCCGGAAGATCGTTTTGTTGAAGTGTATGTCAAATGCGATCTGGAAGTAGCCAAACGCCGTGACCCCAAAGGCCTGTATGCCCGCGCTCTAGCCGGTGAAATCAAAGAGTTCACCGGTGTCACCTCACCCTATGAGGAGCCACACGCCGCCGAGTTAGTGATCGAAACTGATCTAGTCAGCGCTGAACAGGCGGTAGAGGCGATCCTGGCAGAGCTAACCGCACGCGGACTTGTGGCTGAATAAGGCACGCAGATCCGCGCCCAAGCACACCGCGTCATCCTGGTACAGGTTACTCGTCACCCCATAATTTTTTCTCTCCAACAACCAGTTTATGAACACAACCTCTTCTGACCCAACAACACCTATATGGCCTGACAGAACCAACTTCTGGAGCGATAAACGGGTGGTGGTTAGCGGCGGCAGCGGCTTCCTCGGCTCTTTCGTGGTGAATAAGCTGCGCGCCCGCGGCGCGGCTGCGGTGATCACACCGCGGCGCGCTGACTACGACCTGCGCGATATCACGGCTATCCGCCGCCTCTTTGCCGACGTGCCGCAGACAATCCCAGGCGTCGAGCACAGCCCCTTGTATGTCATCCACCTGGCCGCGCACGTGGGAGGGATTGGCGCCAACCGCGCCAAGCCTGCCGAATTCTTCTACGATAATCTGATGATGGGCGTGCCGCTGATGCACGAAGCCTGGGCAGCCGGTGCAGATAAATTCATCGCCATTGGCACAGTCTGCGCCTATCCCAAATTCACCCCAACCCCCTTCCACGAAGATGATCTATGGAACGGCTATCCTGAAGAAACCAACGCGCCTTATGGCTTGGCCAAGAAGATGATGTTGGTGCAAAGCGAAACCTATCGCCAGCAGTACGGCTGGAACTCGATCTTCCTTTTGCCGGTGAACCTTTACGGCCCGCGCGATAATTTCGACCTGGAAACCTCGCATGTAATCCCGGCCCTGATCCGCAAATGCCTGGAGGCCAACGCACGCGGTGACCGACAGCTTGTAGCCTGGGGCGATGGCTCGCCCACGCGCGAGTTTCTCTATGTTGAAGACGCGGCCGAAGGCATTGTGCTGGCCGCAGAGCGC
Source organism: uncultured Caldilineales bacterium (assembly GCA_937907455.1). GTDB lineage: Bacteria > Chloroflexota > Anaerolineae > JAAEKA01 > JAAEKA01 > JAAEKA01. The sequence continues at coordinate 11,554 of CALESQ010000055.1, forward strand.
TACAACAGCAGCGATCCGGTCAACATCGGCAGTGCCTTCGAGATCAGCATCCGTGACCTGCTGGAGACTATCGCCCGTCTCACCGGCTTCCAGGGCGAGATTGTGTGGGACACCAGCAAGCCCAACGGTCAGCCGCGGCGCAAGCTGGACATTAACCGTGCCCGCGAGCGCTTCGGCTTCGAAAGCCAAACTTCTTTTGAAGAAGGCCTGCGCCGCACCATCGCCTGGTATACAGCAAGCGTAAACAGCAAGTAAGTAGTAACCAGTTTACTGGATACTGCTTACTAATTCCCCAGTCCCAGCCATGCGCAAGCTCGCCATCATCGCTACCCACCCCATTCAGTACCAGGCACCGCTGTGGCGAGCTTTGGCCACCACGCCTGATCTGGATGTGCATGTCTACTACGGCTCCGACTTCAGCATCCGCGGCTATCACGATGCCCAATTCGGTGTCAGCTTCAAATGGGACCTGCCGCTGACGGAGGGCTATGCCCATACCTTTCTTTCCACCGACCCGGCCATTCAGAACCTGGGCGGCATGTTTGATCTGCGCGCCACCGGCCTGAGCGCAAGACTGAGAGAGTTCCAGCCCGACGCCGCCTTGATCTCGGCCTATACACCGCGCTTTTTCTGGGAAGCGCTGCTGCACCTGCGGCGTCAGGGCATTCCGGTGCTGCTGCGCAGCGAGGCCACCGATGTGGCGCTAAGCCGCAGCCTGCCTAAAAAACTGGCGCGCCAAGCCTTGCTGCGCAGCTTCTACAGCCAATGCGCCCGCTTTCTAGCCATTGGTCACCACGCGCGGCAACATTACCTGGCACACCACATTCCTGCCGCGCGCATCTTTTCTTCGCCCTACTGCGTGGATGATGCCCTGTTTAGCCGCCAAGCCGCGCAATTTGCTCCCCAGCGCGCGGCTACCCGGCAGGCCCTCGGTTTCGCTGCACACCACACTGTGTTTCTCTACTCCGCCAAACTGATCGCCAAAAAAGACCCGCTGACATTGGCGCGCGCGTTGGCGCTTGTCCCTGCGCTGCAGCGGGAAAAGCTGGCGCTGCTGGTAGTGGGCGATGGCGAGCTACGCAGCGAAATGGAGACAACCTGCCACGCAGCGCTGGGCCAGCGGGCGCGCTTCCTGGGCTTCATCAACCAAAGCCAGATCGGCCAATACTACGCCGCAGCCGACTGCCTGGTGCTGCCTTCGGTTTACGGCGAAACCTGGGGGCTGGTGGTGAACGAAGGTTTTAACTTCGGCCTGCCCGCTATTGTCAGCGACCGCGTAGGCTGCCATCCCGACCTGATCGAAGCGGGCATCACCGGTTTTGTTTTCCCTGCGGGCGACGAAACCGCACTGGCCGAATGCTTGCAACAAACCGCCGATTGGCTGCCAGCCAACCGCACCCCCATCGCCACCGCCTGCCGCAACCGCATCGCCGATTATTCGGTAGAACGTGCCGCATCCGGCATTCACCAAGCCTTGTACAGCCTGCCATGACTCTGTCTACACTCCTTCGTCTTCCCCTGCGTCTGATTCCCCCCAACCAGGTGCTGCCCGTGTTAAGCGGCCCGTTACGCGGTCGCCGCTGGATTGCCGGTTCTGGCGTTCATGCCTGCTGGCTGGGCAGCTACGAAGCCGACAAACAGCGGCTGTTCAGCCGCCTTATACAGCCCGGCATGGTGATCTATGATGCGGGCGCGCATGTTGGCTTCTATACCCTGCTGGCCGCACACCTCACCGGTCCCCGCGGCCATGTACTAGCCATCGAGCCATCCCCGCGCAATCAGGCTTTGCTGCAACGCCATATCGCCCTGAACGGCTACGGCGACCGGGTCACCCTGCTTGCCGCCGCCCTGGCGGAGCAATCAGGCACACTGCGCTTCGCAACCGCGGGAGAACAAGCATATCAGGGCCACCTGTCGGCGCAGGGTGAACTTACCGTGCAGGCGGTTACCCTGGATGAGCTGGCAGCCTCAGGCGAAACGCCGCCCCCACATCTGATTAAAATGGATGTGGAAGGGGCTGAGCTGAACGCACTGCGCGGCGCTGCGGATGTGCTGCGTCACGCTCAACCGATGCTGATGCTGGCCACCCACAGCACCGAGCTGCAACAGAGCTGCTGCACGCTGCTGGCTGAATATGGCTATGTGGTGCAAACCCTGCCCGGCAGCCACGATGAACTGATTGCCTATCCCGCGGCACGCGCCGCTGCATTCAGGGAGCTAAGCGCATGAAAGTGCTTTCCGTGTTCGGCACACGGCCCGAAGCCATCAAAATGGCCCCGGTGGTAGCCGAATTGGGTCGTCACCCCGACATCATCAACCGCGTTTGCGTCAGTGCGCAGCACCGTCAGATGCTGGATCAAGTGCTGGCGCTATTTCAGATCACCCCCGACTACGATCTGAACGTGATGCAGGCCAGCCAAAGCCCCACCCAGGTGGCGGCCACGGTGATGGCCAAGCTGGAGCCGATTTTGCTGGCCGAGCGACCTGATTGGGTACTGGTGCAAGGCGATACCACCACCGTAGCCGCAGCAGCCTGGGCCGCGTTCTACGCCGGTGTGCGCGTGGGCCATGTCGAGGCCGGTCTGCGCACCAACGACCGCTATCAGCCCTTCCCGGAAGAGATCAACCGGCGACTGGCAGGCGTGCTGGCCGACTGCCATTTTGCCCCCACCGAACAAAGCCGGCGCAACCTGCTGCGCGAAGGCATTGCCGACAGCGCCATCGAAGTCACCGGCAACACAGTAATTGATGCGTTGCAGTGGGCCGCAACCCTGCCCATCAACCCTGAGGCACTGCCCTTTAACCCGGCCGCGCTGGCGGCGCGCGGGGCGCGGCTGGTGCTGGTGACGGCCCATCGCCGCGAGAACTTTGGTGCGCCGCTGGAGCAAATTTGCCTGGCCCTGCGTGATCTGGCCCTGCACTACGGCAACAGCATCCAGTTTGTCTATCCGGTGCATCTCAACCCGCGGGCGCAGGAGCCGGCGCAGCGCATTCTGGGCAACCTGCCCAACGTCACCCTCACCGCGCCGGTAGAATATCTGACACTGGTACACACCTTGCGCCATTGCACGCTGGTAATCACCGACTCGGGCGGCTTGCAGGAAGAAGCCCCCGGCTTTGGCAAGCCAGTGCTGGTGCTGCGCGCCGTCACCGAACGGCCGGAAGGTGTAGAGGCCGGAACAGTGCGATTGGTAGGCACTGACCGCGCCCACATCGTGGCCTCGGTGCAAACGCTGCTGGATGATGCTGATGCCTATGCGGCCATGGCGCGGGCAGTCAACCCTTATGGCGACGGCCACGCCGCCGAACGCATTGTGCGGGCGTTAAAAGAAAATTTCAGTAGTTCACGATTTGGCCTGAAAGGCGTTAGCTGAAGTTTCCAGAAGT
>CALESQ010000056.1 GCA_937907455.1 uncultured Caldilineales bacterium
CCGATCACACTTTGCAGCGTCGGGTAGTCGCGCAGGCTCAGGTTCTCTTGCACAGGGATGCCGAAAGCTTCGCGCACCGCCATGAAGGTTTCCGCCTGCTTCACTGTGTCCACACCGAGGTCAGCTTCCAGGTCGAGGTCCAGCTCCAGCATATCTTCGGGGTAGCCCGTCTTATCGGCCACAATCCCCAGCACCGTCGCGGTCACGCCATCAGACACAGCGCCCGTCGTCGTCGGTGCTCCGCTCATAGCGGAAGGCGCCGCCGTAACCGTCGGTGCTCCGCTCATAGCGGGGGACGCCGCCGTAACCGTCGGTGCTCCGCTCATAGCGGAGGACGCCCCTGAAGCTGCGACTCCCGTCAAGCCCGATGCACCCGTTAACGACGGAGCACCGACGGCGACTCCCGTCAAGCCCGATGCACCCGTCGACGACGGAGCACCGACGGCGACTCCCGCCGCCAAATCCGGGCGCATCGTGTACACGAACCCGATCACACTTTGCAGCGTCGGGTAGTCGCGCAGGCTCAGATTCTCTTGCACCGGGATGCCGAAAGCCTCGCGCACCGCCATGAAGGTTTCCGCCTGCTTCACCGTGTCCACACCCAGGTCAGCTTCCAGGTCGAGATCCAGTTCCAGCATGTCTTCGGGGTAGCCCGTCTTATCGGCCACAATCCCCAGCACCGTCGCGGTCACGCCATCAGACACAGCGCCCGTCGTCGTCGGTGCTCCGCTCATAGCGGAAGGCGCCGCCGTAACCGTCGGTGCTCCGCTCATAGCGGGGGACGCCGCCGTAACCGTCGGTGCTCCGCTCATAGCGGAGGACGCCCCTGAAGCTGCGACTCCCGTCAAGCCCGATGCACCCGTTAACGACGGAGCACCGACGGCGACTCCCGCCGCCAAATCCGGTCGCATCGTGCGCACGAAGCCGATCACGCGCTCCAGCGTCGGATAGTCGCGCAGGCTGATGCCTTCCTGCTGCGGGATGCCGAAAGCTTCGCGCACCGCCTGGAAGGTTTCCGCCTGCTTCACCGTGTCAATACCCAGGTCAGCCTCCAGGTCGAGGTCGAGATCGAGCATATCCTGCGGATAACCTGTCTTCTCGGCCACGATTCCCAGCACGCGTCCAACCACAGGGTCAACGACAGGCGCGACCGGGGCAGGAACTGCCGCAGCCACCGGAGCAGGCGCGGGAGGCGCTGCCGGAGCGGGAGCTGGTTTCGGAGCAGGAGACGCGGCTGGCGCGGGTTTCGGCGCGGCAGGAGCGGGAGCCGCCACTGGCGCAGGAGCTGCCGCGGGCATCGGCACAGGGGCCGCGCGCTCGACGGTTGGCTCACTGACCGCCGGTTTGCCGAGCAGTTCACGCACCGCGGGCATCGGCTGCGGGGTATAGGCAACGGTGCCGCGGCCATCACCCGGTGCGGCCGCGCGCTGCGCGGGACCGTAGCCAAAGCGCCACACACTCGGCGCGGGCGTGCGGCCCGGGCCGTCCTGCGACTTGACGCGCAGATTGCGCTTGACTACTTCCAGTTCAGCGCGATCATAGCCGCTGACACTGTCCAGCCAATATTGATAGCGCAGTTTATCGTCGGTGCGATCCAGCCCGCCCGGAATGCGCCGCGTCAGGGTCAGGCTGATCTGCGAGCCGAAGCCCGCCGCCAGATGCAGCGCAAACTGCACTGGATAGCGACCACCGCGGCTCAGGTTCAGCACGCCCAGATCGGGGTCCACTTCCTTGAAGTTGGGAACCGGCGGCACAATGCCGTATTCGAGGATTTTGACAGCAATCACATCTTCGACACCGACTCCCATCGGGTGACCGGTGAAGCCCTTGGTGTTAGAAACCACAACATCGCTGGCCGCCGCGCCAAAGGTATTGCGCAACGCGATCACCTCGGCGGAGGCACTGCCGCCGCGCGCCGGGGTGTAGGTTTCATGCGAGATAAAGACAGTCTGTCCCGCCATCGCATAGCGGTTCAGGCCAAAGCGCCGCTCCGCCGATGCCACCAGGCTTTCCATGATCTGGCTGATGTGGTTCACATCGAGGCGCGAGCCATGATAGGCGCTGTTGGCGGTTTCACTACTGAGCAGCTCCACGATGCCGCGCATCCCGCGCTCGCGCACGGCGTCTTCGCTTTCCACCGCCAGCGCGCACGCGCCCATGCCCAGGATTGTGCCGTGCCGACGCCGATCAAAGGGCAGGGCCGCTTCTTCGACGCGGTCATCGGTGGCTGAAGCGCCCAGAGCGAGGAAACCAGACCCCACCCATTCCATCAGGTTATCACTGGTCACATCATCGCCACCCAGCACCAGCACGCGGCGGCAGCGGCCACTGCGAATCCAGTCCTCGGCCAGAGCAACGCCCTGCGCAGTGCTGGCACAGGCCGCGTTGACGTGGGTGTTCGGCCCGCGTGCGCCGATGTACTCAGCAAACTGGCTGTGTCCCATCGCCAAAATACGGAACACGAAGCGGCGGTCGAACTCATACGGCTCGGCAGCCATCTGCTCGCGCAGCTCCGTAATGCGGCGGTTGATCTCCTGCATGGTCTGCATGTCGTTGGTGTAGCCGCGCAAATCTTCCAGCATCGCCAACTGCATACGCCGGTTTTCCCAGGCGTAGTAACGTGCGAATTCCTCGGAGAAACGGTCGCCACCGGGGAAGGCGCTGGCAAAGATCACACCCGTTTCGTCGCGCAGCGCTTCCGGCAGCATCCAGCGGTCAGGCAGATACTTGCCGGTGGTCGTCTTGCGCCAGGTTTGCACCAGCGGAATACCCGCTTCGCGCAAGGCGTCCAGGCCCGCGGCAAAGCAGTACTGCGTGGTGATGTCCAGCGCCTCGACCAGCTTGGCCGGCACGCCGTACTCTTCGGTCAGATCGAAACTGCCCGCGCGGCCTGCCAGGCGCAGCACTTCCGTAGGATCAGCAATCACCTGGAAGCTGCCGCCGCCATCCTCCGACTTCACCAAACGCGTGATGCGCTTGTCCAACATACGCTGGCGGAAGCGTTCGGGGATCAAGTCAATAAACTGCTCGCCGCGCAGAATGCGCAGCGCGTTGTCGGGATCCATCAGCGGCTTGTTCGGCCCGGGCAAACCGAGGCCGGTGCCGCTGATCACCACCGAACCCAACGGTGGCTCGTTGCGATCGTAGGGAGCCTGCGCGCGGGCAGCGGGCTGAGCGCCAGCCAATTGCTGCAAGACCTGCGCCAGTTGGCCCAGTGCATCGCTGGACACGGTTGGTTGAGACATAACGGGTTCCTTGACAGGGGCCGGGACAGGTTGGGAAACAGGAGAATTGGTAGATTGGTAAGCTGGCAAGCTGACAGGCTGGCTAACGGCTACCGGGGACTGGACGCTGGCTGCTGCTGGCTGCTCGCTGCTCACGCCAAAGCCTGCCGCGTACAGCCCGCACAGCGTTTGATTGAAGGAAGCCAGCTCGCCGGTCTTGGGATGGTTGGTGAACAGCGAAACCACATCCGGCTTGCTGCCCAGCACGTCATCCACAAACCCCTTGAGCGCCTTCTTCGGGCCGACCTCGACAAAGACGCGGCAGCCCTCGCGGTACATCGTTTCCAGGCCCTTCACCCACTGCACCGGCGAGGCAATTTGCAGCTCCAGAATGTCCTTGATCCCCTCCACCGTGGTGGGGTACAGCTCGCCGGTGACGTTGGCCACCAGCGGCAGCGCCGGCGCGCTGATGCTCAGCCGATCCAGCACCTTGCGCAGCGGCTTGCTGGCCGGGGCAACGATCCTGGTGTGGAAGGCGTGGCTGACCGGAATGCGCATGGCCTGGAAGCCCTTTTGCGTGAACCGTTCAATGGCCTGCTCTACGGCCTTGCTCGCGCCGCCCACGACCGCCTGGCTCTTGCTGTTGATGTTGGCAGCCACCACGTAACCATCAATCTCGGTCAGCGTCTGCTCGATGACCTCGTAGGGAGCCATGACCGCGGCCATCCAGCCGTTGTCATCCATCGAAACTTTGGTCATCTCTGCGCCGCGGGCCGCCGAGGCTTCCAGGGCATGGGCAAAGGGCATGATGTCTGCGGCGATCAGCGCGCCGTACTCGCCCAGCGAGTGGCCCATCACCATATCAGGGCGGAAGCCATATTCAGCCAGCAGCTTGTAGAAGGCCGTGTCTGCGGTGAGCATGGCCGGCTGCGTGATGGCAGTTTGCATCAGGTCGCGCTCGGCCTGCTTCATGGCCGCCGGGTCGTTGCTGTCCACAAAAATATAGCTGGTGAGCGATCTGCCCAGAATGGGGGTCATCACTGCGTCAGCTTCTTTGAACGTTTCAGCAACCACCGGCTCCCGCTCGGCCAGCGCGCGGCCCATGTTGGTGTACTGGCTGCCCTGGCCGGGGAAGAGGAAGGCGATCTTGCCCGCGGGCTTGCCACTGCCGCGGAAGATGCCCTGGGCGGCAAGTGCTTTCCATGCCTGCGGATTGTCGAAGCCCGCGGCTTTGCGGGCCTTAGCCAGCTTGTCATGCAGGTCGTTGTGATCGCCGAAGTCAATGACGAGACGCTCCGGCGCGGCGATGTCCGCAGGCGCGGGCGCGGCCACGGGCGGCGTCCAGCCATCCTCGACCTTGCGCCACATCTCATCCAGCTTGTCTTTCAATGCCACCGGCGTCGCTGCGCCGATAGCCAGAATACCGCGGATCGGCGCTTTCGCAGTGGAAGCAGACGGGTAGACAGGGTCAGAGCTTTTGCCTTGTGTGCTCATTTCCTTGCCTGCTGGTGTACTTGCCACCTTGTTTACTGGTGTACTCACTCTTTCCTCCGTGTGCAGCACCCCCGGTACATATTCTTCCAGGACGACATGGAAATTGGTGCCGCCGAAGCCGTAGGAGCTGACGCCGGCGCGCCGCGGATAATTCGCCGGGCGCGGCCAGGGCTGCAACTCATGGTTGAGGAAGAAGGGCGAGTGCGCCATATCGGCGTTCGGATTGGGCTTTTCAGCGTTCAGCGTGGGTGGCAGCACCTTGTCGTGAACAGCCATCACCGCTTTGAGCAGGCCGGCCGCGCCTGCGCCCGCCTTGAGGTGGCCGATGTTGCCCTTGGCCGAGCCGAGGGCGATGCTGCCCTGGCGCGCGTTGCCAAAGACCTTGCCGAGGCTTTCCAGCTCCACCACGTCGCCGACTTTGGTGCTGGTGCCGTGCGCTTCCACCAGGGTGGCCGTGGCCGGATCGAGACCGGCATTGGCCCAGGCGCGTTCGGCAGCCAAAATCTGCCCAATCGGGTTGGGCGCGGTGATGCCCTTGCCCTTGCCGTCGCTGGAGCCACCCACGCCGCGGATCACAGCGTAGATTTTGTCGCCGTCGCGCTCGGCGTCGGTCAGACGTTTCAGCAGAAAGGCCGCGCTGCCTTCGCCCATCACAAAACCGTCGGCGCCATCGCCGAAGGGACGGCTGCCGGTGGCACTGAGCGCGCCGATCTTGCAGAACTTGACGAAGATGTTGGCCCCCATGTTGCGATCCACACCGCCGGTCACCACCGCATCTGCCTGCCCGGAGGCAAGCATCTCAACCGCGGCATTGAGCGCCGCAAAGCTGGAAGCGCAGGCCGCGTCAGTGATGAAGCTGGCCCCGCGCAGGTTGAGAACGTTGGCTACGCGGCCCGAAACGATGTTGGGCAGCTCGCCGGGCATCGTGTCTTCGGTGATCGGCGGCAGCATGGCGTCCATGCGCTCATGCCACTGGGCCAAAATCGCTGCGCGCACGTCAGCAGGCAGTTGATTGAAACCACTCGCGTTTTCCAGCGCCCGCCGGTATTCGGGAAACTGGATGCGCATGGTCGTTATGTAATGTAACTCGCCACCCATCGCCGTACCGAGGATCACTGCGGTGCGCTCGGTGTCAAGAGGGCGTTCGGGATAGCCATAGTCAGCCAGCGCTTCGGCGGCAATCGTCACCGCCCACTTCTGTCCGTCGTCCATAGCGGCCGCGACCTTGGGAGGAATGCGATATTTCTTCCAGTCGAATTCAAAGCCACGCACCCACCCACCGATCTTGCTATAGGTTTTGTCGGGCGCGTTGGGATCGGGATCGTAATAGTCCGCGACGCTCCAGCGCTCTGGTGGGGTTTCGCTGATACAATAGCGCTTGTTGCGAATGTTTTGCCAAAAGGCTGGCGCGGACAGCGCATCCGGCAGGATGGCTCCCACGCCCACAACCGCAATCGCGCGTGATGCAAGTTCACTCATGAGTTGTTGCTCCTCGGCAGGCGGGTAAGGTAGGCAAGTAGACAGGTAGATAAGTAGACAGGTAGATAAGTAGACAGGTAAACAAGTACGCCGGAGGCGGGTAAACAAGGAAAGACAAGTCTTACTAGACTTCTATACTTGTATACTTCTTCCTTGTGTACTTGTATACTTCTTCCTTGTGTACTTGTATACTTCTTCCTTGTGTACTTATATACTTCTTCCTTGTGTACTTGTTTACTTTCCCCTATTCCGCCGGAAATGCTTCGTTCAGCTTTTTGGCGACGAAGTCCATGTCCTCGATCAGGCCGGCCTGCGCGGCGTAGATGCCGGGCAGGTTGAGCGACTGCGGCAGGTTGGGGTCAGTTTGACCCGCGCCGACGGCCCAGCGCAGCCCGTCGGTGGCAACCTTCAAAGCCGCCTCGCGCGCGTGGATGCGCGCCATCGCCTGACGGGTCGGCACATCCAGCGGGATCGCCTCGGTCGGATGGCTGGTCACTGTCTCGGCAAAGATCGCTGCCGTTTCGGCGTAGGCGATCAACTCGCCCAGGCGGAACAAAATATGCTGGTTGCGGGTCAGGCGGTCAATGCGGCTGCGCTCCAGCACCTGCGCCAGGGCGCGCAGCGCCAGCGCCGCGGTGCCTGCGCCGTTGTTCGGCTCGGCGCGGTGCAGTTGATCCAGCCGCGCGGCCCAATCGTTGTAGAACGCGCCCTTGGTCTTGAGGTGCGCCTGCCAGCGGTCGCGGGCAATCGTCCATTCCATGATCTCGGAGGTGCCTTCGTAGATCGTGGTGATCTTGACGTCGCGCTTGACCTTCTCCACCATGTATTCTTTGGTGTAGCCGTAGCCGCCCAATGCCTGGATCGAATCCTCGGCGGCCTTGTTGCCCGCTTCCGTCGCCATGTACTTGGCGACTGCGCCTTCGGTCTGCAAATCCGGCTCGCCGTCGTCAATGCGCCGGGCTGTCCATTCGATGTAAGCGCGGGCAGCTTCCAGGCGGGTGGCGTTCGGCACGACCAGCTTGTGCGAATGGCCTTGCTTCTGGCTGAGGGGTGCGCCACCCTGGATGCGCACCTGCGAATAGGGGATAGCGCGCTTCAACGCCGACCAGCCGCCGCCCAGGCCAAACGCGGCCACCATCAGACGGGTGTAGCCAAACACAGCCTGCGCCTGGGCCAAGCCCTGACCCTCGACGCCGCCGACCAAATCACCCACGGGGGCGTACACATCTTCCAGGAACAGGGCCGCGGTGTTGCTGGCGCGGATGCCGTGCTTGTCTTCGCGCTTGCCCTGCGAAAAGCCCTCCACGCCCTTTTCGATCACAAACCAGGTGGGGCCGCCGGGTGCGTTCGCCAAAATCGTGTACAGCGTGGCGACGCCGCCATTGCTGATCCACTGCTTGCGGCCACTGAGCTTATAGCCCACCACAACGCCATCTTCTTCCACCGGCGTGGCCTTCGTCTTGAGGCTGCCGAGGTCGCTGCCGGCCTGCGGTTCGGTTGCGCCATAGGCCACCAGTAGGCCTTCGTTGGCAATGCGGCCCATCCAGCGCTTCTGCTGTTCAGGCGTACCGCCAACCGTGATCGGGTCGCTACCCAGGAAAGTCGCTAAAACACCGGTGGCAATGCCCAGGTCAATTCCCGCCATCACCTCGGAAACGCGGTAGATATCGTATGCGCCGCCGCCCATGCCGTCCATTTCTTCCGGGATAAACAGCAGATGCAAACCAATGTCCTGATACAGCTCGTCCAGCACTTCCTGAGGAAACTCATCCTTGTAGTCCAGATCCAGCAGGAATTCGTTGGTGAGTTTCTTTTCCGCGTACTTGCTCAACGTGGTTAGCACCTGGTTAAGCTCTTTGCGATCCAGTCCGGCCATTGTCCTGATACCTCCGTATGACGAAAAATAAAATGATTGCAACACGCAAACGGCGTGCCAGCTATGGCGCACCGCGTCAAAATGTCGATTCAAACCAAAGGCAGACTGCCTGTGTCAGCCGGTTGCGGCTAACTCGCTTGGTCTGCCTCTGCATAGGACTATTGATTTAATGCTACGAGTGTTATTGTAACAAGACTTTGTGAAAAAAAGTATGAGCTAAATCATAAAGCGGGTACAGATTTCAGGCGCAAGTATACACAGCGCCGAGTATTACGCAAGAACCATGTGCCCAGGATAGTGCAATTGAACATTAGTATCGTACGCTCAAACCCAAACTTCACTCGTTACCTCGCCCTCTCACTATTCATAACGCAACGCATCAATTGGATTCAGGCTGGCCGCGCGCGTGGCGGGATAGATGCCAAAGAACAGCCCCACCAACAACGAAAACCCAGTAGCCAGCAGCACGCTTTGCAAGGTTACCACCGCAATCAGGTTGTCCTGCAAGCTGGAGATAGCGATAGCGCCTGCCCAGCCCAACGCAATGCCGATCAAGCCGCCGATCAACGACAGCACCATAGCCTCGATCAGAAATTGCAGCAGGATGTCTTGCCGCCGCGCGCCGACTGCCTTACGAATGCCGATCTCGCGCGTGCGCTCGGTGACACTCACCAGCATGATATTCATAATGCCGATACCACCCACCAACAACGAAATGGCCGCAATTGCGCCCAGAAACAGCGTGATCACGCCGGTGATCTGGCCGAAAATAGCAACCAGATCAGCCTGGTTGATGACAGTGAAATCGTCGTCGTCGCGAAACTGAATGTTGTGACGCTGGCGCAGCAACTCCTCTACCTGTGAGCGCGCAGCATCCATGCGGTCTTCCGAAACCACCTGCATATAGATCACCGACAGCAGCGGTTCACCGCGTGAATTGCGATTAGCGGGCGTCAACCGTTCCTGCATGGTAGTCATAGGAATAAAGATCAGGTCGTCTTCGCTGCCGAAGGCACCGCCGCCTTTCTCCTCCATAATGCCGATCACC
>CALESQ010000057.1 GCA_937907455.1 uncultured Caldilineales bacterium
ATTCGTACACTAAATTATCGCTCGCGCTGTCTCACAATTCTTGACACATTCCGAGGCTCGGCTGTGGGGATATCAGTCGGGACAACTTGCTCAGCCGTGGCGGTCGGCTGGGGAGTTGGCGTTTCAGTTGCGATTTCAGTTGGAGTTACAGTGGGTGGGACTGCAGTTGCCATTTCAGCCTCTGCTGTAACTGCCTCAGAAGATGTCTGATTTCCCTGCTGTTCTTCACGATTAGGCGTAGAGGAAGTCGGAAGAGTTCCTGCTGAAGCTGTTGTTGGAATTGGCTTCGCTGGTTCGACCGGCTGTGCAGAATTACATGCAGCAAGTAATAAACTCAAGGCCAGCAAGAATAATGCAACCGCTTTTTTAGGTTGAAAAGTAATTCCAAAAACAATATCTCGAATATCGTTGCTTACTTTCGGCATTTTAATGACTCCTTGATGTTACGCAGCAGGCCGCCAGACCCTGCCCGACCGACGGCTGCAATGTTCTGACGAAAACTTGCGGATGGCTCCGTTTTCACCGTCCAACCCGATAAAGGTGGATTGATAACCCACAGAGTTTAGCTACCTCGCCAAGACAACACCCTATCACTTGATGTTATCCCACTACTATAGTATACGATCAAGTGGTTGAATTATACCCTTCCCCATCCTTTCGTCAAACAAAAAAGGCACATCCGCCCCGCGCACTGGCTGAACGGATGTGCCTACTCATTTACCTTGACCCTCAGGCGGGCGTGGGTGCGGTCTGCACGCGGTGGCCGTTGCTGGACACCGGCGCGGCTGTCAGCGCGTCAATCTCTACCTGGCGGCGGAACTGGCTCATGTACAGGTCGTAGTAGAAGCCCTTGCGCGCCAGCAATTCCTCGTGCCGGCCCCGCTCCACGATCTGCCCCTTGTCCAGTACCAGCACCTCGTCCGCGTTGCGGATCGTGCTCAAACGGTGCGCGATCACGAAGCTGGTACGTCCCTTGAGCAGCTCAGTCAGCGCCTTCTGGATCAGCCGCTCCGTGCGCGTGTCCACGCTGGAGGTCGCCTCGTCGAGGATCATGATGCGCGGATCGGCCAGCGCCGCGCGCGCGATGCTGATCAACTGCCGCTGCCCCTGGCTAAGGCCGCTGCCGCGCTCGCCCAGCACCGTGGCATAGCTCTCCGGCAGCCGCTCGACGAAGGTATCCACGCTTGCCAGCCTGGCAGCCGCGATCACTTCTTCATCGGTGGCCTCAGGGCGGCCAAAGCGAATATTCTCCATCACCGAGGCGCTGAACAGGAAGGAATCCTGCAACACGATGCCGATCTGCCGGCGCAGCGATTCCGCAGTCACCGAGCGCACATCAATGCCATCAATCGTCACCGCGCCTTGTGTCACATCCCAGAAGCGCGGGATCAGGTTGATAATCGTGGTCTTGCCTGCGCCGGTCGGGCCGACGATGGCAATCATCTTGCCCGGCTCTGCCGTGAAGTTGATGCCGTTCAGCACCGACGCATCCTTCTTGTACTCCGCGTAAACGTTGTCGAACTGCACGCGGCCCTCGATGGGCGGCATGATGCCCGCGTTCGGCGCGTCCTGCACCGAGGGAATTTCGTCCATCAGGCCGAAGATGCGCTCCATGCCAGCGATAGCGTTCTGGATGTTGGTCCACAGCACGGCAATCTGCTGGATCGGCTGATTAAACCGCTGCACATAGCTGACGAAAGTGATCACCAGCCCCAACGACACCGTGGTGCCGAACAGCGTTTGGTTGCGCAGCAGCGCCAAACCACCCACAGCGGCCACAACCGCCAGCGCCATGTAGCCCAGTGCCTCCAGCGTGGGCGCAAGCGCGCTGGTGTAGCTCACCGCCTTGACGTTGGCATCGCGGTTGGCGGCGTTGGTGATCATAAACTGCTGGATATTTTCATCCTCACGGCCAAAGGCCTGCACCTCGCGCACCGAGGAGATGCTTTCCTGCAACTCGGCGTTGACATTGCCCAGGTCTTCGCGCGCCTTGCGGAAGGCCTTGCGCGCCTGACCCGACAGCCACGCCGTGGCGATCAGCATCGCCGGCACCGCCACCAGGCTGATCAGCGCATACGGCACGCTCAGGGTGAGCATGTTGTAGCCCACCCAGACCAGCAGCAGGATGCCGCCCAGCACTTGCAGCAGGGCAAAGTTGATCGCCTGTGAGATCGTTTCCGTGTCGTTGGTGATGCGGCTCATCAGATCGCCCGCTTCGTGCTCGGTGTAATAGCCCAGCGACAGCGCGTGCATGTGCCGGAACAGCCGCTCGCGCAGGTTGCGCAGCACATGCTGGCCCGACCAGGTCATCAGGAAGAACTGCAAACCGGTGGACAACGAAATGAAAATGTACAGGCCCAGGATCGTCAGCGCCATGCGGCCCAGCCCGGCCAGCCGTTGATCTGCGGTCAAGCCTTCCGGCGCGCTTTCCAGCGTGCAACGCTGCTGGCCTGCCGATTGCGTGCCTGCCGATTGGCTGCTGTCATCTCCTACCAGCCGGGCAAAAGCGGCATTAGCTGCGCTGCCGTTGGCCGACGAAGAAGTCAGATAGCAGTCCACCGTGTCGCCCAGCAGCTCAGGAATGCGTACCTGTGCCCAGGTCGAAACTACCAGCAGCACCGCCACGAGCAGCAGCACCGCCCAATAAGGTTTAAAGTAACCGGCCAAACGCCCCAGCGTCTGCCGTGTATTGCGTGCTTTCAGGTTGTCCTGGCCCATCATGCGGGCCAGGGCCGCGCTATTTCCCATCATAGTCGTATCTCCTTCACTCTGTCACACGCTCAGGCGCTCACCGCCGGCTCAGCAGCATCCGCTGCGTCCAGTTCGACATCGCCCACCAGTTGCGAGGTGTAGATGTCTGCGTACAGCTCGCTGGTTTCCATCAAGTCACGGTGCGTGCCGCGCGCTGCAACCTGTCCCTTTTCCAGCACCAGGATTTGGTCAGCGTGCATCACCGTGCTGATGCGCTGGGCGATCACAAAGCTCGTGCGGCCCTGCATCAGCTTGTCCAGCGCCTTCTGGATGTGATATTCCGTTTCCAGGTCCACCGAGCTGGTCGAATCGTCGAGGATCAGCAGCCGCGGGTCGAGCAGCAGGGCGCGGGCAATGGCGATGCGCTGCTTTTGGCCGCCGCTCAGCGTGGTGCCGCGCTCACCCACCGGCGTATCGTAGCCCTGCGGGAAGGAGAGGATGAAGTCGTGCGCGGCCGCGGCTTTGGCCGCTTCCTCCACCTCAGCCTGTGACGCATCAGGCCGGCCAAAGGCGATGTTATCGCGGATCGTGCCGGTGAAGAGCGTGGTTTCCTGCAGCACGATGCCGATCTGGCTGCGCAGCGATTCCAGCGTGACCCCGCGCAGGTCGTGGCCGTCAATCAAAACGCTGCCTTCCGTGGGATCGTAGAAGCGCGGCAACAGGTTGATGATCGTAGTCTTGCCGGAGCCGGTGGCGCCGAGCAGGGCAATCGTCTGGCCCGGCTCTGCCTCGAAGCTGACATGCGACAACACCGGATCGCCGCCGCCGTAATAGCGGAAGGTCACATCGTTGAAGGCCACCCGGCCCTGCACGGCGGGCAGCGGCACGGCGTTCGGCGCGTCTTCCACGTCGTTCTTGGCATCGAGGATTTCGAAAATGCGCTCAGCCGACGCCGACGCCTGCGACATCTGCGAAATGATGATGCCGAGCTGCGCCAGCGGGAAGAAAACGAAGATCAGGTACAGGCTGAATTCCTGATACTGGCCCAGCGTCAGGGTGTTGTTGATGATCTGACGCCCCCCGAAGTACAGCACCAACGCCTGACCGACGTTGGCGATCAGGAAGACCAGCGGGAAGAGGAACGAGAAGGTGCGTGCGACCTTGATTTGCTGCTTCATCAGCGCGTCCGCCGCGTCATCGAACTTGCCTTCTTCGCTCTTCTCGCGCGTGAAAGCCTTGACAACCTTGATGCCTGCCAGATTTTCCTGCAACACCGTGTTCAGCGTTGACAGCCGCTGCTGCACCTTGACAAAGAGCGGCTGGCTGATGGCACCGAAGATCATGAACACGATCAAGGCCAGCGGCAGGATGGGCAGCACGACCAGCGTCAGCTTGGCATTGGTAGTGAAAAGGATGATCAGCGTGCCGACCAGCAGCACCAGCGCGCCGACGGCTTGCAGCAGGCCCTGGCCGATGAACAGGCGCACCTTTTCCACGTCGTCGGTGGCGCGCACCATCAATTGGCCGGTCTGGTTGCGGTCGTGGTAAGAAAAGGAGAGGGTCGAGATTTTGGCGTACAGGTCATTGCGCAGGTCATAAGCGATGCCCTGCGAGTTGCGCTCGGCCCAGTAGGTTTGCAGAAAGGAAAACAGCCCGCGCACGGCAGCAAAGGCGACAATCGCCACGGCCGCGGTAATCAACATGCGATCGGCGTTGGTATACAAATCCTGGAGCTTTTCCTGCGTATAGCCCAACTGCTCGAACAGTGTCGGCAAGAACTGCTGCGGCACTTGCCCCAGCTTGGGCACGACCGCCTGGGCAAGAACGCCGCCGGTGATCGCGTCAATGATACGCCCGACCAGCTTCGGCACGGCCAGTTGCGACAACACGGCGATCAGCAGGAAGACGTAGGGCAAGGCTGCCTGCGAGCGGTAACGCGTCAGGTAGCGAATGGCGCGGCCCAGTGCGCCGCGGTTCATGCCGCCACGCTTGCTGCGGCGGGCTTGTGATTGTGCTTGCAATGGATGGATCCTTTCCTCGGTGTCACGCTGACAGGTGCTCGGTGGCGCGGATCAACGTACTCAACGCGGTAGTTACCGCGGCTTGCTCTTCTTCACTCAACGACTTCGACAGCTCGGCCATCCAGCGCAGGCGTTGCTCGGCGCCTTCGTGCATCAACGCCAGGCCGGCCGGGGTCATACGCAGTTGCTTGGCGCGACGATCGGTTGGATCCTCGCTGCGTTCCACCAGACCCTGCTGCACCAGCCGCTCAATCATTTGGCTGGCCGCGGCATTGCTGATGCCCGTTTCGTCAGCGATGTCGCCCACGCCGCAGGCCCCGCGGTAACTCAAACGATACAGCGTGTTGACCTGCGGCATGGAGAGGCCCGCACTGCGCATGAATGCGGCAAAGTCGCGCATTGAACGCTGCATGAAGACCTCGCTCCAGCGGCGCAAGGTAGTATCAAGCTGTTCAGACGAAGTTAACATGGTTAAGTGTCCTGAAAAGTTAAACGTGCTTAATTATTAATCTCATTTATGTTTTTGTCAAATTAATCTGGTGCCGCAACATTGCACAGAAGCGGGGTCGGTGATAAACTAGGCGGAGATAGACAGGTAGACAAGTACGCCGAAGGCGGGTAGATAAGTGGTAGATTGACAGATTGGTGATTGGCAAAGTGGCAGATTGGTAAATGAGCAACAAGGTACGCCCACAGTATACTTCTTACTATTTACTGTTTCCTGTTCCCCGGAGCACAAACCATGGCAACACCTAAAGACCACAAACGCGTAAATGACATTTTACTTGGCCCACTGGAACGACCGGCGCTGCAATGGCTGGCCGCACACGCACCCGCATGGATGACCCCCGACAAACTCACAGCGATAGGTGTCTTCGGCGCGCTGCTGATTTTCCTGGGCTATGTGGGCAGCCGCAACAACCCGCTCTGGCTATGGCTGGCAAACCTGGGGCTTGTCGTCAACTGGTATGGCGATAGCCTGGATGGCACGCTGGCACGCTATCGCAACATCCAGCGCCCAAAATATGGCTTCTTCGTAGATCACACGGTGGACGCCTTCAATGAGATGCTGATCGTGCTGGGCTTGGGCCTGTCCCCCTTTGTACGCTTCAATATCGCCTCACTGGCGTTGGTCGGCTACCTGCTGCAATCAGTGTACGTCTATGTCCGCACTTTCATTGATGGCGTATTCCAGATTTCCTATGGTAAACTCGGCCCCACCGAGGTGCGCGCGGTGCTGTTTCTGATGAACATCGCTATGCTGGTGCTGGGCCAATATGGCTTTAGCTTCTCGTTCGGCACGTTGACTATCTACGATGTAGTGGTTGGTGCCATTGCCGTGTTCCTGATTGGTCTGTTCCTGGTATCATCCTGGCAGCGCGGCCGCGAGCTGGCCCGCGAAGATCCAGCGCGAAAGGCGAACCATAAACGGTAACCGGTGATCCCTGCAATCTGTTCACTGCCCCATCGCCGGACTCGGTCTGGAGACCGGCCGGAGCAGGAGAGGAAGCAGGAGCGTCGGCCGGAGCAGAATGGTTCCTGCGGGCCACCCGCGCCGGACTCGGTCTGGAGACCGGCCGGAGCAGGAGAGGAAGCAGGAGCGTCGGCCGGAGCAGAATGGTTCCTGCGGGCCACCCGCGCCGGACTCGGTCTGGAGACCGGCCGGAGCAGGAGAGGAAGCAGGAGCGTCGGCCGGAGCAGAATGGTTCCTGCGGGCCACCCGCGCCGGACTCGGTCTGAAGACCGGGAACCATCCCTTTTCATTCATGGTTCTGCTTGTTCTTCCCTATTCACTCTTGACTGCTTTGCTGTTCTCAACCCGTCACAGGTAACGTATGACTGATTTACTTGAGTTTTGGCAATATCCCAACGAAAAAGACATTGTGATGCTGGCCGGTTGGCGACAATGGGCCGACGCGGGCAACATTTCCTCCGGCCTGCTGCGCTACCTAATCAACCAAACAGAGGCGCACCGTATTGGCCGGCTCAACACGGCCGGCTGCTACCTGTTCCAGGTACCGGGCGCGCATCACTTTTTGCGCCCCGATGTGGTGCTGGAAGATGGCCTGGTGAAAAGCCATCAGGCCTATAGCAACGAATTTTTCTACTGCACACGTGGCGACAAGGGCCTGGTACTTTTCCTCGGCGAAGAGCCACACCTGGCCGCAGAAACCTACGGTGATGCCTGGCTGAACGCCGTAGAAGCCCTGCATGTGCGCCGGGTAGTGTGCCTGGGTGGCGTCTACGGCCCTATGCCCTACGACCGCGAGCGCGAGCTGCACGCGGTCTATAGTGTCCCCAGCCTGCGCAGCGAACTGGAACCCTATGCGGTTAAATTCAGCGACTACGAGGGCGGTTCCACCATCGGCACCTACCTCGCTTACCGCGCCGGCCAGCGCGGCATCGAGCTACTGGATCTGTATGCTTTTGTGCCCTCCTACGACTTTGCCCAGCTTTCCCAACAAGTGCAAGGACTACGCATTGAAAGCGACTATCAGGCATGGTTCGAGGTAATGCGCCGCATCAACCACATGTTTGACCTGGGCCTCGACCTCAACGAACTTGAGGTCAGCGCTCTGGAGCTGGCCTCCTCGATGGACAGCAAAATCGAAGAACTTGGCCGCAAATATCCCACCCTCAAAGTGAAAGATTTTATGCAACAGCTTGCCGACGCCTTTGAAGAAAACTCATTCGCGCCGCTCGATGACCTCTGGGAGCGCGAGTTAGGCGATTTGCTGGACGATCTCGAAGCATAGCTTATGCACGCGTTTGAACCTCATCCTGACAACGGCGTCACCTCCTTAGGTTCTGCCGATCCGGCCTCTTTCTTCCATGCGGCGATTTCCACAGAACTGGCGGTCGCATTGTGGCGTTTGCCGGGCCATACCCATCCCCAGGGCGTGGTTGATCTATCCGACGAAGTGCGCCGCGGCGACATTCACTTCCAGACCGACCAACCTGCGTTTGTGTTCGCGCCCTTTTCCGCGGCATCAGGCAGCCAACCGCTGCACCTGCAAGCCGATGTGCGCCTTGCTGCCGATGGCCTGCATCCTCAGCAAAGCTTGTGGAATGGCCGTCAGCAGCGTTTTGATGCCTTCAATGCCCGCTTCCGCGCGCGGCATACAGCCAGCGACACCTTGACACCGCGCTGGCATCTTCCGGCGCGCCCGCTGCATCTGCATGACAGCACCCTGGCCGAATATCGCCATCTGGTAGCCGAGGCCCTGCAATTTATCCTGGCAAACAATCTGAAAAAGGTAGTGGTGTCGCGCACCACCTCGGTGCCCCTGCCCGCGGGCTTTGATCCTATGGCCCTGTTTACCACACTGTGCCAACGCTATCCCATGGCTTTTGTCTCGCTGGTAGCTGTGCCGGGCGTGGGCACATGGATCGGCGCCAGCCCGGAGATGCTGCTAGCTACCGACCATCACGGCCTCAACACCGTGGCGCTGGCCGGCACCCAGGTGCATCCACCCGGCAGCCCGCTGGAGACCGTGCGCTGGAGCCACAAAGAGATCGAAGAGCAGGCGCTGGTCAGCGACTATATCCGTGCCTTTTTCCGCGGCGTGGGGGTGACGCCTGTACACGAAGCCGGGCCACGCACCATTGCCGCGGGCAACGTAGTGCATCTACGCACCGATTTCCGCGTAGAGCTGCCTCGGCCCGCGTGGCTGGCATTAGCCGACCGGGTGCTGCACGAGCTGCATCCCACCTCGGCGGTGTGCGGTATGCCCAAAGACAAGGCGCTGGCCTTCATTCTGGCCCATGAAGGCTACGACCGCAGCTTCTACAGCGGCTACCTGGGGCCGATGCACCTCGACGGTGCGTCGCACCTCTTTGTAAACCTGCGCTGCATGCAGCTTGACCATCACTCAGCGCACCTGTACATGGGCGGCGGCGTGACAGCAGATTCGCAGCCCGATGCAGAATGGCGCGAAACCCAATGGAAAGCCGACACCTTGTTGGCCGCGCTATATCCTGAGCGCACCGCGGCGGGGGGATCATGACCGCGACTTCGCCCCAGGCAACGCGCGCCGCGCTGCTGGCCGCGCTGGTCCGCTATTGCGTTGACAAGGGGATCAACCACGCCGTAATTGCCCCCGGCTCGCGCTCCGCGCCGCTCACGGCCGCACTCGTGACTGAACCGGGCCTGCACTGCCTGATGATACCCGACGAGCGCGCCGCGGGCTATGTAGCACTCGGCCTGGCCCAACAAAGCGGCCAACCCGTGATGCTGGTATGCACTTCTGGCACAGCCGCGCTGAACTTTGCCCCGGCGGTGGCCGAAGCCCACTATCAGGGTGTGCCCCTGCTGGTACTCACCGCCGACCGACCGCCGGAATGGGTGGACCAGCAGGATAATCAGGCTATCCATCAAACAAGGCTATACGAACCGCACCTGCGCGCAGGCTATCAATGGCCCACAGACTGGAGCCATGCCGACGCCCGCTGGCACGTGCAACGCACGTTGGATGAAGCCATCGAGCTGAGCCGCGGCATGTTGCCGGGGCCGGTGCATATCAATGTACCCTTGCGTGAACCGCTCTACCCCGCGCTGGCAGGCGAGGCATGGTCACCCACGCCTGCGCTGCCACTACGTCATTGGTTGCCTGCCGAAACGCAACTAAGCCCCACCGG
This sequence comes from uncultured Caldilineales bacterium, assembly GCA_937907455.1. Lineage (GTDB taxonomy): Bacteria > Chloroflexota > Anaerolineae > JAAEKA01 > JAAEKA01 > JAAEKA01. The sequence continues at coordinate 9,351 of CALESQ010000057.1, forward strand.
CTGGCAAGCATTGTTGGATGGCTGGCAAAGCGCCGTGCGCAAGCTGATTGTGGTGGGCCTGCATCCGCCTGACGCAGACTTGCAGGCCGCCGTTGCCACGCTGGCAACACGTCCTGATGTAGCCGTGCTGGCCGATGTCACCGCCAACCTCTTCAGCCGCGATCTGGCCGTATACGGTGATGCCTTGCTGGACAGCGCCGATGCCGCCACTCGTCGCGCCCTCGCCCCCGATCTGGTGATCAGCCTGGGCGGGCCGATCACCTCCAAGGCGCTGCGCAGCCTGCTGCGAGAGCATCCACCGGCGCAGTTGTGGCGCGCTCAGCCCGCAGGCACACCCCCCGATACTTTTCAGCGGCTGACGCACGTTGTCCCTCTCACACCAGGCGCGCTCTGCCGCGGCCTCGCCAAGCGCATACCGGCGGCTTCACCCGTGGCCGTCTACGCTGCGCACTGGCGCACGCTGGATGCTGCAGCGGCCACCGCCATCGCCGACGTCGCTGCTCCAGTCTGGGGCGAATTAAGCGCCTTTCGCCGCGTGGTGCAGGCCTTGCCTGCGGCCAGCGGTGTGCAAATCGGCAACAGCATGAGCATCCGCTATGCGAACCTGCTCGCTGCCTCACTGCCATCTGCGCTGCACCGCATAGACAGCAACCGTGGCACCAGCGGCATTGACGGCACACTCAGCACCGCGGTGGGTGCGGCACTCGCCCGCCACAGCCTGATGACCCTGCTTGTTGGCGATCTGGGCTTTTTCTACGACCGCAACGGCCTTTGGCACAGTCACCTGCCCGCCACACTGCGCATTGTGCTCTTCAACAATCACGGCGGCGGCATTTTCGACATCATTGACGGCCCCAACCGCCTGCCCACCGAACTGCATCGCACTTGGTTCCTGACCCCGCAGCCGCTCACTGCGGCGCGGCTGGCCGCAGATCACGGCCTGGCCTATCATCATGCAAGCAATGCAACCGCGTTGGAGGAGGCATTAGCCGGCTTTTTTGCTGACCAGCCGCGGGCCGCGCTGCTGGAGATCGAAACCGACATGGCCGAGAACAGCGCCTTGTTTCGCCGTGTCAAAACCACCCTGGCAGCCCTACGCCTGCCTGATACCCTATGAGGAGTGCTTCTATGACCGAAACGCTGCAATGGCAAACGATTAAAGAATACCAGGAAATCCTGTTCCAGTTCTATGACGGCATCGCCAAAATCACCATCAACCGACCCGAAAAGCGCAATGCCTTTACCCCGCTCACCGTGCAGGAGATGATTGATGCGATGGTGATTTGCCGCGAAGACCCGGCGATTGATGTCGTTATCCTGACCGGTGCGGGCGATCTGGCCTTTTGCAGCGGCGGCGATCAGAGTGTGCGCGGCGTGGGTGGTTATGTCGGCAAGGACAAGGTGCCGCGGCTGAACGTGCTCGACCTGCAAAAGCTGATCCGCTCGATCCCCAAAGCGGTGATTGCGATGGTGGCGGGCTATGCCATCGGCGGCGGGCATGTGCTGCATGTGGTGTGCGACCTGACGATTGCCGCGGAAAACGCCCGCTTCGGCCAGACCGGCCCCAAAGTGGGCAGCTTCGATGGCGGCTTTGGCGCGTCGTATCTGGCGCGTGTCGTCGGCCAGAAGAAAGCGCGCGAGATTTGGTATCTGTGCGACCAATACGACGCCGCGGATGCCCTGCAAATGGGGTTGGTCAACAAAGTAGTGCCGCTGGATCAGCTCGAAGCCACCACAGTGGCGTGGTGTCGCAAGATCCAGGAGAAAAGTCCGCTCTCCATTCGCATGTTGAAATCCTCTTTCAACGCCGAATTGGATGGGCAAGCCGGCATTCAGGAGCTGGCCGGCAACGCCACGCTGCTCTATTACCTGTCCGAGGAAGCGCAGGAAGGCCGCAACGCCTACGTCGAAAAACGCAATCCCGATTTCGGCAAGTTTCCGAAGTTTCCGTGAGGAAGTAGACAAGTACGCCGAAGGCGGGTAGACAAGTACACAAGTATTTGGACGGGCAAGTAGACAAGTGCGCCGAAGGCGAGTAGACAAGTATACAAGTATTTGGACGGACAAGTAGACAAGTATACAAGTAAGATCGCCCCTACTGCTACGCCTTCCCTGCTTCCCTGCTTATCTACTTGTCTACTTGTCTACTTATCTACTTATCTACTTGTCTACTTATCTACTTGTCTACTTGTCTACTTGTCTACTTGTCTACTTGTCTACTTGTCTACTTCCCTCCTTGTCTACTTGTCTACTTCCCTCCTTGTCTACTTGTCTACTTGTCTACCTCCGCCCATGTTCTCCCCCCACCCCTACACCCTGCATTTCAAGCGCGCGGCGGCGACTTCGCGGGGATTGCTGCACACGCGCCCGGTGATTTTCATCCGCGCGACCCAGGATGACCGTGCGGGTTGGGGCGAATGTGGCCCAGTCCCCGGCTTGAGCCGCGACGACCGTGCAGATTATGTCGAGCAGGTGCAGCAGGTGTGCGACGAGTTGAACCGCGGCGCGGCATGGCACGACCTTGACCTGCACGCCTGGCCCAGCATCGCCTTTGGCCTGGAAACGGCGCGGCTGGATGTGGCCAGCGGTGACCGCGGCGTGCTGTTCGACACCCCCTTTGCCCGCGGCGAAGCGGGTCTGGTCACGCACGGCCTGCTGTGGATGGATACCCCGGCGGGCCTGGTGCAGCAGGCCGCGGTCAAGGTGGCACAGGGCCATCGCGTGCTGAAGCTGAAAGTCGGCGCGCTGCCACTGGCCGAGGAAGTCAACCTGCTGCGGACGTTACGCCAACGGTGGCCCGCGGATCAGATTGAATTGCGCCTGGACGCCAACGGCGCGTGGACAGCCGCCGAAGCGCGCCGTGCCCTGCACGCCTTCGCGCCGTTCGCGATTGCCTGGCTGGAACAGCCCATCGCCCCAGGGCAAGCTGAGGCGCTGGCGACTTTATGCGCGGAGACGCCGATCCCGCTGGCGCTGGACGAAGAGCTGATCCACGCCGACGATCCTGCCGCGCTGCTGGCGCAGATCCAGCCGCAACATATCGTCCTGAAGCCCTCGCTGCTGGGTGGCCTGGCCGCGTGCGAACGCTGGATTGCCGCAGCCGCCACGCGCGGCATCGGCTGGTGGATCAATTCGCTGCTGGAGAGCAATATCGGTCTGAACGCCCTCGCCCAGTGGTTGAGCGCGCTGCCCGACACGCGCATCCACGGCATCGGCACGGGGCAACTTTTCAGCAACAACGTGCCGCCCGCGTTTGAGCTGCGCGGGGGAGCGTTATGGCGAGTTTCATCGTAAGAAGTAAGGCGTAAGTAGTCAGCAGATCTCAAACAGTCACCGCTTACTCCTTACTCTTGACGACTTACACATCACTAGCAATGACCGCGACCCTCACCATCGCTGATCGCACGTATACCCTGCCTGAGCTGGCCGATCCGGCGCTGGCGACACTGCCCGCGTGGAGCGACAATCAACGCGCGGCGCTGCATTTCTGCGCGGCGTGGCTGCGCGGAGATGCAACCTTTACGGTGCATACCTCCGGCTCCACCGGCGCGCCGAAGCCGATTTCCCTCACCCGCGGCCAGATGGAAACCAGCGCCCGCGCCACTGCGGCCGCGCTCGGCTTGCAGGCTGGCATGACCGCACTCGTTTGCCTGCCGGTACGTTATATCGCCGGGCAAATGATGCTGGTGCGCGGTCTGACGCTGGGCCTCGCCATGCACCTCGCTGAGCCTGACCGTGACCCGCTGGCAGGCTGGCCTGCGCATAGCCCTCTGGATTTCACGGCATTGGTTCCTTTGCAACTGGCAACCGCGCTGGATAGCCTTAACGACTACGCGAACATCCTCACCCCTCAGTGTACAATTCTGGTCGGCGGTGCAGCACTCAGCGCGGAACTGGAACAACGTGTACAGGACAGCGCTGCGCCGGTGTACCACACCTACGGCATGACCGAAACGGCGACACACATTGCCCTGCGCCGCCTGAACGGGCCATTGGCATCCGCCTGGTTTCAGCCGCTGCCGGGGGTCGAAATCGCCGCCGATGCGCGCGGCTGCCTGCGCGTGCGCGGCGCAATGACGCGCAGCGCGTGGGTGCAGACGAATGATGTGGTCGAATTTGATGCGCCGCCTGCCGCCGCTTTCCGCTTTCTGGGCCGCTGGGACAACGTCATCAACAGTGGTGGGGTGAAGGTGCAAAGCGAGGCAGTTGAGCAGGCTGTCGAGCAAGCCTGGCTGGCCGCGGCGTTGCCCGCGCGTCGCAGCATCGTGCTGGGGCTGCCAGATGCGCGGCTGGGACAGGTTGTCAGCCTGATCATCGAGGGTGCGCCTCTGCCCGCGGCCGGTGAGGCTGCGCTGCTGACGCAGATCGGCACGCGGCTCGATCGCTTCCAGCGCCCGCGGCAGGTGTACTATCTCCCACAGTTGCCTGAGACCCCCGGCGGCAAGCTGGACAGGGCAGAAGCAGGCAGGCAGGTAGATATCGCCGCCAACCAGCAGCGCCTCGCGCGCCCATGACAAGATATTGATGGGTTGACTACTCTGCCATGCTGGTTCGGATTAAAGCCGGCACACGGCTCAACTGACAGCCTGCCCGCCCTGCTTGCGCATCCCACAGCGTTCCCCCTCATCGGGTCACGCTTTCACCTGCTCATCTGCCCAGCAAATCCTGCAACAGCGGGGCGTGAATCTCCACTGCATCCGCGCCCGCAAAGGCGGCAAAGCTATCCAACCCGCGGCGCAGAGCCAGAGCAAAGCCGGGGTCATCCGCCGGGGCATGATCTTCCAGCCAAAAGCCCTGGATGTGCAGCACCTTACTGCGTCGCTCCAGCTTGGGATCAAGCCGCGCCACCAGCCGATCACCGTAGAGGATAGGCAGCACGTAGTAGCCCCAGCGACGTTTGGCCGCGGGTACGTAGACTTCCCATTTGTAATCGAAATCGAAGAGCCGGGCGGCGCGGCCGCGCGCGCTCACCATATCAAGCGGTGCGAGAAACACGGCTTCATCGAAGGTGGTGCTGTTAAGCGGTTGCCACGCCGCGGGAGTTTCTCCTGCGGCCAGTGCCGCCAGCAACGGCGCATCTTCGGCCAGCAGCAGCAGCCGGTCACGTTGCCCCTCCACGCGTACAGCAAGAGCCGTGCCTTGTTGCTGCAAATCCTGCACCAGCGCCTTCGCATCCTGTATGCTGATCGTTCGTCGCAGATAAGGGTAGAGGCTGTTGCGCAAGGTCCCCTCGCGCAGCAGGCCATACAACGCAATCGCTTTACGCACGAAATAGCGGGTGGCCGCGGCCTCATCGGCTATGGTGTTAAGATGCGGCGGTGCTACCCGCTCGCTAAGATCATAGACCCGATCGAAACCGGCGCGACGGGTAATCATCACTTCGCCCGTTATCCATAGCGCAAAAAGCGCCAGCGCCGTGTCTTTGCGGCCCCGATAGCTGCTCACACGCGTGTTGCCGTTGAAATCGCGGTTGCCCAGCGGCCCATGTGTGCGCAGTGCAGTACGTACCTCATCGGCCACAGCGGCGTGCATCTGCAACCACTCGGCCCAGTGGCCCTCACGTGCGGCCAGCGCCATGGGCACGCGCCAATAGGGAAGCTCTGTCATAGGGTAAAGAAAGAGCCAACCGCCGTAATCAAAAAACCGACGCTGCTCATAGGTCGCCTGATGCAGCAGGTCGGGGTGATAGCCATGCACGCGGCCCCACAAAGCAATATCCTGGCTGCGCGCCACCACCGTGAGCGGGTCAAGCTGAAGCCCCTCCATCGTGGTGATGGCCTCAATCACACCGGCAAGGCCCTGCCATCGTCGTCCGGGCCAAAGTCCCTGTCGGCCTAGCACAAAGCGTCGCGCTGTGGCAGGGGAAATAATTAGATCAGCAGAGACGGATTTCATCTTATCCTGGAGGTGACGAGAGGAGAGTTGGGAGTTGAGAAGGGGAATTGAGAATTGAGAATTGAGAAGGGGAGTTGAGAAGACAGAGTAGCGCAGTGACAGGCTGCTTATCTGCTTACTGCTTACTGTTTACTGGATACTGCTCCCTACTCACCACTCACTGCATCCTCGATATGGCGGAGTTCCTGCAGATGACCGATAACGTCCAGACTAATGGCTACCACATCCACGCGACGCGGGCCGTGCCATGCCTGCTGCGCGCAATAGATTTCGATAAGCTGCGCCAGCCGCGCTTGCTTCGCTGCGGTAAGCGACTCGTCGGCGCGGCCGTAGGCATCACCACGACGGGTACGCACCTCCACAGCTACCAGACAATCGCCCTGCTGCATTACCAGGTCTAGCTCACCGCTACGCCCAGCGCGCCAATTGCGCGCCAGCAAGCGATAGCCCTTGCCAAGCAACAGATCAACGGCCAGTTGTTCGCCCCAATCACCGAGGCGACGACGTGATGTAGGCATGATCAGCCAGCAAAAAGATGCAATTGCAAGGCATGTACTGGCGCGAAGCTGCGCCGATGCAAGGAACAGGGGCCGCAAACCTGCAAAGTCTGCCGATGCTGTGCAGTGCCATAGCCCTTGTGTTGCGCAAAGCCATAGCAAGGATACTCAGCATGCAGGTCAGCCATTAGCCGATCGCGCGTCACCTTAGCCAAAATAGAGGCCGCAGCGATAGAGAGTACCAGGCGGTCTCCGTGCGCCAAAGCCTGTTGCGGCAATGGCGATTCAGGCAGGCGCACATAGTCCAGCAGCAGGGCATCAGCAGGCACAGCCAAGGCAGCCAACGCCTGAAGCATGGCGCTGCGAGTGGCCGGGGCAATACCCTGCGCATCAATCTCAGGGGCAGAAACCACACCCACACCCCAGGCGCGCGCATGGTTCAGGATCACCTCGTAGCTATGTGCGCGTGCTGCGGGCGACAGCAGCTTGGAATCGGCCACCCCTGCGAGCTGGTCCGCTATGGCGACCTGAGCAGGCAAAATTACCGCAGCAGCCACCACCGGCCCGGCCCACGCCCCGCGTCCGGCCTCATCCAGCCCGGCCACTGCGCCATAACCGGCTTGCCACAAGGCCTGTTCGCGGGTCAGATCAGGGGCAGGATGGGCAGAGACACGCACAAACAACCTCCAAAAAAGCACGACGCAGGGCTGAGCCTGCGTCGCAGGGCGGCAAGGCCACCCGGAATGAGAAAAGGGCGGGAAATACCCGCCCTTTCGGCTTACTGATTGGTGTTGATTTCCTTCAGGCGGGCTGCCTTGCCACGCAGATCGCGCAGGTAGTACAACTTAGCCTGGCGCACCTTGTTGCTGCGCAGAACCTCTACCTTGTCTACGCGCGGGGAGTGCTGCAGGAATGTGCGCTCCACGCCCACGCCGTGCGAGGCGATGCGACGCACGGTGAAGCTGGAACCGGCGGCCTTCTTGCCGCGCATACGAATAATAACGCCCTGGAAAACCTGTACGCGCTCGCGGCTGCCTTCAACAATGCGGGCATGCACGCGCACCGTGTCGCCGATGCGCAGCGACGGAATGCCGGGGTGCTCCTTTGGCTCTAATGACTGAAGCAATGGGTGCTGCATGGTGATACCTTCCTGAACTGATTTCGCTGAGTATGAGACCGCAGCCAGCGTGATCATCAAGGCACACCAGAGCCGCGGGAAATTGGTCTGTCTGCAAGACTGACGAATAGACAGTATACCACGGCAACGCGCCCGCTGCAAATTTACAGGGGTGGGAGCATCACGGGGAGAGGCCTTGGAACCCCTCCCCCTTACCCCTCTCCCCACAAAAGAAAGGTCGGGAGTGAGAGCCTCTCCCCTCTCCCCCTGGGAGAGGGGCCGGGGATGAGGGCATCGCGGGGTGAGGGGCTGCTGCTGAAGGTACCGCGACTAAGAGCCTAATCCCCCTCCAGCTTTTCCAGAAACTTCAAATCCGCATCAGTCAGCCAGGCCGTGTCGAGCATATCAGGTCGCCGCGCTGCGGTGCGCAGCAGAGCTTGCTCCCGTCGCCAGCGCGCCACCTGTGCGTGATGGCCGGAGAGCAACACGTCGGGCACGCGCCAACCACGAAATTCGGGTGGACGGGTGTAGTGAGGGTACTCCAGCAGGCCGGTGGCGTGCGAGTCGTCGGCCGCGCCATGTTCTGCGCCCAGCGCGCCGGGCAGCAGCCGTGTCACCGCATCCACGATCACCATCGCGGCCAGCTCACCGCCGGAGAGCACGAAATCACCCAGGCTGATCTGATCGGTGGCGAGGTGTTGCCGGATGCGCTCATCGAAGCCCTCGTAGCGTCCGCAGATCAGAGCGATGCGCGGGTGATCGGCCAGCTCCAGCGCCACGCTTTGGTTGAACGGACGTCCCTGAGGCGTGAGCAAAATGATGGGTACGGGCGAGACGGGCGCGTCCTCGCCTGCTGCGCGCGACGGCAGCTCCAACACGCTTTCGACCGCGCGGAAGAGCGGCTCCGGCTTCATAACCATACCACCACCACCGCCGTAGGGATAATCGTCGGTAAGCGCGTGCTTGCCTTCGGCATAGTCGCGGATGTTATGCGTGGAGACGGAGACGAGACCGGCGTTGCGCGCGCGCTGCACGATGCTGTCATCGAGCGGGCCAACGAACATGCCAGGAAACAGAGTAAAGATATCGAAATGCATGGCAAAAAATCTCACGTCCTTTATACCGCATAGCAGGCACTACCGGCAAGTTGACCGCGGCTTCGGCAGGCTCGGCTAGCGGGGAACCGTGCCACGGACAAGTTAACGCGCTGTTTGGCGCAGACAGCGCGCTGCGGTACAATCTTTGCAATCGGTACTGTAACGCAGAAACAGTATCGATTAGACGGTATATTTATTTCTTCTGACCCCGCGGTACGCACCCTCATCTAAAGGAAATTCTCTATGTCCATCTCTGCTGAACAATACAACCAGGCGCTTTTGCTGGTGCTGGATGAGCTGTTTGACAATGTCCACGGTTTCTTTCTCGACCGCGGAACCTCCTTTTTCGAAACGCTGGCAACTATACCCGCTGAGCAGGCTTCGATTCGGGTGGGCGGGCAATGTGCCACGCTGGCCGCGCAGGTGGAACATGTGGCCTTTTATCTGGATGTGGTGGTCCGTGTGATCCGCTACGGTGAGTATTTGCAGGTGGATTGGGACAAAATCTGGCGCACTGTCAGCGTGGTGACGCCCGCGCAGTGGGAGGCGATTCAGGGCCGCCTGCGCGCCAGCTATGTCGGCGTGCAGGAACTGATCAACTCGACCACGGCATGGCCGACCGAGCGCGAGATCGGCGGGGCGATTGGCTTGATCGCGCACACAGCCTATCACCTGGGCGAGGTGCGGCAGGCATTGTGTACGCTGCGGACGAACTGACGCAGGCGTGCGTCAGCCGCTGCCGAATTTCAGTATTTTGATGTGGAGGAAATCACCTATGACGCAATCATCCCCTGCCTTCAGCCGCACAGGCGTTGCCATTAAGGCGATCGCGCTGTTCGTGCTGACATTGTTTGCCCTGCTGGGCTTGCTGGTGCTGCTGACTGCGCTCGGTTCACCGCTACCCTTGCTGCTGATGCTGGGCATTGCCGCGCTGATCGGCGCGGTGACTGCGGCCATCCTGTGGCTATTCCGCCGCCGCCCCGACCGTGCCCCGTTCTGGCGTTCCTGGCTCAGCGCCACGACCGTCTGGGCGCTGCTGCTGCTGGCGTTGGTCAGCATCCCCTATCTGTGGATGATTTATGTCAGTGCGGTCGAGCCGCTCTCCTTGCCGCGCATTGTTCTCAGCAACGGCAAGAAAGAAGTTGTCTATCAGGGCATGGTGCATGTCGGATCGGAACCGTTCTACCAGGGCGTTGTTTTTGACATGGTGGATGCTGCCGACAAGCAGTATGCCATGTTGTTTGAAGGGGTGCAGGGTGGATCGCCGGAAAACGAGCAGCGTTTTAACGAGCTGATGGGCACGCGCGGCACCGATTTGAACCAAATGTACGATGCCGTGGCTCAGCAATGCAATCTGCATTTCCAGAACGATTATTTCCGCGTATTCGCTGATGACATGGCCGACAAGCCAGATCAATTCATTACGGCGGATGTCAGCGTAGATGATATGATGATGGAATGGGATCAGCTTGTAGCCGCCGACCCGACCTTGCTGGAGCAAATGCCGGAAGTCAAACCGGCTGAGGCAGCCGATCAGCAGGATGATACGATGGCAGGCTGGTTGGAAAATTTGAAGAACCTGACGCCCGGCCAGCAATCGCTGGTGGGATTGGCGTGCCAGACCATGTTTAACATAACTTTGAATGGTACCACGACGACGGACGACGACAAATCTCCCTTTATGAAAAAAATCGTGCTGGACTATCGCAATCGTTACCTGGCTGATACGATTTTACAGTCGCCTGCCGAGCGGTTCTACATCACCTACGGCGCAGATCACTTCAAGGGCGTGTACAAGCTGCTGCAAGCCGCAGACCCGGCCTGGACGATCGAAGATGTGAGCTGGCGACAAGCTATCGAGGATCGCGTCGCGGTAGAGAACGAATTGCAACTGGAGCCGTAACAACTTACGCACAACTGCACCAGACAAAGAAAATCTGTCACTCGAAACAATGCTAGCACCTGCGCAAGAAGATGTCTCAAGACCGATACCTGTCAAACTGGCAGAAGCTATTTCTACTGCACAAGTCCTGATTACACTTGTACAAAATTTGTCCGATTAATAATTCGATGAATAATACCCTGGTCACAAAATTTCAGTAGTTCACGATTTTGGCAGTTGAGCAGGTAAGGGCAGGGCCATGAC
>CALESQ010000058.1 GCA_937907455.1 uncultured Caldilineales bacterium
TCCATGCCGTGGCGGCCGCCGGACGATCAATCGTCCGGCTACGGTGCAGCGCCCCGTCAACGGGGCTTTCTGGCACACGCACGCCAGCCCGCTTCAGCGGGCGCTGTTTTGTAGCCGGTGGGATTTCATCCCCCGGCGATCTCACGACGGCGCACGCCGCTCATCCATGCCGTGGCGGCCGCCGGACGATCAATCGTCCGGCTACGGTGCAGCGCCCCATAAATGGGGCTTGCCGCCGCACGCACGCCAGCCCGCTTCAGCGGGCGCTGTTTTGTAGCCGGTGGGATTTCATCCCCCGGCGATCTCACGACGGCGCACGCCGCTCATCCATGCCGTGGCGGCCGCCGGACGATCAATCGTCCGGCTACGGTGCAGCGCCCCATAAATGGGGCTTGCCGCCGGACGCACGCCAGCCCGCTTCAGCGGGCGCTGTTTTGTAGCCGGTGGGATTTCATCCCCCGGCAATCCCGCGGCAGCCGCCGGACGATCAATCGTCCGGCTACGGCGCAGCGCCCCGTCAACGGGGCTTGCTGGCACGCGCACGCCAGCCCGCTTCAGCGGGCGCTGTTTTGTAGCCGGTGGGATTTCATCCCCCGGCGATATCGCGGCAGCCGCCGGACGATCAATCGTCCGGCTACAGCGCAGCGCCCCGTCAACGGGGCTTGCTGGCACACGCACGCCAGCCCGCTTCAGCGGGCGCTGTTTTGTAGCCGGTGGGATTTCATCCCCCGACGATCTCACGACAGCGCACGCCGCTCATCCATGCCGTGGCGGCTGCCGGACGCACGCCAGCCCGCTTCAGCGGGCGCTGTTTTGTAGCCGGTGGGATTTCATCCCCCGGCGATCTCACGACGGCAGTTGAATGATCTTGAAGTGAGCGCCGTAGGGATCCATTGCCGAGGTCATGCGGCCAAAAGGTGTGTCTTCCACCGGCCCAAATACCTTGCCGCCGTGCTGAACAATCGTCGCAGTCGCCTTGTCTGCATCCGCAACCGCGAAATAAATTGCCCAGTTGGGATGAAAGTCGCCCCACGCCGGGTCAATCTGCATCACGCCGCCCAGCATTGTTTCGCCTTGTTTGAACACGTAGTATTCAAAATCACCCGGCATTGGTTCTGCCGCGGCTTGAAGCAGCGCGGCATAGAAATCGCGTGATTGCTTGGCATCGGCGGCATACAGCTCGCACCAGGTCATAGCGCCCGGCTCGTCAGTAACCTGCGCGCCGATATGCTGTCCTGCCTGCCAAAAGCTGAACACCGCGCCGCCCGGATCAACCAGGGTTGCCATGCTGCCGAATTGATCAACTACCATAGCGGGAACCATCACAGTGGCTCCCAGGGCAACGGCCCGCGCCACATCGGTTTCGATATCGTCTGTGGCAAAGTACAGCCCCCAGGCCACAGGAAAGGTCGTGCCATCAGGGCTTGTGTTGCCCCCCATGCCAGCGACGGGGTGTTGTCCTACGCGTGACATGGTGTAGTTGCCAAATTCCGGGCCGGCTACATCGTATTCCCAGCCGAACAAAGCGCGGTAAAAAGCGCGGGCTTGATCGAGGTCGGGTGTGGCCAGGTCAACCCAGGTGGGGACGCCTGCGGGTTTCGCTTGTCCATAGATAGTCATTGGGTCTGTTCTCCTTGCTGAATCACAACAATATAACGATACAGGGATCGCACAAATGTTCTGTAACCGTATCACGAAACCAAATTTCACAATGTGAGCCAGCTTCCATTTTGATCAGGGAAGCCCTAACACTGATCTGTCCGCGAGACCCGCTTCTCATTCAATCGTTGTGACCAATGTGCGCACTGCACCGGCTTGTTGCAAGGCCGCTGCTATGCTGTCTGCCGTCTCCGGTGCGGTCAGAGCGATCATATTGCCGCCGCGTCCACCGCCGCTGAGTTTTGCCCCCCAGGCTCCGGCGCGGCGTGCAGCCTGGCAAAGCATCTCCAACGCTGGGCTTGAGACGCCCAGCTCGGCCAGCAGCCTTTGGTTTTCATCCATCAGTGGGCCAAGCCCGGCCACATCGCCCGCAGCCAGCATCACCCGCGCGGCGCGGGTGATAGCGCCTATCGCGTCGAACCGCTGCCCGAAGCCGTTGACATCAGCCTGCCAGCCACGACGTACATCGCCCACAGCAAGGCTGGTGGGGCTGGGCACACCCGTGTCACCAATCACCAGAGTGCAAGGCGCGGCCACGGCAAAAGGCTGTGGCGGCTGCCCGCGCACAAACCACACGGCCATGCCATAGGCCACCACGGTGTTATCCACACCGCTGGGTGTGCCGTGAAATTGTTTTTCGCTTTCGTAAACCAGTGCCGACACCGCCGCAGGTGCCAGGCTCTGCCCGGCAGCCGCAGCCAGACTGCGCACAATCGCCGTGGCTGCCGCCGCGCCGCTGCCTAATCCACCGGCTACAGGAATGGTAGAGCGCAGCGTAATTGTCAAGTCAGCCGTAGCATGCAGGCCCAGCGTCTTCAGCGCCAGGTGTGCCACATGAGCCAATGGCTGTTCTGCGGTTTCCCTTGATAAAGCCACCTGACGGCCTAAATCAGGCAGTGCCAGCACCACGCCCCGGCCCGGCGTGCCTGGCGTCACCGTGGCTGTGGCTTGCACCCCATTCACCGGCGCGGCAATTGCCGGACGACCATAAACCACTGCATGTTCGCCACATAAAATAATCTTGCCGGGTGCGCTGGCTTGCCACATGTCGGTAGTGTACCCCAAGCGTGGCGCTGAGGCAAAGCCGCTCGCTCGTCACCACGCGCATTGCTGGTCAAAAGCACTAAACTGTGTACAATAAAGTCGCGTTTAACGGCGATATCTGCCCGTATAGGTCTTTTCTTTGTTACAGGGAGCCGAGATGAAACACAAGGGTCTTGTACTCTGTTTTTTAATTATCACATTGCTGGTTGCAGCTTGCGGCAGCCAAACCGACACCCAAAGCAACAACCAAGACAAATTGCCGCTGCTGATGCCGCGTCTCACTGTTAATATAAATGAGCAGGGCGCGCCCAGCGTGATGGGCATTTCACTGGCACGCGCGGGCAGTTTGATTGGCCAGGATTTAAGCGGGCTAGCCGTGGATCCAGCCTTGATCGAACGTCTTAGCGCCGCCGGTGTTGAGACCATCGAGGCGGTAGCTACCGGCGAAGGCGTGTATCTTTATACCAACGGCCAGCCCTTGCCTTATCTGGCTTTGGATGATGCCACCCGCCAGCATGTAGCGGATCTGCTGAAGCTGGCGCGCGTCGAGCCAAACACTGCCAATACGGTGCAAAGCCTGCTGCAGAACAAGATCATCAGTCGCACCGGTGTGCCCATAGTCATCAAGCTGCCGAATGCCGCTGATGATGCCGCGCTGCGTGATCCCAAAACGCTACCGCGCGTAGATACCGCCCAGGTGCGCGCTGCCACAACCGAGCGCGTGCTGATCCTGCATTTCGATCTGGATGTAGACCAGCAGGGAATGCTAGCCCTGGCCGGGTCCTCTACCGCCGACCTGCAAGGGGCGATGGCGGTGGCCGGGCTGCCGGTTGATCTCAGTGCGGTACGCATGAACCCCGCCACCGTGGCTTCGCTGCATGAGGCTGACATCGCCCTGCTGCAAATCGAAACCGAGCCAGAGGGGCTATACCTCAGCTTGAATGGTGGCCGCCTGCCACGCGTGGCCTGGGATGAAGAACGCCTGAGCAATGCCTTGTTGCTTTTCGGCCAACTTGAACCAAACCACCCCTATCTGCCGTTGGCCCAGTTTTTGCTGCCCTACCTGCCCGCGGCCGACATCGAGCTGGGTATCACGCTGCCGGCGGTGGACGGCCAGTCCGCTCCTGTGCCCGCTGAGTGGATCCGTCCGTAACGCTTGAAGCGGCTTGCCAGGGGTTATCCATGATGGTTTCACGTCCGTGGCTGCGCGGGGGAGCTGTGTTGCTGTTGCTGTTGCTGCTGGGATTGGTGGCGATCTATGGCAGCAGTCAACGCCGCGCCCAGCCTTTGCTTCAGCCAGTGCCCTCGGTGACACCTTCCATCAACCCTGTTGCGCCTCGTGTCACCCCGCACGCGCCATCCCTGACGCCTGATATTGCTGCCCCCCAACCGCTGTCGGTCACACCGAATGCCTTGCTGTCGGCATCTGCCAGCCCTGGCCCCACCGTGGCGGCTGACCTGGCGTTAGAGTGGACCTCGCTCAAGGCCAACGAGTACCTCGGCACTGTGGCGCAGCGCTACGGCGTTTCGCTGGATGAGATCGTAGCTTTCAGCGGCATCACCAACCCCGATGTAGTCCCCATTGGCCAGGGCTTGATCATCCCACACCGTCCGGGCCGCACTACCCCAGACACGCGCCTGCTGCCTGACAGCGAGTTGGTTTATGGCGTGGCTTATACTGACTTTGACCTGCATGATTTTGTGCAGCAAGCGGGCGGACGGCTGGCACAGGTTACGCTCACCGGCCTGGATGGCGCGTCCTGGAACGGCGCGGATGCAGTCGAGCGGGTGGCGATGCGCTACAGTGTCGGCCCGCGCGTGTTGCTGGCGCTGATGGAAGCAGGCAGTGGCTGGGTGACTGACCCCGATCCGCAAGGCCTGGCCGCAGATTATCCCCTGGGCCACACCAACGGCGGTCCTGGCTTGTTGCCACAACTGGAGTGGGCTGCCAACACACTCAACCGCGGTTTCTACGGCTGGCAAGATCGCGGCGAAACCGCCATTCGCAGCGAGGATGGCCAGATTGCCCGCGGCGCTCCTGGCCTCAACCCTGGCACAGTGGCTGTGCAGCGGGTGTTGGCTGCCGATGTGTCCTTCGACCGCCTACCGGCACGCCTGGCTGAGTTTGATGCGGCCTACCGCCGCCTGTTTGGCGATCCTTTCGATCTCGACGCGGGGCCGGTGCTGCCTGCCGACTTGCAACAGCCTCTGCTGCATCTGCCCTGGGCCGTGGGCGAGTGGTGGCATCTCACCGGCGGGCCGCACGGGGCTTGGGTGAGCGGCAGCGGTTGGGCCGCACTGGACTTTGTGCCGGAGGGCGCGCAGATCGGCACCTGCACACCGGCTGCGGCGTGGGCTGTGGCGGCTGCACCCGGGGTGGTGGTGCGCAGTACGCCCGGCGAAATCTTGCTGGACCTGGATGGCGACGGCGATATGCGCACCGGTTGGGTGCTGCAATATCTGCATGTGGTGGATACCCCGGCGCTGGGCGCGGTGCTGGCTCAGGATGATCCCGTAGGGCGGCCCAGTTGCGAAGGAGGCGCGGCGGCCACCACGCACTTGCATGTGGCGCGACGCTACAACGGCCTGTGGGTGGCTGCGGGTGGCCCAGTGCCGATGACGCTGGACGGTTGGGCCGCGTATGGCGGCTTTGAGTACGAGGGGGGAATGCGCAAGCCCGGTCAGCCTGATCGCCTGGCCGAACACTCGCGCGAGCGCGAGGTCAACGGCTTGTTGCGGGAGGAGTGAACGCGAATTTCGTCAGACTTAGCAAAGATCGGTCGGAGTGAAGATGCTCCGTTTTTTAACCAAGAGCGCGTGGTTTTGCTGCGTCGGCTGTGTGTACAATCGCATCAAGCTTTTGTGTTACTTCAGCGGTAATTTGGTCGGGTGTCAGTAGTGTTGCCAGCACATGGTAGCCGCTTTTGCGCATCAGGTTGGGCAGTTCCAGCTTTTTGAAGTAAGTCGCAAAAACCGGCTCAAGAAAGTCTTCACTGGCTTTGATGTCCTCTGACCAGGGGGACGGGCGTCCCAGAGTTGCCAGCGCATCGCTCACTTCGTTAATTGCTTCGTGCATGGCTCGTTCTCGGCGCTGGATTTCATGCAAGCTAAATAAATCGGAGATCAAGCCGTGACGGGCATAGGCTAGCAATACATCGTGCTGACAGAGGTAGTTTTCAATTTCTCGTCGCTGCCACATCAATTCGTGCAGCGGCGTGCTGTCTTGTAACGCGCTGTCCAGGCGATCAAAGAGGGCAAGGCCGACGAAATCGGGTTTAGCTTCGCGCAAACCGTAAAAATGATCTCGAGCCTTTTGAGGTACATTCGAGGCGACATAATGTACAAAAGGCCGTGCCAGTACATCAGCCGCAGGATGATTCAGCGTGGTCGCAAAGGCTTGAAGAATAGCCAGATCGGTGCTTCCTTCCAAATACAGCACCCAGCCTGTTTGTTCCGCTTGCACGTATTGCTCAAAGCCCAGGGTGGTTAGGGCTTTGAGTACTTGGCTGCCGCGGTCATTGATACGGTGAGGCAACCCTACAAAGGCAATTACCGTATCACGTCCGGCGGCCTCATTGAGAACAATCTCGGAATGGCTGGCTGCAATAATCTGCGATCCTTGTTTGCGCGCCACATCGGTTAGCAATTGATAGGTTTGCCGCTGGCGCAGTACCTCCAGATGGGCATCCGGCTCGTCCAACAGTAGCACCGAGTTAGGATTGGCGTAGAGATAGGCCAACAATAGCAAGGTCTGTTGCAGGCCGCGCCCTGACGAAGCTAAATCAAGCACAGTACCATCGCTTTGTTTGTAAGTCATGGTTAATTCACTGCGTTCTTTAACGTAACGCGGTGGTATTAAGGACACGCCAAACAAGTTGTTGATGTGTTGGATCAGCGCTTGCCACTCTGGCGTACCATTGAAGTCAAGGTGTGGTCGATTCTGTCCGTAGGACGCACGAGTTTCTTTGACAGAAAGCGGATTTTGCGTCGGCTGTTCTGCTTCTCCATAGATGCGATAACAAAGATTGCGTAGTACCTGGGCCGTTTGACCCTGACCAATCAATACAGCAATCTCCCCCGCTTGTTTCATGTACTCGCGATCAGCCAACCCTGACATGGGAGGCAGAAAAGCCACGCGGGTTTCACCTGCCTCTTCAGGTATGGACATGCGATTCGGCGGGTTATCCTGGTTTGTGCGTAGCGGCCGACAATAGAACGATTCATCGTTGGCATAGTCGAACTCCAGGCCACAAGACCAGGGACTATCATGGCTCACACCGTCTACAATAATATCAATACGGACATTCTCGGTTTTTCGTGGGCCAGCGTTACTGCGTACCTGTAAATCGCGCCAGAGCAGGTTGGTACCGGGCACGGGGATCGCCGCCAGGTCGCGGCGATTGATGGTAACGCCAGGGCGCTCTTCGGGAGATTTCCGCCCTGCATACCTTTCATTCCAGCGCCGCAAGCCAATATCCCAGAGCGCTAGCGCCTGGAGTGCACTGGTTTTTCCCGAGTTATTGGGGCCAATCAAGACAACGGCCTGACCAAGATCAAACCCTATATCTTCGAAACGCTTAAAATTGCGAATACGAATGTGAGTCAGCATAAGATGGTTCTCCTTGCGCGTTTCAGGCTTGCTGCATTATAATCAGGAATTAGTTTCGCTTGTATCAATTTATAGTATAGCCTACCAGCAAGGCTTTGCCCAACTTGATCAGTGAGGTGCTATCACCTCCGGCGCGATCGGCTGGTTGTGTATAGATTTCGTTTGGAACGTGTTGCCACCAAACAATTCCCCAACATTACATTCAAATTGAGCTGACTTCTTTGAATTATGCTGTCCGAAACGCGCACTACGTTTCATACTTAGCGCTTTTTCAAACGACTAACAAGTTTTAAGACAAAGGGATTTGACTTGTTATCTATTAGGGTTAAAATTCATTTGTTCTATGCTGCTTTTTTGGAGCAAGAACAGGTTATTTTTAGTGGTCAGATGCTGTTTCAGCGGATGACCCATTTTCTTCCTCCCCCTATTTCTCATAAGGAGAAACTATGTCCCGCAACGTTACCAAAATCGCTTTGTATCTGATGATCGTGGTGGCCATGCTGTCCATGGCTGCCTGCGGTGGCGCCAAAACCACCGACACCGCGGCTGACAAACCTGCAGCCGACGGCGCGCTTCAGGTTGGTATTGTGCTGCCCACCAAAGACGAGCCGCGCTGGATTCAGGACGAAGGCCGCTTCCAGGAACTGCTGAAGACCGCCGAAGTGCCGGTGGAAATCCTCTTCAGTCAGGGCGATTCGGCCAAAGAAAAGGCCAACGTCGAGTCCCTGATCACCAAGGGCGTCAAGGTCATCATTCTCACCCCGCAGGACGGCGCAGCAGCGGCTGCCGCAGCGGATGCCGCACGCAAGGCCGGTGTCAAGGTCATTTCCTATGATCGTCTGATCCTCGGCACCGACGCGGTAGACTACTATGTAACCTTCGACAGCGTGGCGGTAGGTAAGGCCCAGGGCCAATACCTCGTTGACAAGGCTGCGGGCACGGGCAACCCCCTGTTCCTGTATGCTGGCGCTTCTTCCGACAACAACGCCTTCCTCTTCTTCGAGGGCGCGTGGAGTGTGTTGCAGCCCAAGATCGCTGACGGCACGTTCGTGATCAAGAACTCCAGCGAAGCCGTTGCATTGCAGGGCAAGGCTACCCTCACCCGTGATGAAATGGCCAAGATCCTGGGCCAGGTCAGCACCAACTGGGACTTCAACACCGCCAAGAGTCTGGCTGAAGCCAACCTGACTGTGGCTACCGCCGCGGATAAGGGCAACGTCTTCATTCTGGCTCCCAACGACGGTACCGCCCGCGCCATTGCTGATGCCTTCTCGACTGACAAGGATGTGACCAGCTATGTGGTTACCGGACAGGACGCCGAAAAGGCCTCCATCCAGTATATCATTGATGGCAAGCAGCAGATGACCGTGCTCAAGGACACCCGTGTGTTGGCGCAGGACGCCATCACTGCGGCGCTGGCTTTCCTGGGTGGCAAGACCCCTGAACAGACCACGACCTACAACAACGGCAAGATTGATGTGCCCGCCAAGCCCTCCGTGGTGGTCACTGTAGATCAGGCCAATGTCAAGGCTACGGTGGTTGACTCCGGCTACTGGCCGGCGAGCGACTTCACCGGCCTGAAATAAGTTGTCAAGAGTTTAAAGAATGGTGGTGGCTGCGGCCATCACCATTCTTTACTATGGAGCAGGTTCCAGACGCAGGAGGTGTCATGGCTACCCCCATTCTCGAAATGCGCGGGATTACCAAAACGTTTCCCGGTGTCAAGGCGCTGGACAACGTTACATTCAGCGTAGCCCGTAATGAAATCCATTGTCTGGTGGGCGAGAACGGCGCAGGCAAATCCACTTTGATGAAGGTGCTGAGCGGGGTCTATCCCTACGGTGAATACACCGGCGATATTTTGTTTGACGGTCACGTGCAGCAGTTCCGCGGAATACCCGACAGCGAGCAGGTGGGTATTGCTATTATTTATCAAGAATTAGCGTTGATCCCTGAACTGACCGTTTATGAAAACATTTTTATGGGGCACGAAATCCGCAAGGGCTTTCTGGTTGATTGGAACGAGACCATTCACCGGGCTGATGAAATGCTCAAAAAGGTCAAGTTAAAGGTAAATCCCGCCACCAAAGTGAAAGATTTGGGTGTGGGCAAGCAGCAATTGGTGGAGATTGCCAAAGCGCTGAGCAAGGACGTGAAGCTGCTGATTCTGGATGAACCTACTGCGGCCCTGAACGAAGACGACAGCGAGAATTTGTTACAGCTTTTGCGTGAGCTGCGCAGCCAGGGCGTTACCAGCATCATGATTTCGCACAAGCTGAAAGAAGTGATCTCGATTGCCGACACCGTGACTGTGTTGCGCGACGGCAAGACCGTGTGTACTCTTGATCGCAGCCAGGTGACCGAAGCTGCGCTGATTAAGAACATGGTTGGCCGCGAAATTGACAACATCTACCCGCGCCGTGATCATAAACGGTCGGAGGATGTCGTGCTGGAAGTGCGCAACTGGAGTGCGCATAGCCAGCAGCTGGCCCGCGATGTGCTGCACAATGTCAACTTCACCCTGCGTAAAGGCGAGATTGTCGGTTTTGCCGGTTTGATGGGGTCCGGGCGTACCGAGTTGGCGCTTAGCATGTTCGGCAATCCTGATGGCTACCAGGTCAAGGGTGATTTGTACCTCAATGGGCAGAAGCAAGGCTTCAAGCAGCCTCGTGATGCTATCAAAGCTGGGGTGGCTTATGTCACCGAGGACCGCAAGATCAAGGGCTTGATCCTGGCACAGGACGTGAAGCAAAACGTTACCCTGGCTAACTTGCAGGCCATCGCCAGCAACGGCGTGGTAGACAACAACGCTGAAGTGAAGATAGCCACGCAATATCGTAAGGACATGAACATCAAGACCCCCAGCATCGAGCAGAGGGTGAAAAACCTGAGCGGCGGTAATCAGCAGAAGGTGTCGCTCAGTAAATGGCTGTTTGTACAGCCCTCTATTCTGATCCTCGATGAACCCACCCGTGGTATTGATGTCGGTGCAAAATACGAGATCTACACCTTGATGAATCGCCTGGTGGAACAGGGCATGAGCATCATCATGATTTCGTCGGAGCTGCCCGAAGTGCTGGGCATGAGCGACCGCGTGTATGTGGTCTCCGGCGGCCAGATCGCCGGCGAGTTGCCCATCGAGCAGGCCACGCAAGAAAAGATCATGGAATTGGCTACCGCCAATTAAGGAGACTCTCCATGTCGTTTTTTGGACAACTGCAACAGGTGTTGCGCAAAAATATCCGCGACTTCGGCATGTATATTGCGCTGTTCGTTATCATGCTGATTTTTACCGTATTGACCAAAGGCATTTTCATTTCGCCCCGTAACATCAGCAACCTGATCAATCAGACCGGCTATATTGCTGTGCTGGCCGCAGGCATGACGCTGATCATCGTGATTCGTCACATTGATCTGTCGGTCGGTTTCCTGGCTGGCTTTCTGGGGGCTGTTGCTGCCATTGCTTTGGTGCAATGGGGCCTGCCGGTAATTGCTGTTATCCCGCTGGTGCTGCTGTTGGGCGTTGTCGCCGGTCTGATCACCGCCGTGTTGGTAGCCTACTTTGGCATCCCTTCCTTTGTGGCTTCGCTGGCCGGTATGTTGATCTATCGCGGCTTGCTGCTGCGCGCCACTATCAAAACCGGTACTATCATCGTTCCCAATGAATCGTTCAACGCCATTGGCAATGGCTTTCTTCCTGACATTGTCAAGGACAGCAACATTCACATCCTCACCCTGGTACTGGGCGCAATTGCCATCGTCTTCTTCATCCTGGGCCAATTTCGCGATCGCCGCACCAAGATGGCCTATAACTTTGAGGTGCTGCCCAATACCATCTTCCTGCTGAAAAACGTTTTTATCGCCCTGATTATCGCCGCAGTAACCTGGATCATGGCTAGCTATAACGGCCTTTCCTGGACCGCAGTGGTTGTGCTGCTGGTGGTGGGGGTGTATCACTTCATCACTACCCGCACCGTGCTGGGGCGGCACATCTACGCGGTGGGCGGCAACCCCGAAGCTGCTGAGTTGAGCGGCATCAGCGTTAAGCGCATCACCTATATCGTCTTTGGTTCGATGGGCTTCCTCACCGCGCTGTCGGGCATTCTCTTCACCTCGCGCTTGCAGTCGGCTACCACCACCGCTGGCACGCTGTTTGAGTTGGATGCCATCGCCGCGGCTTATGTCGGTGGCGTCTCTGCCGCCGGTGGTGTGGGCAGCGTGGTGGGCTCGTTGATCGGCGCACTGGTGATGAGTTCACTGACCAGCGGCATGAATCTGCTGGGTGTGGACATTTCGGTGCAGTACATTGCGCGCGGCCTGGTGTTGGCTGCCGCAGTGATCTTTGATGCCGCCACCCGCCGCCGCGGCGCCTAGGCATCAGTCGTCACCAGCAAAACGTACCAAGTTAGCAGCCTGTGCCTTGAGCGCAGCACGCAAAAAACGGTCTGCGAACCACTTGCAGACCGTTTTTTGTCTGCATTGGCCTGGTGTGACCGGAGGATGCTTTTCCAAATCGTGTCACGGGTTATGACGCACAGCCGCGTATTACCCGGCCATTTCAATTACAGGCTGCAAACTTGGCAAACCCCTCATTCTCCGTACAATCCAGCACAGAGTCACCCGCACGGGTTTGATACGGACGCAGGGTGACAGTAAGAAGTAAGTAGTAACCACTCCAGAACCGCAGACGGCCACCTCAACCGGTGGAATTTGTCACCCGGACATTACCCCCTATGCCTTCTACCACCTTTCTCCTTTGCCGACACGGCCAAAGCGAATGGAACGCACAGCAGCGTATTCAGGGCCAATCACCCGCAGCCGGTGGCCTCACCGCGCAAGGGCGTGCCGAAGCTGAACTGCTGGGGCGCCGCCTGCACACCCTCGGTGCTGAGGTGCTGATCAGCAGCGACCTGCTGCGCGCCCGTCAAACCGCTGAGATCGCCGGTCAATCGTTGGGCCTGACGCCCCAACTTGACCCGCGCTGGCGTGAAATTGATCTGGGCAAATGGCAGGGTCTGACCATCGCCGAAGTTGAAGTGGGCTGGCCCAATGCCCCGCAGATGCGCGAGCTAGACCTGCCGCGCGGCGAAATCGGCGAAACCGGCGTGCAACTGCAAGCCCGCACCGTGACGGCCCTGGCCGACCTGCACCAGACCTATCCGGGCCGCGTCATTGCTGTGGTGTGTCATGGCGGCAATGTGCGCACCGCACTGATGCTCACTCCGCCCATACCGGCAGGCCACGACATCCCCGATCCGCGGCGCATGCCCATCCCCAATACTTCGGTCACCATCCTGTGCCGTGATGAGACCGGCCTGCATGCCGAGCTGATCGCCGACGTGTCGCACCTGGTTGCACCCGATCTGTCGGCGTTGCATCCCGCAGATGTAAAAGGAGCAAGCGCATGACCTCCGTTTCCCCCGTCCTGCTAATTGCTGGTATTTTTCTCATTTTGCTGGGTTTGAGCTATCCCCTATGGACCTTGTGGCAGCTCAACCGACGGTTAGCCGGTAAAGAAGCACCTCCCAGCCGTGAGCTGGCCTTCACTCTGGCGCTCACAGCACTCATCCCTCTCACCACCGTGCTGGCCGGCTTTTGGCTGATCGTAGCCCAAGCCCGCTCCTCCACAGCTTACACCGCCACTCTGTTTGGCTCCGGTATCGCTCTGGTCGCCACGTTGCTACTCGCCTGGCGCAAAACTCCCTAGCTCCTGCTCTTAAAACTTAAATCGCTAATCCTCGCCCTTCCTCATGCCCTTCCTTCTTCTTGGCTTAAGCCTGGGACTGTCTGCGGGTTTCAGCCCCGGCCCCTTGTTGGCGCTGGTGATCACCACCACCCTGCAACGCGGTCTGGGAGCCGGTATCCGTGTGGCCGCCGCACCCCTGCTCAGCGATCTGCCTATCATTTTGCTGGCAGTTACCGTGTTGGACTTGCTGCCCGCATGGACGTTGGCCGCCGTGAGTTTGGCAGGTGGCGTCTACGTAGTGTATTTGGGATGGGAAACGCTGCGTGTGGCGCGGGCTGCCGGGCAAGCGCTGCTGGCCGATCTGCCGCAGCAAAGCAAATCGCAAAACGTCATGCGCCGCGGCGCGTTGGTCAACCTGCTCAGCCCACACCCTTACCTGTTTTGGGCCGCAGTAGGTGGACCCACCTTGCTCAATGCCTGGCAGAGCAACCCCCTCTATGCCGCAGCGTATCTGCTTGGTTTTTATAGCACTCTCATTGGCAGCAAAATAGCCATTGCTGCGCTGGTCCACAGCCAGGCGCGCTGGTTCACCGGCCCCTGGTATGGCCGCGTGCTGGCCGCGCTGGGTCTGTTGCTCATCATCCTGGGGTTAATGCTTGTTTGGCATGGCCTGCAACTGCTGCGCTAAGGCCGCGTCTCCATCGTTTCTCCATAAGTGTGTGGGATAATGAAAGCAAGCGTGCATCCCTTGTTTACGCCTGCCCGCTTCATCGTTCACCACATCGGACTTCATCGCCATGTCTTTGCAAATTCTGGTCGTTGACGACGACAAACACATCGTCCGTCTGATCCGTACCTACCTCGAACAGGCTGGTTTCGCGGTGATCACCGCGCATGACGGCGAAACTGCCTTGCACATCCTGCGCCGTGAGCGCCCCAGCCTGATGGTGTTGGATCTGATGCTGCCCGGCCGTGATGGCTGGGATTTGACGCGCACCGTGCGTAGTGATCCTACTCTGGCTGCTACACCTATCATCATGGTCACTGCTCGCGTGGACGATGCCGACCGCGTGCTGGGGCTGGAGCTGGGCGCCGATGACTACGTGCCCAAGCCTTTCAGCCCGCGTGAGATCGTAGCCCGCGTGCGCGCGGTGCTGCGTCGCACTGGTGGTGTCGGCATCACTGCTCCGCGCGTATTGCAACTGGATGCGCTGTTGCTGGACCCCGACCGCCACGAAGCCACCCTGCACGGCAAGCTGCTTGACCTTACCCCCACTGAATTTGCCCTGCTGTATACCTTGCTGGCCAACACCGGCCACGCCTTTACCCGTTCTGAGCTGATCGAGCAGGCCCTGGGCTACAGCTACGAGGGGCTGGAACGCACCGTGGACAGCCACATCAAGAATCTGCGCCGCAAAATTGAAGCTGACCCCACCCACCCGCGGCTGCTGCATACCGTTTACGGCGTGGGCTATCGCCTGCACCTGGAGGACGGTACATGAACCGTCTCTCCTCTCGTTTGGCGCTGGCAATCGTTGTCACCACCCTGCTGGCCGTGGGGCTGGTGGCATTGATCGCCAACCGTGTGGCCACGCGTGAGTTTCGTCGCTATGTCACAGGCAACGAAAGCGCGGCGGCTGCGTGGCTGCTGCCCGCGCTGGCAGAGTATTATCAGACGGCCGGCTCCTGGCAGGGTG
The DNA here is from genome assembly GCA_937907455.1 of uncultured Caldilineales bacterium. Lineage (GTDB taxonomy): Bacteria > Chloroflexota > Anaerolineae > JAAEKA01 > JAAEKA01 > JAAEKA01. The sequence continues at coordinate 14,696 of CALESQ010000058.1, forward strand.
TTGAAGGCTCCATCGAGGCCGTGCTGAACACCACCCCGGGGCTGGCGCGCTATAGCCGCGGCCGCGCGGCTACCCTGCTGCTGGCCGATGCCGAGCGTCGGGTGATCTATGACAATCAGGGCGTTGCAGTTGGCAAAACTCTCACCCGTGCCGAGCAGGAAAGTGCCTTGCCCATCACCCCCTCATCTGGCGTGGTGGGTTATCTGCTGCTCAACCACGGCACAGCCGGGGCGCTTTCGGCTCCAGAGCAAGCCTTTCTCGACCGCATCAATCAGGCTTTGCTGGGTGCGGCCGGGCTAGCCGTGCTGATGGGAGTGGTGATCGGCGCGTTGTTGGCGCGTACCCTCACTGCGCCGCTGGCGCATATCTCCGCGGCCTCGCAGGCCGTAGCCGCCGGAGATTTCAGCCGGCGTGTGCCCGAAGCCGGCACTGCCGAAAGTCGTAGTCTTGGCCGCTCGTTTAACCGCATGGCTGCCAACCTGGCACAGGCCGAGCAACTGCGCCGCAACCTGCTGGCCGATGTTGCCCATGAACTGCGCACCCCGCTCACCGTGTTGCAGGGCAACCTTCAGGCCCTGCTTGATGGGGTTTACCCGTTGGAGCGCAGCGAGGTGGCTACCCTCTACGACGAAACCCGCGTCCTCAGCCGTCTCGTGGCTGATTTGCGCGATCTGGCTCAGGCCGAGGCAGGGCAATTGGCGCTCAACGTGCAGTCGGTAGATGTGGCAGCCTCGCTGCGCCAAACCGTGGATGCCCTGTTGCCATTGGCCGAACAAGCCGACCTGACCTTGCGCATCACCCTGCCCACCGACCTGCCCGCGGCACGCGCCGACGCCGACCGTGTGGCACAGATTGTGCGCAACCTGCTGGGTAATGCCATTCGCTACGGCAAACCAGGCGGCATGGTGCTGGTAACCGCCATGTCTGAGCGTGACCGGGTACGCGTGGAGATCAGCGACGACGGCCCTGGCATTGCCCCTGCCGATCTGCCGCATCTCTTCGACCGCTTTTGGCGCGGTGACCGCGCCCGCAGCCGCTATGCTGGTGGTTCCGGCCTGGGGTTGGCTATTGTCAAGCATCTGGCAGAGGCGCAGGGCGGCCAGGCAGGCGCCACCAGCACCGTGGGCCACGGCGCTACCTTTTGGTTTACCCTGCCCACAGCCTGAAAAAACGCTGTAACCTTGCCCCTCTTGCCTGCATCTGAACAACAACCACCGTGCTGACGGTGAGATATTTTGTGTAACGAGGACAGCAATGCCCATCTACGAATACCATTGCAACGATTGCGGTGCAGACTTTGAAAAGTTTCTGCGCTCGATGTTCAGCCAGGAAGCTATCATCTGCCCGGAATGTGACGGCGCTCAGGTAGCCAAATCGCTTAGCTTGATCGGCGCCGGGCGCATCAGCAGCGGCGGCGGCAGTGCTCCGGCTGCCTGCGGGCCAGTTGGCTGAGGCGTTCGCCGTTAACCAGACCGTGCGTCTGGCTCAGTAAACCGCGCCGTGAACGCGGTAAACAGTAAACAGAGCGGAGGCGCACACAGCGCAACTTACCGCTTGACACGACGAAGGGCAAGCCAGCAGCTTGCCCTTCGTCGCGTTCGTCTCTACCTGAATATTGGCGCTTAATTTGCCGGTTGCGTCACCGTGTCATGATCGGGCAGCAAGGTTTCGGCATGGCGCACCGCCGGGGTAAGGTAAGCCAGCACAGGCACCATCAACCCTATCAACGCGCTCAGCACCATCACCAGCCCCATGCCCGCGCCTGGGCCGCTGCCTACCAGCCAGCTCCAGGTCGAAGCTAGCGTGCCGCTGTGGATCATCGCCGGTTCGAATACTTTGTCGGCCAGCACGCCGCCAATGATCGGTGAAATCGGGTTGGTGAACCAGGCGATCAAGCGTCGCGCCGAGAAGACGCGGCCCTGCACATCTGAGGCAACCTTTGCCTGCCAGATAGCTTGGTTCGAGGCGTTGGTGAGCGGCCCGACCGCCGAGGTCAGCACCGCGCCCACTACCCACCAGGGCAATGCCTGGCTTGCTCCCAGTACAATCATACCCAGGAAGCTGATCAGCCAGCCCAGCAGCACGCCATACACCCGCCGCCGAAAGCCGCCCCAGGCGCTCATCAGCACACCGCCTGCCACCCCGCCGATGCCTGCGGCCGATTGCACAAAGCCGAAAACCGCGGCGTTGCTGTCGGTGCGTGCTAAAATCATGGGGGACATCACCGCAAAGCCGATGCCCGCAAACAGGTTGCCAAAGAAAAAGACAATCTGCAATCCCAGCAGGCTGGGGCGCGCGAAGATATAGCGGAAACCGTATAGCGCCTCGTGTAACAAACTGCCGCTGGCCTCTGCACCCGCGGCTGAGCGCGCCGGTTGCGGAATTACAACAAAAGCCAGCGCACCCACCGCCAGGAAAAAGGTGACAACGTCAATGCTGAGAATACCGTTCAGACCAACCAGCGGCAGCAGCGCGCCCGCCAGCATCGGCGCAAACACGTTCGGGCCTGCCTCCATCAGCGACATCAAGCCATTAACGCGGCCGAGCTGCTCTTTGGGCACCATGGTGCTGATGGCCGCGGAGTAAGCAGGCCATTGAAAGGTGTTGCCAATGCCGTTTAGTGCTGCGGCTACGTACAAATGCCAGAATTCCAGCCGTCCAGTGGTGTATAGCAGGAAAATGCCGCCGGTGGCGATCACCGCGGCCAGGTCGCTGAGCATCATCATCAGCTTGCGGTTGTGACGATCAATCATCACCCCGGCCAGCGGCGACAGCAGCAGAAAGGGCAGAATAAAGGCTACATTCACCAGCGCCATAGCGGTGGCGCTTTTGGTTTGCTGGTACATCCAAATCGTCAGCGCGAATTGGCTCATGCCACTGGCCAGCACTGAAAGGATCTGACTGATCCAGATCACCAGGAAAGCAGCCATACCTTGGGGGCGTTGCGAGTTTGAGGAAGTTGAAGACAAGGATGTACTCCTGAAAAGATGCAGAGAATGCAACCACGGCTGGAAATACCATCTATTGTATCATTGTCACCGGCAAGGTCCAAAGACGTTTCGCTGCCAACGGGTGGAATGCCTCGGCTTCTGTGGTAGGCCTGACAAGAGGATAAAAAAGCCCCCCATTCCGCTTGCCTGTACAGCAGAAGCGGAAGGAGGGCTTTTGGCTGAGCCGATGCGCAGCTAGATCTGCGTCACTACATCGTTTACCGTGAACGTAGCCGAGTTGCCGCTGGGCGTGTAAACGCCATCCAGATACAGCCCGTCTACCGCAGTGCCGGTGGAGGAACCGCCGATGCTTAGCGTGTAGCTGCCGCCGGTTTGCAAATCAGGCGAGGAGAATGCCAGCGTTTGATAAGCCTTGCCCGGGGAGAAAGTCAGCAGGCTGTTGCCTGCACTGTCGGCAATGTTGATCAGTGTACCGGCGGGCACAGTGCCGTTGAAGCGCGCCAGCAGTGAATTTTGCGTGGAGATGCGTCCCGGCACCTGGGCCATGCCCGCACTGCCGGCAGCCACCAGCACGCCGCCGCTGATCTTGAAGTAGCCGTCGTAGTCCAGCGCACTGTTCATTTGTGCCGTAGGCCCGTTTACTACCACCACGCCGCCGGTCATCTCTGCCGCGCCGTTTATGTCCAGGCCGTCGCCGCCAGAGTTCACCACTACCGTGCCGCCGTTGATGATGAGATAGTTGGCACCGCTGTAGCTCATGGTGTCAATATCGGCCGCGCCACCCGCACCGCCGCGCGGAGGCCGTCCGCCACCGCCGGGTCTCATGTTGCCGGAGCCATCCACGCCACCGGCCACATTGATGCCGTCGTCGTTGGAATTGAGCCGTACCGAACCGCCGTTGATAGTGATCACCGGACTTTCCACGCCCTCGTAGCTAGTGGCAATGGTGATGTCTCCGTTGTTGATGGTGACGGTGGCGTCGCCGTGTATGGCGTCGTCGCCGGTTTGAATGGCGAATGTACCGCCGTTGATAGTGACTGCCGCGTTGGAGTGTACGGCATCATCCGCCGCGTTGATGGTGAAGGTGCCACCGTCAATTGTCACGCTGTTGCCGCCTTTAATGGCCTTGGCCGAGGCATCGGCTGCCAGCGAAGCATTGCTGCCGCCGCCTGTGGTGAGCGTGAACTCGCCCGCTGTCACAAGCACATCGGTTTCAGCCTGAATGCCATCACCCTCTGCCGTGATGGTGAGGTTGCCACCCTGGATGGCGACATAGCCCTTGGTTGGGTCTTCTTCTTCGTCCGATTTCAAACCGTCACCGCCTGCATTGATCACAAGCGTGCCGTTTTCGATCATCAGGTAATCCTTGCCGCGCAGGCCATCGTCGGCTGCGTTCACATTGAGCGTACCCGCCGCGATCACCAATCCATCTTTGCTGGCGATGCCATCGTTATAGGCGGCATTCACCGTCAGGCTGCCGCTGCCACTCACGGTCAGATCAGCTTTGCTGAACAGCGTAGCATTGGGTTCGTCGCTGGTGGGATCGGGAAACAGGTAATTGGTGCCATCGCTCAGGCTGTTGATGCTGCCTTCGGCCAGCACCACCGCTACCTCTTCGGCGTTGAGTACGGCAATGGCTGCGCCGTTGTCGTTGTGGATGGTGGCATTGTTGAGGATCAGCTCGACGCCCGCGGCATCAGCGGTGTCTACCACGATTTGGCCGTTGTCCAGCGTGCCGCTGAGTTCGTAGGCACCTGCGGCGGTGATGGTCGCCGTGCTGCCATTGACGGTAATGCCCGCTCCATCCGTGCTGATGGTAGCTCCTTGCAGGTTGATGGCAATGGCTGTGGCGTTTTCGCTCAGGGTGTCCGATACGTCGTGCGCGGGCTGCTTGTCGTTCAGCGTTTCGGTTACGGTGGTGGGAGTGGCGACCGCGGTAGCTGTTGCTGGCTGCGTAGCTGTGGCAGCAACGGCAACGGTGGTGACCTGCACGCTATCGTTGTTATTGGTTACAGCCACGGCTGTGGCTGGCAGCGCGGTGGTTGAGGATGTCGGCGCGGCCGGTGTACAGGCTGTAGCGGTGCTCAGGGCAAGTGCAGCGACCAGTACTGTTTTGATCAGGTGTTTTTTCATAGCGTATGCTCCTTGTACGATGTGGTTTATCAAACCGGTTAATGACTAATCGGGACTAATGGTTTTGAAAACCAATTGCCGTGTCGTTTCAGAGATGTCTCCATCATAGAGCAAAGCTATAAAGAAATTGTGAAGAAGCAATAAAGAGCCAGTTATTTTATGAACGGAGACCGGCCGGAGCTTGGTGGGTTACTCTCCAGACCGTGCCCCATTACGGAGATCGCACCCCGATGCCGGACTCGGTCTGGAGACCGGCCGGAGCTTGCTCTTATGCTGCTCGGGCCGGTCCCTGCGGGATGGTTCCCAATCTCCAGACCGTGCCCCATTACGCGCCTCCGCTTGGGCCGGTCCCTGCGGGATGGTTCCAAATCTCCAGACCGTGCCCCATTACGGAGATTGCACCCCGATGCCGGACTCGGTCTGGAGACCGGCCGGAGCTTGGTGGGTTACTCTCCAGACCGTGCCCCATTACGGAGATCGCACCCCGATGCCGGACTCGGTCTGGAGACCGGCCGGAGCTTGGTGAGTTACCCTTATGCTTGGGCCGATCCCCAGACCGTGCCCCATTACGGAGATCGCACCCCGATACCGGACTCGGTCTGGAGACCGGCCGGAGCTTGCTCTTATGCTCGGGCCGGTCCCTGTGGGATGGTTCCCAATCTCCAGACCGTGCCCCATTACGGAGATTGCACCCCGATGCCGGACTCGGTCTGGAGACCGGCCGGAGCGGAGGGACCGGCCGGAGCGGAGGGCGGCGCTTGTTTCTAAATCAGCTCGAAGCGGGTGGTGAAGTGGCGCAGCACCGGCGCTTGCCAGGTGATGCGCAGCCCGCGCACCTGCTCCTTGCGCCCGGCCAGATAGGCCAGTGCCTCGCCCACATAGTCAATATGGCTTTGGGTATACACCCGCCGCGGGATGGTCAGTCGCACCAGGTCCAACGGTGTAGGTGTTTCCGGACTGCCGTCCTCGTTGGGATGCCCAAACGCTACCTGGCCGATCTCTACCGGGCGAATGCCGGCCTCTACGTACATAGCAGCGGCTAACGCCTGTCCCGGATATTGGTGAGACGGGATGTGCGGCAGCATAGCGCGGGCATCAATATAGATGGCATGGCCTCCCGGCGGCTGCACGATGGGAATGCCCGCGGCTGTTAGCTTCTCACCCAGATAGGCCGTGGAGCGAATGCGATAACGCAGATAGTCCTCGTGCAGCACCTCGCGCAGTCCTACAGCGAGCGCCTCCAGATCGTAGCCGGCCAGACCGCCATATGTGGGAAAACCTTCGGTTAGGATTAGTTGATTTTTGCAGCGCTGCGGCAGGCTGTCGTAGCGTTCACCGGCATAGGGCGGATCGTTCAGGGCCAAAAAGCCGCCGATGTTCGCCAGCCCGTCTTTTTTTGCGCTCATGGTGCAGCCGTCGGCATAGCTGAACATCTCCCGCGCGATCTCCAGCGGTGATTTGTCGGCATAGCCTGTTTCGCGTTCCTTGATGAACCAGGCGTTTTCAGCAAAGCGGCAGGCATCCAGTATAAACAGCAGGCCGTGACTGCGGCACAACTCGCTGACCGCGCGGATATTGGCCATGCTTACCGGCTGGCCGCCGCCGGCGTTGTTGGTGATTGTAAGCATCACCAACGGGATTTGGGCCACGCCTACCTGCTCGATGGTGCGTGCCAGCGCGTTTACATCAATATTGCCCTTGAAGGGATGCACCAGCGCGGGCTGGCGACCCGGCTCGGCTACCAGGTCGCGTGCTTCGGCTCCGCGGTACTCTACGTTGGCGCGGGTGGTGTCGAAGTGGTTATTGTTGGGTACTACATCGCCTGGCCGACAAAGCACCCCGAAGAGAATACGCTCAGCCGCGCGGCCCTGGTGTGTGGGGATGACGTGCGTGTAGCCGGTGATGCTTTGTACCGAGGCCTCGAAGTTGAAGAAAGAGCGTGCGCCGGCATAGCTTTCGTCGCCGCGCATCATGCCCGCCCACTGCTCCGAGGACATGGCGCCCGTGCCGCTGTCGGTCAGCAGGTCAATCAGCACATCCTCGGCGTGCAGCGAAAAAAGATTGTAATGGGCGGCTTTCAGCGCGGCCTCACGATGCTCGCGTGTAGTAAAGCGGATCGGCTCCACGGTTTTAATACGGAATGGCTCAATGATAGTTTTGAAGGTGTGAGACATCGTTGTTTCTTTCTGGGAACAGAGAGACAGTAACCAGTAGCCAGTAAACAGATGGGTGTACCAGTTTACTGATTTACCCATGACATACTTGTCTACCGGTGTACTTGTCTGCTTGTTTACCTCCCTACCTCTCCGCCTGCGCAATCTCCAGCAGATCGCCCAGCACGGCAAAGCCGGTTTCCATGCGGCCCGCGCCCTTGCCCACCAGCGTCACATCACCCAGCAGGTCGGTGGAGTAAGTGCAGGCGTTGACCGCGCCACTCACGCCGGCCAGGGGATGGCTGAGCGGCAGCCGCGTGGGCTGCACGCTGGCACGGGTGACGCCGTTTTGCTGCCAGGCGCGTGCGATCAGCTTCCAGCGTTCACCTGCCTGTTGCGCCGCGGTGATGTCAGCAGCAGTCAAGCGGCTGATGCCGGTACGATCCACATCGGCCACGCGCAGATCGCCACCCATCAACACATTGGCGAGAATCACCGCCTTGCCCGCGGCATCCCAACCCTCCACATCGGCAGTGGGATCGGCCTCGGCATAACCCAGCTGCTGCGCATCAGCCAGTGCCTCGGCATAACTCTGCCCGCTCTCCATCTGTGTGAGGATGTAGTTGGTGGTGCCGTTGAGAATGCCCTTTACCTCGCTGATGTCGCACCCTGCCAGGGCGCGCTGTGCCAGGCGCAGGGTGGGTGTGCCGCTCATCACCGTGCCTTCGAACAACAAGCGTACCCCGTTGGCCTGTGCCAGCGCAGCCAGCTCGCGATAGGCCAGTGCTACTGGCCCCTTGTTGGTTAGCACTGCATGTTTGCCGCTGCTCAGGGCAGCACGCACGTGGTCAATGGCGGGCTGGCCGGTTTGCACGTCGGTCCAACTGATCTCCACCACGGTATCGGCGTTGCTTTCACGGATGGTACGCAGGCTGTCCCAGCCGGTAATCAGCCCGGGCGTGGTCGGATAGGCGGCCAGCGTGCCGGTACGTTGCACCACATCCAGCAGAGCAGCCAGGTCCAGCCCATCCGGGTGATACAGGCTGCCCTTGAGCAGGTCGCTTACCGCGGTCACGGTGAACTGCACGCCATAGCGCTCGGCCAGCGCGGTACGTTTAGCTAGTAAAATTTCGACCAAACCCTGACCAACGGTGCCGAAGCCGATCAGGGCAAGCTTGTGAAGAGAAGGAGAAGACATAGGAAACTCCGGGAGGTGAGAGAAGATGAGGGATTGGTAGATTTGGGGATTGGTACGCCGAAGGCGGGTAGATTGGGAGATTGGGAAATGGGTGGATTGGTGGAGAGGGGGGGTGGTCTGCCGAAGGCGGGTAGATTGGGAATTGGGCAGGGGCTATGCTTTGAATAGCTTAACTCGCTGTTTTCAGCCCGCTCAATCGCCGCGCTCTAGGCCTCAGGCAGACGTTTGACAACAAAAAAGCTCAGATCATCCTGTTGTTCGTTGCCTGCGGCATGGTGGCTGTAGGCGGTCTGTAGCGCACTACTAAGCGCCTGGGCGCTGCTGTGGCCGTGTTGCTTCAACAACTGCATCAGTGCATCTGTACCCAGCATCCGGCCCTGGGCATCACGGGCCTCTGATAAGCCGTCGGTGTAGAACAACAGCGCGTCGCCCGGCTGCACGGTCAGGCGGCGTTCTTCGATGTGAATATCCTCGAATGCGCCCAGCACGGTGCCGCGTGCTCGTAGTGTTTGCACGCGCCCCCGCCGCGCCTGCCACCACAGCGGCCGGTTGTGTCCGGCGTTGGCAAACACCAAACGGCCTGTGGTTGGCTCCAGCACAGCATAAAAGGCACTCAGAAACAGGTCGCTTTGGCTGTCGTTCAGGATCAGGTGATTGGCCCGCAACAACGCAGCCGCGGGTCCGCGCCCGCTGAGCGCAGTGGAGCGCAGCAGCGTGCGACTAAGCGCCATAAACAACGCAGCAGGCACGCCCTTGTCAGCCACATCACCAATCAGCAGGCCCTGACGCGGTGGGTTGCCGGGCAGGGTGAAGAAATCATAGAAATCGCCGCCCACCATATCGGCTGCCTGGTAACAGGCAGCCACCTGCCAGCCTGCCGGTTGCGGCAACTGCTTGGGCAACATGCTGAGTTGAATCGTGCGTGCTACGCTCAGTTCGTCGCGGTGCTGCTGATAGAGCAGCCTATACAGCCGGGCGCGTTCCAGCGCAATGCCGATCAGGTTACCCGCGCTGCCCAGCAGCGCCAGCGCCTCTGGGGTAAACTCGTGCCAGTCGCGCGCAGCGACGTTCAGAATGCCCATCACCTGCTGGCCGGAGCGCATCGGCGCACTGGCGTGCATGGTCAAGCCGTGGCGTTGCGGGTGTGACAGCTCGGCCAGGCGGCTGCATGTTACCTGGTTGGTGGCGCGGTTGAGCGCTCCCTGGCGGCACAGCAGTTGGCATTCGCATAGATCGCTCCACACGGCGGTTTGGTGCGGTGCCAGGGCAGCAGGCAGGTTGTAGCTTGCGACCAGTGAGAAGGTGGCCGCGCTTTGCTGATCCAGCCCTTCCGCAGTATCGCGCAGGAAAATCCAGCCTGTTTCCAGCTCCATCCACTGTACCAGATCGGCCAGCACGTCGGGCAGCACAGCGTGTACATCCTGCGCGCTGTTGAGCGTTTCTGCAATGTGGTTGAGCGTGACCAGACTGTTGATCAGCTCGCTGTTGCCGGCGTTCATGGTGTGATTTGCCTGTCAGTCAGGGCACGGCTGATTTCAGCAAGCACATAGGTTGATGACTCGCTGGCCGCGGCTGTCTGTAATTTGTGCTGTGTTGTCGGGTGGCCGATTTGTCCCAGCGCCCAGGCGGCATGGCCGCGCACAAGCGGCTCGGTGTCGTGCAGCGCGGCTTCCAGGGCAGGGATGGCGGTCGCGTCACCCCAGTTGCCCAGCGCCACGCAAACGTTGCGCAGCAGCCCGCGACGCTTGCTGCGTAACACCGCCGAACGGGCAAAGCGCCGCCGAAAGCCTGTTTCGTCCAGCGCCAGCAGCTCTAGCAGCGGCGGGGCCAGCCGGTCGGCGTGGGCCTGCAAGCCGGGCAAGCGTGTGGGTTGGGCAAAACGGCGGTTGTAGGGACACACCGCCTGGCATACATCGCACCCAAAAATCCAATTGCCCATCTGCGGGCGCAATTCGCGGGGGATGGGGCCGCGCAGTTCGATGGTAAGATAGCTGATGCAGCGGCGGGCATCCAGTTGGTGGGGGGCGACAAAGGCCGCGGTGGGGCAGGCTGTCAGACAGCGGCTGCACGCCCCGCAGCCGCAGGTGTTGCCTCCAGGGTACAGCGGCCAGCAGCCCGGCTCCAGCTCATCGCTCACCAGCAGCGCGGCCAAAAAAAACCACGAACCGAGTGCGGGGTGGATCAGGCAGGTGTTTTTGCCAATGAAGCCCAACCCGGCCTGCTGCGCCCAGCTTCGTTCCAGCAACGGGCCGCTGTCTACAAAGGCACGGCCGCGGCTGGTGCGTCCGCTTGCCTGCCGCAGGGCCGCATCCAATTCAAACAGCAGCGGTTTCAGCAGGTCGTGATAGTCGTCGCCCCAGGCATAGGCAGCAATGAGGCCGCGGCTGGGGTCGTTGCGTAAGGCCGCGGGCAAATCGCCCTGGTGATAGCTGCATCCCAGCAGGATCAGCGTGCGGGCGTCGGGTAGCAGCGTGCGCGGATCGGCGCGCTCCAGGCTGCGCTGCGCCAGCCAGGCCATCTCACCGCTGTAGCCTGCCTCAAGCCAGTGTTGAAAGCGTTGCCAATCAGGGCTTGGCCCTGCGGGCGTGATAGCAACCAGGTCGAAGCCGACCCGCTGCGCGTAGTCAACAACTGTTTGCGTCAGGTCACTGGCTGATGTCATAGCTACATCAGCGCGCCGGCTTCTCGAACAGCGTTTGTAGCTTTTGCATGGCGGTTGAGTCTAGCTTGCTGTCCTTGCCGCGCTGACGCAGCAGGGCTTTTAGCTGATCGGGCTTGACCACCGGAATGGCGGGGTTGTTCAGCTCCAGGGTGATTTCGGGGTTGGTGAAAAACGCCAACGGCTGCACCTCTACCTCGGTGCCAGGCAGATTTTTGTTGATGTAGTTGTATAGTTTTTGGGCATCGGCCAGAGCATCGGCGCTGGGGTTGCCCAGCCCTTCGGCGCTGAAGGCCAGCAGGAAGTTGAGCGCCGAACGTTTGCCCTGGTGCTTCCATTTGTTGCCGGTGTTCACGGCGGTGCCGCTATGTTCGCGCAGCGCCAACGTGTAGAGACCGTTCGGCCCCAGTAGCACATAGGACGCGGGCAGCATCCAGTTGTAAAGGGTGTAGCGGTCGTCGAAGCCCTTCAATGCCTGCACCAGGCGCTCATCGGGGCGAGGCGAGTTGCTGAAGCGGCGCTTGTTGTAGCCGCCGATCTGCGCGGCGATGAAGCCCAGTCCCAGTGCTACAAAGGAGGCCAGCACCATTTTGCTGTAGTTGGTGTTAAGCGTTGCCAGCATCACGGTTTCAGCGCGGTCGCCATAGATGGGAGCCATCACCTCCTGGCGCAGCGCGGCAAAGGCGCTGTTGCCTTCTTGTGGGAGCATGATGCGGCTGATCACCGAGTTGGGCCATTCTGCCTGCACCTGTTTCCAGCGGGCGGTTTCGGTGGAAAGCAATTGTGCCAACTGGGCCTTGCTGACGCCTTGCGCGCCGATCCAGCTATTTTGCGGGCTGATGATGACCAGCGCATCGCCCAGCGGATAGGAGCCGTCAGCAATGGTGTCGCCGGTGGGTGTCACCCCATCCACCGGCAGCAGGGTGACTGTTTCGCTGGTTTGCTGCAACTCAGCCAGAGTCAGGAAGCCCAGGGTGTTGCGGTCGTTGGCTACGCGCTTTGCCAGATCGGGGGCATCTTTGGCGAAGCGGGTAAAGGAACCGGGTGTGGAACGCAAGGTGATGAACAGCCCCAGCGCCAGCACGATCAGACCGGCCCAGCTTACAATATCACCCAGGCGGCCGCGGCGCTTGATGTAGGGAACGTTGGTGTAGACACGCATGATGTTTAAAGTCCTAACCGTGGTATTTGCCGACGATCAGGCAGGCATTTTGGCCACCCAGCCCGAACGAATTTGAAATGGCAACGTTGACCGGAACCTGCCGCGCCGTGTTGGGTACATAATCCAGGTCGCATTCGGGGTCGGGGGTATCGTAGTTGATAGTGGGGTGGATGGTGTCGGTGTGGATGGCAAAGACACAGGCCAGCGCCTCGATAGCACCAGCGCCGCCGAACAGGTGGCCTACCATAGATTTGGTGGAGCTGATGGGGATTTCGTAGGAGCGTGCGCCAAATACATCCTTGATGCCTTTGGTTTCGTGGGCGTCGCCCAGCGGTGTGCCTGCGGCGTGGGCGTTGATGTAGCTCACTTCGTCGGGGCTGATGCCGGCATCGGCCAGGGCGTTTTTCATGCACAGCGTGGCGCCTTTGGCTTCGGGGTCGGGAGCGGCGATATGGTGCGCATCAGCCGATTCGCCCCAGCCCAGCACCTCGGCGTAGATGGTGGCACCGCGCAGCAGGGCATGTTCCAGGCTTTCCAGCACAAAGATAGCCGCGCCTTCGCCGATGACAAAGCCATCGCGCGAGGCATCGAAGGGACGGCTGGCGCGCGGCGGATCGTCGTTTTGCGTGGTGACGGCGCGCATGGCCTCGAAGGTGGCGAAAAACACCTCGGTGACCATTGCTTCCACACCGCCCACAATCATCACATCGGCGGCCCCGCGGCGGATTTCCTCGGTGCCCACGCCGATGGCCTGCGTGCCTGCCGCGCACGCCGTTACCACGGTGTTGAGCGGGCCGCGACAGCCAAAGAAATTGCTGATGTGGAAGGCGGGCATGTTGGGCAGGCCGTTGATGACATCCACCGGACGGCTGCGCATGCGGTTGGCCGTGGCTCCGGACTGGATCATATCTACAAACATATCCTGACCACCCACACCGGTGCCCATCACCACGCCCATGCGGGTGGGATCTTCGTCCTCCAGCTTCAGCGCCGAGTCTTCCAGTGCTTCATAGGCCGCTACCACGGCGATCTGCGAGCAGCGCGCCATGCGCCGTGCCTCTTTGCGCGGGATGCGTAGTTCCGGGTTGAAGTTTTTCACTTCGCCGGCTACGCGGCTTTCGTAATGGGTGGCGTCGAATTGGGTCACCGGGCCGATGCCTGACTGGCCTGCTACCAGGTTTTGCCAGGTGATGCGGGCGGTGTTGCCCACCGGTGTCACTGCGCCGATGCCGGTGATGACCACGCGGCGGCGCTTGCGCTCGCTAACGCCGTTGATGGCTGATTTCAGCGCGGCCAGCAGGGCATCATCGCTCAACGGCGCGTGGCCGTTGCTGTGGTGGCCGTTCAGGGCCTGAAGTTCATCAATGAGGGTGTGCCGCACCTGCGCGGGCAGGCGCTCAAGCGTTTCGTGTAACGTGGACATACTGGGTGTTGCTCACTTGCTATACAAAAAATGGGTAGTGCGTGTCATACGGCTGGGGCCGCTTTCTGAATTGATGCTGAAAGCTGTTCCCAGGAAAGCGGCAAAGCTTTACGATAAGCCGGTATCTGTCAGGCCTGCACGGATCTTGCCAACCACGTCGCTTTGCACCGCCTCACCGGCTACGCGGATGGCGTTGCGCACGGCGCGGGCGTTGGAGCGGCCATGGCCGATGATGCAGATGTGATTCAGGCCCAGCAGCGCCGCACCGCCGTATTCAGCATAGTCCAGCTTGCTGCCAAGAGTGCGGAAGGCAGGCTTGGCCAGCAGCGCGCCGATTTTGCTGCGCAGGCTGCTGGTGAGGGCTTCGCGCAGTTCTTGCACGATCAGCGAAGCAATGCCTTCCGATAGCTTGATGATGACGTTGCCGGTGAACCCGTCGGTTACTACCACATCGGCCAGGCCCGCGGGGATGTCCTTGCCTTCCAGGTTGCCCACGAAGTTCAGGCCGGGGGTGGCTTTGATCAGGTCGTAGGCTTCCTTGACCTCGACGTTGCCCTTGCCTTCCTCTTCACCGATGGAGACAATGCCCAGGCGCGGTTTGGGTACGCCCAGCACATTGGCTGCGTAGATATTGCCCATGACAGCAAATTGCTGCAAAAACACCGGCTTCCAATCGGTGTTGGCGCCGATATCCATCAGCAGACAGGAACCGGTTTTGGTGGGGAAGCGCGTGGCCAGCGCCGGACGATGGATGCGTCGCTGGCCGTCCAGCTTGATGCGTCCCAGCTCGAACAGGGCCACGGCCAGCGCGCCGCCGGTGTTGCCCATGGTGACAAAGGCATCGGCTTCACCCTGTTTCACCAGGCGCATGCCCACGTGCATGGAGGACTGTGGCTTGCCGCGTACAATGTCGCCGGGCTTGTCTTCCATGGTCACTTCTTCGGCAGCATGCACCACGCTGATGGGCAGGTTGGCCGCGGCGGGGTGTTTTGCCAGCTCCGCGCGGATGCGCGTTTCATCACCCACCAGCACGATGGCACTGCCCAGCTCGCGCGCGGCGTCTATTGCGCCGGCCACGGTGATGGCCGGGCCGTGGTCGCCACCCATGGCATCTACAACGATCTTCATACATCCTCCTGCATCAAGGCGAGGGCCATTACGCCCGGGCCGGCCAGTGCCGCCAGCACCGGGCCAAGCTCGACGATTTCCAGTGCTTGCACGTTGAACGCGGCACGCAGCTCTGGTTCGAAGGCATGAGCTTCGTCGGCTACGTTGGCATGGGCCAGAGCCAGGCGTATGGGCTGATCGCCCACGCGGGCGCGCAACAGTTCGATCAATGCGGCTTTGGCGCTGCGGCGGCCACGCTCACGCCCCACCGGCTTTAACATGCCGTCTTCAACCACCAGCATTGGCTTGACGTTGAGCAGCGTGCCCATCAACCCTTGCACCTGGGTGAGGCGACCGCTGGCTACTAAATATTTCAGCATGTCCACCGTGAATGCGGTGTGGATGCGGTCACGAATGCCTGGCAGCGCGGCCATGATTTCGGCGTGACTGGCCCCGGCCTGGCCCAGCTCGGCCGCGCGGATGGTTTGCCAACCGGCTCCCATCGAGGCGCTGGCGGTGTCCCACACGGCCACGGGAATAGCGCTTTCCTGTTCGATGGCCTGCGCCGCTGAATTAAACGTGCCGCTCATTTTGGCTGACACCGCAGTGAGGATCACGCCAGTAGCGCCTTCGGCTTTGGCTTGCTGCACGGCCTGTCGGAATTGGCCGGGGGAAGGCTGGGTAGTGGTGGGCAGCGCCGCCCCTTTGGGCAGACTGTGTAGCCGTCGGTAAAATTCTTCACCGGAAATTTCGGTTTTGTTCAGGTAGATTTCGTCACCAAAGATCACGCTGGCCTGGCATTCGATGATGCCCAGCCTTTGCTGGAGATGTTCGGGCACGTTTTGGCTGGAGTCGCAGATCAGGCGGATGGTCATGGATTAAACTACTCCTACGCTGGATAAAACACGACGCCGGCCAACAAGATGCGGCGGCGCCGAAAAATGCGCAATAGCTGAAGTATCCACAAGGAGTTAGGTTCTGTCAAAAGCGGAAAGGGGAATGGGGTAGGGAAACGGTTAATGGTTAATGGGCGGGGTGAAACTGCTTGCTGTGTTGTGCGTAATGCAGGTGACGGTTTAACCATTTATATCCATTACAAAGGAGTTTTACCATGAAAAAGGAATTGCAACGTTCGCGCAACAACCGTGTGATCGCTGGTGTGTGTGGCGGTATCGGCGCTTATTTCGGGATTGATCCCGTGCTGGTGCGCGTGCTGGCGGTGGTGCTGGGGCTTGGTTCTTTCGGCACGCTGCTGGTGCTGTACCTGCTGCTGGCTTTCATCATTCCGCTGGAGCAGTAAAACGCGTTGATCACTGGCAAGGCGCGACCGGCGAGCAGTAACCCGTAACTTTTAACCCGGAAAACGTTGTTCGCTCGCGCTTTGGCCGGTCCCTGCGGGATGGTTCCCAATCTCCGACCGAGCCAGCCGCCGCCTATGAATTTTACACGCATCCGCGCGGCCATTCCCGCGCTGGCCAATAGCATCTATCTCAATACCGGCACCTTCGGCCCGATGCCCACTCCGGTTGCGGATGAAATCCGCCGCGTCTACGGAGAGATCGAGCGCCAGGGAACCTTCTCGCCTGCTATCTTCTGGCAGATGGAGCTGGAAGGCTTCGCTGCCACGCGACAACAGGTCGCCGCGCTGCTGCACGTCCACCCGGACGAGGTGGCGTTGACGCGCAACGTCACCGACGGCATCAACATCGTACTGTACGGCCTGGACTGGCAGGCCGGCGACGAGGTGATTCTGACCGATCACGAGCATCCCAGCGGCACTGTGCCGTGGCTGGCTTTGGCCGAGCGGGCTGGCGTGGAGTTGCGCTGGCTGGAGTTGGTGAATGACGCCGATGAGATCGTAGCCCGCTTCCAACGCCTGCTCACCCCAAGAACCCGCCTGGCTCAGCTGAGTCACGTTTCCTGTCTGACCGGCCTGCGCTTGCCCATTGAACAGCTCTGCGCGCAGGCGCGCGCGGCCAACGTGCTGACGCTGGTAGACGGCGCGCACGCTGAGGGGCAGTTCGCGGTGGATGTGCCCGCGCTGGGCTGCGATTTCTATGCCGCCTGCGGCCACAAATGGCTGCTGGGGCCGCAGGGCGTGGGGATGCTGGCGCTGCGTCGCGAGCATGTCACTCGTTTGCGCCCGATCTGGCTCGGCTGGGATGTGGGGCAAAGCTACGACCGCGCGGCGCGTCAGTATCAACTGCCGGACAGCGCGGCCCGCTTTGAACAGAGTACCCGTCCGTGGCCGCTCTATCTGGCTTTTGGCAAGGCGCTCGCTTTCATCGGGGGGGTGGGACTGGAGGCTATCACCACACGCGTGCACGCCTTGCGCCGGGATTTTGTGGCGGCTTTGCAGGCGATCCCCGGCGTAACCCTGCTCAGCCCGCGTGCGGCTGCGCTCGGCACGGGGCTGGTCACGGTGCGCGTAGCGGGCTGGCCCTGTGCCACCTTGCAGCAACGCTTGTGGGACGACCACCGCATCATCACCAACATCATCCGCGAGTTCGATGCCGTGCGCTTTTCGCTGGCCTTCTTCACCAGCGACGCCGAGCTAACCACTGCTTTGCTGGCGCTGGCCGAAACGACCCGCAGCAGGCCCGCCGCAGCATGAACCTGTCCAGACCGGCGCGGCTAATTGCTTCTCCTTCTGTTTGCGTGTACAATTTGAGCAGCTTGGTGCATCCATCTTGACGCGACAGCAGGAGACTCTATGGCAGAGTTTGAATTTGGCGGTGAAATCGTCTGGCGCCCCACGCCGGAATACATCAACGGCAGCCATTTGCAGCGTTTCATGCAGCAGCACGGCCTGGCTGATTGGGATGCGCTGTACCGACGCTCGGTGGAGGACGTAGCCTGGTTCACCGAGGCCATGCTGCGCTATCTCGATATCAAGTTCTACCAACCTTACACTCAAATTCTCGACCTTTCCCGTGGGATGCCGTGGCCGCGCTGGTGCGTGGACGGCCAAATGAATATCGTTCACAACTGCCTGGACAAGTGGATGGGCACGCCGCAGGAGCAGGCTGTTGCCCTGATCTACGAAGGCGAGGACGGCCTCACGCGCACTCTGACCTACGGCGAGCTGTACCATCAGGTGAACCGTGTAGCCGCGGGCTTGCGCACTCTGGGGTTGGGCAAGGGCGATGCCGTGGGTTTGTTCATGCCGATGATCCCGGAGATTGCTATCGCGTTGCTGGCAATTGCCAGGATCGGCGGCATCATTTTGCCGCTTTTTTCCGGCTACGGGCCGGGCGCGGTGGCTACCCGTCTGGCTGACGCCGACGCGCGGGCGCTGTTTACCGTGGATGGCGTGCTGCGTCGCGGCAAGCCCAGCCTGATGAAGCCGGTGGCCGATGAGGCGCTGGCGCAGGCCCCGACGGTGCAACATGTCATCGTGGTGCCGCACATTGCCGCGGCTGTGCCGATGACCGCAGGGCGCGACCTGCTTTGGGCCGATCTGCTGGCCCGCCCCCCGGCCCAGCCTGCCGCCGATCAACCCCTCACCGAACCGACCTCTGCCGAAGACCCGCTGATGATCATCTACACCTCCGGCACCACGGGGCGGCCCAAGGGCGCGCTGCACACGCACTGCGGCTTTCCGCTCAAGGCTGCGATGGACATGGCGTTGGGGCTGGATTTGCGGCGCGAGGACACGCTTTACTGGATGACCGACATGGGCTGGATGATGGGGCCGTGGGAGGTGTTTGGCACGCTGCTGCTGGGCAGCCGGATGCTGTTCTACGACGGCGCGCCCGATTACCCCGACGTGGATCGCCTCTGGGCGCTGGTGGAGCGGCATCGCATCAGCGCGCTGGGGGTGTCGCCCACCTTGATCCGCAGCCTGATGCAGCATGGCGATGCACCGGTGCTGCGCCACGACCTCAGCAGCCTGCGCACGCTGGCCTCCACCGGCGAGCCGTGGAACCCCGCGCCGTGGCTATGGTTGTTCGAGACGGTGGGCCAGAGCCGCTGCCCGATTATCAACTACTCCGGCGGCACGGAAATTTCCGGCGGCATTGTGATGGGCAACGTGCTGCTGCCGCTCAAGCCGTGCGCGTTTTCCGGGCCGAATGTGGGCATGGCCGCGGATGTGGTGGATGACGCCGGGCGCAGCGTGCGCGGGCAGGTGGGCGAGCTGGTGGTGCGCGCGCCGTGGATCGGCATGACCCGCGGCTTCTGGCGCGATCCCGACCGTTACCTGGAAAGCTATTGGAGTAAATGGCCTGATGTGTGGGTGCATGGCGATTGGGCCGCGGTGGATGAGGACGGCTTGTGGTACATTCTGGGCCGCTCCGACGACACGATCAAGGTGGCGGGCAAGCGCCTTGGCCCGGCCGAGGTGGAGACGGTGCTGGTGCATCATCCCGCAGTGGTTGAGGCGGGCGCCATCGGCGTGCCGGACGCGCTCAAGGGGCAGGCGTTGGTGGTGTTTTGCGTGCTGGCCGCGGGCGTGTTGGCTGATGACACGCTGCGCGGCGAATTGAAAACGCTGATTGCCGCGGAACTGGGCAAGCCGCTGGCTCCCAAAGCGGTGGTGTTTGTGCCCGATCTGCCTAAAACCCGCAACGGCAAGATCATGCGCCGGGTGCTGCGCGCGGCCTATCTGGGCGAACCCGCTGGCGACCTCAGCGCGCTGGTCAATCCGGAGGTGGTGGCGGTGGTGCAAAGGCAAGGAAACAAGTAGGTAAGTACACAAGTACACAGGTAGGCAAGTAGGCAAGCAGGCAAGTACACAGGTAGACAAGTACGCCGAAGGCGGGTAGACAAGTACGCCGAAGGCGGGTAGACAAGTACACAAGTAGGCAAGTAGGTGAGTACACAAGTAGACAAGTAGGCAAGAAATAAGGAAATCGAGTAATTACGGCGTAAACAAAGCTGTTGGAAATGTCATTGCGCGAAGTTCAGCGAGCTAAACGCTTTTATCGGTGTCACTCCGAACGCAGTGAGCAGTCGCCCGTGCGTTCGTGAGGAGGTTCCTCGGCCCTGGCGGGCTTCGGAATGACAGACGTGTCAGCAACTCTGCCACAGGCGAAAACTTGATTTACAAAGCAGTAATGGCAACAGGTAGTTTTCATGGAGGCGATGCCAGGTTATTTAAACATCGTCCATCCGCATCTGTCCCTTGTTTCCTTGTCTACTTGTATACTTACCTCCCCCAAAACAAGGAGCTATCATGGATTTTCGTCTTACCGAAGAGCAGGAAGGCGTGCGCCGGTTGGTGCGCGAGGTTGTCGAAAAAGAGATCAAGCCGCTGGCTCGTCACACCGACGAAACGGGCGAATTCCCCTGGGGCCCGCTGGGCACGCTGGGCAAGCTGGGCTTGCTGGGGCTGAACATCCCCGAAACCTGGGGCGGCGCAGGCGCGGATAACGTCAGCGCGGCGATTCTGGTGGAGGAGATTGGCCGCGGCTGCGGCTCCACCGGCCTGATCGTGGCCGCGCATCTGGGGCTGGCCTGCGGCCCGCTCAACAGGTTCGGCAGCGAGGCGCAAAAGCAGCGTTTTCTCATCCCGCTGGCGAGCGGCGCGGCGATTGGCTGTTTGGCGCTGACGGAGCCGGGCGCGGGGTCTGACCTGGCAGGCGGTGTGCGTACTTTTGCTGAAAAGCGCGGCGACGCCTGGGTAATCAACGGCAGCAAGATGTGGCTGACCAACGGCGCAGAGGCTAAAACGGCGATTTTGTTGTGCCGCACTGACCGCAGCGGCGGCAGCCGCAGCCTCAGCCAGATCATTGTGCCGACGGATACGCCCGGCATCACGTTTGGCCCGCCGGAAAAGAAGATGGGGCTGAACGGCAGCCACACCTACGCGGTGAGCCTGGAAAACGTTACTGTGCCGCTGGAAAACGTGCTGGGCCGTGAGGGCTATGGCCTGCATCAGACGCTGGACGTGCTGGACGGTGGACGGATCGCCATTGGCGCGCTCAGCGTGGGGCTGGCGCAGGCCGCGTATGAGGCTGCGCTGGCCTATGCGCGCGAGCGGCACACCTTTGGCAAGCCGCTGGCCGAGCATCCCGCGATCCAGAGCAAGCTGGCTGACATGGCGACCACCATCGAGGCGGCGCGCTGGTTTGTCTATCGCGCCGCGTGGACGCGCGACCAGGGGCAGCCGTACACCTTGCTGGCCGCACAGGCTAAGCTGTTCGCGACTGAAATTGCCGAAAAGGTCTGCTTCGAGGCGATTCAAATCCACGGCGGCTATGGCTACAGCCGCGAGTACCCCGTGGAGCGCATTTACCGCGATAACCGGCTGATGGCAATTGGCGAAGGCACCAGCGAAATTCAGCGCATGGTGATTGGCCGACTGGTGGCGGGGTGAGAATGGAGAGTTGGGAATTGAGAATTGAGAATGACAGGGTGACTAGGTGACAGGGTTGAAGACCGGTAAACTCTGATCTGGTTACTGGATACTGCTCCCTGGTCACTGCCATCGAGACTACATCCCCTGTTGACTGAGGGCGTCAATCTCGTGGCGCTCGGTGAGGATGCGGTTGAGCTTGCCGTCTTTCATCTGGATGACGCGGTCTACATAACGCGTCATGCGCAGGTCGTGTGTCACCATGATGCCGGCGCGGCGCTGTTCATGAATCAGGTGCGCGAAGGTTTCTACTACCTGGTGCGCCAGGGTGGTGTCGAGGCTGGCGGTTGGCTCGTCAGCCAGCACCACCGCGGGTTCATGGATCAGGGCGCGGGCAATGGCCACTCGCTGCTGCTGTCCGCCCGACAGCTCGCTGGGGAAGTGATCGAGCCGACTGCCCAGCCCCAGCCGCTCCAGCAGCTCAGCGGCGCGGGCGCGGGTGCTTTTGGTGTGCTTGCCGTTTAGCCGCAACATCAACTCTACATTGTCCTGCGCGGTCAGGTAGGGCACCAGGTTGTTGGACTGGAAGGTGAAGCCAATCGCTTTGCGGCGGAACTGCGTGCGTCGGCGGTCGCTCATGCGCCCCATGTCCTGTCCTTCGATCAATATCTTGCCGTCGCTGGGGGTGAGCAAACCGGCCAGCATCGCCAGCAGCGAGGTCTTGCCGGAACCGCTCGGCCCTACCAGGGCCACGAACTCGCCTTCTGCCACTTCAAAGGTGACATTATCTACCGCGGTCACGGCATCGGGGCCGCTGCCATAATGTTTGCTGATGTTTTCGGTGCGTAGTGCAACTGTCACGGGGAGGCTCCTTTACTGCGCCAGGCCAAGCGCACGCAGCGGCTCAACACGGCTGAGCGCCCATACCGACACTAACCCGCCGAGGGGGCCGATGATCAGCAGCGCCAGCACGCTGGCGATCACGGCATTGGGCGTGAAGACGATGGGAACCTGTACGGGGAAGGTGAGGGAGAGCAGCAAAGAGCCGGCCGCGCCGATCAATACCCCCAGCGTGTTGACAGCCACGATCTGCACGATGGCAGCCAGCGCCACAATGCCGTTGGTGGTGCCGATGGCCTTCAACATGCCGATTTGGGCGATCTTTTGCAGGGTCTGGATCTGGAAAAAGCCACCGATAACCAGAATACCGATCAACAGCGTGAAATAACGCTGAGTATTGAGCGTGCTTTGCTGGGCCGAGTAGCCGGGTGTGGCTTCGTAGGCAGTGGTGCGGTCGGCTGTTTCGATGTCGCTGACTTCGGCCAGCAGCCGCGCTTGCACCGCGGGTAACTGCGCGGGATCGGCCAAACGCACGGCAATGATATTGGATACTAATTCGCTGCCCGCGGGGATTTCGCCGCCGCCTGGCCGTACTTTTTCCCAGGTTTGCATGGGTACAAAAATCGAGGGTTGCAGGAAGTACTGGCGGCCATCGGTGATGCCTGTCACGGCCAACGGATACTGCTTTTCTTCGGTGCCCTGGGTAGACTTGACGACGATGGTGTCGCCTACCTGTAGATTGGCACGCAGCGCGGTGTTGCGGTCGAGAATGGCCTCGTTGGCGCGCCCGCGGCTAAGATTGTTCCCCTGGAACGCTGGCGGCTCGCCGGGCAAGCCAGGCTCTACGCCTACCAGGCTCACATCCAACGCCTCGCGGCCATCGCTGAACACCAGCGTGCTGCTGCTGAAGTTCACTTGACCCGCCTGAGCTACGCCCTCTACGCGGCGCACTGCGGCCAGGGTTGAACGGCCCAGCCGACTGGCCGAGATTGAAAGATCAACCCCCTGTTGATAAACAATCAATTCACCGTTGAGCTTTTGCAGATACTCGCGGTTGCCGTTGCCCAGGCCCTCGGCCAGTGCCGCGATAAACAGCACCAGTGTTGTGATGAGCGCCACAATGCCCGCAATCAGCAGATAGCGCCCGCGGCTGTGCCAAATTTCTTTGAATGCCAGATAAAAAGCCATAATCTTGTTCCTTGCTTGCTTACGGCTTGGGCAGCCGCACCACCGCGGTCATGTTCCACAGCAAGCGGCTGTCCTGTTCCGCCGGGTCTATCAGTAGGGTGTAGACAATGTCGCCGCGGTTGTCCTCACCGATGGGGCGAATGCGCACCACCGTGCCGGTCAGCTTTAGATCGGGCAGGGCATCAAAGGCCAGTTCTACGGCGTCGCCCGACTGCACACCCACCACGTCGAATTCGGTGAGGTCCTCGGTTTCGATCTGCCACACACTGAGATCAGCTAAACGCACCACGGTGGCGCCTGCTGCGGCCTGTTCGCCCGCGGCCACGTTTAACCCGGCGATCACTCCGGCAAAGGGAGCGCGCAGCTCGGTGTCGTTCAAGGCGGCCTGTGCCTGGGCAACACCTGCTTCGGCCAAAGCTACGTCAGCCTCGGCCGCGGCGATGCTTTCGGGCCGCGCGCCGGCTATCAGCAAATCAAGCTGAGCTTGCGCCTGACGCAGTGCAGCCTGGGCCTCGGCCAGTGCTGCGGGATCCAGGGCGCTGAGCAGATCGCGCTGCGCGGCTGCACGTTGCACCGCGGCGCGGGCTGCGGCTACGTCGGCGCTGCCTGGGCCGCGGTTCAGATCGTCCAAACGGGCCTGAGCAGCCTGGACAGCGTTGGTGGCTTGCTCCAGGGCGAGTGCCTCGGGGCGTGCGCCGATATCGGCCAGCCCGGCCACTTGATCGTAGGCAGCTTGAGCCTGCCGCAAGCCGGCCTGCGCGTTAGCCAGATCGGCTTGCGCGCTGATCTTTTGCTGCTGACTGGTGCCGCTTTGCACGCCTTGTAGCCGCGCCTGGGCCTCGGCCAGGGTAGCCTGAGCGATGGTTTGCTCTGCAGACAGGGGGCCGTTTTGCAGACGGTCAAGGCGTGCCTGAGCCTGATCGCGCAGGGCAGTAGCCGCAGTGATTTCTGCTGGCTGGGCGCCGGCTTTCAGCTCGGCCAGGCGGGCCTGGGCGCGGGCCAGTTGTGCTGAGGCCTGAGCGAGCGCGGCGCGTTGCTGTTCGGCGTGCAGGCGCAGCAGGGGTTGATCTGCGGCGACGGCGTCACCTTCCTGTACCAGTATCTCGGCCACCACACCGGGGATGGGCAGGCTGAGATCGGCGCGGCGCAGCGGCACTACGCGGCCATCTACCACGGAACCGCGTGTTGTGGTGTCAGCGGCTGAAGCGGGTGGCTCGGTGGTAGCTTGCTCACTGCGAGAACCGTTGAGGCGCAGGGCGGCGAAGGTTGCAGCCGCTACAACAAGCAGGGCAAGCAAGGCAAGGGCAAACTTTTTCATGGGTCAACCTCTCAGACAGGATAGGATCAGTATACCAGATGGTACAAGAATTGTCAAGGTATTGACCAGATAATATGAACACAACAAGGACAAGGCGATTTGTTGCTAACAAAAAAGCCCGCTGAAGCGGGCTGTGGGGGTGACTAACGGCTTTAAGCCTGTTGGGGAGGGTGCATATTGGGTGAGCGGGAATGCCGGAAAAGGGTCTCGGACCGTTTGAAACAAAGAGAATTGAAGGGTTTGATACCCCACGACCCGGAGCGTGAACTTCAGCGGGTTGTTGAGCACATACCCGTACCGGTTGAGGCTCTGCGGACCTGCACTGAGCCTGCTCGAAGTGTCCTCCGGATCGGGCACGATGGTGTCGGGTTGCCGTTTACGAATGAGGTCACGAATGTA
>CALESQ010000059.1 GCA_937907455.1 uncultured Caldilineales bacterium
TTATCATTCTAAATAGCCTGGGCCGGTCTCCAGACCGTGCTCCTCCGTGGTGATTGTCATTCTAAATAGCCTGGGCCGGTCTCCAGACCGTGCTCCTCCGTGGTGATTATCATTCTAAATAGCCTGGGTCGGTCTCCAGACCGTGCTCCTCCGTGGTGATTGTCATTCTAAGTGGCTTGGGCCGGTCTCCAGACCATGCTCCTCCGTGGTGATTGTCATTCTAAATAGCCTGGGCCGGTCTCCAGACCGTGCTCCTCCGTGGTGATTGTCATTCTAAATAGCTCGGGCCGGTCTCCAGACCGTGCCTCTCCGTGGTGATTATCATTCTAAATAGCTTGGGCCGGTCTCCAGACCGTGCCCCTCCGTGGTGATTGTCATTCTAAATAGCTTGGGCCGGTCTCCAGACCGTGCCCCTCCGTGGTGATTGTCATTCTAAATAGCTCGGGCCGGTCTCCAGACCGTGCTCCTCCGTGGTGATTGTCATTCTAAATAGCTTGGGCCGGTCTCCAGACCGTGCCCTTCCGTGCTGTTACCAAATAAAGCTCCGCAACACACTGCTTGACAGGAGGTTTGCTTTCCAAATGCTCAATTCTTCTTATATGTTGATTTTTATCGTCACTATGGTCATTTCGATGGCTGCGCAGGCGTACATCAGGTCTGCCTATGGCAAGTGGAGCCAGGTGCGCAACAGTCAGGACCTGACCGGCTTGCAGGTGGGACAGGCATTGCTGCGCAACACTGGGCTTGGTGCTACCTATCAGGTTAACAGTGGAACCGGCTTGCAGTTTCAGGGCGTAGCTGGCACATTGAGTGACCATTATGATCCGCGCACTCATACGGTGGGTTTGTCGCAAGCAGTGGCTACCCAGCCTTCAGTGGCTTCGATGGCGATTGTGGCGCACGAGCTGGGGCATGCCCAGCAATATGCTACCAAGTCACCATTGATTGCAGCGCGTAATTTTCTGGTGCCTGCGGTGCGTTTCAGCCCAATGCTTTCCTATGCCCTGATTATGATCGGTCTGCTCACCAACATAACCGGCGCGTTTTACCTGGGTATTCTTATTTTTGGTATTTCGGTGCTGTTCAGCATCATCACCCTCCCTGTGGAGTTTGATGCCAGTCGGCGCGGCCTGAAGTTGCTGGCTGATGCCGGTCTGGTCAGCAGCGAGGAAGATATGCGCGGCTCGCGTGCCGTGTTACGGGCTGCGGCTACCACCTACGTAGCGGCCACCATCACCGCGGTATTACAGTTGCTTTATTACCTCAGTCTGGGCAATCGCCGTCGTTAAAAATTTACCCCCTTGATCGGTAGCATTTTTGCGCCGCGCATGGAGGCGGATAGATACGGATCAAAAAAATCCGTGTTCATCCGTTCCCATCCGCGGCGCTTTTTTGCGCCGTGGATAGCCACGAATGGACACGGATTAACGGGAAACTCGCGTCTAGCCGGGTGGTTTATTGGCCCAGTAGTTGTTTGGTTTGCTTGGCTGCGCGATCGCGATCATGCTTGGGTAGAATGCGTTTGCGGATGCGCAGATTGAGCGGGGTTACTTCAAGCAGCTCGTCGTCCGCCAGATATTCAATGCACTCGTCCAGACTCATCTCGCGCGGGGGAGTCAGTCGCTCCTGAATTTCTTTGGTAGAGCTGCGGATATTGTCCAGGTGGCGCGCCTTGCAGATGTTTACATCGAGATCGCCAGGGCGCTGATGCTCACCAACCACCATGCCCTGATACACCTCGACGCCAGGGCCGATAAACAACACGCCGCGTTCCTCACCGTTTTTCAGGCCATAAGTGGTGCTGGCGCCGGTTTCCCACGCTATCAGCGAGCCGCGCGAACGTGCCTGCATCGCTCCGGCCAGCGGCAAATAGTCGTGCAGAATCGAGTGCATGGTTCCCATGCCGCGCGTGGCGGTAAGGAATTGATAGCGAAAGCCCAGCAGGCCGCGTGTAGGAACCAGATAGGTAAGCATCACACTGCCGTTGTTCATGTCCTGCATATCCAGCAACTGACCGCGCCGCTTCCCCAGCATTTCTACCACCACACCCACTGTTTCCGGGCTGGTTTCGATATGCACTTCTTCAAACGGTTCCAGCTTTTCGCCGTCTGGGCCATCGCGCAGAATCACCTCGGGGCGCGACACCTGGAATTCATACCCTTCACGGCGCATGGTTTCGATCAGAATCGCCAGATGCAGCTCGCCGCGGCCCGATACCAGGAAAGTGTCGGCGCTTTCGGTATCCTCAACGCGTAGAGCTACATTGTGGCGTAGCTCATTGTCCAGGCGCTCACGGAGACGGCGGGAGGTGCCCCAGCGCCCTTCGCGTCCGGTAAATGGGGATGTACTGACGCCAAAAGTCATGCGCACCGTGGGGGCTTCTACTCGAATCGTGGGCAGCGCCACTGGATTTTCCGGGTCGGCCAGCGTCTCGCCGATGGCGATGCCTTCCAGCCCGGCCAGCGCAACGATCTCGCCTGCTTCGGCGCTTTCCACCTCGACTCGCTCTAGTCCTTCGTGGACAAACAGATAGCGGGCGCGTTCAGGCCGTATCTCGCCATCCTGCGACAGGCGCGCCAGACTTTGCCCAGCGGTGATGCGGCCAGCGAACAGCCGGCCTACCGCAGTCAGGCCACGGTAATTGTCGTAGCCCAGCGTAGTTACCAGCAGTTGCAACGGCGCATCTGGATCAACCTGCGGCGCGGGAACATACTGCAAAATGGCCTGGAACAACGGCTGCAAGTCCGCTCCCAGTTCTGGCGTTGTGCCAGCGCGGCCCGTGGTTGCTATGGCATAGATCACCGGAAAGTCAGCTTGCTCATCGCTGGCTCCCAGCTCCAGAAACAGATCGAAGGTTTCGTTAAGCACGCGGTCCGGCTCGGCATCTTTGCGGTCCACCTTGTTGATGACCACAATGGCGCGGTGTCCAATCTCCAGCGCCTTTTTCAGCACGAAGCGGGTTTGCGGCATCGGGCCTTCGGCGGCATCCACCAGCAGCAGCACTCCATCCACCATGTTCAGCACACGTTCCACTTCACCGCCGAAATCAGCGTGGCCGGGGGTGTCCACAATGTTGATCTTCACCGGTTCGCCCGTGGCAGGGTCGGGAATACTGATGGCCGTGTTCTTGGCCAGAATCGTAATGCCGCGCTCGCGCTCCAGGTCATTGGAGTCCATCACGCGCTCCGCAACCTGTTGATTGGCGCGGAAAACGAGCGCTTGCTTCAGCAGGCCATCTACCAGCGTGGTCTTGCCGTGGTCTACGTGGGCAATAATCGCAATATTGCGAAGGTCAGTTCGTTGAGTCAGAGTCATAAAAAGCTAGAGTTTAGACTACGAAACAGGCGGTCTGCGATTTGCACAGACCGCCCATTGG
>CALESQ010000060.1 GCA_937907455.1 uncultured Caldilineales bacterium
GCTGCGGCCAGTCCCTCTCGCTGCGGCCGGTCTCCAGACCGAGTCCGCAGGTGTGGTCTGGCTCGGTCTGGAGACCGGCCAGAGCAGTGGCTTTCATGCTGCGGCCGGTCCCTGCGGGATGGTTCGCAATTTCCTGACCGAGTCCGCAGGTGTGGTCTGGCTCGGTCTGGAGACCGGCCAGAGCAGGCTCGGTCTGGAGACCGGCCAGAGCAGGCTCGGTCTGGAGACCGGCCAGAGCAGGCTCGGTCTGGAGACCGGCCAGAGCAGGCTCGGTCTGGAAACCGGCCAGAGCAGGCTCGGTCTGGAGATCGGCCAGAGCAGGCTCGGTCTGGAGACCGGCCAGCGCAGTGGCCTAAGCGACCGGCCAGCGCGCGTTACGCATCACTCCCTTTGCATCCCTGACCCCAACCACCATTGCACTCTGAGTTACGGGTTACGAGTTACGGGTTACGTTTGACAGCCCTCGTGCATAATGGTACAATTTCCTCATCATTCGCATTCAAGGAGCAAACGCCCATGTCCGAACGCAAAATTCGTGTTCTCGTTGCCAAGCCCGGCCTGGACGGCCACGACCGCGGGGCCAAAGTAGTGGCGCGTGCCCTGCGCGACGCCGGCTTCGAGGTGATCTATACTGGCATTCGTCAAACGCCGGAGATGATTGTTGAGGCAGCCCTGCAGGAAGATGTGGATGTGGTAGGGCTGAGCATTTTGTCCGGCGCGCATCTGGCGCTATGCCCGCGTGTGGTCGAACTGCTGCGCGCACAGGGCATGGACGATGTGATGGTGCTGGTGGGTGGCATCATCCCCGACGAGGACATCGAGCCGCTGCGCACTGCTGGCATCGCTGCGGTCTTTGGCCCAGGCACCAGCACCGCCGACATCGTGGCCTACATCAATCAGCGGCTGGCTGTGCCCGCTTAAATCACCCGCCCAGGCAAACACAAGGCTCTTCATTAGGGAAGGGCCTTTTTTTACGGTATCCTATGCGGCGTTTATCTTTTTGTTTACTGGTGTGTAGTTTGATTGTTGTAGCGGCGGCTTGCAAGGCTCCGACGGTTTCGCCGCGACCTGAGCCTGTTGCTACGGTCTTGCCCGTTGACAACGCCCTGCAACAACTGCTGGCTGCGCAGCAAGTGAGCATGCTGGACCCCGGCCCCGCACAGGATGCTGCCGCGGTGGCGCTGGGGCAACTGCTGTTCTTCGACAAAGAACTTAGCGGCAATCGTGACGTGTCGTGCGCTACCTGTCACCTGCCCGGCATGGCTACCGGCGACGGCTTGCGCCTGGCTATTGGAACCGGCGGCATGGGCGAGGCTCCCAACCGCCTGCGCGGTTCGATGCGCATGTTGGTGCCGCGCAACGCGCCCGATGTGTTCAACCGCGGCGCACCGCAGTGGCACAGCATGTTTTGGGATGGCCGTCTGCTCACCGCGGAAGATGGCGTGAGCTTTATCCAGCCGGTGGAGTTTGAGCAGAGCTTGCCTGCCGGGCTGCATAACGTCCTGGCCGCGCAAGCCATGTTTCCGGTGACTTCACGCGTGGAGATGCGTGGCGATCCGCAGGATTACGACGTACACGGCAACATCAACGAGGTGGGCGGCACAGGCGAATATGACTTGCATGCCGTGTGGAGTGCCTTGATGGCGCGGCTGGGCGCGATTCCGTCGTATCGCACGCTGTTTGAAGCTGCCTATCCCGGTACAGACTTTGATACTATGGGCTTTGAATACGCGGCCAACGCCCTGGCTGCCTTTCAGATCAGCGCCTTTACTTTCACCAATAGCCCGTGGGATCGCTACCTGGCCGGTGACAGCGCGGCCCTGGATGACTCTGCCAAAGCCGGCGCGCTGCTCTTCTACGGCAAGGCAGGCTGCGCTCAATGTCACAGCGGCAGCTTGCTTACCGATCAGCAGTTTCACAACCTGGCTGTGCCACAGTTTGGCCCCGGCAAAGGGCGCAAAAACGCCTATGTAGATACGGGACGCGCCCGCGAAACGGGCAAGGCAGAGGATCGTTTTGCCTTTCGTACCCCTGCCCTGCGCAACGTCACCCTGACTGGCCCGTGGATGCACAACGGGGCCTTTGCCACCCTGGAAGAGACCATTCGGCATCATCTCGACCCGGTAGCTTCTTACTACGCCTACGATTATTCGCAGCTTGCCGGGGAAATTCTCAGCGATTCGGAAAGCCGCCCCACAGCCATGACCGACATGCTGGCACAGCTAGATCAGCAGGTGGCACAACCGTTGGCTTTGAGCGATGACGAAGTGACGCAGTTGCTGGCTTTTATGGAGGCGCTCACCGATCCGGCGGCCCGTGATATGACCGCAGTAATTCCCGCAGGTGTGCCCAGCGAGCTGCCGGTTTCCGATGTCCTGACTGGCGCCATGCCGTTTGAGCATGTTAGTGAGGCTGCCGGCATCACCGCCAAGCATACCAAAGGCTATCAGATCACCGGCCAGGCATGGGGCGACTACGATGGTGACGGTTGGGAAGATCTGTACGTGACCGACAGCATCGGGACGAACACGCTGTATCGCAACAACGGTGATGGCACCTTCAGCCGTTCGCCGCTGGCTGCTCAGGTGGCTCTGCCTGATCACTACAGCGGCGGCGCAAGCTGGGCCGACTACGACAACGACGGCTGGCCCGATCTGCTGGTGCTGGGCCGTGAAGCCGATATGCTGTTCCACAACGATTTGGGCCGGGGCTTTCGCGATGTCAGCACGGTTGCCGGGGTGAGTGACACCCATACCAGCAAAAGCGCAAGCTGGGCCGATTATGACAACGACGGTTGGCTTGATTTGTATGTGGCTAATTGGTCGTGTGTGCCCCGCTGTGCGCGTAGTGCCGGCCAGACCGGCCAGCCTGATCAGCTCTATCATAACAACGGCGATGGCACCTTCAGCAATGTCAGCGCGCTGTTGGGCGGACAAAACAGCGGCGGTGGTTTTATTGCTCGCTGGTTAGACTACGACAACGACGGTGATCTTGATATCTATCTGGTAAACGACGAGTTTATTTTGCCCCCCGGTAACAAACTGTGGCGCAATGATGGTGCCGGTTGCGGCGGCTGGTGCTTTCGTGAGGTCTCAGCCGCGGCGGGTGCAGCGGTGCGGGTGATGGGCATGGGGGTAGCCGCCGACGACTGGGATGCGGATGGCGATCAGGATATCTTCTTTACCAATGCAGGTCTGTCGGTACTGCTGCAAAACCAGGGTGATGGCACCTTCAGCAATACAGCAACCGCAGCCGGTGTAGCGCTTAGCGCAGATACAGTGGCTTGGGGGGCTGTGCCGCTGGACTACAACAACGACGGTGCGCGTGATCTCTACGTGGCCTTGATGAAGTCCAATCGTCCGGGCGCGTGGAATGTGCTGTTCCACAACGAGGGAGCAGGACATTTTACCCCACTTGGGCAGGAAAGCGGCGCGGCTGACCCCGGCCCCAGCGTGGGAGTGGCTACAGCCGACTATGATCGCGATGGGTGGGTGGATTTGGTGATAGGCAACTATGACCGCGGCTATCACTTGTTTCGCAACACGGCGCTTGCTGCGCCTACCAATCACTGGTTGGCTGTGAAGCTGATTGGCGCTGGCCCGGTGAACCGTGATGCCGTTGGGGCACGTGTGACAGTAACAACGGATGATGGGCGGGTACAGATGCAGGATGTGCACAATGGCGACGGCGTGGGTGGCAGCAGCAGCTTGACGCTGTACTTTGGTCTGGGCAATGCTATGCTTAGCTCAATGACGATTATCTGGCCGGATGGTACTCAGCAGGTATATGACAACTTGCAGGCGGATACCCTTTATCGTATGCAATACCCCATGCCGTAGCTGTTTATAGGAGTTGCGCAGTTGCTAATCAACCTGTTGTTTTGATGCCGCCGGCGCGGCGGGGCGGAAAATTCTGTTTTTGTTGTGCAGATGGAGCGAGAAATTATGATTACCAAAAAATTGACGCTGTCGTTTGCGACGGCCCTTGCCGCGTTGATCTGTCAGGTGCTGGCGATTCGTCTGCACGTCTGGAGCCAGCAGGAGCTTGTGCGCCCCGCCTCAGCCGCTGCCAGGCTGGGATTTACGGCGCTGCTCCTCCCCTCGCCTGCCTGCTAAGCGGCGCGTTGCTCGGCGCGGCGCTGGGGTTGTTGCCAGCGCCTGCTGCGCAACGTCAGTTATCAAGTAACCCATGAATGACCAAAGCGGTGTGGATGCTCTGGCTTGAGCGTCTACACCGCTTTGGTTATGCGTCTTCTCGTTACGCCTGACGCCTTACTCGTAGCGAAACCGGCGGACGCCCACAGCGAAGAAAAGCAGCGCGGACAGCAGCAGCACGCCCACCGCGGGCAACACAGCCCGCAACCCCTCCCCGCGCATGGTGAGGCCGGTCAGAGCCTCCATCGCCCAGGTCATAGGCAGCACATGCACCGCGCTGCGCACCGCGGGCGGAAACAGCTCCAGCGGCCACATGCAGCCACTCAACAAGCCAAAGGTCATGCCCAGCATAATGCTGAGGCCGCTGGCCTGATTTTCTGTCTTGACGAACGTGCCCAACATCGTGCCCAGCGCCACCGAAGAAAGGGCAAAGGCCAGCAGCACCGCGGCCAACGCGGGCAGCGGCCCCCACGTCACCTTCATCACCAACGCCGCGAAGGCCACAATCAACGCCATCTGCACTGCCGAGCCGATATACTGGCCGGTGATCGTGCCCAGCAGGTACTCGGCCTTGCTGGTTGGGGTAGAGATCAGCCGCTTCAGCGTGCCCTGCGTGCGCTCGTAAGCCATCAGCGCGGCCGTGCCCAGCAGGGGAATAATCACCCAGACCAACAACTGACCCGCGGAGCTTTGCGCCGCACCGCTGTACTCGGTTTCCTCCTCCACCGGCGGCTTGGTCACAGCCAGGCGCGCAGGCGCGGCGGCCAGTTGCGCCTCAGCCGCGGCCAGGCTGTCGGCAAAATAGGCGCGGCGCGCGGCGTCATCGGCAAAGGGCTGCACTTGCCCGGCCAGGGCTACGCTGCTGTTGGCTGCTGCCAGCCCGCGGCTGATCTGCCCGGCGGCGGCCTGAATGGCCTGCTGCGCGGACAGGGCATCGGTGCTGGCGGGCAACAAGCGCAGGTCAAGCTGCACCGGCTGGCCGGCCAGCAGATCGGCCTCGAAGCCTGCGGGAATGGTGAGCAGCGCCGGACCGTCACCGTCGTCGAACGCCGTCTGCGCGGCATCCGCGGCCAGCAGCTCCACGCGCACGCTGTCCGAGGCGTTGAGCGTGTCCAGCAGCTTACGGCTCAGCGCGCTGCTGTCCTCGTCTACCGCCAGCACGGTGATGCGGTAGTCGCCGTTGTTGGGGCCGCTGGCGAAGCCGGCAATCGCCATGATGAAGAAAACCGGCAAGATGATGAAGAAAAGCCATTCGGCGGGGGTGGAAAAACGCACCCGCAGGTCTTTGCGGGCAATGGCCAAAATACGTTGCATGATCTTACCTCTGCAAAAAGCCTTTGCGGCCAAACAGCATCACAGCGAAGGCCAGCAGCACCGCAGCCATCACCAACAACGCGGCGATGACCGGCCATAAATCGGCGAGTGTACCACCGCGTGCCAGCAGGCTAAAGCCTTGCGTGGCCCAGGCGTTGGGCGTGATCTTGCCCACGGTTGCCAGCGGGCCTTCCAGCATTGTGCCGAAGAAGCTGCCACCCAGCACGCCGAACAGCAGCATCATGGTCATGCCCAGATTAGCCGCCTGCGTCGGCGTCTTGGCGACAGCAGCCAGCACCAGCCCCCAGCCGGAGGCTCCGGCCACCGCGGCCAGCACCAATGCCAGCACAGCCAGCGGGTCGCCCCAGTTCAGCCGGAAGAGCAGGGTGCTGGTGAGGATCAGCAGGAGCATTTGCGCCGCGCCGATCATGTAGACGCCCGCGATCTTGCCCGCCAGGATCGAGCTGCTGGGCGTGGCGGTGCTCAACATGCGGCCCAGCGTGCCGTTCTGCCGTTCCTGCAGGATGCTGCGGCTGCCCAGGCTGACGGTGAACATCAGAAAAACCATCGCCATGCCAGGGGCCAGCAGCAGCAGCGGGTTGAAGTCGAGCGTTTGCGTGGAGGCCGTGTCGCGGCGCGCCAGGCTGATCAGCGATTCGCTGTTTTGCGCGGTTTGGGCCTCGCTGATGGCTTGCGCCAACTGCGGAATTTGCGTCGGGGTGACGAGACCCGCGGCGATGAGCTGCTCAATGGCTACCTGCCCGCCGATGCGGCCCGCCTCAACCTGATCCAGGAAGCTTTGTACAATGCTTTGCACGATGCCGGAGCCGATGGGCCGGGCCGGGTTGGCGTTGATTTCGATGGCGACTACAGGCGCGGCGGTGACGTTGGCGGCGTCTTGCGGGATGACGCTGGCGGTGAAGCCCGCGGGGATGATCACCGCGGCGGTGGTTTCGTCGGCGGCCACCGCCGCGCGGGCCGCGGCGGCATCGTCGCTCACGGCTACGTCAAGCAGATCGGCCAGCTCCGGCGAGGTAAACAAGGTTTGCAGCGCGTTGCCAAGCTGGCCGCCATCCTGGTTCACCAGCACCACGGGCAACCTGCTGATGCTGCTGGTCTGATCCGGGGAAAACGCGCCGGTGATCAGGCCCATGCCGAGGGTGAGCGCCAGCGGCGCAGCCAGCATCAAAATCAGCGCGGCCTTGTCACGAAACATCAGCCGCAAGTCTTTCCAGCCAATAGTGAGTAGTTGGGTCATAGTTAGTACGCCGAAGACAGGTTGACAGGTAGACAGGTAGACAAGTAGACAAGTGCTCCGGAGGCGGGTATACAAGTAGACAAGTGCTCCGGAGAGGGGACGCCGAAGGCGGGTAGACAAGTAGACAGGTAGACAAGTACGCCGAAGGCGAGTACGCCGAAGGCGGGTACACAAGTGCTCCGGAGGGGGTACGCCGAAGGCGGGTAGACAAGTACGCCGAAGGTGGGTATACAAGTCAGTTTCCTTGTGTACTTGTATACTTTTTCCTTGTCTACTTCTTTCCTTGTGTACTTGTATACTTTTTCCTTGTCTACTTCTTTCCTTGTGTACTTGTATACTTTTTCCTTGTCTACTTCTTTCCTTGTGTACTTGTATACTTTTTCCTTGTCTACTTCTTTCCTTGTGTACTTGTATACTTTTTCCTTGTCTACTTCTTTCCTTGTGTACTTGTCTACTTGTTTCCTTGTCTACCTGTCTCCCGCCTTAATCCCTCAACGCCCGTCCTGTGAGGTGCAGGAAGACGGCTTCGAGGTTGGGTTCTTCGATGTCTACCGAGCGGATTTTGATGCCGAGGCGGTCGGCCAGGCGGAACACGGGCGGAATGGCTTCCTGCGCTTCCGGCACGATCAGCGCCGCTTCGTGGTCAACGGCGATCACCTGCTGCACCGCGGGCAGACCGCGCAGGGCTTCGATCAAGGCCGCCGGGTCCTGGTCTTCCGCCAGGTGCAGGCGCAGCGTGTCCATCTGGCCGACGAGTTGGGTCAGCTCGCGCTGCGTGCCCAGGGCAATCAGCTTGCCGTGATCCACGATGCCGACGCGGTTGGACAGCTCCGCCGCCTCTTCCATGTAGTGCGTGGTGTAGAGCACGGTCATGCCCTGGCGGTTGAGTTCCTTCACGTTGTCCAGGATGTTGCGGCGGCTTTGCGGGTCAATGCCAACCGTCGGTTCATCCATAAACAGCACGCGCGGCTTGTGCAGCAGGCCCACAGCGATGTTGATGCGCCGTTTCATGCCGCCGGAGTAGGTTTTGACGCGCTGTTTGGCCTTGTCGGTCAGTCCCACTTGCTCCAGCACCTCTTGCACGCGCTGCTTGAGCGCCTCGCCGCCCATGCCGTACAGACGGCCCCAGAAGAGCAGGTTTTCCAGCGCGCTAAGGTCTTCGTACAGGGCAATGTCCTGCGGCACGATGCCGATGATGCGCTTCACGGCCATCGGATCGCGCGTCACCGAGTGGCCGCCGATCACCGCATCGCCGGCGGTGGGGGCGAGCAGGCAGGAAAGCATGGAAATCGTGGTGGTCTTCCCTGCGCCGTTGGGGCCAAGCAGGCTGAACACCTCGCCTTCGTTGATGGTAAAGCTGACGTCGTTGACCGCGGTGAAGTCGCCAAAACGTTTAACCAGGTTGTGAGCTTCGAGAATCGGGGGCATGAGAACCTCGGAAGGGGATCGGTGAACGGCTACTCTTAAAACTTAACTCTATCTTACCCTATGCTGCCGGTATGCGGAAGTGCCAGAGGTCATGTGACTTGTAATGCGTACTGCGTATCATGTAACTCTTGCGGCAATTACGCAGGACGCAGTATGTGCTGCGCTGCGCATTTTTTCTCATGCACGTCACAAGTTGACAGGAAACGCCGCGGCCCGTACAATGCCTTCGTCTGGACAATGAAGTCGTGACGCATATACCGGCTTGTCCAGAGCCGGTTTTTTATTGCTGCCTGCAAGCTAACCGATGCCCTGATGCAGCGATGACACGGTGAACCGTTTACCGTTCGCCCGATACTGGATACCGTCTTCAAAGAACAGGAACCCTATGTCCACCATCGGCCAAGAGCCTCATGTGTTACATACCTGGCAGTTCAAACAAACGGACTGGAACGCACCGGATATTGTCGGCGGTGAAGGCGCGTGGTTCTGGGACGCCGACGGCCACCGCTATCTTGACCTGAGCGCCCAGGCGCAGTGCAACAACCTCGGCCACCAGCATCCCGATGTGGTCGCGGCGATTCAAGGCCAGGCTGCCGAGCTGTGCTTTATCCACAATGCCTGGGGATCGCCCCCGCGCGAGGAGCTGGCCCGCCTGGTGATCGAAAAAAGCCGGCTGGCTGGCGGCAAGGTCTATTTCACTATGGACGGGGCCGAGGCCACCGAGCACGCCATCAAGATCGCCCGCTGGATCACTGGCCGCCGCAAGATTATCGGGCGTTATCGCTCGTATCACGGGGCCACCAGCAACGCGATTGCCCTGAGCGGCGATAACCGCAACTGGACCACTGCGCCGGTGGCCGATATGGTACACGTGCTGCCGCCTTACTGCTATCGCTGCCCCTTCGGCCAGACCTACCCGGCGTGCAATCTGCGCTGCGCGCAGCACATCGCTGAGGTAATCGAGTGGGAAGGCCCGGACACGGTGGCCGCGGTGGTGATGGAGCCGGTGGTAGGGACGAATGGCCTCTTTGCCGGGCCGGGCAATTATTGGCACGAAGTGCGCGAGATCTGTAACCGCTACGGTATTTTGCTGATCGCCGACGAGGTGATGACCGGCTTTGGCCGCACCGGTGAATGGTTCGGCTGGCAGCACTGGCCCGATGCCCAGCCCGATCTGATGCTGATCGCTAAGGGGCTGACCGCGGCGCATCTGCCGCTGGGCGGTGTGGTGCTGAATGAACGCTGCGCGGCCTTTTTCGATGACCATTCGCTGCCGACCGGCCTGACCTACTCCGGCCATACGCTGTGCTGCGCCGCGGGGGTGGCGACCATCGGCGCGTATGAGCGCGAAGGCTTGGTGCAGCGCAGCCATGACCTGGGCGTGTGGATGCATCACCGGCTGCGCACGTTGGCCGAACGCCATCCGAGCGTGGGCGATGTGCGTGATATTGGCCTTTTCGCCGCGCTGGAGCTGGTGAGCGACCGCGCCACGCGGCAGCCGCTGGCTCCGTGGCCGCAAACACCAGCCGCGGTGAAGCAGATCGCGGCAGAAGCCAAGCGCCGCGGTCTGGCGCTGGGCACGCGCGGCAACCTGATCATCATCTCGCCGCCGCTGAACATCAAGCAGGACGATCTGGCCTGGGCGCTGGATGTGCTGGATGAGCTGCTCGCCCTGGCGGACGATGTCCAGTAGCGGTGTCCAGTAGCAGTATTCAGTATCCAGTGTCCTGTATCCAGTTTTCAGTTTTCAGTGTTTGGTATGATGTAAGGAGTAAAGAGTGAGAAGCAAGAAGTGAGAAGTGAGAAGTGGGAAGTGAAAGGTTGTGTGGCTCACGCTGTCACTTCTCTTACGTCCCAACTTCTACTCTCTACCCTCTCCTCCTTGTCTACTTGCCACTTGTTTACTCGCCTACGGCGTACTTGTCTACCAATTTTCCATTCTCTACCGAGGAGTATTCCATGACTAAGCCAACCTTCAAAATCACCTACGCGACCCTGTCGGCCAGCAACCCCGAACTGCACAAGATGTTCGATGAGGCACTGGAGCAAGTCAAGGCGGGCTATGGCACGACTTACCCCATGTTCATCAACGGCGAAAACGTGCTGACCGACCAGACCTTCGAAGACCGCAGCCCCATCAACACCGACTGGCTGCTGGGCTATTTCCAGAAGGGCACCAAGGAACATGGCAAGGCCGCGCTGAAAGCGGCCCGCGCGGCTTACCCCGCGTGGCGCAAGACTCCCTGGCAGGAGCGTGTGCGGCTGTTGCGCGCCGCGGCTGATCTGATCAGCGAGCGCAGCATGGAGATCGGCGCCGCGGTGGCGTTGGAAGTCGGCAAGAACCGGCTGGAAAGCCTCGGCGATGTCGAAGAAACTGCCGACCTGATTCGCTACTACTGCGACCAGATGGAAGAAAACAACGGCTACGTCAAGCCGCTGGCGAATGAAGGCCCCAAGAACCACAACACCAGCACGCTCAAGCCCTATGGCGTGTGGGTGGTGATTTCGCCCTTCAACTTCCCCTTCGCTCTGGCCGGTGGGCCGAGCGGTGGCGCGCTGGTGGCGGGCAACACTGTGGTATTCAAGCCTGCTTCCGATACCCCGCTGAGCGGCTGGCTGCTGACCGAATGTTTCCGCGATGCGGGCCTGCCCGCGGGCGTATTCAATTTCGTCACCGGCCCCGGCAGCACTATCGGCGAAGAGATGATCAGCAACGACGAGGTGGACGGTATCACTTTCACCGGCTCCTACGATGTCGGTATGCACATCATCAAGAGCTTTGCCGGCGGCAAGTGGCCGCGCCCCTGCATTGCAGAGATGGGCGGCAAGAACGCCGTGATCGTCAGCCGCCACGCCGACCTGGACAAGGCCGCGATGGGCGTGATGCGCTCGGCTTTTGGCCTGAGCGGGCAAAAATGCTCGGCGTGCAGCCGCGTCTACGTGGAAGAGCCGGTCAAGGAAGCCTTCCTGGAGAAACTGGTGGCGCTCACCAGCAAGATGGCTGTGGGTGACCCCACCCGCCAGGATGTGTTCATGGGCCCGGCGGCCAACAAGGGCGGCTACCGCGATTATCAGCGCTTTGCCGAGCAGGCCGCGCGCGACGGCAAGATCGCCTTTGGCGGCCATGTGATGACCGAAGGCGACTATGGCAAGGGCTATTTTGTGGCTCCTACGATCATTGACGACCTGCCCCTCGACCACGAGCTGTGGAAGGTGGAGATGTTCCTGCCGCTGGTGGCTGTGGCCGCAGTGCCGAACCTGGAAGTCGCCATGCGCGAGGCCAACGACAGCAGTTATGGCTTGACCGGCGGCTTCTTCAGCGAAGACCAGGATGAAATCGCCTGGTACTTCGACAACATCGAGGCGGGCGTGGTGTATGCCAACCGGCCGGGCGGCGCCACCACCGGTGCGTGGCCGGGCTATCAGCCGTTTGGTGGCTGGAAGGGCAGCGGCAGCACCGGCAAGAACGGCGGCGGCCTGTATTACGTGCCGCTGTACCTGCACGAACAGTCACAGACGGTGATTGATTCGTAGCAGACGGCAACCTCCGCCGGTTGAAGGTGACAGGTGGCATGGTCGAAGCTCGCAGCTCTGAACTGTTTACTGGTTACAGTTCCCGCCACATTAACCGGCAGCGTTTCATCTTATGAAAGTGAAAAGTGGTTTGGACCAAGGGTCCAAACCGCTTTTTTGTAAGAGAGTGGATAAATTATCAGGATCGCACCATTGCCTGGTGGCGTGGCACACAGGGGCAGGTCCTGGAGGATGCCCTGCACAATCCATGTGATCGAAATGGCAAGTAGGATCATAATTTGCATTATTTGGGTCTGTACTACAACCAGTCGGCAAATAGACCTCAGTGCAATTGTTGCAACCAAAAACTATCGGTGGTGGTGGATCGTCATGTGGCGGTACATAGCCACACTGACCATTAACAGGCGGGTTGCCGTCAGGACAAGGCTCAAAGGAGCAGTTATTACTCATAACATCAGCGAAGTATGGGTAACTGCAAGTCATTGAACCGAGCGTACCAGCTAAATTGGGTACACAGGCTCCAGCGTAAATGGTGCAATCCGTTGCGCCAGAAACGCTATGCGCCCGATAACAGCCGACGAGATTGGGAGGAGTACAAGTATAACCTGTAATAAAATTTTCCCATTTTGTACAAGTTAGTGTGAAAGTACCGGAACACATTGGTGGGCTTGCCTGGACGAAAGGGACAAACAGAAAAATACTAAAGATTGCGATGAATAATGTTTTGGGCAGTTTGTCTAATCTCATCCCACGAGGGTACACTGTTAATTTAACAAAGAGTCGAGCTGTGCAAAAGCATTCTTATATGCTTCTCCAGCCCCATTTTCTCCCATCTTTTCAAAATCAATTATTCGATTTGGGCTGTAATGATTTGCTCCAGCATATATAAATTGCCCCGGAGCAATGCCCGATGATCCGTTTGCTATTCCCTTATCACGATCCAAGTCAAAATCTATAATTATCCGCCGTCCTGCATTATAGGGTTGATCATAAATAGCTGCAACGCTACCGCCGATAAACTCAGGCTCTCCCCATTCGTCTGTTTGAGGAGGCAGCACATCTTTCACCAGGCGAAAGGTGATGTCGGTCTGACCCTCGCCACCGCGCCAGTAGCCATCTGC
Organism: uncultured Caldilineales bacterium; assembly: GCA_937907455.1. Lineage (GTDB taxonomy): Bacteria > Chloroflexota > Anaerolineae > JAAEKA01 > JAAEKA01 > JAAEKA01. The sequence continues at coordinate 12,810 of CALESQ010000060.1, forward strand.
TTCAGCCATTGCGCGGATAGCCTGCACCCGATCAGCCAGACCTTGCACCCCGGCCACGCTGCTCAGGGTGTCGAAGTACGGTTTGTGGCCGGCATCCGCCGGTTTGACATAGTCCGCCTGGATCAACACATGCACAGTGGTCTTGCCGCTGGTGGCTTCGTAGACACGAAAGCCCTCCACGATCTCGCCACCTTGCGGGGTTTCCTCTGTGGGGGTGGCGGTTGGCTGGGGAGTTGGCGTGGCTGTGGCGGCAGGCTCAGGTGTGGCGGTGGGCGGCGCGGAGGTGGATGTCGGCGCTGCGGCCACGGCGCTCGGCTGCGCGGCAGGCGCTGGCGCGCCCTGACACGCGGTCAGCAGGCTGCTCAGCAGCAAGACGATGATCATGCCAGCCGATGCGGCCCGCCGCATGGGGGTGATGGGATGGGTGAGCATGGATATTCCTCCGGCTTGGGTTTAAGTAGATACGCCCCGACGGTTCAACAGCGTGATCGTGCGGTTAGGGATGTGATGCTGTTCACTGGCATACAGCTTGTTAGCGAGCATATTCGCCTGGCTGGGCGAAATCTGCGAGATGGTGACTATGAGCGTACAAGAACTCAGGGTCCAGGTCCAGACCATTGGCCCATTCCACGGTATCGAAGGAAATGGCTACTTGCTTAAAGATCTCAATCTTGTTGAGTTCGGCAAAGCGCCCCACGCTCAAGTATGGCTTGAGATCAAACAACCGACGTTCATTGTTGGAAAAAGTCAATATCAACGTAAAGTGATCAGTTGCCTGTACATCTACTACTCTTGCATACATGGTTATACTCCTACGATTGTAAAGGACTGATCTTATAGGGCGTTTCGCCATTCATAGCCAGTCGCCAGTTGGCTTGCAACTCATCCATATGAATTTCAGCCCATGCTTGAACAAGGCGTAGTTGTTTTTTGGGCAAGGAGCCTTGCAACACCTCCAGAGACTCCAATCCAATAGTGGCCGTAAACTCGTTGTAATAAACATGGATGTGGGGCGGATTATGTTCACCCGGTGCAAAGTACATTCGAACAATAATCCCGAAAAACATCGAGATTGTAGGCATGAATAGCTCCTATTCAAAAACACGTTGAACCATATCACTGTCGTGGATTATTGATAGCAGCCCGCCAATGGATCAATTTGCTGTCTAACCGCATAAAGCCCCTAATGCCATAGAACATCGAGATGACGGGCATAGCTAGATCCTTTGTTCAATCCAGGACTGCGGTTAGTATAAAATGGATTGAGCCTTTCGTCAAAGGCCTCCGCGATGGCAGCCCAACGGTTGCGCCAGAAACGCTATGCGCCCGATGACAGTAGGTAAGGTTGGGAGGCTCACAAGTATTACCTTGCAAGTCCTCCCACCTTGTACAAGTCAGTGTGAAAGTTCCCGAACACATCGGCGGGCTTGCCTGCACAAAAGGTGCGAACAGAAAAATACTGCAGATCGCAACGAACAATGTTTTGGGCAGTTTCTGTGTGTTCAAATGTATTACGAAATACGATGATCTTATTGTTGTGTACCTTCAAGATAATCATTTATCGCATGAGCCGCTGCGACAGATCTATCAATTTTTTCTTGATTTCCTTCATCCAACAATTTCCCAAGATTTACCAGCAGATTATCCTTACCATATCCCCCCGTTCCTCTCGTATACACAAATAATACTAAATTCAAGCCCCTTTCCCTTAGATTAGGCTTATCCAGGTCTCTATCGAAAATAATAGTTATCTTTCTGCTATTTTCATCTATTTTTTCATAAACTCGAAACATATCGCTGTGAGAATAATCCAATTCCCCCAATTCCGACTTCTCTAATGCTGATGCTTCGTCCAACAGCACACTTTCCACCAGGCGAAAGGTGATGTCTATCTGATCCTCGCCACCGGTCCAGTAGCCATCCTCTTTAGCCAGCTCGTTGTAGGCCTCGATCAAGTCTACCAGACCTTGCACCCCGGCCACACTGCTCAGGGTGTCGAAGTACGGTTTGTGACCCGCATCTGCCGGTTTGACATAGTCTGCCTGGATCAACACATGCACAGTGGTCTTGCCGCTGGTGGCTTCGTAGACACGAAAGCCCTCCACGATCTCGCCACCTTGCGGGGTTTCCTCTGTGGGGGTGGCGGTTGGCTGGGGAGTTGGCGTGGCTGTGGCGGCAGGCTCAGGTGTGGCGGTGGGCGGCGCGGAGGTGGATGTCGGCGCTGCGGCCACGGCGCTCGGCTGCGCGGCAGGCGCTGGCGCGCCCTGACACGCGGTCAGCAGGCTGCTCAGCAGCAAGACGATGATCATGCCAGCCGATGCGGCCCGCCGCATGGGGGTGATGGGATGGGTGAGCATGGATATTCCTCCGGCTTGGGTTATAAATCATGGGTGATGCAGCAGATGATGCCACTTCGTACCATACGCCTGTTCCACGTCAAACGGCACAACGATGTAAGCGCCGCCGTTACTGCCTGCATCCTGAATCACTGCACTGAACTCGTGCTTTATGGCTATCTTGTGTCCAGGGGTGCGGTGGTTAGTAAGGGGTGAGAAGAAGCAGAAGCGTAAACAGACGCTCATTTGCTCTGTATGCAGCGGTGTTGGGCGCGTGGTGAGATGCTCTCTGTTTGCTAATCATCGGCTACAGGCCGCGCCAGCGTCGCGCCCACGCGTAGAGGCGTGAACCGATGGACGAGACGGGTAAATCCCAGGCGCCGGTGTAGCGCATCACCTGGCCGCCAAAGCCTTGTTTGAAGCGATAGACGCCCCAAAGGCCACCCTGCTGCTCGACATAATCTTCGCTGTAGGCCGCGGGATTGGCGCCGACCTCGTCAGGGATGCCCCATAGGTCGTATAACGTTGCGCCGCGCTCGGCAGCCCAGTTCAGCCCGGCCCATTGCAGGGCATGGTTGGGCATACGCTGGCGCTCGCTGTTGCTGCTGGCTCCCCACATGTACCAGCTTTTGTGACCCAGGGCGAAAACGGCAATAGCAGCCAATGGTTGGCCCTGCCATTCAGCCAGCAGCCAGCGCGCCTGATCTGCCGGAAAAAGGTGAAAGGCTGTGTCATAGTAAGCCGAATCATGCACACCGAAGCCATCACGGCGGCCTGTTTCTTCGTTCATGGCGTGCCAGGCGGGCAGATCGGCGGCCGTCATGGTGCGCACGGTCACTTCCTTGCGCTCGGCCAGGCGCACGTTGTAGCGCCACTTTTGCTTCATGCGTGCCAGTGCGGCGTCTGGGCCGTCATCCAGCGGCAGATAGATGGTGCTGCGCGGCTGCACGGTGTGGCCGCGGCGCAGGCCGTAGCTGCTGAGAATCAGCTCAAGCTGCGCTGAGTCGGGCAGATCTGGCTCCAGCTTGAGCAGGGCGGCGCGGCGCGTGGCGCTCACTTGCACCATGCCCGCCAGCAGCGGACGCACCAGGTCGGCACGCCGCCAATCTACCAGGGGGCCTTTGGGCACATAGGCCAGCGTTTGACCCCACGGCAAGCGGCGATAGAGGATTTGCCCACCGGCCACCAGGCGTTTTCCTTCGGCCAGGGCGATGCGCTCGGCCTGCCAGCCCGCGCTGCGTTTGAGATCAGCCCAGCGGGTGGTTTGCAACAGGTGGGTATCAGGATGCGCGGCGACAAATGCATCCCAGTCGGTGTCGGGCAAGGTGTGAGTATGGGTAGCAAGCAAGGCAAAGTCAGGCATGAACGGATAATAGCACAGGCAGGCAACAGCAGCAATTTGCGCTTCTGCGTTCGACCTCTTGTCTCGCCTCCGTTGCTAGTTACCTGGATGGTGTGCGACTTTCGGTTGAATTACAAGAGCCGGACAATGAATGGTTCCGGCTCAGAGAACGAAGCGCCCTTAGGCGCTCTCCGAAAGCCCCGGCAGGGGTTTCGTGGCTTGAGACACCGAATTCGCTTCGGTGGCAACACGTTTCAACCGAAATCCGTACACAACCCTTACCTGTTGTTCATTGACCAAAGCCCATTGAATGGTATAATGGCGCTGTGACTGGACACGAAACCCTTGCTTTGTTGGCGGTTTTTCTCAGCGCGCTGCTGCTGGCCACGGTTCTTGCGCCGTGGGCGCAGCGGCTTGGCCGGCGTTGGGGGTTGGAGGATCGGCCGGGTGGCCGCCGGGTGCATCAGGGCGTGATCGCGCGCACGGGTGGCATGGCCTTGTTTGGTGCATTTATCGGCGCTTTGGCGGTGGGCTATCTGCTGTTACCGCGCTGGCTGCCTGCCAGCACAGATCCCAATGAAAACACCCGATTGCTGGGCTTGCTGCTGGGCAGCGCGGCAGCTTTTGGTTTTGGCCTGATAGACGACAAGTATGAACTGAGCTGGCGCGGGCAATTCGCGGTGCAATTGGTGTGCGCAGGGATCGCCATCGTTGCGTTGATTTTTATTGAACGCGTGAACAATCCTTTCACTAATCAACAGGTTGTTTTTCCCGATGTGCTGGTAGCCGCGCTGACTACGTTTTGGTTCATGGGGGCTATGAACACGCTGAATTGGCTGGATGGGCTGGATGGGCTGGCCGCGGGAGTGACGGGGATTCTGGCGCTGGTGCTGGTCAGCCATATGCTGTGGCGCGCGGATCCGCCGCAAGGTTCGGTTGCGGTGCTGCCGTTGGCCTTGCTGGGAGCCACGCTGGGCTTTTTGCCGTGGAATTTTAGCCCGGCGCGCCTGTTTATGGGCAGTAGCGGGTCCTATTTTTTGGGGTTTGCTGTTGCCGCGCTGGGTATTATTGGTGGTGCGCGCATGGCTACGGTGTTGCTGGTGCTGGGGCTGCCCATTCTTGATGTGGCCTGGCTGATCTGGCGGCGGCGACGACGCGGGCTATCACCCGGCGCAGGGGGGCGCGATCACCTGCATTTTCGTTTGTTGGATGCTGGTTTTGGCCCGCGGCGTATCGTGCTGGGTTATTATGCCTTTTGTGCAGCCTTTGGCTTGCTGGCGTTGGGTATTGGCCCGCGCATTTTTAAGTTGTTGGCGCTGCTGGCGCTGGGTGTGGCCGCGCTGGCTATCCTGTGGTGGGCAGAGCGGCTGAGTGGCGAGGGTGAGAAGTAAGAAGTCTACAGTATGCTGTAGACGAGGGCGGATTAGCGGCCGGGTGTGGACTTGGTTTGGAGATGGGGATCATCTCGCGAGGGAAGGTTTTGCTGCGGCCGCAGCAAAGCGCAGCCGGCCGCAGCAGAAGCCCGATCAGCAGATTGGGAACCATTCCGGAGGGGCCGGACATAGCCTGGTAATTTGGGTTACAGGTTACAAATTACCACCGCAAACCTTTATTCCGCACCAGACATTACGCCTCGCGTTTCAGCTTAAACACGGCAGTGGTAGCCAGCAGGTTCTTGGCTTTGAAAATGCGGCGACGGCGGCGATAGCTGAAGTACACTTCCTCGGTGATGGCGATGCCGACCTGCTGGCAAAAACGGGCAAAGTCGGTGATGCTGACAGCCTGCCAGCGCGGCGCGGCGTACCACGGCTGCGGCAGATCCGGCGCTTGTGGCACACGGCCGGTCAGCAGCAGTTCCAGCCGACAGCGCCAATAGCCCCAGTTAGGCAGGCTGATCACCGCGCTGCGGCCTACTCGTAACATTTCATGTAAAATGACTGCGGGATCGTCGAGAAATGGCAGGGTCTGGCTGAGGATTACCACATCAAAGCTGGCAGTGGGATAGTCGGCCAGCCCCTCTTCCAGGTCGCCCTGGCGCACACTGAGGCCGCGGTCCATGCAGGCCATCACGCCAGGTTCGCTTAGTTCAATGCCGCGGCCGCGTACCTGCTTATGTTGCACCAGATAGGCCAGCAACGCACCATCGCCGCAGCCCAAGTCAAGTGCCTTCACACCAGGCGGGATCAGATCGGCCACTGCTTGCAGGTCAGGCCGCAATGTGGCGTAAGGAGTGGAGTTAAGGGTCATAGACAGAGAGGAGGGGGAACGGTATCCCGTAATCGGTGGTTAGTCACGGGTTACCGGTTACGGGTGGTCAGGCGATCCAGAAAGCTGCCCAGCAGGCGGGTCATGGTGTCTACTTCTACCAGAAAAGCGTCGTGGCCCCAGGTGCTTTCGATGTCCAGATAGCTCACATCGCAGCCCGCGGCGGTTAATGCCTTGACCAGCTCTTTGCTGTGATAGCTGGGGTAGAGCCAATCGCTGGTGAAACTGATGACCAGAAAGGCGAGGTCGGTGGAGTGAGAAAACGCCGCAGCAAGCTGTCCGCCGTGTTCTTCCGCCAAATCGAAGTAGTCTAGCGCCTTGGTGACATAGAGATAGCTGTTAGCATCGAAGCGCCGCGTGAACTTGTCGCCGTTGTGTTTGAGGTAGCTTTCGATCTCGAACTCGGTTTGAAACTCGTAGCCATAGCGTTCGCGGCCCTGCAAGCGTCGTCCGAACTTCTGGTGCATCGAGTCTTCGCTGAGATAGGTGATGTGCCCCACCATACGCGCCACCGACAGGCCGGCATCAGGCCGTATGGTGTTGCCATAGTAGGCCCCGTTAGCCCAGGCAGGGTCGGCATAGATAGCTTGCCGTCCTACTTCGCTGAAGGCGATGAGCATGGGGCTGTGGCGGGCGGTGGTGGCAATGGGGATAGCCGCAGCCACGCGCTGCGGGTGATGCGCGGCCCACTCTAGTACCTGCATACCGCCCATGCTGCCACCCGCCACGCACAGCAGCCGCTCAATGCCCAGATGATCCAGCAGACGTACCTGGCCGCGCACCATATCGCCAATGGTCACCACCGGGAAATTGAGGCCGTAAGGCGCGCCGGTGGCAGCATCCACGCTGCTGGGGCCGCTGGAGCCATAGCAGCTTCCCAGTACATTGCTACAAATCACAAAGTAGCGGTCGGTGTCGAAGGCTTTGCCCGGGCCGATGCAATCATCCCACCAGCCGGGTTGTGCGTCCTCCGCGCTGAGATAGCCCGCGGCATGGGCGCCGCCGCTCAACGCATGACAGATCAGGATCGCGTTGGAGCGGTCTGCATTTAGCGTGCCATAGGTCTCATAGGCCAGCGTCACCGGCGACAGCGTGGCACCGCTCGCCAGCGCAAATGGCTCATCCTGCGCGAAGGTGAAGGTATGGGAATGAACAAGAGATAGAGATGTTGGCATGATCTATTGGTGGAGGGTAGATTGGTAGATTGGCCTCTGATTCTCCAGTCTACCAATCTACCAATTTCCTGATTTACCAGTTCCTTGTGTACTTCCTACCCTAACGCCTGATCCAAATCCCACAGCAGGTCTTCCACCGTTTCCAGGCCAATGCTGAGGCGGATGAAGTCGGGAGTGACGCCGGCGCTTGCCATCTCAGCTTCGGTGAGCTGGCTGTGGGTGGTAGTGGCAGGATGGATGGCGAGGCTTTTGGCGTCGCCCACGTTGGCCAGGTGGCTGAAAAGCTGCAAGCGCTCGATGAAGCGCCGCCCGGCGGCCGCGCCGCCCTTGATGCCAAAGCCCAGAATCGCACCGGCCCCGTGCGGCAGATAGCGCTGCGCCGCCGCGTGATCAGGATGGCTGGGCAGGCTGGGGTAGGCTACCCAGCTCACCGCAGGATGCGCGGTCAGGAACTCAGCCACGCGCTCGGTGTTGGCGACATGGCGCTCCATGCGCAGGCTAAGCGTTTCCACGCCCGTGAGCGTGTTCCAGCTATTGAAGGGAGCCTGGCACGCACCGATGTCACGCAATACCTGCACGCGCGCCTTGATGATGAACGGCGGCAGCCCCATGCCCGCCACATCGGCATAGGCCAGGCCGTGGTAGCTGGGATCAGGCGTGGTGAAGTTGGCAAAGCGTCCACTGCGCCAGTCAAAGTTGCCGCCATCCACAATGATACCGCCAATGGCCTGGCCGTGGCCGCCCAGGAATTTGGTGGTGCTGTGGGTGACAATGTGCGCGCCCCATTCAAACGGGCGGCAGAGATAGGGTGTAGCCAGCGTGTTATCAATCATCAGCGGAATGGCGTGATCGTTGGCGATTGCCGCCACCGGCTCAAAGGGAAACACGGTGATATCTGGGTTGCCCAACGTTTCGCCATAGAGTATCTTGGTGTTCGGGCGAATGGCGCGGGCAAAGCTCGCCGGATCGCGCGGGTCAACGAACGTCACTTCGATGCCCAGCCGCGGCAGAGTATAGTTGAACTGGTTGTAGGTTCCTCCGTACAAGCGGCTGCTGCTGACAATGTGATCACCCGCCTGGCACAGCGTGAGAATCGCCATAGTCTGTGCGGCGTGCCCGCTGCTGGCGGCCAGCGCGCCTACTCCACCTTCCAGCGCAGCGATGCGCTGCTCCAACACGTCGGTGGTAGGGTTCATGATGCGGGTGTAGATGTTGCCTAGCTCACGCAGAGCAAACAGGTTGGCCGCGTGTTCGGTGTCGCGGAACTGGTAACTGCTGGTCTGATAGATCGGCACAGCACGGCTGCCGGTGGCAGGGTCAGGTTGTTGGCCTGCGTGGAGTTGGCGGGTGGCGAAACCGAACGAACGAGCGGGGGATGTACCGGACATGGGGAAAAATCTCCTATCTTGCATGGTGGGCAAATAAAAAATGCCCGCTTGTCCGGGAAGACAAGTGGGCATTGGGGGCAGGGAATCGTCCGTGGCAGGGGAATAAAAAATCCCCAACCGGGGACGAGCAGACAGCCAACCGCGTTGCCTGATCTCATCTTCCAGAACTAGTCTGTCGGAATTGGCACCCTGACACTCTGCAAACATCGTTGATTTGCCGAGTCGGGTTGTCGAGGCTTCACAGGGCCGGTCCCTCAGCCTCTCTGGATAAGAGTGCGCTGTATTCAATTGTGGGCGGCAGTGTATCCACTGCCGCCGATTTTGTCAAATCGGGCTGCAAGCCAAGAGCTACGGCGCGCGGCGCTGTCGCCGTACCGTTTAAAACAAGGTGTAGATGAAGGGCGCAATGCCAGAGGCCTGGGCGAAGACCAGCAACAGACCAAAGGTTACCAGCAACACCATCAGCGGGATCAGCCACCACAGCTTGCGTGCCCACAAAAACGCCACCATTTCCTTCAACACGCCTGCGCGCGCGCCGGCTTTTTTGCTTGCTTTCATGGTTATCCTTTCCTTACCACAAACCGCTCCAGCACCAGCAGGTCAATGTCACTTTTGCCGAAGGTGTTGAAGGCGTTGGCAGGGGTGGTGACAATCGGCTCGCCGCGCAGGTTGAACGAGGTGTTCATCAACACAGGCACACCGGTTTGCTGGCCGAAGGCGTCTATGATGTCGTAGTAGCGCGGGTTCCACTCGCGGCGGATGGTTTGCAGGCGGCCCGTGCCCATGTGTGACACCGCGGGGATGATGGCTTGTTTGTCAGGCCACACCGGGCTGACCATCAGCATAAAGCGGGGGGGATATTGTCCCGCAGCGCGGCCCAGGTCGAAGAATTCAGGGGCACGATGTTCCGGCACCACCGGGGCAAAGGGGCGAAACGGCTCGCGGAATTTGATCTTGGTGTTGACGATGGCTTTCATCCCGGCCCGGCGCGGGTCGGCCAGAATCGAGCGATTGCCCAGGGCGCGCGGCCCCCATTCGAAACGGCCCTGGAACAAGCCGACAACCTGGCCTTGCTGCAAAGCCGTGCTGATTCGCTCAGCCAGCGCGGCCTCATCTTCGATATGCTCGTAGTGCAGGTTCTGGCTGCGCAGGAAATCGGCGCAGGCGGCTTCGTCGTAGCTTTCGCCGTAGTAGCCGTGTTCCATCACAAAACGCCGCGGCTGATGCAGCAGCACGTGATGCGCGTAGAGCGCCGCGCCCAGCGCGCCACCGGCGTCACCCGCCGCGGGTTGGATATAGACTTGCTCGAACGGGCCTTCGCGCAGAATGCGGCCATTGGCTACCGAGTTGAGCGCCACACCGCCGGCCATCACCAGATTAGGCGAACCGGTTTGCTGGTGCAGGCGGGCTATTTGCAGCAGCAGGGCCTCTTCGGTGAAACTCTGCACTGTGGCGGCCACATCGGCGTAGTATTGATTGCGCTGCGCTGCGGTCTCGCGCCCGGTCAGGTCATCGCCGGTGGTCTCGCAGAAAAACTCGGCATCGTGGATGCGCGGCTTACCCCAAAGCTGCTCAAAGCGGCGGTTGAAGGTGTGTTCCGGCGAGTAATGATAGCTGAAATAGTCCAGATTGAGATGAAAGCTGCCATCGCCGTGACTGCGCACCAGCTTGTCGAGCCGGTCGCGGTAGCGAGGGCGGCCATAGGGAGCCATGCCCATCACCTTGTACTCGCCCTCGTTGACCTCGAAGCCCAGCCAGGCCGTGAAAGCTGAGTAGAGCAGCCCCAGCGAGTGGGGAAAGCGCATCTCCTCGTGCAGGGTGATCTGGTTGCGCGTGCCGTCTTGCCACGAGGCCGTGGCGTGGCCCAGCGTGGTGGTGGTCCATTCGCCCACGCCGTCAATGGTGAGTACCGCAGCATCCTCGAAGGGAGAGGCGAAAAAGGCGCTGGCCGCGTGGCTGAGGTGGTGCTCTACGAACAACACCTTGTCCGCAGACACGCCCACATGCTCCATCAGCAGGCTTTTTACCCACAGTTTTTCGTCGAACCAGGCGATCATGGCCTCGCGAAATACCTTCCACGAGCGTGGATAGGTAGCGAGGGTAGACATCACGATGCGCTCAAACTTGGGCAGAGGTTTTTCGTAGAAAACGACGTAATCCAGTTCCTCAGCGGTGATGCCGGCGCGGCGCAGGCAGAAGGCTACGGCCTGGCTGGGGAAGCGATAGTCGTTCTTCTGGCGAGAAAAGCGCTCTTCCTGTGCCGCGGCAATCAACTCACCGTCGGCCAGCAACGCGGCTGCCGAGTCGTGATAGAAGCAGGAAATGCCCAGGATATACATGGCGTCCCCTAGCCTTGTTTGCGCGCGGTGTCGAGATCAGCCGGGTGTGAGGGGCGCGGCTGCCAGCCGCTGTGCGCGGCGTGGAAGGCGCGGGTGTGCAAGGGATCAGCAAACAGGCGCACGCCCAGGCCAAAGGGGGCGACGATGATGAAATAGAACAGAGTCAGGATGATGCGGGACTGGAACTGGCCGATCTTGCGCGCCAGGATCATCCACCGGGACCAGAGTTTGCGCATGGTACGGGCATGATACTTGGCGGGCGGTGATCTGTCAATTCCCCTGAGCGATGTTTGCGGTGTTATTTGCGTGAGCTGGGGGGGGCCGCGGTCAGCATGATACCTATCTTGACGAAGCGCGGGGCTTCTGGTAGACTGGTAACACCTGTTGCTGAAGGAGAGTTATCTATTTTGCGCACGATTTACCGCATTGCATTGGGCCTCACCGGCTGGCTGGCGCTGACGTTATTGCTCGGTGGATGCAGCTTGCGCCCGCTGCTGGGCAATGTGTCTATAACACCCGCGGCCATCAGCCCCAACGCCGATGGCGTGGACGATGCCACCAATATCCGCTACACGCTGGGGCGCAGCGCCGCGGTCTCGATCTATTTCGAGGACGCATCCGGTCAGCGCTACTATTTTCGTCAGGATCAATTGCGTTCGCCGGGCAAGTACAGCGTGGCTTGGGGCGGGGTGAGCAACGATTCGCAGATTGTGGATGATGGCTACGGCCCGCAGCAAGTGCTGGGCCGCGTGCTGCCCGATGGCGTCTATCGCTGGACGGTGGAAGCCCGCGCCGAAAACGGCGACTCGGCCAGCGATAGCGGCGAAATCACCCTGAGCGGTGGCGACACGACACTGCCAGAGCTGCGCAACTTCGTAGTAGAGCCGCGCAGTTTCACGCCCAATCAGGATAGCATTGATGACTGGGTATCTATCTCCTATTACCTGGCGAAGGATGTGGATACGGTGCAGGTGTATCTGGTAGACCCTGCCGAGCCGGCCTTCCCTTATTATATTGCCGAAAAAGAACGGGTGATCAAGCCCGGCCAGCGCGGCTATCACGAATATCGCTACGAAGCGGATGTAGACCAGGGCGCAGAAGCTCCGCCCGATGGCGACTACATCATCTACGGCGAGGCGCGCGATCTGGCGGGCAATCATGTGGTGGTGTCCTCTACCCTGACAATCGAGGACGGCGGCAAGCCGCGCGCCGACATCCTGTCGGGCGAAATTGACTGGGCCGGTGATGTGAACCGGGTGGTGAGCGTGCCGCTGGGCGGCTCGCTTTGCTTCACGGCTACCATCCAGAACGAGGGCACGGTGAGCATCCGTACCGCGGGGCCGTGGCCGGGCACAACGTATCAATTCAGCGAGAACCACAACACATTGGCGCAGGCAAGCGGTGATGCCAGCCTTTATCAGCAGGCCGGTGTCTTTCGTTTTGGCATCAACTACGACACCACCGGCTATGATTTTCCCTATCGCTGGGCGATTGGTCGCCCGGAAGACCTGGAGATGCGCATGATTGATGGCGTACCTCAGTGGTATTTGCTGCCTGGGCATCGCTCACAGGTGTCTGGCTGTATCCAGTTCGATCAGGCTCCGCCCGTAGGCACTAACTTTTGGTGGGGCGGTCTGATCCATGAATTCGTCACCGTAGCTAACAACTATGTGGATCGCATTAGCGTGGTGGTGGGTCAATAGCCAAAGCGTTTCGCTGAGTTTGCTGCAACCGGTTTATGTGCCCCGCAGTCAAGTGACTTAACGCTCTGGGTTGGTGGCTCTGTGGAATGATGCAACTCGCTGTGGTTATTGTCAGCTACAACGTGCGTGAGCTGCTGCGTGCCTGCCTGGCCTCGCTGCAAGCGAGTTTGGCGCGCACGCCAGAGCTGGCCGCCACGATCTGGGTGGTAGACAATGCCTCGGCAGACGGCAGTGCCGAGTTGATCGCCGCCGATTTCCCCGCAGTGCAGTTGGTTGCCAGCCCTGCAAACCTGGGCTACACCGCGGCCAACAACCTGGCCTTGCAACTATTGGGCTTTGCTCCGCGTCATGCCGAGGCACAGCCGCTCACCGCCTACCCCTGGCTGATGGCTGGGCCTTCTGCTGCCGCACCGGATTACGTGTGGCTGCTCAACCCAGACACAGTGGTGCATGATGATGCCCCGGCGCGGCTGGTGCAGGTCTTGCAGGGCGCGCCGCGTGCCGCGGCCTGTGGCGCTCAGTTGGCTTATGCCGATGGCAGCTTTCAGCACGGCGCCTTTCGCTTCCCCGGCCTGGCGCAATTGGCGTTGGATTTCTTCCCGCCGCCGGGCCGCCTGAACCAGCCGCTGCTCGACTCGCGGCTCAATGGCCGCTATCCCCGCGCCTGGTATGCGCGTCAGACCCCCTTTGCCGTGGATTTTGTGCTGGGAGCCACCTTGCTGCTGCGCGGCGAGGCCCTTCGCACGGTGGGACTGCTGGATGAAGGGTATTTTATGTACTGCGAGGAGATGGACTGGCAGCGCCGTGCCTGGCAGGCCGGGTGGAGCGTGTGCTGCGTGCCCCAGGCCCGCGTGACGCATATCGCCGGAGCCAGCAGCAGCCAGTTTCGCAGTCGTGCCTTCGCGGCCCTGTGGCAAAGTCGGCTGCGCTATTTGGGGCGCTATCACGGCCCCTTGTTCAATACTGCGGCGCGGCGGCTGCTGCGCGCCGGGCTTAGTGCCGAGGCGCGCCGCGCTCAGGCCGCGCATCCTGCCGACCTCAACGAGCGTTTGGCGGCCTATCACACGGTAGAGACGCTGGCCCGCACCCGAATGGAAACGCCATGAGCCTGTTTGCTGTTATTCTCACCAAAAACGAAGCTCGCCACATCACCGAGTGCATCGAAAGCGTGCGCTGGGCCGATGGCGTGGTGGTGTTCGATTCTTTCAGCGATGATGGCACCGCCGAGCTGGCACGCGCGGCCGGGGCCACGGTGGTGCAAAGCGTGTTTGAGGGTTGGGCGCGTCAGCGCAACGCCGCGTTGGACTACGCCGCGGTTCACGGCGCTGCGTGGGTATTTTTTGTGGATGCCGATGAGCGCGCCACGCCGGAGCTGGCCGCAGAGATTCGCCGCGTGCTAGCCGAACGCCCTGAGGCCGGTTGGGGTGTGCCCCGCTGGAACTATATTGTGGGCAAGCGCATGACCGCGGGCGGCTTTTACCCCGACCACCAACTGCGCTTGATGCAGGTGGGGCGGGCGCGTTACGATCTGGAACGCCCTGTCCATGAGGTGGTGTTGCTGGATGGTAGCCGTGGCGATTTGCAAGCTCCCCTCGTCCACTACAACTATGCCACATGGCAGCAATTTCACGCCAAGCAGCGCCGCTATGCGCGCATGGAAGCCGATATCCTGCGTCAACGTGGCATCCGTCCCCGCCCGCACAACTTTATTTTGCAGCCACTACGTGAGTTTCGTCGTCGCTACCTCACCCTGCGCGGCTATCGCGACGGTTGGCACGGCCTGAAAATTGCCGCGCTGTTGGCTTGGTACTATGGGGCGTATCCCTATTGGGTGCTGGCGCGCAGTGATCGGTAATCGGCGCCCCCAACTGTTTATCGCTTACTGTTTACTCACTTGGGCCGGTCTCTGCAGAATGCTTCCCAATCTGCTGACCAAGCCTGTGCGTTTTCATCCATGTACGGCTGTCTGCTATTTAGTCAGCAGCAAGCGGCTTTCAACGCGCAGTCGGCGCAAAATAGCCGGGTAGCCACGCTCAAGCAAATTGCCCAGATCGGCCACGCAGGCTTCATAGGCCTCGCGCGGTTGACGGTAGGGGTCGCGGATGTCGTGGTAATCGCCCGCCATCTCGCTGAATAAAAACACTTTGTATAACAGGTGGGGATAGGTGTGGAACAGCGTGCGACGATGGCTTTCCTCCATCACTAGCACCAGGTCAGCCGCTTCCATATCAGCCGCGCTGATGGTATGGGCGCGGTGTTCGCTGATGTCTACGGCGCGCTCGGCCAGCAATTCAACCCCCGGTTGGCTGGCTGGCTGACCGTCCAGCCCATACACCCCCGCGGAATGGACGATAATTTCTTCTTCCAGCCCATCGGCGGCGATGCGCTGGCGCAGCAAGCCCATCGCCATGGGCGAGCGGCAGATATTGGCGGTGCAAACAACGAGAACCTGCTTCACGATAAATCCTGTTCTTGAAACAGGCGCACCTCCGGCAAACTGAAGGTGCGCCTGATGAAAGCGGTGGAAAGCGGGCTGATGTCTCAAGCCCGGCAGAAAGCGGCTGAAGCCTCAGGCTGTGGCCGAAGGGCCACGCAAAAGTCAGGCAAGCTCAGGCTGCAACAGGCCAAAGTTGCCATCAGAGCGACGATACAGCACATTGATGCTATCGCTGTTGTCGTTGTAGAACACAAAAAAGTCGTGGCCCAGCAATTCCATCTGATCAATCGCTTCTTCTTCGCTCATCGGCAGCATCGAGAAGCGTTTGGTGCGCACAATGTGGCCCTCGAACAGTATCTCGTCATCTTCGGCTACTGGCTCCATGGCTGCGCTGATATATTCGGTCTCTAGCGCCTCGGCTGCGGCCACCTGAGCACGTTCCATCTTGCGGCGGCGCTTGCCCTTGAAGCGGCTGATCTGGCCGTTGAGCTTGTCTGACGCGGCATCAATCGCCGCGTAGATGTCGCTGTGGCGTTCTTCGGCACGTAGCAACGTGCCGTTGCTGCGCATGGTCACCTGTACAATCTCGCGTTCGGCTGCCTTGCGGCTTTTCTCTTCAGCTAAATCTACGCGAATTTCCTGCACATCGGGCAGGAATTTGGTGACTTTGCTGAGTTTCTTTTCCACGTACTCCCTAAGCCGATCATTCACCTCAAGGTTGCGGCTTTTGATAACCAGTTGCATGAGAAGGCTCCTTTCCGGAAGAGGGGGTGGTGCACTGGCGATGGGAGATCTGCCAATGTCTGGAGCAACTACACGTCGGCTTCGGCAACGTCGTTGTGCCCCGTTAGCTGCATTGTAGCCATTCAGGGGCCTGCTGTCAACTCGAATTTTGGCTGTGCCCCAGTGCCCGCGCGACAGTGAGCGCCCATATCTTGCCCGCGCCTGCGGCCAGCAACGCCTCGGCGCAGGCTTCCAGCGTCGAGCCAGTGGTGGCTACGTCGTCAATCAGCAGAACCTTACGGCCTTGCAAAGGCGGCCCTTGCCAGGCAAATGCTCCCTGCACGTTGCTGTGCCGCTCCAGCGGGTTGAGCCGCATTTGTTGCTGTGTGGCGCGCTGGCGCAGTAAAATTTCAGCTTGCAGCAAGGGCAGACGCATGGTGGCACACAACACTTCGGCCAGCAACTGCGATTGGTTGAAGCCGCGTTCGTGCAGACGGTCGGCGTGCAGCGGCACAGCCGCCACCAGGTCAGCCGTTACCCGTCGCGCCTGCCAATAGCCGGCCAGCAATTGTCCCAGAGGTCGGTGCAGATCGGCGCGGCCTTCGTATTTAAAGCGGTGAATGGCTGTGCTGAGTGGCTCGGCATAGAGCGCGGCCGCGCGAATGGCGCTGACGCGAAACGTTCCGGTTGCGCAGGTCGCGCAACGCCCCTCGTGCGCCTGCGGCAACCCACAGCGCAGGCAAACCGGTGAGGGCACAGTCTGCACCGCGGCCTGACACGCCTCGCACCAGGCAACGCCGATTTTGCCGCAACCGCCGCAATGCAGAGGAAACAGCAGATCAATGACCTGAGCTGTCAGCGGGGTGGCAGATTTACGCTGCATCGGCAGCGGGGCCAATGCAGCCAGATCGGTCGGCAAGGCCGGCATGGCATCTCCCTCCCTGAAAGCAGAGTTAAGTGGGGAACCAGGATTGCAGCACGCCGTTTACAAAGGTGCGGATTTCATCACCCATGATGAGGAAAATCGCCAACACCACAATCGCTATCAATAAGAGGATCAAAGCGTATTCAATCACGCTTTGGCCGCTGTCGTCGGAATACTTAGTGAGCATGGAGGATCCTATGAGAAAAAGGGAAGTGTATAAGTAGACAAGGAGGGGAAGAAGTAGACAAGGAGACAAGGGAGAAGGGGAGAGGGAGAGAAGGAGAGGGAGAGGGAAGGAAACAACGAAATAATCTTTCAAACCGCAGCTCTTCTTCTTCGCTTACCTTTCTATCCGCCTTCGGTGTATCTGTCTATCTGTCTATTTGCCTATCTTGTTTACCAATCTACCAATCTACCAATCTACCAATCTACCAATTTACTTGTCTACGTGTCTACTTTTCTACCAATCTACCAATCTACCAATTTACTTGTCTACGTGTCTACCAATCTACTTGTCTACTTGTCTACTTGTCTACTTGTCTACGTGTCTACGTGTCTACGTGTCTACTTGTCTACGTGTCTACTTGTCTACGTGTCTACCAATCTACGTGTCTACTTTTCTACCAACTATCCGCACGGCTCATTTTAGCCATAACCGCGCAGATGACAAAATCGCTGCTTTGCGGCTTTGGGGTAGGCGCGGTATAATCGGGCAGCCTTGGCAGGTTGTAAGGCCATGCTTGATTTAAACAGGAGGCGCACCATCATGAGCAATGTGGCAGATCTGTGGGCTGTACAAAACACAGAGCTGGCTTTGGAAGCCATCCGGCAACGCCTGATTGACCTTCAGCAACAATTGGCTGAACCAGAGGCGCTTAAAACGGCGCGCCAGGCGCTGGCCGAGGCTGATGCCGCACTGGCAGAAAGCAACAGCCGCCGCGGTGTGCTGGATCAGCAGCTTGCTCAGGTGCGGGAGCATATCAGCAGCGGCGAGCGCGAGCTGATGAGCGGCCGGGTGCGCAACTCGCGCGAGCTGGAGGGAATGCAGGCCAATGTAGATGCCTTGCAGCGCCGTCGCGGGGTGTTGGAGGAAGAAACGCTGCTTGCCTGGAGCGAGGCCGAGACGCTACAGCAACAGCAAGCTGCCTGCCTTGCTGCCTTTGAGCAGGCCCAGCAAGCTCATCAGGTGCGACAAGCCAAAATCAAACATGAAGCCGCGCACAAGATCGCGGAGATGAACGCTCTGAACGCCAAACTTCAGCAGCAGTGGCAGGGCATCAGCGAAGCCGATAAGCAAAGCTACAAAACGTTGCGCGTGCGCAAAGGGGGCCGTGCCATAGCCCTGGAGCAAAACGGCGCCTGCGTGGCCTGCGGCATTATGTTGCCTACCGGCCTGGCGCAGGCCGTGCATCACGCCACGCAGCCGGTTGTTTGCCCTGGCTGCGGACGGTTGTTGTTGGCAAAGACGTAATTTTGTTTGACAAAGCGCTTGGGCACAGCTATAATCTTTGTGCCGTTTTTTAATTGATTGGCTCCTTTCGAGAAAGGAGGTTATGGGCCGATTGCACAACCCGCTTTTGGCTTTTGCCCCTCACACAGTCGTTGGTTCAATTCCATTCATATCTTTTGGAGAGGAAAAACATGAGACGTAAGCTTGGAGTTTTGTTGGTTGTATTGCTGATCGCTTCGATGCTTGCTGTGCCGGTCAGTGCTCAAACCGCGCCCGACCAGTCAGCACCGACCCGCCAACTGCCTGCCGGACTGCAGCCGGTAACGGCAGATCAGACGGACGGCGCCACCTTCGGCCGTATCCCCAGCCGGGCGCAGGCATCGGCACCGGCGCGCTATGTGGTGCGCTTTGCCGATCCTTCACTGGCGCAGATCGCCCTGAACGCGCAGCAGCGCGGCACAGCCTATGATGCCACTACCGCGGCAGCTCATAAGGCTACTCTGCTCGCCAATCAGGCTCAGGCCAGTGCGGTTGTGAGCAGCCTGGGCGGCAAGACCCTGGGCAATTTCACCAAACTGATCAACGGTATTGCCGTAGAGATCAGCCCCAGCCGCGTCAAGGACCTCTACGCCATCTCCGGTGTAGTCAAGGTGCAGGCGCTCAACGACTATGCGTTGGACCTGGATGAAACCGTGCCGTGGATCGGCGCGGCCGATGTGCAGGCGATGGGCTTTGATGGCACGGGCATCAAGGTTGCTGTCATTGACTCTGGTATTGACTACACCCACGAACATCTGGGCGGCTCTGGCTTGCAGTCAGACACCGACCAGGCACTGGCTGAAGCATCACAGCCGGCTGACCCGGATCTGTTCCCCACTGCCAAAGTAATCGGCGGCTATGACTTTGTCGGCAGCTCCTGGCCGAACACCGCAGAAATCCCTGATTCCAACCCCATGGATGACGAAGCGGGCAGCACCGATGGCCACGGCACGCATGTGGCCAGCATCATTGGTGGCGTTGCGACTGAAAGCCTCGGCCCCGGCGTAGCCCCTGGTGTTGAGTTCTATGCTCTCAAGGTCTGCTCCAGCGTTTCCACCTCGTGCAGCGGCCTGGCCCTGATGAACTCCTATGAATGGGCGGCTGACCCCAACGGCGACGGCGTGTTCACTGACCGCGCCGACGTGGTTAACCTGTCGCTTGGTTCTTCCTACGGTCAGACCACCAGTGCCGACTCCGACGCCATGGAGATGCTGGTGGGCGTTGGTTCCGTGGTGGTGGCTTCGGCTGGCAACAGTGCCAACATGCCCTACATCACCGGTGCGCCTTCCTCGGCGCGCTCGGCCATCAGCGTGGCCCAGACCACCGTGCCTTCGGCCATTCTCTACCGCATTCGCCGCAACACGCCCGCCCCGGTCACGGTGATGGATGCCGTGTGGCAGCCCTGGTCGGAATTCCCCACCGTCGCCATCACCGGCGATGTGGTTTATGGCAACGGCGACGGCACCAATCTGGACGGCTGCGCGGCCTTTACGGCTGATCTCACCGGCAAGATCTCCATTGTCAACCGTGGTTCCTGTAACTTCAGCCTGAAAACGCAGAATGCTGAAGCTGCCGGCGCGATCATGTCCATCATTGCCCTGATCGCCCCCGGTGATCCTTTCGAGGGTGCCTTTGGCGGCGGCACGCTGCCGACTATTCCCGCTTTCATGGTGTCGCAAACCAACGGCAACGCGCTGAAGGCAGCCGGCACTAATCTTTCGATTGACCCCACTGACCCCGCTATTACCATTCCGTTGCTGGATGTAATGGTTGGTTCCAGCTCGCGCGGTCCGGCATTTGATGCCAACTATTTGAAGCCCAACATCGGCGCGCCGGGCGCTTCCGTGTCCGCCAGCTCCGGTGATCAAGGCTACAGTGTGTTTGGTGGTACTTCTGGCGCTTCGCCGATGGTGGCTGGCTCGGCCGCGTTGGTGTTGGATGCCGCCGGTGGCAGTGCTTCGCTGCCGCCGATCGTAGTCAAGGCGCTGTTGATGAACACCGCCGAAACCCAGACCTGGCAGAACTTCCCCGGTGGCATGCTGAACCCCATCAGCCGCCAGGGCGCAGGCCGCGTGGATGTGGCCGCTGCCGTTGAGGCTGATACCTTCGCCTGGGTGCCCGCTGATAACGATGTGGCGCTCTCGTTTGGCTTTCAGACTGTGACCGGCGATTACATGGATAGCAAGACCGTGGAAGTGAACAACACCTACACGGCCACCAAGACCTATGATATCGCCGTGACCTATCGCTATGCCAACGATGAGAACGCAGGTGTCAGCATCATGGCCGATGCAGCCAGCATCACCGTGCCCGCTGGCGGTTCCGCCATGTTCGATGTGGATCTGCATGTGGCTGATCCCAATGCGTTGAAGACTTGGCCTTTCACCAGCGGCAGCAGCTTTGCCAACGGTGACCTGCTCACCGGTGTGGAATATGATGGCTACGTCACCCTGACAGCCGATGACGGCGAAGTAACCACCATTCCGTGGCACTTCCTGCCGCGCGCTGCGGCCGACATCGCCCTGTCTGCGCCGTATGCCACCAGTTCCAAGACCTATGATGTGATGCTGAACAACGCATCGCCCGTGGTCGGCGCGGTGGAGGCTTACCCGCTGGTAGATGTCAGCCCGCAGATCGTGGTAAATCCCGCGGCGGTGGACGTTGCCCCCGCTGACCTGAAGTACGTGGGTGTGGATGTGTATGCGTGGGATGCCACCAGCAATCTGCTGCTCTTCCCCATCACCACCTGGAACAGCCGCTCGCACCCCATCAATGCCGAGTTCGACGTGTGGATTGACATCAATCAGGACGGCGAGTTCGACTATGTGGCTTATAACACTACGTTGAACGGTACCACTGATCCGCGCCCGGTCAGCGTGCTGGTAAACTTGGCCACCGGTACAGGTGCAGCTCAGTTCTATCTGGACACTACCTTGAACAGCGACACCATGGTGTTGCCGGTCATTGTGCCCGACAGCGACTATGCGTTGGACTTCCAGGTATGGACGTTTGATGTTTACTTCACCGGCGATCTGTGGGATACCTCCCCGATGGATGCCGATGAGGGTGCAGTACACACCTTCGATGGTTGGGCTCCCACCTTCACTGTTGATTCCTATGCCTTCGATGCCGCAGCCAACGGCAACACCGTCAGCACGATCACGGCGCACCCCTACCTGCGTTCGCCTTCGCAGACCGGTATGATCTACCGTGTGGTGAACGGTGATATGGGCGGCGAGGCCTTTGCGGTGGAGTTGCCGCAGCCCGTGCTGGTGAGCCGCTCACGCCGCGAGAACGTGGATCGCGACACCTTCATCAGTGGCGTGCAGCCGGGGACACACTTCGGCAGCGCGCAGACGATGTGGGCCGGCTTCTTCGGCCAGATGCGCCCGGTGGTACACACCGGCATGTCCAGCATTCCGTCTGACGCAGTGGTGGATCAGGCGTATCTGTACCTGTATGTTACCGAAGGTCGCGGCTTCACTAACTGGGGCAACTCAGTGATCGGCGTTTCTTCGCACGCAGTAGATACGGAGTGGATGCCGGTGGCCGTGAACTGGACCATGCCATGGACCATGGCTGGCGGCGACTACGGCCCGGCACTCAGCAACACGCACATCGGTGCCGGCAAGCTCAACACCTGGGTGCGCTTCGATGTAACCGCCGCGGTGCAGGATATGATGAACGGCGCTGACAACAACGGCTTCATCATCACCAACACTGACTCAACCGGCGTGCGCTACGGCTTCGCCACCAAGGAATACTTCGATGCTTCCAAGGCCGGGTACATGCGGGTATACTTCCGCACGGTTCCGTAAGGCATAGCCTCGATAACACAGAAGTGAGGCAGTGCGGTAGCGAGTGGTTTTGCTATCGCATTGCCAATCTTAAACAAAAGCAGGGCAGACATATCGTCTGCCCTGCTTTTTTGTTCTTTCCTGCGGCTGATTAAACTGGTATCGGAAAGCGGTTGCGCAACGCCAGGCCTTACTAACTGATGTTACGCGGCGAACCGCCGGTCGAGTAGGTGGTGGCGCTAATTACGAGGTGCTCCTGCGAGACAGAGTTGAGTTCACATCCGATCACCGCTACAACCGTACCGAGACCCTTCCCGTCTGGTTTTGATACGGGCAGGCAGGGTTCTGTTCAGGCAACTGGGTTGGTTTGAAGCGCAAGATGAGGACAATCTGCCTGCCCCCTGCGGTAACCAGCGTCTGCCTGATGGTTTGAAACAGACTGCGTAACATGACTTACTAAAACGCCGAGCGCACCATTTGCTGCAACAGGCGGATGATGAACAGCACCACGATTGGTGAAAAGTCAATGCCGCCTACCGCGGGGATAATGCGTCGTGCCGGTTCCAGAATGGGATCGGTCATCTGGCTCAGCAGGCGCACCAGCGGGTTGTCGCGGCTGAGGTTGGGGATCCACGTCAACAGCACGCGAATCAGAATCGCCCAACTGAGCAGGTTAAGGAAAATCAGGATAAACTGTACCAGATAAGCGGTCATCAGTGTTCATTGCCCCCTTTCTCGGAAGCATCACCCAGATATTTGGATTTGCGGTATGCGGCCCATACCGCTTTTGATAGGATCGTGCGCAGGCCGCCCTTTTCCAGCTCATAGAGCGCCTCAGCCGAGGTGCCGCCGGGCGAAGTGACCATATTGCGCAGTTGCGCCGGGTGCAGCTCGGCCTGGCGGGCAATCTCCAGCGAGCCTTCCATGGTTTGCAGCACCAATTGCTCGGCCACCTTGCGCGAAAAGCCCATGTGTACGCCCGCATCAATCAGCGCCTCCATGAACAGGAACACGTAAGCCGGGCCGGTGCCGCTGAGCGCGGTCGCCATATCCAGATAGCCTTCGTCTTCCATGTACAATTCATCGCCCAGCGCGGCCAGCATTGCCTTAGCCTGTTCGCGGTGCGCTTCACTCACCTGTGGCGTACACGTCCACACGGTCATGCCTTTGCCCACCTGTGCAGGTGTGTTGGGCATACAGCGCACGATGGTCGGGTGACCGGTGTGCGTAAGAATCGAGCTGATGCGTGCGCCGGCTACAATCGAAAGCAGCAGCGCGCTTCTGCTCAGATGACCGCGCAGGTGCGGCAGCACCTGCGGCAGCACCTGCGGCTTGATGCTGAGTACCACGATGTCGGCAAAGTCTGCGGCCGCTGAGTTATCGCCGGTGAAGTGGATGCCATAGCGTTTACGCAGTTCTTCGCCGCGCGCTGTGTGCGGATCCGATCCAATGATGTTGTCGGCGTTTACCAACTTTTGGGTAATCAGCCCCTTGATCATCGCCTCGGCCATGATGCCGGTTCCAATAAATGCCAGTTTTGTGTTTTGGAGCATGGGGGGTCTCAGGGAAATGGGGGGATTGGTACGCGAAGGTGGGTACACCGAAGGCGGGTACACAAGTACACAAGTACACAAGTACACAAGTACACAAGTAGACAAGTTGGAAGGTGGGAAGGTAGGGAGGTTGGGAGGTGGGAAGGTAGAGAGGTAGGGAGATAGGAAGGTGGGAAGGTAGGGAGGTAGGGAGGTTGGGAGGTTGGGAGGTGGGAAAGTAGGGAGATAGGAAGGTAGGGAGGTGGGAAGGTAGGGAGATGGGCAAGTGTATAAGATATATTGCTCATTACATCGTAAATTAAGTATTCGCCTATTGCGGAATTGCTGATAGCCTGTCATTCC
>CALESQ010000061.1 GCA_937907455.1 uncultured Caldilineales bacterium
CAAGTTCGCCAACTCGGCCCTGCCGAGCCGTTGGCCGTTAGTCTAAACTCAAGATAATACTCTGGCGTGGTGCGACATGGTTTCCTGCTGAAAATTGGTGCGGAGCTTTGCAACGGCCTGCTGCCGCTCCCATTGATTGTCATCACTCTACAGGCCCATGGCCCACAAAAGGTCCACAAAGCGGCGGCCGTCCACGAATGCCTGCGGCGCCACGAATGCACGAATGCCTGGCAGCGCCGCCCCGGCCAGTTCCTGCCCAGTCACCATGCATGCCGCTGCTTTGGCCACCCAGTCTGACCATCAGGCCGAAGTGATCGTTCCTGGTCGCGTCATTCGGCGGTAACAAACTCATATACATAACGCACCTGGCAGGTTCCGCCCACCGGCGTTGTGTCGGTGAGATAGGCGGTAAACTCAAAGGTCTGTTCCGGATCGGCTGACCGGCCGGGGAAGCGAATCTTGGCAATGCCTGACTGCTCGGGCGAGCGCTCCGGGCACGAAGTCAGGCTGCACGAAGCGACGCTCAAGCTGTCCTGATAGCCCAGGAAACCGGCCGTTGCCCCTGCGTTTTCGCTGATATGTTGGCCGGAAACCGCCAGGTGGAGCGGCATTTCGACTATTTCACCAGCGGGGACATTGGTTGGTGGCGCCTCGAAGGAAAATGCGAAGTTCACATCGACGGTTGTCGTGCCCAGCGAACGCCTGCTGTGTTGGATGGTCAACCGACCGTCGCCATAGGTGCAGGTCGAACTTGTTCTCGGCGAATCCATACTGGTCTGACCGTTTCTGGGATTCGGAAGGATGTCGAAGAGCAGCCACGATGGGGCGTCATTGCCGGTCTCGGCGTCTTGGGCAGACACATCGGCGTCACTGCCTGTATCATCTCCTTTATCTGAGGCAGGTACATCGGCGTCAATGCCAACATCATTGCCGTCTCCAAGCACTGGCGGGTTGGCCGGGGCAGGGTTGGGCGAGTCGCTGCAAGAGACAAGCATCAGCAATGCAATACTCACGATGAATACCAGAAGCAGCCGGCTGTGGTGGTTAGTTCTCAATCTGACACTCCTTTGCGCAGAACTGTGTTTACGGCGTCCGCCGTCCAGCAGTTTGAACGAACTGTGCCGTAAGCTTGTAGTTGCTCGGTTTGTACTTCATTCAATCGACGCGCTGCTACAAATACCCCTCGCCCTGCGCCAACTCAATCGCCCGTCGCAACGCTGCCCTGGCTTCATCAGGGTTTTCCGACCAGGCGCGCACGGCGTTTTCCAGCAGCGCCGGCAGGTCGCCGGGCTGGCGGCGCTGGCCGGGGTGCAGGATGGCCTGGGCCTGCGCCACGCCCGTCGCCAGTTCGCCGCGCGCGGTGTGGACGGCGAGCAGCACCCAGTTGGCCAGCCAGCGGAAAGGGTAGGCAAAATCGCCCCACAGGCCCAGCGCCCGCTCCGCCTCAGCCTGCGCCGCCGCGACCTGCCCCGCGCGCCAGCCCAGCGCAGCCAGATTGGCGTGCGCCGCGGCCCGGTAGATGGGCATGTCCACCTGCCGGCTTGCGGCCAGGCTGCGTTCAGCGTAGCGGCGGGCCTCGACGGTGTCGCCGAGAAAACGGTACGCGCAGGCCAGGTAGGTCAGGCAGAGCACCTCGGTGTAGGCCAGGCCGCCCTGCCCGGCCAGCGCCAGCCCGGCCAGCAGGGGAGCGGCCGCCTCGGCCGTCCGGTCTGACCACAACAGGCCGAAGCCCAGGCCGAACTGCGCCCAGGCGGTGCGAGCCACGTCATCCGTTTGCTGGGCAGCCGCAAGGAGGGCTGCGAAGCTCTCCACCGTGGCAGTGGAGAGCGTGAAGTGCTCCCGCCGCACCGCCAACTCTGCCAGGCTTTGCAGATAGTCGATGCGGTGGGCTTTCGTACCGATCGAAGCCAGCGTGGGCTTGATGGCCTCTGTCAATCCGGACAGGGCGCTGTAATCGCCCCGCAGATAGAGAATGCCCATCAGCGACAACTGGCTGTCCAGCCAGGCGTGCTGCCAGGCCGCAGGCCAGTCCGGAGCGGGCGCGCCCAACGTATTCAATGCCAGGCTGACCGATGCCTCCGCCTCGGCGACGAGCATGCGGGCCTTGAGGCTGTCGGCCACCTTGCGCTGCAAGGCCGCGCGGGCCAGCCGCTGCTCTGTGGGCCGGCGCGCCAGCGCGGCGTCGTAGGCCCTCTCTGCGGCCTCGTGCTGGCCGCGCGCCATCAGGCTGTCCCCCAGAAGTTCCTGGAGCCGCGCTTCGGTATCGCTCTGTGCTGGCGTGTTCCGGCCCAACGCCAGCGCCCGTTCGACATAGTCGATGGCCTCCTGGTGGGCATGGAGCCGCCGGGCGACCAACGCGGCCTGTTCAAGGCAGCGGATGGCGTCGTCGTCGTCGCCTGCCTGTTCGTAATGGCCAGCCACCACGGCCCAGGCTGGCTCACCCTGCGCCGGGCGTGCGTCATAGGCTTCGGCCGCCCGCCGGTGCAGGATGCGCCGCCGCCAGGGGCTGATTGCGCCGTAGACCACCTGGCGCACCAGGTCATGGTTGAAGCGCAGCGCGCCGCCATCCACCAGCAACTGCCGGCCGGCCAGCTCGTCCAGCCCCTGGGCTGTCTCCAGGTCGGAGCGCCCAGCCGCCGCCTGCACCAGGTCGAAGGCCATGTCCGGGGCCAGCACCGCGGCCGCCTCCAGCGCCTGGCGTCCCAGCGGGCTGAGGCGGTCGAGCCGCCGCTGGATGGCTGCCTGCACCGTGGGCGCCAGGGGCAGTTGCTCCGGCGGGTCCGCCAGGCGGCCGTCCTCCAGCAGCGCGCGCAGCGTCTCCAGTACGAAGAAAGGGTTGCCGCCGGTGGCGTGGTGCAGGCGAGCCGCCAGCCGGGGCAAGTCGGGCGGGCGCTGCGGCAGGTGGGCCAGCAAGCGCGCCACGGCGTCGACGGACAGACTGGACAAGGGGATCTCCGCCAGCAGACCGGGCCGGGCAAAGGCCCGCTTGACCTCGGCCAGCCGGCCAGCGTCAGCCGCCCGACAGGTGGCCAGCAGGCAGATGGGGCTGCCGGCAAGCTGTCGCGGCAGCCCGGCCAGCCAGCCCAGCGTGGCCGCGTCGGCCTGGTGCAGGTCGTCCAGGCCGAGCAGCACGGGCCCCTCGCGGGCCAGCCCGCGCAGGCAACGGGCCAGCGCCTCGAACAGCCGCGCCTGGGCCTCGGCTGGCTCGACGGCCACCGGCTGCGGCAGGTTCGGGAACAGCTCGCTGACCTCCGGCAACAGGCGGCCGGTCTCGGCCAGCCAGACCGGCGGGATGGCGCGCCAGCGCCCCGGGGAGGAGAGCGCCTGGCGCAGGGCGGCGGCGATGGCCGTGTACGGCGCAGTCTCGGCGCCGGCCGGGCTGGCGCCTGCCAGCACCAAGGCGCCCGATGCCGTGGCGAACTCGCGCATCAGCCGCGATTTGCCTACGCCCGGCTCGCCCGTGATCAGGATCAGTCCGCCGCCGCGCAGGCGGCCGTGCGCCTCGGCCAGCGTCTGCCAGGCATCCTCGCGGCCGATCAGCGGCAGGGCGAGGCTGGGCAGGACGGCCCAGCGCGGCCGGGCCGGCTGCTGCAGCGGCTGCGCTGCGAAGGCCGTTTCATAGGCGGCTCTCGTCTCCGGCAGCGGCCCAACCCCCAGCTCCCGCTCCAGGATCATGGCGCACTGCTCGAACTGTCGGGCGGCCGCGCTGCGATCCCCCCTGGCTCCGTGCAGCTCGATCAGGCGGCGATGCACGTCCTCGGCCAGGTCGTCGACAGCCAGGTAGCGCAAGGCGTAGCCGGCCGCGGCGTCCAGCTCGCCGGCCGCGCGGCCGGCGTCGATCAGCCGGGAGAGCGTTGCCAGGTAGCGCTGCTCGGTCTGGGCCTGCACCTGGAGCTGCCACTGGCCGTACTCAGGGCAATCGGGCAGCGTAAAGCCATCCAGGAAGGGGCCGCGGTAGAGATCGACAGCCTGCGCCCACGCGGCAGGGTCGGCCGCCTCGACCAACTCGCCAAACGCCGCCGCGTCGCACCAGACGCGTGCCCGATCCAACCCGACCGCGCCGCGGCCGGCCGACAACAGCGAGCCATCGGGCAGCGCGCCCCGCAGGGTGCTCAGCAGCCGTTTCAGGTTGCGGCGCGCGTCCAGGTCCGGCAGGTCGGGCCAGAAGAGGAAGGCCAGGCGGTCGCGCGAAGCCGGCTCGGGTACATGGGCCAGGTAGAAGAGCAGTCCGCGCACCTGGCGCCGCGCCGCGTCGAAGGGTTGGCCGCGCCAGGTGAGCTGCGGCGCGCCCAGAAGGTTGATGAGTAACGCTTCGACATGGGGCATGCGCATCGTCTCTAGGTGGACCCTGACTGATGTGGACGCTGTCGAGCAAAGCGCGGCCGGCGATGAAGACTTAGGAGCGCCCACTCTCGCAATTGGCCGGAGACTGGGCCGGCGGATCGGGCTACCTCACCACCAACGGCAGATTCACCTGGTAGATGATCGGCGCCAGGGCGGCCTGGTTCGCAGCCTGCGTCGCTGCCAGCTCAGTGTAGTCCGCGGCCGTCAACACCTGCACCTTGCCGCTGTAGGTGTAACGCCGGTCCCGGAAGTCGTCGTGCTCGACGGCCGCGGATCGCCGTCTCGGTGCAGCCGCTGTCAATGTCGCAGGATCTCAGCGCATCACCAACGGGAAGAAGATCGATCGCGCCGCGCTGCCATTGTTTAGGACTTCGAACATCACCTGTCCGTCGACGATTGTCAGTCCGTACTGGAAGCCCGGCGGTAACCCGCTGATCTCCACGTCGTCGAAGGCGCCGCTGACGCCGCCGGTCGCCGCCAGGAAGGTGAACGTATCTCCCTGGTTGGGGACATAGCCGTTGCGGAAGTCGAGCGCCAGCACACCGTCCAGGTGGGCCGCGCCGCTAACCGCCAGGCTGCCGTACTGTCCCACGCCGACGCCGGTCAGCGGAATCTCCAGCCGGCCGCTGGGGCCGACGTTCAAGTTGCCGGTGACGGCCATCGTCGCCGCATCCTGGGGCTGGGAGGCCGCGGACGAAGCCAACGGCGTGTTCACCTGGATGCCGGGGGCCAGCGTGCCGTCGTTCTGCAGGCCGAGGAAGTTCACCGCCAACGTCCCCGTACCGGTGATCACCCCGTTGGGCGTGATGTAGGTCCCGTTGGTCGCTACCAGCGCGTTGTTCTTCATCTCCACCAGGCCGGTACCGCCGCCAACTGCCCCGACGGTCAGCACATCCAGCGCGCGCACCATCCCGCCGTCCACGGTGACGGAGCCCGCGCCGCTCATCCCCGCCTGGCCAAGCTGGATGTTGCGGCAGCGGAACAGGCCGCCGTCGTCCAGCGAGACGCCGCCGTCGTAGTTGTGGCCAATGACGCACAGGCCGGCCGCCGGGTCTACTACATCCAGTTGGGTCGGATGTGCGGTGTTCGCTGCGCCCCACAGGATCGCCGCCCCTTCGCCATCTTGCCCGATGATCAGGTTGCCTTCGATGCCGCCGCGGGCGGCGTTCCACAGCGCCAGCAGGTTGGCGCTGCCCGGCCCGCCGACGAAGACATCGCCCAGCACGTCCATCTCGGAGGGGCCGCCCGTGGGGTGACGGCCGTCTACCCGCAGTTCGCCGTTGGTGACACGCACATCCTGGCTGACGTACAGGCTGCCGCCATCCAGCACCTCGACCGAGCCAAAGTCGGTCTGTCCAACGAACAAGCTGCCCTGGAGCGCCCACAGCGCCGGCTGGCCGCTGACTGCGCTGATGCTGTTGACGGTCACCTGCGAATCTTCGCTGAGGACGCCCCAACTCACGTAGGCGTCGTCCGAGTTGACGCGCCCGCCGTACTGGATGGCCAGGGTGCCGCTGATGCCATAGCCCACGGCGATGTTGCCGGTTTCCCACAGCGACCCGGCGCCGCCCACGTCGGCCGTGCCGGTCCCTGTGAGCAGCAAACCGCCGATGCGCGCCTCCGCGCTGGTCAAATGCCCGCCGGCCGTCACGAACAGCTCGGCCGCTCCTTCATCGCCGATGGTCAGGCGGCCTGTGCCGTTCAGACTGGCGCCGTTGCCCAACACCTGCAACCGGGCGAGAGGCGGATTGGAGGGATTGGCCGGCGGCGCTCCGCCGATGGTGGCGTGAATCATGTTGCCGGCGCCCGAAACGATCCTCACCGTTCCCCCCTCGTTGACGGTCAGCGCCGGTTCATCCACCGAATCGTCCAGCAGGTTCAGGGCCAGGTTCTGGAAGTCCACCGTGTTGGTGCCCGAGATGATCGCCCGGCCCACCGGGAAGTTGACGACCGGCCCGGCTGCGGCGGTCAGCGCGCTGGCATCGACCGTGTACTGCCCACTCAGGCCGAAGACCACGGTGTCGCCGTCGCCGGGGTCGCCCTGCGGGTCCCAGTTGGCGGTCACGTGCCACGAACCGCCGCTGGGATTGATCCAGTGATAGGCCCTTGGCTTGAGCAGAAAGGCGCGCGTCTGGCCGTTATGCACTCCGAACCCGGTGATCTGGCCTTTGTTGTTGATGGCGCGCGCCTCGGACAACACCCAACCCGAGTTGGCGGGAATCTCGCTGTTGAGGTCCTTCATCTGGCCGTTCGCCCAGACGAAAGCGTGCGAGGCTTGCCCGGTTTGCAGCGCGCCGACCACCTGCCCTTTGTCGTTGATGTCGTAGGCGATGCTCTGGCTCCATCCCAGGGCGCCCAGGTCCTGCATGCCACCATCCCACAGAAAGGCGTGCGGTGTGCTGTTGGCCAGGCGGGCAACGCCCACCACCTGCCCGTTTTCGTTGATCGCCTCCGCCGAGCTGTAATCGCCGCCCAGCGTGCCCAGATCCTGCATCGAGCCGCCTTGCCACAAGAAGGCGTGAAAATTCGCCGAGGCGTCGTACGAGCCGCCGACCACCTGCCCGCCGTCGTTGATGCCGTAGGCGGCGCTGATGGCCGGCCACAGCGGGTCCAGGTCGCCCAGGTCCACGATCCCGCCGCTGCCCCACAGGACGGCATGGGACAGATAGGTGTCCGGCGCGCAACAGGCATACCCGACCGCCTGGCCGGAGTCGTTGATCGCATAAGCATAGCTGTTGGGACCGC
This sequence comes from uncultured Caldilineales bacterium, assembly GCA_937907455.1. Classification (GTDB taxonomy): domain Bacteria; phylum Chloroflexota; class Anaerolineae; order JAAEKA01; family JAAEKA01; genus JAAEKA01. The sequence continues at coordinate 7,090 of CALESQ010000061.1, forward strand.
CCAGCGTACCCAGGTCTTGCATCGCGTTGTTTTGCCAGCGGAAGGCGTGGTTATTGCCGCCGCTGAGAGGCGATCCCCCGACCACCTGGCCGGCGCCGTTGACATCGTAGGCCCAGCTCCCCTGCCCGCCCAGGCTGCCCAGGTTGGTCATGGCGTCGCCGTCCCACAGGAAGCCATAAAGGTACGAGCCGCTTTGGGAGGCGCCGGCGATATGGCCGTCTTCGTTGATGCCCATGCCCTTGGTGGTGGCGCCGCCCAACGTGCCCAGGTCGGTGACCGTGTAGCGCGGTGGGGTGGTCGGGTTGATCTGGCGCGCCAGCGGCGCGCCGGCTGCCAGGGTGACAGGTACGCGCTGCGCAGCGCTGGGCTGGACGAACAGCGCGGCCAACACTGTGATCGAAAGCAGTAAACGCTTCATGTCATATCCTTCATGGTTGTCGTTGCGCATCCTGCGAGCGCTGTCTTGCTTTCAGGGCACAGGAGATCTTACGGCACGAACCACGGCGCCGGCGGGCCGGTGTCGTAACCTGGCCCCAGCGGCGAGCTGGCGCCAAAGCCGGTGTAGAAGGTCTCGGTGCGTTCGATGGGACCGACCACTCCCGGACCCGCCTGGTTCCTAAACGTGAGGTGACTGGTCACAGGCAGCTCGCTGGTGAAGACGCCGCCCTGCTCATGCGTGCGGGTGATCGTCATGGCGCCGGGGGTCTGCGGCATGCTGGGCTGCACCTGCATCTCCACCGACCAGGGCTCCGGGTTCTGCCCGCCGTTGTAGGTGACGATGATCGGCTGCAGGCTGACCAGGTTTAGCGCCACCATCTCGATGGGGACGACCTAGGTCGCGGCCGGCGTGCCGGGATCGAACAGGCTGGCGCCGCCGAGCCGCCTGACCACGGTGTCGCCCTGCGTGCTGGACTGGCGGGCATCCACCAGGGCGCGCTGGGCGGTCTCGCTCACGTGGGGAAACGGACCTTGCGGCTGGAAAGGCTGGTTGCTGGGCGGGGCAAAGGGCACGCCCGTGAGCTGCACGGTGCCCACGAACGGATCAGAGCCGGGGTCGAAGAAGCCAGGCGGCAGGTCAAGCGTGAGCATGGATTGGCCGGGCGGAGAATGAAAGACGTCGTCGCCGGCCTGCACCACCAGGGGCGGCCAGGGGTCGGCCAGGCAGCCGGCGCCAAAGCCCGCCGCAGTAGCCTGCACCGCCAGGATGTCGGCGTGGACCGGCCAACGGCTGGCCATCAAGATAATGTCGGCCAGGTCCACCTGGCCGTCCCCGGTGTGGTCGGCCGGATGAAAGGTCTGGCAGGCCAGGGGCATGCTGGGCTGGAAACGCATGATGTCCAGAAACTCCTGCTCGTCCTGGGGCGTGTTGTTGTAGTTCATGCCGTGGCCAGCCAGGCTGAGCCAGCCGAACAGATCGCCGGCCAGCCAGGCGTTGCCGGGGTCGTCGGCGAGGAAATAGACCGGCACGGCTGCGGTCTGGCCGTGGATGTAGACCACGTGGGGCGGGAATCCGAGCAGGTTGTCGTTGAGCACCAACAAGGGGGCCGTGTTGAACAGCGTGCCCCCCGGAAAGCCGCTCAGCGGGGGCAGATCGACCTCGACGAACACGTCGAAGAAGCTCTGGGCGGGAAAGTCGAGATTGGGATCGCCGCTGGCGCCGCTCAAGGACTCGACCTCGCCGAGGCTGTGCGGCCGGCCGGGCGCGGAGTCGCCGGCGCGCACCATGACCAGCCCGCCCAACGCGGCGATGTCGAAGTCGGCGATGCGGGTATGAACCTCGCGCGTGCCGGCCGGACCCTGAAAGCCTGCGGGAAGGACGGCGAAGTCGGAGTCGGCCACCATGATGTTGGCCGAGCCAACCGCCGTGCCGCCGGTGTCAGGCGCGCTGCCGTGCAGGTGGGGATCGCTGCGGCCGATGAGGGTGGTGGGGTCGAAGAGCGTCGGGCTGGTCAGGGTTCCTGCTGCGCTGTCGTAGCCCGGGTAGCCGGCCAGCAACGGTCGAAAAGGCGGGTTGACGAAAACCGTAAAGGTACCGAGGGACGGCGCAGAGTCGTCGCCCTGGCCCGGAAAAGGGCCTGATAGCGTGTCAGATCGGGCGCCCGGCGCGGTCAGGAGGTCCATCTGAGCTGCGGCAATCCGCCCGAGCGCTGAGACTACCGTTGACGAAGAAACCGGCGCCGCCTGCAGGGCCAGGACCATGCCGCCCACGGCCAGCAGCGCTGCCACCATGAGCCTCGAGAGCCCGTTGCCTTTATGTCCTCTGTTCACGGTTCACCTCCAGTAATCTGCATCTCTCCGGCGCTTGACGATACGACATCGAACAAGCGCTTTCCTCAACACGCCCTTAGGCTTGGAAAACTGCTGAACGCGGCAAAAGCCCGCGCCCTCATTAAAGCACAAAACGAGAGGCAGCGGGTATCGCTTTTCGATACAAAAGTCAGTACTTCACGATTGTTGTCTCACGCAACGGCGCAAAGACCGCAAAGGGCGGAGATTCTTGGCGTTCTTGGCGGCTTTGCGTGAGAATCGTGAACCACTGGGTTTGATGCAAACAGTGAGACACGGGGGTCCAAAGGTCTCTATACTTGACCCCAATGTCAAGACCACCGGGCAGGTCACGATTCGGCCACCGCTACCCAACGCACCTCGCGATGCGACAGAACGGCTGCATCCAGCACTTGCTGCACGCGCAGACCGTCGTAGAAGTCAGGCGAGACTGGCTTGTCCTGCAGAATGCCATCGATGAAGAGCCGATCTCCGACCGACTCGGTGCGAAAGACTTCGAAGATGTCGTCAGCCGGGCCGAACACGACGCTGCCGAAATCCTCGAAAACGCTGGCATACCGGCGCGCGCCGCGCAATGACTTGCTGGCGAAGGTCAATGCCGATTCAAGTGTGCCGGCGTCTCCGGCCAGGATGATGCGCTGGTCCATGAAGTGGTCTGCCATGTGGGTGACCGCGCTGAGTTGGATCACGCCGTGGGCGCCGTTGGCGAACTCGATGGCAAGCGCCGCGGCATCGTTCGCCCGCGGGATGGGTTCTCCGTCGGCGTCGGTACGCTCGACGAACGCATCCAGGCGCGCACAGACGCGGGCGATCTCGCCCACGTACAGCCGGGCGAACTGGATGGCATGCGAGCCGAGATCGCCCAGGACGCCGTTGGAACGCCGGTTATCCCAGCGCCAGTTGTACTGATAGGCGCCTGCCCGGCCGGTTCCGTAGTCCGAAAGATAGCTCACCGCACAATGGCGGGGCTGTCCGATGTAGCCTTGCGCGATCAGGCGCTGCATCTGCTGATAGTGCGATAGCCACGGCCAGGTGAAGTACACCATGTGCTTGACGCCGGCCGCCTCAGCCTTCTCGACCATGGCGCGGGCCTGGACGGCGTCGCTGGCGAGCGGCTTCTCGCACAGCACGTGCAAGCCAGCATCCAAGGCCTCCATGACCATGGGGAAATGCAGATCGTCTGGGACCGCAACGACGACTGCATCGAGCGATCCTTTGGCGATCATCTCGCGGTAGTCCGTGAAGACGAGGGGAATGTCGTGCTTGGCGGCCAGCTCGGCTGCTCGCGCGTGGCTCCGGCCGCAGATCGCGCTCAGACGCGCCTGTGGATGGCTCCTGAGGTTGGTCAAGTGCGTGAAGTCAGTAAATCCGCTCGTGCCGATAACGCCGATGCGTACCTGGTTTGTCATGGTGTCGCTCCTGTTCTTGACCCGGGCATGGCCATCTTCGAAGCCAGCAGCGTGCACGGCGCGCAGGGTGGGCAGGGCCAGGTACAGCGCGCCGTCGTTGAACGTGTACCCGTCGACGGTGGTCGTCGCGCAGCAGCCGCCGATCTTGCCGTTGGCTTCGAAGAGCTTAACCTGGATCCCGGCGCGCGCGAGCAGCCCGCCCGCCGCCAGCCCCGCCACGCCCCCGCCGATGATTCCTACTGTTCCGACCGATGCCATGAGGTTCTCCTTGTCGTTAATCTCCAGTTCGCCGTAACCCAGGTACAAGCGAACCGCAAGCTCCCCGTGGTGTTTCGCATACGTTTGCTCGTAGTCGAGCACTGCCCCGTTGCCATACGGCAAGTCCGGGCTGACGACGACGTAGCGCTGAAACAGCCGGGGTTGATGGAAGAGCGCAGTCAGGGCAAACTCACCGCCCCATGAGAAGCCCATCAGGGTTCTGTCGGCGTTATCGACCCGATACTCAGCTTCGATCCAGGGCGCCAACTCCTGCTGAATGAACTGTAGAAAGTGATGGGCATTGCCCGAAGTCACCTGACCGGTAACGGGAAAAACGTCCTGGATGAAGCCTTCGGCTCCCTGGTCTCGCACCGGCAGGAAGTCCCGCATCCGCAAATGCATCACTTGCGCGTAGATCTCGGCTAGCGAACCGCGCGCCGGATACCCGACGCCGACGACAATCACGTCGGGAAACTGGACGCAGAAGGGCACGCGGATTGCCAACGTCCGCACCATCTCAACCACCATCCCGAAGTACATGTTGGCATCCAACACGTAGATCACTGGATAGGCCTTGTCCGGGTGCTCAGCGTAATGGAATGGAAGCGCAACGGAGATCTGAAACTCCTGTTCTACCGCCGCGGAATGCAGCATCCGCACCTCGGTTGCCGGGATGGTTGCCAGTGGATTATTGGTCATGGTTTGGCTCCTTTGCGCGTCCTTTGAGCGTTTTTCTAGCTACCTGACAGTTTCGTTAAGCGCCTTGTGGACGTGGGTCGAGTAGGTTTTGGCGGCGTTTACCGACGATTTCCTGAGCTTACAGAAGGCTTCCACGAGCCGAAACTCGCCGCCAAAACCGTATCGAGACCCCAGCGTTGCCGCGCGTAGACCCGCTCGCTGGTCTCGATACGCTGGATATGGGCGTCCTCATGCAAGATATGCGTCCTCAACCCGCTACTCGACCAACGCTCGCTGACACCTCGACAAAAGTGTCAGGTGGCTAGAGCGTTTTTCAATTACAGGGCGAGGCGAAGGGTTGAAGACTGCCGATGTTCATCCGCACCATTGCGACACCAGCGCGAACCAGGACACGTAGCCGCACATGCCCAGCGCGGCGCTGAAGGCCAGCGCGCCGACCCACCAGGGCCAGCGTTTGTTCAGCCCGAACAAGATCGCGGCGACGATGACGCCGACTGCCATGACGGCGGGCGCAGCCATGAGCAGGGACACGCTGGCGTCGTTGCCGACCTCAACGCACGAATCGGCGCCGAACGCCAGCAGCAGGAGGCCGAAGTATCCGATGCCGACGATGCACGCCAACAGAACCAGCGCCAGGACAATGGCAACGATCCAACGAACCAGTGGGGACATCGATTATTCTCCTTGTGGGAAGTTTCTGCTGCTTCAACTCATCCCGCAGTTGACTTGTGAGACTCGCAAATTTTTCCACTGCGAACTCACCCGCTTACCTGCCCGGCGTAGGTTGCCCGCCATCGCCCAGGAGGCGCAGGTGAGGGAGGTACCGGGGCTGCAGCGCCCGCAGCCGGTCCAGTGGATCGTGCAAGCTGAGGATTTGGTCGGCTGATAGGTCGCAGGCCAGCAGCGCCTCGTCCATGGCAGCCTGGTCGCGCCGCATGGCGGTCTCACCAGGTCGGGGCGCAGCGATGAGGAGAACGAGGTGGTTGGATCGGTGCGGTTGTCGCATGGATACACTCCAATGGCTTGACAACATCTGGCTCTTGTATATCATATACGATATGAGATATGTACTTGATACCGACGTACTGGTCGCTGGCCTGCGTAGCCAAACAGGCGCTTCGCGACAGCTGCTGATTTTACTGTATCATGGGCGCTATCAGGCTGTGGCTAGCGTCGCCATGATGCTTGAGTATGAATCGGTGCTCACCCGTCCTGAGAACTTGAGCGCGTTTGGCCTCACAGAAGGGGAGATCCAGCGTTTCTTGGATAGTATGTCGTTGCTGATCACCCCGGTCACGCCTTTCTTTCTCTGGCGGCCACAGCTGCGGGATCCGGCCGACGAGCACGTGCTGGAAGCCGCTGTAAACGGTGCGACGGACGCGATCATCTCATTCAACCAACGTCATTTTCAGGCGGCAGCCGCCAGATTCGGCATCGCCGTGCTACGGCCCGGTGATGCACTCCTGAGGTTAGAACGATGACAACCGTAAGCAATTACGCCCTACGTCTGCAAAGCTCCTTATTGGACGAACTACGCGTCGTCGTTGAGGAGGAGGGCACGACCCTCAACCAGTTCATCAACGTGGCCGTGGCCGAGAAGTTGGCCGCTCTGCGCACCGAGCGCTACTTCCAGGAGCGCGCGGCCCGCGCCGATATGGCGGATTTTCTGGCCATCCTGGCGAGGGCGGGATCTGACGTCGTCGTCCCCGGCGATGAGTTGCCGGCGACTCGATAGCGCGCAGGCCGAACAGCCGTGCCAACAGCCACCAGACCTTTCCAGCAGGCTGGTCGCGCAGAGTGTTGCTCCTTTTGTCCCTGACCAGCGCCTTGCCCAACCCGCGGCCGCGGCAGACCGGGGCGGTCGTCACTGCGATGAAACCAACCACTGACTGGCGCCATAGACGCTGAACACGCCGTTTCGCTCGTTCAGATAAACCATGAAGCCCTTCTCGAACTCCTGGAGAGGCCGGTCGGCGCCGGCCTCGGCAGCCAGCGCATTGCCGATCTGCTGGCGCAGGTCGGGATTTTCGCACCACACCTGGCCGAAGCCCCAGCGCGGATCCCCAAGGGCTTGGGCCTCCGGGCACGAGATCTCACGCCGTGGCTGGTCGGCGGGCAGCTGGAACGTGCGATACCCGCCGGCGTCCAGAAAGGTGTAGATCAGGTCGTTGTCCTTGCGCCACAGCATCCACCCGCGCTCGAATGGCTCGTACGCGGTCCACAGCACGCTTTCGGCGGCGGTAGGGCAGCCCAGGCGGCTGCGATCCCAGGCCTGAGCAAAGGTTGGCCCTGCGGCCAGGCCGCACGGCGCCGGGGTGGGGGGCGCAGCCAGGGCCGTCTGGGTGGCGCGCACCTGGGCCAGTTGCGTCTGTTGGGCAACCACGGTCAGGTTGGGGGTGGGGGCGCCCGCGGCCGTGGGCGTTGCAGCCGGCGTGCCGGCGTCCTGCGGTGTCTCGGCCGGCGCGCCGGTTTGCACAGCCGTGGCCGTCAAAGGAGGCTCCGGCGCGCGCGCGGTGGCCAGGGCCGCGTTCAGGTTGGCCTCGGTGGTGGCCAGGGCAGCCACGGCGATGACCCGGTAGGCCTCGGCGGTCTCCCGGCCGCTGATGGCCGCGGCCGCGGCCTGCTCCGCCTCCACCTGCGCCGTTGCCAGGGTGTCAGCCTGCTGGCGGGCCAGGTTAGCCGCCGCCTCGGCCTGCATCTCAGCCGTCTGCGCGATGGCGGCGGCGCTCACCGCGTTCTCCCGTTCGTTGCTGGCGTTGAAGGCCAGGATGAGCGCTGCCAGGGCCAGCACCACGATCAGCGCGCCCAGGACGCTGTAGATGGTGCGCATCCGCCGGCGGCGCAGCGCGTCGCGGCGCTCCTGGTGCTGTTGGCCGGCCCCCAGGAACTCCCGCTCCAGCTCGTTGTGCTCCTCCGGCCGCAGCTCCACCTGGCGCAGCCCGTCCCGCAGCTTTTGGCCGTCGTAGAGCAGGGCCGCGTCGCGGCCGGCGGTCAGCCAGGCCTCGGCGTCCAGCGCCAGCGCGGTCTGCCGCGCCCGGTTGGACCGCAGGATCGGCTCCAGAAAGCGGTCGTGCACCAGCTCGACCCACGTCTCGCCGCCGCGCAACTCGGTGCGCAGCAGAAACTGGCGCGCCAGCAGGTCTACCGCGGCATTGGGCAGGCCCGCGGTGCGCCCCTGCTGCTCGTTGCGCAGGAGGATGCTGCGCGTGCCGTTCTCGGTGATCAGCCGGGTCGAGAACCAGGTGCGCACCTGTTGTTCGGTGAGCCCCAGATCGTGCTGGCCGAGCACGTTGGCGATGGCCGCTTCGTAGAATGCCGCCAGCGACAGGTCCACGTCGCCAGCCTCGGCCAGGTCGGCCGAAGTGATCGCTCCCGGCGGCCGGCCGCGCAGGTGTTCCCACAGTTGGTAGCAGACCACCTGCAACTGCACCGGCTCCACGTATTGGTCGGCCACGGTGCCGCGCTGGCCGGAGACGCGCACCTGGCGCAGGTTGTCCACCAGGCGTTCGGCCACGCCAGAGGCGAAGGGGCGGCTCGCTAGTTCAGCCGGCCGGCGCACCGCCTCCAGCGCGGCGGCCACGCCCATGCGCTCCATGTAGAAGCGGGCGCGCAGGCGGTTGGCCAGCAGCTCGGCGTAGGGATCCAGCGCCGCCACGTAGTCCTCGCGCAGGCTGAGCACTACCCACAGGGTGGGATCGTCCAGCAGCGCCTGGTTGAGCTGGCGGAAGAAGGCCTCCCGCTCCTGCCAGCGCTCGCCGTGGCTGGTGATGATCTCCTCGAACTGGTCGATAATCAGCACAAAGCGCGGGCCGCTGGCCGGCTGGCCGGCAGCGACTTCAGACGGCGCGGCTGCCCGCTCCGGCTTGTAGACCCAGCGCGCCGTCCGCTGTCCGGCGGCGTCCACGACCGTCTCGCGCGCCAGCCGGGCCAGGAAGCCGCTCAGCGTCGCCTGGGCCAGGCGCTGCGGGGGGCCGCCGCCCTGGTCCAGGCTGGCCATCAGGTTGAAGGCGTAGATGTTGTCCACCTGGGCCACGCCGGCCGGCAGCTCGCCCGACACCCGGCCCACCGGCAGCGCCTGGAAGCCCTCCTCGTCGCGCAGCCGGGGGATGACGCGCGCGTTGAGCAGCGAGCTCTTGCCCGCGCCCGACTGGGCGTAGAAGAGCAGCAGCCGCTCCGACACGATGCGGGCCGTCAGGTCGCGCGCCTCCCGCTCGCGGCCGAAGAAGTAGCGCCCCTCGGCCTCGGTGAAGGTGCGGGGGCCCACGTAGGGGGTGGTAGATTGGGAATTGGTAGATTCAGTAGTTCACGATTTGGCCTGAAAGGCGTTAGCTGAAGTTTCCAGAA
>CALESQ010000062.1 GCA_937907455.1 uncultured Caldilineales bacterium
GCACGGTCTGGAGACCGGCCCAGGCTATTTAGAATGATAATCACCACGGAGGGGCACGGTCTGGAAACCGGCCCAGGCGATTTCCAACTTAGAATAATAATCACTTCTGCCGTGATGCCAAATTACCAGTGCCGACCCGTTCCGGCACACCAATTATACGAGCGAAAAGCCATTAGGTTGCGATTTTTGGCAGGTAATGGTATCATGGCGTTGTTTTTGTGAGCGTGCTTACCCGCAGCCTAAGGGCTGGACAGGGTTGCAATCATCCATTGTCTGGAGGCTAATTTATGGCGATTAAAGGCACTATTGGCATTCTCACCGGTGGCGGCGATGTGCCCGGACTCAACCCTGCAATCCGTGCGGTTACCATTCGCGCCCTGCGCGAAGGCTACCGGGTGATCGGCTTGCGTCGCGGCTGGCGCGGCATCATCGAAATGCAGCGTGAAAAGGACTACGACAACAGCGAAAACTTCCTGGTACTCACCGAAGATATGGTGAACCGCGCTGGCCGTACCGGCGGCACCTTCCTGCACTCCTCCCGCACGCGGCCCAGCCATGTCAAAAGCAGTGACATGCCTGAGCATCTGCGCGACAAGTACACCGACAAGGTCAACAACCTCACCCCGGAAGTGCTGCAAAACCTGGAATGGCTGGGCATCAACTATCTGATCCCTATCGGCGGTGACGATACACTGAGCTATGGTGTACACCTGGCACAACAGGGTGTGAAGGTTGTGGCTATTCCCAAAACAATGGATAACGACGTGCCCGGCACCGATTACTGCATCGGATTTAGCACCTGCGTGTCGCGCACCATCGCGCTCACCAATGCACTGCGCACCTCGGCCGGCTCCCACGAACGCTTCCTGGTGTTGGAGGTATTCGGTCGCTATGCGGGCTTCACCGCCATGCTGCCTACTATGGCCGGCGCAGCCAACCGCTGCGTCATCCCTGAACACCGCTTCAACATGGACCAGCTTACCGAACTGATGGTAGCCGACCGCAACCACAATCCCAGCAAGTACTCGATTGTTATGGTGTCAGAAGGGGCCATGTTTGAAGGTGGCGACATGGTCTTCCAAAGCCAAAGCACCGATGCCTACGGCCACAAAAAGCTGGGCGGCATCGGCGATCTGATCTCGCAAGAACTGCAAGCGCGCTCGACGCAGTACAACAACAACCGCCCCATCAACGTCATCAACCAGCGTCTCGGCTATCTGGTGCGCGGCGGTGACCCTGATGCCATTGACTCGATTGTGCCGATGGCTTACGGTAACCTGGCCCTGGACCTGATCCTGGGCGGCATGCACGGACGCCTGGTGGTGCTGAAGAACGGTCGCTACGACGATGTGCCGATTGAGGTAGTGACCAGCAGCAAAAAAGTGGTGGATGTGTCCAAGTTCTATGACACCGACCGCTATCGCCCACACTATCGCCGCTTTGCCATGCGTCCGCTGTTCATTATGACCAGCGAAGGCTAACCCCTAACGACTCAAGCTCGCAACCCACAACCAGGGCAACCGAAAGCCGTGTGCTTGCGGGTTGCGAGACCCACTGCTTACCTGCTAAAGCCACTTCCTATGCCCGATCAAATTCTCACCCATCAAGCCAACGGTGTATTACATATCCGCATCAACCGCCCGGAGAAAAAGAACGCGCTGACACTGGCGATGTACGATGCCTTGACCGCGGCTGTGGCTGCAGGTGAGGCGGATGCTGCGGTGCGCGTGCTGCTGTTCAGCGGCAGCAACGGCCAATTCACCGCGGGCAACGACCTGGGCGATTTTATCAACAATCCGCCTGATGGCGAAGACAACCCGGTGTTCCGTTTTCTCAGAACACTGATCGCTGCGCAAAAACCGGTAGTGGCTGCCGTACAAGGCGTAGCTATAGGCATCGGCACCACCCTGCTGCTGCACTGTGATCTGGTATATGCTGCGCCCAGCGCCCGCTTTCAGCTTCCCTTCGTCAACCTTGGGCTGACGCCGGAGGCCGCCTCCAGCCTGATTCTGCCGCAGCTCATGGGCCACCGGCGTGCCGCGCAGATGCTGCTGCTGGGTGATACGCTGGATGCCGCAGCGGCGCAAGCTGCCGGGCTGATCAACGCTGTGGTGACAGAAGACGAGTTGGAAGCCGTGGCTATGCAAAAAGCGCAAGAGTTAGCTGCCAAAGCTCCGCAAGCTGTGCTGTTAAGCAAGCAGTTGATGAAACGCTGGTCTGCCGATGCCGTGCGCCAGACGATGAGCGCCGAAGGCGAAGTATTCATCCAGCGGTTGCATTCTCCGGAAGCGCTTGAGGCCATAACCGCCTTTTTTGAGCGCCGCGCGCCGCGCTGGTGAACAAACTGACGGCGTGAATTTTCTACCGCGTAATTTGACGGCTTTTGCCATTGATGCTAAAATCACCCCGTTCCAGCCCCCATCGTCTAGAGGACTAGGACACAGGCCTTTCAAGCCTGCGACAGGGGTTCGAATCCCCTTGGGGGCACAGCGAAAAGAGCTTTCAGGTTATGACACCTGAAGGCTCTTTTTATTGATGCCGTAATGGGCCAAAATCTGCCGCAGGCCTGCGGTGGTGGGGGCGGCCGCCACATAATCAACCACCTGCTGCACCGCAGCCGAGGCATTGGCTGGCGCGGCGCGATAGCCCGCCACTTGCAGCATGGGAAGATCAATTGCCGAATCACCCACAGCCAACATCTGTGTCACCGGCACCCCGGTTACATCCGCCAAAAAACGCAGCCCGGCGGCTTTATCAATCCCCAGCGGCATGGCGTTCAGACAACTGGCCGCATAGACCCATGCTACCGCATCAGCCAGCGGGCCAAGCGCCTGCCGCACCGCGGGCAACAGCGCCTCAAGCTGAGCGGGATCAGCGGGAAACAGGCTGAGCGAGTATTCCTTGCCGGGCTGGATGTGCAACAGCCCCTGCGGGATCAGCGTTTGCTGCAAGCGCTGCTTGATCTGCTGCATAGCGGCCACATCATGCAGGCGGGGATGCGGCAGGAAACGGTATTCGTCAGGAACATACAGGCCCGCACCGGCCTCGAACACCGCCGGCATGTGGCCGCCGATGGCTTGCATCATCGCATCCACATAGGGCGCGGGGCGTCCGCTGGCGATGGTGATAACGGGCAGGGCGGGGTTGCGACGTGCCGCCGCGTTGAGCTGCATCAATTCTGCCAGCAACGACAGATCGCAGGGCTGGGCTTCACCATCGGTAAGCACACCATCGCTATCAAGCACGACTAAACGAATGGGAAAAACAAAGGCCATGGGCTTTCTCGCTATGAGGTAGAATCTTCTGGCAGCGGATTGAAGCGTGCTGCGACATGGGTGTGCAACCAGAGAAAACCGGCCACAGCTGCCGCCGCTATCAGCCCGCAGGCATACCATACCCACTGCGGTGTGTAGTTATCCAGGATCAAACCGGCAGCGGTCGGGCCAATCGTGGCAGGGATAGCCCAGCCAAAATCTACAAAGGCCATGTAGCGCCCAAGCATATCGTCCGGAGCGAAGCGGGCCGCCAAGGCCTGCCCCACCGGCACGGCAATCATCTCGCCAAAGGTGATGATGAGAATAGCCAACACGAACAACGCATAGCCAGCCACGAAACCAAACATAGTAAAGCCCACCAGATACAGCGCCGCGCCCAAAGCCATCAGCAGCAAAGGCTGCACCTGGCGCACACGTCGCGAGACCCACGCTTGCAGCAGCACCACCGTCAGGGCATCAATACTGATCAACCGGCCATAGTCGCCATCAGACACGCCGTGTACATCGCGCAGAAACACCGCCAGGGTGTGATACATCTGACCATAAACCAACAGCATCAGCGCGGTAGCCAGCAGAAAGGCGATAAACAACCGATCACGCGCCACCAGCAAGTAACCTGCCGTGGTTTGCCGCCAGGAGAGATGGGCGCTGCCTGCTGCCGGCTGTGGCTTGGTTTCGGGCAAGTAGTGAAATACCAGCCAGGCGGCCGCTGTGCTGGCAATCGCATCAACAATGAACAGCAAGGCATAGGAGTGCTGCGCCAGCAGCCCGCCCAACGTCGGCCCCAGAATCCACGACAGATTGGCAGCAATGCGCAACAAGCCAAACCCCTCAACGCGCCGAGACTCTGGCAGCAAATCGGCCACCATTGCCTGATGCGCCGGACTGGCAATGTTGCCCAGAAAGCCGACCACGGCAGCTGTGATGTAGAAGGCCGGTAAGCTGTGTAGAAAGGCCATCACCACGCTGCCGGCCGCGCTGGAAAGCAGGCCAAAGATCACAATGCGCCGCCTGCCGATTTTATCAGCCATTGCACCGCCCACCATGCTGCCTGCCACGCCGAAGAGAGAAAACAGCCCAAGCAGAATGCCGGCTTCGGTCATGCCTACCTGCAAAGTGCGGGTGATGTACAACGCAAAAAAAGGATAAAGGATTGTGCCGCCCAGGCGATCCACAAACATAGCAAGCAGCAGCACACGGAAACCTGCGGGCAAATCATGGTAAAAGTAGAAAAGTTTCTTAAGCATAATTAATCGTGCTATAATACCGCATCTAATTTTTTTCACCAAGGAGCCCCTCCCCATGTTAACTCCAACCATTGAACAAGCCTTGAATGCACAAATCCAAAAAGAATTCCAGTCTGCCTACATCTATCTGGGCATGTGCGCCTACTTTGAAACCGCCAACCTGCCCGGCGCGGCCAGTTGGATGCGCCATCAGGCCGAGGAAGAGCAGGAACACGCCCTGAAAATCTTTGAGTTTATGCACGACCGCGGCGGCCGCGTGCTGCTGGAGGCGCTGCATCAGCCTCCTACCGACTACACATCGCCGATTGCCGTTTTTCAAGCTGCCTACGCCCACGAGCAGAAAGTCACGCAGTCTATTCACGATCTGTACGCGCTGGCCGTAGAGCAAAAGGATTATCCCACCCAGATCATGCTGCAATGGTTCATTGATGAGCAGGTAGAGGAGGAAAAGAACGCCAGCAGCATCGTGGCGCAACTGGAGATGGTAGGCGATTCACCGGCCGCGCTGTTTATGATTGACCGTCAACTGGCGGCAAGAATCGGGGAAGCATAAAACGTAACCTGTAACTCGTAAATCAGAGTATTCGTCTCTCGATTCCAGGAATGTTTATTGCGGGTTGCAGATTACTCGTCAGGCCGCAGTGAGGTCAAAATGAAACAAGCCGTTGATCTGAGTTGGCAAAGCAATGATGGGCTAGCACTGGCAGGCTATCTGTGGCAGCCGGACGGCACGCCGCGCGCAGTGATCGCTTTGGTACACGGCCTGGGAGAGCACGCCGGGCGCTACCGGCATGTGGCCGCCGCGCTGAATGCCGCAGGCTACGCGGTGCTGGCCTTTGACCAGCGCGGACATGGCCGCTCCGCGGGCAAACGCGGCGTTATTCCCCGCTATGATGCCTTGATGGATGACATTGATCTGCTGCTGGCGCAGGTGCGACAGCGTTTCCCCGGTCAGCACATCTTCCTGTACGGACACAGTCTGGGTGGCAACGAAGTGTTGAACTATGCACTGCGCCGCCAGCCCAATCTGGCAGGTGTGGTGGCTACCAGCCCCGGCCTGCGCACCACCACGCCCCCGCCTGCCGCGCAGCTCGCCCTGGGCAAGGTGATGAACCGCATCTGGCCCGCGTTCACGATGCCTAACGGTCTGGAACTGGCTGCTATCTCGCGCGATCCGGCGGTGGTTCGAGCCTATGAGGCCGACCCGTTGACACATGATCGGCTGTCGGCCGCGCTGGGCATCGGCCTGCTGGAGGCAGGCGAATGGGCGTTGGCTCACGCCGCCGAGTTTCCTGTGCCGCTACTGCTGATCCACGGCGACGCTGATCGCATTACCGCACCCGCGGCCAGCACAGAATTTGCCAGCCGAGCGCCTGACAGCACCCTCAAGCTGTGGCCGGGACTGTACCACGAAACCCACAACGAGCCGGAACAGGCTGCGGTGCTTGCCTACACGGTGACATGGCTGGGGAAGTACAGCTAGCTTTATCCTCTCAACAGGGGCATCACCTTCGGACTCGCAAAGCAAGCTTTGCGAGTCCGAAGGCTTTACAATTGCCAGAACAGCTTCATTCCAACCAACAACATCAGCAAACAGAGCAGGGTCAGACGCCAACCGATACGGAAGAAATCACCGAAGCGGTAGTTGGCCGGCGCGATAACCAACGTATTAACCGGATGCGCCAAAGGGGTGAAGAAAGCCGCAGAACAGCCAATGGCGGTAGCTACGGCGATAGCCTGCGGGTTGACGTACAAAGCAATCGCCGCGCTGATGGTGATCGGCCCGGTGACCAACGCGCTCACCTGCCCACCCATCACCTGAGTGAGCAACGCGGTAAGTGCGTAGGCCCCGGCGGCTAACCCCAACGGGCCGAAGGGCGTCACCACGGCCAGCAAACGCTCACCGATCAACTGCGACAGGCCGGTGTTTACCATCGCCAGACTCACCGAGTACATGCCGGCAATCAGCATGATCGCCTGCCATTCTACAGCACGGTAGGCCTCCTGCACATCCAGCACCCGTACCAGCATCAGCGCCACCGCACCGGCAAGCATAGCCAGATACACCGGCATGCCCAGCAGCGAAGCCGCCAGCGCCAGCAAAAACACGCCGACAGTCCAGGCGGCCAGAACACGGTCCACCGGCTGATCGCGCGCATCAGGCTCCAGCACGATAAAGTCGGCGGTGCTACGCAGGCGCGCTAACTGGCTGCGCGAACCCACCAACAGCAGCGAATCGCCCAGAGCCAGAGGCAAATTCCCTACATCGGTATGATAGCTGCGTCCACCACGAAAAAGCGCCAACGCAGTCAATCTGTAAGTGGTGCGGAAACCCAACTCACGCAACGTGCGCCCCAAAGCCTGCGAATGCGGTGCGGGCATAATCTCGACAAAGGCCACGCCCTGCCCGCTGATTGAGCTGCCAGCATTCTCCCGACCGATTTTAACTCCGCTTGCGGCCAGGGCATTGACCCGCGCCTCCTGCCCCACGATCAGCAGGATATCGCCCGGTTCTATCACGCGCTGCGGCGAAGGGCCGAAAACCGCCTGACGCCCGTGCCACACCCCGGCCACTGCAAGGCCATAGCGTTCACCGATGCCGCTCTCGGCCAGGGTTTTGTTGGCAAAAGGCGATTCTGGCAACACTTGCACTTCCCACAGTCGCCCCTCAAGTTGATAGTAGTGCTCGAGATCGCTGCCGCTGATGCGTGCCATCATCTGCCCGGGTGCAGGCTCACGATTGGGCAGGTAACGTCCGCCAAACAACGCCAGAAAGGCAATACCGGCCAGAGCTATCAAGCCGCCGGTAGGGGTGAAGGCCAACACGCTCAGCGGTTGCTGCGGCGGGCTGGCGGTGGTGAGCAGGTCGCTAACGATGATATTAGCGGTGGTGAAGTAAGTGGCTACGCCGCCCAGCAGGCTGCCATAAGACACGGGGATCAGCAGCTTGCTGGGCTTGATGCCGGTACGCCGCGCCACCTCCATGGCGCTGGGAAGTACCAGCGCACCCGCGGCCAGGTTGTTCATCACCAGAGAGAGCAGCGCCGTAGTCGCGGCAAACAGGGCGATCAAGCGGCGTTCAGAACTACCGCCGAGGCGCAGCAGATGGCGGGCGATCCAACGCGTAATGCCTGATTTGTCCATGCCGCGGGTGAGGATAAACAAAGCTAATAACGTAACCACCACGGGCTGGCTGAAACCGGCAATAGCCTGCACAGCCTCAGCGGGGGCGCGGGCTGCGCCCAGCATCCCCAGGCCGAGGAATTGCGCTACGCCCAGCAGCACAGCGATCAGCAGCGCAGCCACATCCATGCGCAGGCGGTTCAGGCTCACCAGCACCAGTGGAACGGCCACGACTACCACAAGAAGAAGTTGAGAAAGTGTCATTACGTTTCTGCTTTCGCCACAGGCGTACAGCAAGCTCAGGCTCGGTCTGGAGATTGGGAACCATCCCGCAGGGGCCGGCCGGAGCAAGGTCTCCCGCTGTGGCCGGTCTCCTGACCGTGCCACACCGATTCGATTCGCT
>CALESQ010000063.1 GCA_937907455.1 uncultured Caldilineales bacterium
AGGACTTCTGGAAACTTCAGCTAACGCCTTTCAGGCCAAATCGTGAACTACTGGATTTAACAATTTGTTCTGTATTATGTTATACTAACAGCGAAATTGCCCTGTTTTTTATCATCTTAAGGGAAGATCGGGTCGGAGTATCGTGTTGCTTGTTTTTGATTTATCGTTCGTGACTAGAGGGTGCTGTGTATCCATCACTTCCGCAGGCAGAACAAAACCGCATATGGCAAACACTTTGCCAACGTACTGCGCAGGAGGCCGAACACTATGCTTGCAGAGATTGGCTAGCCGGGCGCGCCAAGCTGACCTTACCGGTCAGGCATGTACCCTCGCTGGCCGAGCTGAACCGTGCGCTGGCTGCGCATACGGCATGGCGCTGCGTCTATCGCGATGACACGCCGTGGCCTGAGCATTTTCTGCACAGGGTTTACCCCATCAACAGCCATCTGCGCGCCTCGGTAGAGCAAACAGACGTGGTGCAGGCAGATCTGTTTCACGATGTGTTCGGGCATCTACCCTGGTTGACCAACGCAGCGTATACTGATCTGCTGGTGAGTTTCACCGAGGCCTACAGCAAGGCGAATGCCGAACAACGCGAAGAGATCGAGCGCCTCGCCTGGTATACCCTGGAATACGGGCTGGTGTTTGAGGCAGGACAGGTACGCGCCTTCGGTGCGCGTCTGATCTCGTGCCCGCGTGAGATGCAGCGGGTGCTGCGCGGGGACTTTCACGTTCATCCCTTCAGCATTGATAACCTGTCAGGGCGCTATCGGGTGCGGTTTCAGACCAGAAAAACGCTGTTTATTGCTGACTCGCTGGCCGTGATGCAGGCCGAATTGAACACTTATTTTTATCAGATTATCTGCCGGAGCAAGTGCCGGTGGCGTGACACTTGTGCGACACCGCCGGATGTGTGCGCGACGCTTATGGGGCCAGTCGTTGAAGATCGCGGGGAAACAGCGTAGCCAGGCGCAGGTTGGGCAAATCGAGCAGTTGCATCAGCAGACGTTCCAGACCGATGGCGAAACCACCGTGAGGGGGCATGCCATAGCGAAACGCTTCCAGATAGCTGGCAAATGGTTGCAGAGGATAGCCGGCGCGTTGCAGCGCGGCCAGGTAGTCGCCGTAGCCGTGTAGCCGCTGCCCGCCGGTGATCAGCTCCACGCCACGGAAGAGCAGGTCGAACGAATTGCTTGAGCCGGGGCGACCGGGGTCGGGATGGGTGTAAAAGGGCCGCTTGCTCATGGGATAGCCGGTGACGAACAGAAAGTCGCTACCGTGCTCTTCCTGCGCCCAGGCGCCCAGCCAGCGCTCATCCTGCGGTGACAGGTCCGGCTCACCGCGCACATCCACGCCGTGGCGCTGCCAGATCAGCTCCTGTGCGTCGTTGAAATGGATGTGGGGAATAGCTGCGGGAACCTGCGGCAGGCGCGCTGCCAGCAGCGTCAACTCAGCCGCCTGGTGCTGGTGCAGGTGCGCTATGATGCCCGCGATCACCTCACGCGCTAACGCCATCACCGTGAAGTGATCAGTGATGAAGCCGAACTCCACGTCGAGGCTGATGTATTCGTTGACGTGACGGGTGGTGTCGTGCGGCTCGGCGCGAAACACCGGCCCCACCTCAAACACGCGCTCGAACACGCCTACCATAATCTGCTTGTAGAACTGTGGGCTTTGCGCCAGATAGGCAGGGCGGCCAAAGTAGTCTATCTGAAAGACATTGCTGCCGCTTTCGGTGGCCGAGGCAACGATCTTGGGCGACTGGATTTCGGTGAAACCGCGCGCGTTCAATGTCGAGCGAAAGCCCGCCATGGCGCCCGCAGCCAGACGAAACACCGCGCGCCGCGCCGGATGACGATTAGCCAGCACGGCATGATCCAGCAGGGTAGGCAGCGTGGCTTTGAGCTCGCGCTTGCTCAGTGGCAACGGCAGCGCTTCGCTGACAGGTGTAATCACCGTGATGGCCAGCTCGCGCAGTTCTACACCGCCAGGGGCCTGGGCTTCGGCGACCACCATGCCTTCCAGCATCAGCACGCTTTCCGGACCGGCTTGCGCTGCGCTCAGCGGCTCCAAAGCGGCTACATCTTCGCTCACTGCCTGCACAGTGCCCCAGCCATCACGTAGCACCAGAAAGCTGACACCGCCCAGCTTGCGCCAGGTATGAAGCCAGCCCTGCACGCGCACACGCTGGCCGATGTGGTATGCGATCTCGGTAGTAGGGGTGGGTTGCATAAGGTCTCCTTAATATGAAAGGATTACAAATAAAAAAGCCCCGTCCTGCAAGGAGGACGAGGCAAAAACGCTTCGTGGTGCCACCACCATTTGCCCCGGATGGGGCCTTTAGCCGGTTCAGTCCACAGGCATCGGCGCAAGCAGACGAAACCGCTGCGCAGTAACGGGCGCATCCCGGGGTGGCTAATGCCGGAAAACAGCAAGAAGTAAGAATAAGACGAGCACTACGGCTCACTTCTTATATCTAACGACTTACGGTCACACGGGTTCACCTTCCGGCTCCGGGGTGTCATCACGCAGGGCTGGCGGCGACGCTTGCAGCACGGGGCGTCGCTCTCTGTGCGCCGGACGGGTCTGCGTGACCTGTCCCCATCACAGCCGATGGGCGGTTTTCAATTGAGGACGGCATTGTAACACGGTGGCTGTATGCTGTCAAACGCCCTTACACCAGCCCGGCCAGCCAGACGGGGTAGCTGCCTGAGGTGGTGGCATCCAGCACCAGCGGCGAACGCCGTGCCATGCCGCAGAAATGTTGCACCGCGGCCTGCAAATAGCCCATCACCTGCTGCGGCGCGCCGAAAGCCTCGAAACCAAAAGTCAGCCACGGCTGCGTGGTGACGTTCAGCGTAAGCGCGGTTAGCTCTACGTTGCAGCCTGTGTCGGGCCGGTCATCCGGCATAACCAGCACCGGCTGCCCGCTGTCCAGCGACAGCTTGAGCAGATAGCGTGTCTTTTCCACAGCCGCCCACGGCCCCGCCGCATCCAGTTCACCCGCCAGCGCCTGTGCCACCGGTTTGGACGGGTTAAACGACCACTTCACCCACTGGTCGCACAAGCCCGCAATATCCGCGTGAGCAAACGGCTGCGGCGGCAGCATCAGCGCCTTCACCTCCAGCCGGCCCTGGCGCTGCTTCACGCCTACCGTGTCTTTGGCAGGCAGCAGCAAATACTCGTCGGTGCGGGGCCGTTCCTGCTTGACGAACGGCCCCGCCACCGCCTTCGGGTCGTATTCCCCTTCCACCAGCACCGGCAACGTATTGTCGAGTTTCAGCCAATGCAGCAGCGCGCCGATTTGGCCGTTGTCGGGCAGGAACCAGCGCAGCTCGGCGCTGTGGTAAAAAACATCCGTAGTCATACTATATCCTCCAGATTGGGTCGCAAATAAATCGTCGTCCATTGTTTTTCGGCAGAAACCGAACGGGTAAACAGGCTATGCAGACGGCCCAGCGGCTGTGCTGCCCAGCCGGGCAGCAGCGTTGCGGCCACTGCATCGTAGCTCAAAGGCGAGCCGCCCAGCGTCAGTAGCCAGGCGTGCGTGCGGCGTAGCGTCTCCGCGGGTGAGAGCAGCGCGGGAGGATAAGCCATGGCGGTGGTAACTTCCGTGATCTCACCACTGACAGGGTGGATGCGCAGGGCAATGCCCGCACGCTGTTTAGCAGCCAGCGACACCGGCAGCAGGCCGGGGATGGCCGTACACAGTGCATCCACTGGCTGCTGTGCCAGCCCGGCCAACGCCAGCACCTGCTGCACCAGCGCAGGCCGCCAGCCGTGCAGTTCGTAATAGACCTTGCAGGCCAGCTTGTCGCGCGTGAAGCCGAAACCAGCTTCATGCAGAAAGCCCACCGCGTCAAGCGCATCGAGCGCGGCGCGCGTAGCTGTGTTGAGCGGCAGCGCCGCGGCGGCCAGGGCCTGTTCCAGCCGTTGCCGTGCCGTCTGCGCGCCCGCGCCACCGTCCACAGTGTGCAGCAGGTTCAGATAGATCTTCAGCGCAGGCGGCGCGGAGGGCAACGCCGCGTGATCCAGCCCGCCCCACACCCAGAAGCGCCGCGCGGCCGGATCATCAAGCTGCGGACGCACCAGCACGTCCACCGCAGGGCGAATGCGCTGCCATGAAGCATCGTAGCCGAGCTGCGCGGCCGTGCGTGCCACTGCGTCCACGCCGGCGCGGGCGCGGCGGTAGGGCGGCAGATAGGGATTGCCCACCTCCACCGCGGTGCGCAGGGCGGGCGGAGCGCCCGGCCCCACCGTGGCGGAGAATTCCAACGGCACGCCCCCCGACAGCGCGCTGAGCTGCTCCGCGGGCCAGGGTGCGGGATCGGCAAAGCTGTCGGCGGTGAGCGCAGCCCACGCAGCCGCGCCCGCCGCGGCATCAGCCGGGGCAAAGCCGAGACGCTCAGCTATCGCGGCGAGCAGGGCGTCGGTGTGCTGGGCGACGGACGCTCGGCGATAAAGTCGCCGAGCTGGTGTCGCAGCGACCCGTGAACGGGTCTTCTCCGCACCAAGCCCGCTTGAGCGGGCGTCGTTTGATAGCCGGTGAGCTTCAGCTCCCGGCGTGGCCGCGGCGAGCAGGGCGTCGGTGTGCTGGCCGACGGACGCTCGGCGATAAAGTCGCCGAGCTGGTGTCGCAGCGACCCGTGAACGGGTCTTCTCCGCACCAAGCCCGCTTGAGCGGGCGTCGTTTGATAGCCGGTGAGCTTCAGCTCCCGGCGTGGCCGCGGCGAGCAGGGCGTCGGTGTGCTGGCCGACGGCGGAACGTGGCGGATGATTTGGGCGGCGACCGCCCAAATCATCTATCCGGCTGAGCGCAGCCACCGCAGTGGCGGTGACGAAAAGGCGGCGCGCATCGCGGGCGTGCAGCGTGACCGAAGGCGCGTCGGCACGCTCCGGCGGCACGCGCAGGATAGCCGCGGCCGGCCAGCCGCCGTCGTGCGCCTGCAAACGCAGCAGCGCAGCCAGCGGCTCGGCCATCTCCCACCCCAACCGGTGAGCGATGCGCACGCTCCAGGCCAGATCGAAGGCGTTGCCACGCGGCCAGGCGGGGGTGACGGGCTGCGTCAGCGCAGGGCGGCCTGCCCGCGCCCACAAATCCAGCACCAGACCGGTGGTATAGGCTGATGACAGCCACCAGTAGCCTTGCCACCAGCCATCAGCAGCCTGATGCGGGCCAAGCAGCGTCTGCCATTCAGCGCACAGTGCCGCGGCGTCGAGTTCGCCCGCATCGTGCAGGGCGCGCAGCGCGGCCGCGCTGATGTCGGCCGCAGGGGCTGACCAGTTGCCTGCGTGCTGATAGGTGCGATAGCCTGCGCCTGCCGCGGCTGCGCGGCGCAGGGTGGCGAGGGCCGCGGCGGGAACCTCAAGCCCCAGCCGGGCCAGCAGCGAGATGACGTGCGCGGTGCTATCGGCATCTACTGGTGTTGTGGCGTTGTAGCCCCAGCCGGGCCGCGCCGGGGTAAATTGACGCAGCAGCCACGCCGCGGCCTGTGCCGCGGCCTGGCGGGCGCGGGTGCGGGCGGCGGCGGGCAGGTGCGGGCCAGCGGCGGCATCAAGCAGCGCCAGCGCGGTGTAGGCCGTTACCCAGGCATCAGAGGCACCAATCGGCAGCCAGAAGTCCCACCAACTGCCGTCGGGTTCCTGCGCCGCGAGGAGGTACGCCACCCCGCGCGCCAGCGCGTCCTTTGCCTGATGACACGTGAAGATGCTGAGACTGGCAGGAGAGGCGGCAGGCATGGCTAGATTTCCGCCGGGTTGGGGAAGATGAACAGGCTGGAGCCTTCGCTGGGCTGGGGCACGCTCCACGCGCCTTCCTGGGTGAAATAAACGTTCTTGACGCGCACGGTGAAGCTGAGCAATGCCTGCGCATCCTCTTTGATCAAATCCTGCAGGGTGCGCTGCATTTTGACCACGGTTTCCGGCTTGTCCGGGCTGAGGGTGATCTGCTGCGCGGCGAAGCCGGGGCGGGTCAGCTCCACCACCAGCCGGAACAACTTGCCCGCGAAGGCGTCGGGCAACTGCGGCAGGCGGAAGATCGGGCTTTCGATGACAATGTCCTGCGCCAGACTGCCCGCGGGAGCCAGCTCATGCACGCGGTTGAGCAGGGCTTCATTGTCCACCGTGGGTTCCAGATCGAGCAGTTCCACCTGCACCGCGTTCCAGAGCAGGCCCTCCTGCGCGCTGCTCTGCTTGGGCTTGATCTGCACCTCCAGCGTGGCTCCGGCAGCCAGCGCCGCAGGGAAGGGGGTGGTCGCCTCGGCTTTGTACACCTCCAGCGGGGTGACGGAGTTATCGTCCACCTGCAACAGCCGCGGAATGCAGCCGCCGCATTGCACCGGCAGCGCGGAGCGGTTGCTGATCTCCACTTTGTTGGGGGATGTGACCGCAGCGGACACGCTGACCCCCATCGGCAGACCGGCCAACTCATCCAGCTTGAGGCGCATTGGCACGCGGCGCACGATCACGTTGGGCGGCGTGCCTGCGGGCGCGCCCTCGGCCGGGGCGTTCTCCAGGGTGACGGCTAACTCACCGGTAAGACCGGCGCGCACCATCAGCTCGCACAGAAAGCGGTAGAACTCCAGCGTCAGGTCGAGCACCAACTCGAAGCTGCCCTCCAGGTCTACCGCAAATTCCTGGCCTTTCAGTGCGGTAATCTGTTCAGGAAAGGCGCCGGTGAGGGTGAGCTTGGCCTCTTTGTAGCCGCCGGTGATGACGCTGGGCGCAGCCAGCCCGCCCGCGGTGGCGCTGTAGAGGAAATCGCCCAGATCGGCCAGCTTTTGCGGGTCGTGCCAGGGTGCGGCCTGCAACACCACGCGCACGCGCGTTTCGTCGCTGGCCGCGTCGTGGAAGAGTACGGGGATCATGTGCGGCGCGTCGAGGTCATCGCTGTAGGCCAGACGGATTTCATCGGGCAGGCGGTAGACGGTATTCGCCACGGGTGCATTGCGCACAAAGCCAAAAGCGGTGCTTTCCCAGCGCTCGCTCACCCCCTCGCCACTGCGGATGGCCGCATAGATGGCGCGGTTTTGCGCCAGGTTCGGGTCAAAGGTAAAGGGCAAGGTGCGGGTCAGCAATGCGGTGTGGAAGTTGGGCTGTACCTGACGCTTGCGCAAGAGTTCCGCCAGTTCGGTCGGTTTCCACAACAAGCCTCCGTGAAGGGTACCGCTATGCAGAAACGTGGCGGTGCCGGGTGCAGCGGGTGGCGGCGGCTGATCGGCGGTGTCACGCAGGACGCGTGCAGCGGGCACGGCGAGATGCGCCATGCTGCTGGTGGCGCGCGTTCGGGCAAAGATTGTGCGATCAAAACGAGTGCTCGTGCCACTATCATCGCTGTCTACTGGCTTATCAATCCAATAGCTGTAGCTGAAGGACAAATCCAGGGCTGCACCTGCGCCGGGGTTACTGAGCGCCTGATTGAGACGCTCGACATTCGGGCCGGTCAGTTCAGCGCCCAGGCGAATTTCGTAGTTGGGCGTTTGCGCGAAGATGGGATCGCCAGTATAGATCAGCGTGGGCGCGGCAAAGTCGAAACGCTGCGCGCCGCTGGCATCGTTCCAGCGCAGCACCGCGGCGGTGAGCAAAACGTTGAACGGCTCCGCGTTGACCTGTGGATTGCTTTCCTGCAACACGATTTCCAGCCGGATTTTGTCCTCGGCGTCGCGCAGGAAGCGTACTTCGGGGCGGGCAGTGGTGCCGCGCTTCACCTGAAAGTGCGGACGATAGAAGTTCTGGCCCGCTGTGGAGGTGTACACCATGCCATCGCTGGTTGGCTCACGCTCCGGGGTGAAATGCGGTGCGTTTTCGTCTGCCAGCACCGCGGCTTGCAATTGGAACTGCGCCAACGGCACGCCCATTGCCAGGTGGGTTTGCCTGGGCGCGACGCGCAGGGCTTTGATCTGGAAGTTAGTATCTTGAGGCATCCGATTTCCTCCTTCGGCGCTACAAAGGATCTACTGGTAAGAATTCGGAAGTGGCTTGACACCGCTTCCGAATTCTCTTCGTCACACCTATTCCACCACCAACACGTTGTCTTCGCTGGGTTTCCAGTCAGTTTCGCGGTTGTCGGCGCTGTTCTGACCGAAGAAACGCAGCTTGAACTCGTAGCTGCGCTGGGCGGGGTCGCGCAGCAGCACGCGCCAGAGTTGGTCAGTGGCGTCCATCTCGCGGAAGGTGTAGCTCTTTTCGGCGTGGACGTTGTTCACGTCGTCGTGGTAACGCAGCGAGGCAATCACCAGCTTGTATTTCGTCCAGTCAACGAGGCTGGGGATGACGTTCACATCCAGCGCGGCGGTGGCACCGATGCCCACCGGAACCGTGCCGCCCAGATCGCGCTTGAGATCGGTTTGCTTCTCCTGCGCGCCGTTCTTGAAGATGATCAGCACGTCGTAGCTGAAGCCGCGCTGGTCGGGGTTGCGCAGTTGCAGCACCCACGGGCTGGATGCGCCCACGCTGCTCAGCTCGGCGTGATGCTCCGCGCTGAAGTCGCTGGTGGCGTCGCGGTAACGGGCATCCACTACCACCTTTTCGACGACTGCGAAATCGGCCTGGGCCAGGAAGGTGGTGGTCAGCGCCTTCTCGAAGGGATCGCTGATGTCCAGCGTTTCCCCGCGGCCTTGCTGCTCCGGCAAATCCATGCGCTGCCCGTCGGTCAGAATGTAGGTCACCTTGTAGAAATACGGCCCCGGCTCGTTGGAACTGCCGGTGTAGGTGAAATAGGAAGCGGTGCGGCTGTCGCGCGTCAGCTCGAAGCTCTGCTGCGCAGTAGGGGCGGTGGAACCGGGGTAGCGCATGGTCACATGCGCGGCCTTCACCAGATCGGACACCGCGCCCAGCAGCAGCTTGACCTTGACAAAGCCCAACCGCCGGTAGGAGATGATCAACTCGCGCTCGCGGGTTTTGATGGTGCCGCTGGCGGGAATGCGGATGGTCTGGCCGGTGTCCTTGTAGACGATCTGGCTCCAGAAGTTGTATTCATCCTTCACTGCGCCATCCGTACCCTTGGCCATCACCTTGCGGAAGCGTTTTACCTCGTCGCCACTCTTGAAGGTCAGCTCTTTGGCGAATTTGATGCGTTCGTTGCGCATCTCGTCCTGCTGGTCATAGTCCATGAAGACCTTAAGGGCAAAGACCGGGTCTTCCACGAAGTTGACGTTGGCGTGTACCTTGACATCAAGCTCCTGGAACACCGGATTGCTCAGGTCCACGTAGGCGGTGTGGGACTCGATTTCCGGCGCGGTCAGCATGGTGGTGAGCATGGCGTTGGGGTTCACCGAGACGTTGACCACATCGGAACGCTCCATCCAGATGTCAATGGTGGTGTGTTCTTCTTTGCGCGCGTGTTGCAGCCACTTGTCCTTGTTCTGCTCCTCGGTGACGCCGGTGATCGGTTCCTTGAACAGGCTGGGGATGATGTTGTTTTGCAGGATCGCCAGCGCCATTTCTTCCATCTTCTTGGTGGCATCTTCGCTGGGATCGGCATCGCGGAAGTCGCGGTTGTCAATCTCGACGTGCAGGCTGGGCACGCGTGAGCGAAACTCGGTGATTGAGCCGATTTCCGGCCAGGTGCGCCGGTAGACTACTTTGCCGTTCTTCTTGTGCGTTTCGGTAACGGTGATCAACTCTTTGACGTGGTCGTATATCTCATCAAGGCTGCCCCAGATGTGAATCTTGATGGCCGGAATGACCGCGGCGAAGCGCAGCTTGTAGAAGACGGTAGCGGGAAAGACGTTTTTCAGGATGGCCTGGCGGAACAGTTCGGAACCTTCCTGGTTGAGCAGCATGGAGAAGGTGGCCGTGTTGGCGCCCATCAGCGAGGGCTGCTTGGAACCGGATGAGGCCAGCACCATGCCGCCGCCGGTATCGCCCAGCGCGGACAGCTCCACCGTGCCATCTTCCATGAAGATCGGCGGATAGCCCAGTTCCGGCTCGACGCGCACGACCTGCTTGCCGAGGAAGCGATAGCCGCGGTTCTTTTCTGCGTTGAGTCGCTGGCGCAGGTGCGTGCGGATAGCCTGTTCGATCTCCGGCGTCACACCGGCCTGCACGCTGAGCTGCACATAGCCGCGCTGCACCTCCAGATCGTCCGGGGCCAGGCGGTCGGCATCACGCGCGTAAAGCAGAAAGGAAAAGAGCGGGTCGCCGGTGTCATCACGGGCGATAACAGGCCGCTCCGACATCATGTAGAACTTGTGGGGATTTTCGTCGTCGCGATAGATTTTAACGTGGGAAATTCCGGGGACGTTGAAGTTGTCATATAAACTCAGCATGTCATACGCTCCTGTTGTTTCAGTAAGCAGTATTCAGTCTACAGTATCCAGTTTTGGGGCTTGCCATTTACTGAATACTGTTACCGAATCTAAACAAGATTGATCACCTGCACGCACGCGGCGAGGTCGGCGACATGGACCGGGCCGCGCAGGGTGATGGGATGGCGGGCGGCGCTGCTGCTCGTGCTGTGCAGCGACAACGAGGCGTTCACACCGGCCTGCTTGAGCATCTCTTCCACACGGGTTTGCGTGCTGCTGCCGGTGGCCTGTACCTGCGTCTTGTACTCAATAAACGCATCAGGCAGGTCGTTTTTCCACGCCGTCTGCACTTTTTTTGCCTGTGCGCCGTCCAGGTTCAAGCTGAAAGAGCAGCGATTGGTTCCGGCCAGCGAGGGCGTACCCGTGGCGGATACTCCCTCGACCAGCACCAGCGTCACCGCGCCCTCCAGCCAATCGGGCGAAAGCAGCTCCGGCACAGGGATGGCAGCAGGGGGTGTGCGGGGCGGCGCGGCCGCGGCCAGACGGGCTTGCAAGCCCGCCAGCAGCGCGGCGCGCTCCGCTTCGGTCAAGTTCAGGTCTGCGGTGAGGCTGCACTGGCCGCCCGCCACCTCGCCGTGTCGTTTGTACAGCAGCAAGTTGATCTCTGGCTGGCCCTGTGCATCAAGCGCCACGCGCGGGCGGCTGGGCAGCGCATAGAAGCGGCTGGGGCTGGCGCTGTCTGTGTACACGGCCACAGCAGGCAGGCCGGGCAGAGTGAAGCGGCTGGCTGGATTAAGCATGGCTCAGCTCCCGCTGCCGGTAACCGCGCCGCCGCCACTCATGAAGGCGCGTGCCAGGCCGGTGCCCCACACCTGCCGCGAGTCGACATCCATCACTTCGTCGTAGATCGTCTGCTCCTGGGCCGTCAGCGTCACCGTGGTCAGCGGCAGGCGCAGCCGGTCAATCTGCCGCGAGCCGGGCGTGCCCTGGAAGGGGATGGCAAACCAGGCCGCGATGCCGCTGGCAAGGTTGGTGATCGAAGAGCCTAGGTGCGGCTGCCAGAGCGCAGCGCGGTGCTGCGGCACAGCCAGCCCCTGCTCATCCATGTAGGCCACGTTGTGTTCCATATCGGTGTACAGACTGCGGCGCATAGCATTGGCCGAGCCGATCATGGCCCAGGTGTCGTCTACCAACGTAGCTTTGGTGTGAATAACTTTGGAACGGTGCGAGAAAACGCCGATGCGGTCAAGAATGGGCGACCCCGCGGGGATGCCCTTCAGCAGGTGGTTGTTGATTGCCACCGCGAAGAACTTGGCCAGCATGTTGTTGGGCGCGTCGTTGGGATCAGCCTGGCCGGTGAGCAGAATCACGCGCAGGCCGCTTTGTGCTTTGATCGTTTCGTTGATCCAGTCGAAGATTTCGGCGGAGAAGAAACCCTGATCTTCCATGTAGATCACGTTGTCGGCGGCCTTGAGCGCCTTTTCCCACACCTGGCGAATCTGAAACAGGCCGCTGGTGGCGTAGCTGAGCGGTTGATTGGTGGGCAGCACGGTGCTGGCGATGGTGGAAAAGTTCATGCGCGGCAGGGTGCGCAGGCTTTGCACGTGCAGCGTGCCCGCTGTGCCGGTGACAGTGCGGCTGGGCAAGTTGGGCATGCTGGTGGTGTGGCTGTCGGCGGTTTTGACGCGGCCAGTCAAGCGCACCACCGAGCGGCTGCGTACCTCGTTCCACATGTCGCGAAACGCGCCGTGGAAGTCGCTCAGCACCGCGCCGGAGGCCTTGACCTGCACATCGTGCCAACTGGCATCCCAACGGAAGGTCTCCATGTCAATGCCGCCGGTAAAGCCGACCGCACTGGACTCAGTACCTACCAGGGCAAACTTCATGTGGACTGCGCCCGCCGGGTGGCTGAGAATGTTCAGCACCGCCTTGTCGGCCAGCGCCGGCTCGGCGCGCAGGGTGGTGATGAGCTGGATGGTGTCGTCGTTCAGGTCGAGCATACCGGTGAGGCCGCCGGCCAGCCCGCTGCCCAGCGAGGCGCGCAGCAGACGGCTGTTCAGCACCTCCGGGGCCATTACCCAGCCCATCACGCGCACGTCCACACCCGCTTTGGCCTTGGCCTTCAGCAAGTCAGCGACCGACGCGCCGCTGGAGCCGTCCAGCGAAAAGCTGTCTTTCATCCACCAGCCGGTGAGATAGATGAAACCGCCGCTGCCCACGGCGTTGATGGCCGCTTTCAGCGCCGGAAAATAGCGCGTGCCGTGTACCAGCGGCTC
The DNA here is from genome assembly GCA_937907455.1 of uncultured Caldilineales bacterium. Classification (GTDB taxonomy): domain Bacteria; phylum Chloroflexota; class Anaerolineae; order JAAEKA01; family JAAEKA01; genus JAAEKA01. Next base: position 12,524 of record CALESQ010000063.1, read on the forward strand.
GACCTTGCAATTGGTGTGAGTCGGAATTGAGGTGCCGGGGCTGCCGCTCAGGCTGCCACCGGTGGCCGGGGTATGGGTCAACATATAACGATCTTTCAATTCAGCAAACGTAGGCATGAATGGATCTCCTTACGATAAAACCATGAAAATGGGCGTCATGGATACTGCGTATTGTGTAGCGGTCAACAGGCGTAAAGCGACTTTACGCAGCAGGGTTACCGCTGCGGCGCGCGCAGGATGAGCTTGTCGCGGTTGCCGGGCTGGAATTCGCCCGCGCTCTCCGTGCCGTCGGCCAGCATGGTGGTGATGCGCCAGCGATAGTCGCGCGCCTGCCGGTCAGCCAGCCGCACTTTCCATTCCTGGGTGTGCGTGGCCGCGTCGTCGGTGATCAGCAGCGAGGTGCTTTGATCGAAGCTGGCGTCGCCGTTGGGATCGCTGTATTCCAGGTCCACCAGCAGCGCAGCGATGCCCAGCGCGGCCAGCGTGCTGCCCAGCGGCAGATAGTTCACCGCCACACGCAGCGTGCCCTCGGCTGGAATGCCCACCACCAGGTTAACCGACTGCGCCTCGCGCCAGGTCTCCGTCTCCAGGCCGCTGTCACGGAAGATGCGGCGCTGCTGATAGCGCAGCACCGGCGGCGGGGTGGCCGCGGGCAGGCGCACCGACCAGCGCGCCAGCTTGCCCGGCTCGGTCAGCTCCAGGCTCTTGCTGTCCACCAGCGCACCGTTTTGCAGCGCCTGCAAATCCACCAGCACGCTTTGCAGCTCATCCAGCGGGTCCTGCATCAGCACATCGGCTTCCAGACGATTGGCGCGCGGCGCGCTGATCATCACCGTATCCTCGGCGCCGCCCGCGTTTGGGTCGGGCAGGGTGATCGGAGCCAGCTCTTGCCGCGTGCCGTCGCTGAAGAAGATCGTTTGCGTCACCTCGAAGGTGTCATCGGGACTGGCGACGCGCACCGGCACCACCGCAGAGCGGTTGTTGCTGTCGAGCCGCACCAGCGTAGAGTCGTCTACGTTGTGCGCAGCGTTGACGTAGCGCACGCGCGCCTGAATTTCGCTGATGTCCTCCGGCAGGTTGGGGGCCAGCGCCACCGTCACCGGCAGCACGCTGCCCAGCAGGCCGGGCCGCGCGGTCAGGGTGGTCGCCTCGGTCTTGATCCAGGGGCTTTCCACGCGCGGGGTGTGCAGGCCGATGCCAAAATCGTTGCGATAGTCCGCGATCAGCTTGTATTCGTATTCGCGGTTGAGGGTCTTGTCGAGGACGAAGCTGAAATCCTTGCTTTCGTTGGTCGCGCGCAGGATCACCTCGGCGGTGTCCTTGGGCGCGCTGCCGTCGGCACGCACCCCGTAGCGCAGTTGCACGGTGAGCTGCGATACACCCTCCGCGGCGAAGTCCACATCGCGCGAGTTAACGTTGATGTTGAGGCGCTCGAAGAAGGGGTGGTTGAGGTCAATGATATGGACATGCTTTTCCATGTCGCGCGCGGCGGCCAGGAATTGCACGAAGTTCTGCGGCGCGTAGTCGCGCTGCTGCGCGGTCACCTGGCTGAGGTTGTAGGTGACAGTGCGCTCCTCCTCCTGGCTGATACGGCGCAGGGCAAAGGCAGCCTGGGGCCGGCCCAGCCGGTTCCACACGTCGGCCGCACTTTGCGGCTGGCCGCTGCTGCCGGATCCGCCACTGGCCGCGCCGCCTCCGGCGGGGGAACCTGGCGAACCCGCACCACCTGCACCAGCGCCTGCTCCGCCCGCACCACCTGCACCTGCTCCGCCCGCGCCACCCGCGTCGCCGCCGGTTGTGGTGCGGCGCGTCTCAGGCCGCAGCGCGTCGCCCATGCCGGCCACTACGGCCACGCTCGGCCCCTGGCTCATGGCGGCTGCCACGGTGGAGCCGCCTGCCGGCACGCTGGTGGCGGGATTCTCCGCGCTGATGGTGTCACCGGTTACGCGCGGCTGGCCGGGGGTCAGCGAAGGCTGGAAGAGTGTGCCGCTCGCCAGGTCTTTCACCAACTGGTCAATGCGGCTTTGGCGCTCGCGCACCGCCTCTGGCGTGGACAGTTCCAGCGTGCGCGCGGTTTCCTTGATCTTGATCGCCTCACGGCGTTTCAGTTCCTCGGTGATGTTGTCCACATCGGCGCGGAAGAAGAGCGTGCCCAGCGTGAAGCGGGTGCGCATGTATTCGTAGGCCGACTTGAAGTTGATGGTGATCTCCAGATCGTAGGCCGGAAACAGGCCGACGTACTCCAGATCGTAGATCACGCCCACGGGGCGAGCGTTGACGCCCCCTTCCATCACGCCGAGGAAGAAGGCCGTGCCGTCCTGCGACAGCGAAAAGGAGAAAATGGCGCGGTTGTCGCCATCCATTGAGGGTTGGCCCGCTCCCAGAATGTTTTCGATGAAGCGCGGGCCGCGCGCCACCAACGGCGCGCCGCCTGCGGTGGTGTCACCGGCTGCGCCAGCGGCCGCGCCGCTGTCCTCGCCCAGGGCGATGACGCGCACGCTGCCTTTCTTGAACGGCACTGAAGCCAGCGTGACGCCGTCACCGAAGCGATCGGTCAATTGCTGTTCGATGCGCTCCTTCAGGCCGCCGATGCCCAGATCAACGGTCATGTTGAGGAAGCCGCCGGACAGCAGATCTTCGGACGCGCCGCCCTTGCGATAGGCAAACAGGTCGAAGAGCGGCTCACCGTTTTCGTAGGTGATGTGCGGGTTGCCCGGCAGATAGTAGAATTGTTTGGCATTGTCGGCATCCTGAAACACGGTGATGCCCAGGATTTCCATGCGTGATTCGAGGTTTAACATACGTGGTTACTCCATTCGATTGGGGAACAGGGAACAGTAAGCAGTAAATAGTGAGTAGTAAACAGTAAGGAGATCAGAAATTGTTACCTGCATGGTTTCGCTACGGCTGCGGCAGACGGCCACCTCAACCGGCGGAGCTACAGCGTGCGCGTCGAGACGGGCAGCAGGGTGGTGGTGGATTCTTTCCAGATCGCTTCTTTCTCCGTGCCGTCGCTCTTAAACGCGTGCGTCTGGTAGCGGTAACGCAGACTGCCACCCGGCGGGATCAGCAGCTTGACCTCCTGCGTGGTCTCGGAGCCGTCGAATAACACGCTCTGAAGATCGGCTTCCGGCGCGCCCGCAGGCGCCATCGCCTGCACGCGGAACAGCACCGCGTCAATGCCCACCTCGGCCAGCGTCGGCCCCAGCAGTTGCAGCTTCACCGTAGCCAGCCGGCTGCCGGTGGAGCCAACCACAATCGAAGGGTCGCTGGTTTTCTGCCATTCGCCCTCGGTGATGAAGCCCGGCTCGTGCGCGGTCACACGATAGCGAATCTCCTGCCGGGCGATATCGAGAACGGGCCAGCGGAACTCGGTGCTGGTGAAGGGCGCTTGCAGCGTGTGCAAAAAGCGGCGATGATAGCCGTTGGGCAGGTCATCGTATTCGATTTCCAGATCAATATGGCTGATGGCGGGCGAAACCACGTTGGGACGCACCAGCAGCAGCCGCTCCTGGTTGAAAGGCGCATCCACCTGCAAAAGCGGTTCGCTCTGCGGCTGCGGCTGGCCCGCGTAGACGGTGTTGTCCTGGAAGCGGAAGGTATAGGCCGCGCTGTAGCTGTCAGGCGTCGAGGCCAGCGTGCGCACCTGCCAGTGATGCGGCTGCGGCGCGGCCAGCTTGAGGCGCACATGGTCGGTGGCGCGAAAATTGCCCTCCGGCGCGGCATAGCTCAGGTCTACATCCACCTCGCTGATGTCGGGATGCAGGCGGCCCGGCTCCACCTCCACATCCAGCACGCCGAAGTCCACGCCGGGGTTGATGCGCAGGGTGCGGCTGGTGGCGGGCCGCGGCGGCAACTCGTAGCGGAAGCTGTCGGCGTCCGCGCCGTTGCGTTGAAACTCATAGGTCAGGGCGTAGGTGTAGCCGAAGCTCTTGCGCCCGCGCCGCTTCACGGCAAACTCCTTGTCGCCGGTGGAGTCAGGGCGGAAGAGCAGCGTGCCCCCTTCCGGCGGCACGGCATCACCCACCTGGCCGTATTGCAAATCCACCTTGACCTCGCGAATGCCCAGCGCCTCGAACTCTTCCTTGCTGGGGCCGGTGACCAGCACGCGCAGCAACTGGAAGAATTCGTGATCCAAATCCACGCGGTGCGTGCGCTGTTCCACCTCACTCTTGCTCAACAGCACCGGCAAAAAGCCCTGCGGCGCATGGGTGCGCTCCTCTGGTGAGCGTTCGTTGAACTCATAGGTGACAGTTTTTAGCTCGGTATTCAGCTCGGCGTGCGCCTTGAGCGTCACCGCGGGCATTTTAGTCGCTGTGGACACTCCACCCATCAGCAGGCCGGTGAGCGCCGACGCATCGAACTGCGGTGCTTGCGTCATCGGGCGGAACAGCTCCTGCACAATGCGGTCGCGGAAAAGTGACAGCGCCAAATCCTTCGACTTCTGCGCCTCATCGCCCACGGCCTGGCTGGTCAGCTCGATCTTGATGTCGCCGCTTTCTTCCAGCCGCTTGATTGCGCCGTCAATATCTGCGGCAAACCAGGCATAGCGCACCCCCGCGCTGCCGCTGAAGTGCGTGTAGACCCGCTGCAAGTTGGCGGTGATGCGCGCCTGCACCGCCGGGCGCAGGCCGTAGAAGTTCAATTCGTAGACCACCCCCACCGGCGCGGCTCCGTCTTTGTACAACCCTTCCAGAAACACCACCCCTTCCTGGCTCAGGTTGAGCGAAAAGATGGTGCGCAAATCGCCCAGCAGCGAGGGCCTGGACGATCCCAGAATAGCCTCGACAAAGGTGGGGCGGCCCTTGAGCGGATCCGCCGCGCCCGGTGCGGCCAGCGGCTCGCCCGGCACGCTGAATTTATCCAGCGCCAGCACGCGCACCGTGCCCTTGTGGTAGGGAATGGGGTACAGGGCGATCTGCGCCTCGTCCAGCGCCATCTTATCAGCCAGCTCGCGCACGATCTGGCTGCGCTTGCCGTCAGGCAACGCACAATCTACACCCATCGTCAGGAAGCCCGCGCCCAACTCATCGGGGATGGCTGTGCCTGCCAGCGGTGAATGTTCCAGCGCCACGGTGTACATGAACACATCGAACATCAGCCTGCCGCCGGTGCGGGTGATTTTGGGCTGCGGCGCAGCGTAGTAGAACTGCGTCGGCACGGCATGATCGCGGAATACCACGATGCCTTCGATCTCGAAATAAGGGGGTTCCAGGCTTAACATCAGGCAGTAATCCTCCGATGGGCAAGGTCGAGAACCAGCAAGTCGGCGGTGGTGCTGGCCCAGGGGGTGCGGCGCACAAAGCCGTCGGTCTCGACAAAGGTCGCCATGTAATGCACCGTTTTAACGGGCGGATCGCCGGGCAGGTATTCCCAGGGTTCAATGGTCTGGCCGTCGTCAGCCGCGGCCAGGGTGACGACATGCTCCTGCCGCACCTGCCCGCTGTCCGGCTCACGCTGCTGCAAGGTGATGCGCACCTCGCGCAGGCGGTTAGCCGCCACCGCGCCGCCCAGCGCCTTGATGCGCACCACGCGGCGATCCACCAGGCGGCGATCCAGCAGCAGGCGGGTCTCCGCGGTGCTGCGCCAGGCTCCCTCCAGCAGCGTGCCGTCGGCCATGAAGATAGTCAACTGATACTGCACGGCCTGCGGGCCGCCCGCGGCGATGGGAAAGTCGCGGCGCACACTGCGCACGTCGGGCGACAGGTCAATCTGCTCGTCGTGATGGATGTTGTTGGCGTCATCGTCGTAACGCAGCCGCACAAAGGCCACGCTGATTTCATCCCACGGCAGAGTAACAAGCAGCGTCAGCGGATGCTTCACCGGCAGCGGATCGGGCACGGGCAGCCAGTCGTCCACCGCCTGCCGCCACGGGCTGACCAGATCGCCTCCCTGCGCGGCCGCGCGGTGGTAGGTGACACGGTATTCGTAGGGCGGGATCGTGCTGCTGAAGCTGCGGAACCGCCAGGTCGCGGTCTGTTGCGTTTCCTCCAGCCGCACGCGGCCCGTCTGCCCCTCGCCGCGCAGCTCCACGCTGACTTTGGGGTAGAGTGAAAAGGAAAAGATCGGCGCGGTCTCGATCTGGATCGTGCGCACGGTGTACACGTCGCGCGGTTCCACGAACAGCTCGGCGGCCGCGCCGCGCTGCCAGTCCGATGTCACCGCATCGTGCGGGCCAAAGGGGCCGCTGGGGGAGAATTTCACCGTGGTGCGGTACTGGTAGAGGTTGGCGAAATCGGGCGCGTGGCCCAGCAGGTTCACCACGTAGTCTTCGCGCTCGGCCGCGCTGCGGAAAAGCAAGCTTTTGGCGTCGCTGGCTGCGCCCAGCAGGTCGCGCCGCGCCAGCTCCACCTCGACACTGGACAGACCGTCGGCGGCGAAGCGATCCTCTACCGCCACCTGCACCTCCAGCCGCGGGAAGCCGTCGAGGTTGATCTTGCTGGTCATGCCATCGCGCAGTGCGGGCCAGGCGGGATCGGGTTTGCCTTCGTCGTCCACCTGAAAACGGCGCAGCGTACCGCCCACGGTGGCCTGCGGCACAATCTCCATGCGCTCGGCCACCGCCTCGTTCATGCGCAGCGACAGCAGGCGTTGCTGCTCCTCATCCAGCACACGCAGCTTGTAACCGACGCCGGGCAGGATGGTGCGCGCCAGGCTGAAGATCGTGTCGTCAATCACCTGGCCGATGCTGCTGGCTTTGGCCGCTTCCGGGTCTGCCAGCGGCATGAACAGGCGTTGCAACAGCCAGTCCAGCAGTTGTTTGCGTGCCCGCTCGGCCGCGGCCTGCGCGCCCGGCCCTGCACCGAACACGGTGGTGTCAATGCGGATGTTGCTGTCCTCCAGCGCGTCGGTGATCATTGCCTCGGCGTCCGCGGAGACGTAGTAGACGTTGACCTTGGCCTTGTTTTCGATGTGCTTGTACACCTTGCGCCAATCCGCCTCGATGTTGATCTCGAAGCTGGGGCGCAGGCCGACCACGGTCATGCGGTAAACGATGACGATGGGCTGGTCGGGCGCGTCGAATGACTTCTCCAGCAGCTCGGCCGCGGCCGCGTCCAGCAGCAATTGGAACACGGCGCGGTTCTCACCGGTGAGTGAGGGCTTGCCTGTGCCGAGGAAGCGCACCTTGAAGGGGCCGAATTCCTCGGTTTTGGCGTCATCGGCGTCCACGTTCAGCTCCGACGCGCTGCCGAGTGCGATCAGCTCGACGCTGCCACCCTCGAACAGCGCGGGGATCAGCCGCGGGGGCGCGGGCAGGTTGAGCCGCTGCATCACCGGTCGGCGCAGTTGCTCCAGCACTTCATCGGGGATGACGAGCGCGGTGCTGAGGGTGAGCAGGCCACCGGCCAGCCGTGCTGCGCCCGCACCGCCGCCCAGGTATTGCAGCAGCGACAGATCGGGCGATCCGTCGGGGCGCAATGCCAGTTGCGGCGCGGATGGCAGCACGTAGAACAGCGTCTCGTCAGCGTGATCCGGCAACACGGTGTAGCCGTTCACGACGTGGTAGGGGGGAGTGAAGGAGAGCATGGGTAGTTAGTCGTAAGGAGTGAGAAGTGAACAGTGTCCAGTGTCCAGTGTCCAGTGTCCAGTGTCCAGTATTCAGTGTTTAGTGGCTGACTGGTTACTGGATACTGGTTACTGGTTTGGTTTCTAGGTCAGCCGCAGGTTCCAGGTGGTGCTACCTTCGTCGTCGTCGGTACTTAGCGCCACGTCCTGCGTCCAACTGGCGATGTAGGTCCAACCGGAATCTTCGATCCAGTCCAGCGTGTCAAAGCTGGTGGCGCGTTGGCGAATGAAGCGCACGTACAAGTCCACGTTGTCTTTGATCCACAGGTCATCCCCGCGGATGCGCAGCTTCAGCACCAGATGGCCGTGCAGCCCGTCGGAAAACTCAAAGCCATAACCCGGGTAGGGCATGGGGATTTGGCCGATCCCCGGCGGCAGTGAGGGGGTTTTGTCGTTGCGACGCGGCAGCTTGGTTGGCCCGCTGTAGTCGTAGCTGCGGATTGCGCCGCGCTCCAGGTCGTCTTCAGATGGGTAATCCAGGTTCAGTACACGCAGTTCCTGGCCGTTGCGCAGCACCTGAACCTGTACCAGGCTGTCCGTGCCCGCGTATTTTGCATCTTTGGTTTGTACAATCAATCGAATAGCGCCTATCCACATTGTCGGTCTCCTTGGTCTTGCTTGGTGTTTAGTATTTAATTGGTTACTGGTTACTGGTTACTGGTTACTGTTCACTGTAAACTGCTACGGCAGCGGCGGGACGAAGAGGAAGTCGCGCACGCTGCTGATGGTGCCGGGCTGCGCGGTGAGGCTGTGGCGCGTGCCGTCGCTCAGGAAGTACTCGACATCGTAGGTGTACGTGGCTACCGCAGCATCGGCGCGGGCGATGGTCCACTCCGCGGGGTCGGCGCTGCGGAAGATCAGCGTTTCTGTGTCGCTGACATGATGCGCGGGATCGGCGTAGCTCAGACGCACCAGCACGCGGCGCACGTCGCTGCCCAGTCCAGCCACATCGCCCGGGTCCACCTCAACCTTCACCACACCGCCCGGCGCGTTGCCCACAATCAAAGTTTGCGCGTCGCTGTCGCGCGTCTGCCAGGTGCCTTCCTGCACGCTGTTGTCGGTCATCAGCAGGGTTTGCTTGAAGCGGAAGGCACGCACATTGGTGTCGCGCAGCGCGAATTTCCAGTTGTCGCGCACTGCCTGCGCTTCCTCGAAGAAGACCGTCTTCTGCTGGGTGTAGTCGTTGGCCGCATCCTTGTAGTCAAGGTCTACCACGATCTGACGCACGTCTTTCCAGTCCGCCGAAGGCAGCACCGTCAGGTTGAATTGCTCATCGAACGGGGTGGGAATGTTCACCGTGCGCGTCTCGTTGGAGGCTTCGATCCAGGCTGAGCTGGAGCGCTGCACGTTGCCGTCGGCGTCCTGCAGCACATAGGTCACGCGGTAGTTGTACGGCTTGTCCCACGGCGCAAACAGCACACGGCGATAATCCGCTTCCGGCTTGGCCTTGTTCAGCAGCACCGTCTCCACCGCCCGCGCCACGCGGTTGCGGGGATCGGCGTAGTCCACTTCCACCTCAACCGCCTTCAGGTCGCTGCCTTCGAATGCCTCCGGCGCAGTCGAAAACTTGATTTCCATCACGCCGGGGTTGGGCACGCTGAGGGTCAGGTTGCGCCGCGTATCCTCAAAGCTGGCCAGGCGGGCTTGCAGAGTCGGCCCGGCCTTGTAGTTCACTTCCAGGTCTACGTGATATTGGTCGCGGCCTACATCTACAATCGAGGTTTCAAATTCCTTGGGGCTGCGATCGGTTGCGGTAAAAACCTTGCTCTCGCGCTTGGTGAGGCGCTGACCGTCCGGGCCGGTTTGGTCGTAGCTCAGATGCCCCACCACGCTGTGCACGATGTCGCCGTACTTTGCGAAATCCAGGTTGGTATCCACCGTCACCTTGAGACGCTTGTAGTACCACGGCGCATTGTTGAGGTTAATCTCCAGCACTACATCCTTGAAGGGCACGCCCAGAAAGGCAGGGTTGATCTGCGCGCTGGGGTTGTACTCGCGCGTGATCACGTCGCGGTAGCTGACGTTCAGGTCGAAGGTTTTCTTGATGTCCTGGTGCAGAAATTCCATCCACTGACTGGCGCGGTCTTCCGCCGTCTCCACCGTGCCGCCCTTCAGGAAATTGTTCTTGATGAACTCATCCATCGCGCGGAAGGCAAAGGAACGCAGCGACTCCATGTCGTCGTCGCTCAGATCCACGCTGCCTTTGAGGATTTCCAGCTTGATCAGCCCTTGCGCTTCCATCGTTTCGGAAATGCTGCTGCGACGGCGCACGTGGGTGGTTTCGTCGCCCCACACGCTTTCATCCTTGACTTCCTGCATGGTGTAGCCCATCACCGCGGTCTTCACTTCTCCGGAATCTACGTGACCGATGATGGTGACAGCCGGCAGGCGCACCGGGAACTTGAGGTTATATTCAATGGCTGCAATGCTGCCGCCGCCCTTGAGCGCCTCGTAGAACAGCGTGGCGCCGAGGTCTTCCAGCTCCACGGCCACGGATGCGGTGTTGTCGGAGAAGAGCGAGGGCTTGCCCACGTCAATGGCGCGCACAAACTGGTTGTCCTTCATGATCAGCAGGCGCGCTTCGCCGCCGGTGAAGTCCACGGGGGCCAGCAGCGGCTCCGGCACATTCACCGACAAGGGATTCTCCTGTTGCAGGATGCGCTTGAGCGCGGGCATGATCTTGTTATCCAGCAGCGATTGTTCTTCGATCAGGCGCGTGGTGAACACCAGATAGCCGCCGCCCTTCTTGTCCTTGCGTTCGATTGGCATCTCGTAGCGCAAAAAGGTGAACATCGGTTTGCCGTTGTCAGCCACGGCGATGCGCGGCATACGCGGCAAATAATAGAAACGGTTGGTTTGCTCGTCGTCGCGAAAGACAACGATGCCTTCGATCTGTGCAACGGCAGGAATGCTGATCATCGAGGGTTACTCCTTGAAAGATAAAGTTTTCTAAACGAACCTGGTTTGCCCCGGGTAGCCAGGCTGATTTTCGGCAGCAGGAGGATGTGACGCTAGCGTGGAACCGACCTCAACAGCGTAAAAAGGCGATGACTTAATCGCGCTGTTTGCGACAAGGTGCGGCTTCGTAATCCGTACAAATTCAGTACAATCACTGCTCTTTCACTGCTATAAACGCACGCAGTGACATTTTTTTGGCATGTGCGTGAAAAATTGCGTGAAATCAAGGCAACTGCCCAGGTATCTCCTTTTCGGCAGGGCCTGGCGGAGCTTTCCCCAGCGGCTGAGGCCACTTCATATTGTCCCTCAGGTTGCCTGTCGCCGTGTGTTGGTTATAATCAGGCCTAACGCATGTCTGACTGGAGCGACCATGAACACAACCGATGTCCTTACCCTGTTCCGTTACACCGATTGGGCTAACGCGCGCCTGCTGGGCCAGGTGACGAAAACAACGCCGGCGCAGTACGTCGCCCCGGCAGATGTACCCTTTGGCAGCCTGCGCGGCACGCTGGTTCACGCGCTCGGCGCAGAGGTTCATTGGCGGCGGCGCTGGCAGGGCGAATCGCCCACCTCGTTTCTGGAGGAAGCTGACCTCCCCACCGTGGACGATCTGCTGGCGCGCTGGCAGCAGGAAACGCAGGCGCGCCAAGCCTGGCTGGCCGCGTTGACCGATGCCGATCTGCAACGCACCGTCCACTATGCCACCCTCAATGGCAGCCCCATGCAAAACGTGCTGTGGCATCTGATGCTGCACCTGGTAAACCACGGCACGCAGCACCGCAGCGAAGCCGCCATCCTGCTCACCCGCTACGGCTTTTCGCCGGGCAACCTCGATTTCATTGTCTTCGTACGCGAGACTGCTCTGTGACTACTCACCCTGACTATGAATACAGCGGTCTGATGGCCGAATTTTGGGATTTGCTGCGCGGTGACACCTCCCGCTGGGCCGACCGCTTTTTCTACCTGGATGTGATCGCACGCATCGGCCAGCCGGTGCTGGATGTGGGCTGCGGCACGGGCCGCCTGCTGCTGGACTATCTGCAACAGGGCATTGACGTGGACGGCATAGACAACTCGCCCGACATGCTGGCGCTGTTGCAGCAAAAAGCCGCCGCACTGGGGCTGCACCCGCGCGCCGAGCTGCAAACGATGGAAACGCTGGCGCTGCCGCGGCGCTACCGCGTGATCCTCGTGCCCTCCAGCTCCTTTCAGTTGCTCACCGACCCCGCGGACGCCGCGGAGGCGCTGCACCGCTTCTACGCGCACCTGGAGCCGGGTGGCGTGCTGGTGATGTCGCTCTACCTGCTGGGGCTGGACGAACAGGGCCAGCCCGTTCCCAGCGACGAAGGCACGCAGGAGGTGATCCGCTCCGCGGACGGCGCGTTGATCCGCCGCTGGTCGCGCTCGACCTTCGATCATATCAACCAGTTGGAGGACACCGAAGACCGCTATGAGGTGATCATCGCCGGCCAGATCGTGGCGGTGGAAGAGCGGCAACGTGCCCGCGCCACGCGCGGCTACACCCAGCAGCAGGCTGTTGCCTTGCTGCAAGCCGCAGGATTCAGCGATGTCCACCTCACCAGCGGCTTCAGCTTCGCGCCCGCGCAGCCGGACGACACGCTGTTTTGCATTTTTGGCTCCAGGCCACCCGCAGTTTTCCAACAGCAACAAAATTTTTGATCAGATCAGGGCGTATGATACACTGGTAGCTATGTTTGATCCACAGCCTTCTCCTCACCGAAAATGGTATAGCTTCACCTGGCGCGGGCCGAGCAAACGCTGGCTGTTGTTGTTCGCGCTGCTGATCATTGGCGGTTTGTTAAGCGTGCTGCTGGCTGCCGCGGCGGGTGCCGGCCGCGGCTTGCAGGATCGCCAGGTCGCGCTGCAAGCCGAGGTGACCCGCTGGCTTAGCTCCGGTGCAGCCCATCTGCAAGCTGGTGAAATGGCCCTGGCGGCAGCCGATTTTCAGCGCGTTTTGCAGTTGGATCCGGCTAACAGCGAGGCCCGCGGTGCCCTGCAAACTCTGCAAACAGCCACGCCTCAGGCCGCAGCGTTGGTAGAGCCGTTGCTGTTGGTGCCACCCGGCGATGCCACGCCCCCACCGGCTGCCTCGGCCCTGCCCACTGACAGGCTGTATCAGCAGGCTCAAGCCGCGCTGGAGCAACGCGACTGGGGGACGGCTATTGCATTGCTTAACCAATTAGCTACGCTGGCTCCGGCGTATCAGCCTGACAGCGTGCTCGCCATGCGTTTTCGCGCCTACAGCGAACAGGCCCAAAGTTTTGTGGATCAGGAACGCTACGAAGAGGCCTTGCGTGCCTACGATCAGGCGCTGGTGATTCGCCCCAATGACAGCCTCATTACTACCCGCCGTGAGCTGATTGCGCTCTATGTGGATGTGCTGGGGCGCTGGCGGCTGGATTGGCCGGGCGTAGTGAATACGCTGTTGACCATTCAGGCCCGGCAGCCTAATTTCTTGGATGTCAACAAGCGCTTGCCTACCGCTTATCTGGCCTGGGGCGATGCCCTGATGGAGGACAGCCAGTGGTGTGACGCTGTAGCCCCTTATGAAAAAGCCCTGACGTTGAACAGCGCCGACACGGTGCAGGCAAAGCTCGTTCAGGCACAGGAGACGTGCGCTAACCCGCCTCTCATAGCTACGGAGGATGCCATCAGCGGCACATTGCCCATCACCGCTACGGTGCTGCCGCCGCCGGCGAGTGGCGCGGGGCGACTGACACTGGCTACTTACGACACGCAGTTCAACCGCTGGAATCTCTTCCGGCTAAGTGCGAAAGGTGGGCAGGCGCAGTTGGTGGTGCAGGATGTTTCTCAGCCGGCAGCATCTCCCGACGGTAATTTCCTGGTCGCCCGCTCCGAGCAGGGGGACCAAGCCGGGTTAATTGTGACCTCAGCCAGTGGCAGCGAGGCGCGCCGGCTCACTACCTATGCCGAAGATGCCCATCCGCGTTGGTCAGGCGATGGCAGCCAGCTTGTCTTTGAATCCACGCGTGAGGTGGACCGACGTTGGCGCATCTACGCGGTGAGCGCTGGCGGTGGTGAAGGGGTGTTCCTCGACTTCGGGCGTTGGCCTGCCTGGTCGCCGCGCAGTCCGCTGATCAGCTATCAGGGCTGCATTGCCGCCAGCGGGCGCTGCGGCTTGCTGCTAGCCAATCCTGCCGGGGGTGACGTGCGTCAGCTCACCGATGTGCCGGGCGATACCATGCCGGCCTGGTCGCCGGATGGCGCGCGCATCGCCTTTGCCTCGGCAGATCGTGGCGGCAGTTGGGATATCTTCATTGTGACTTTAAGCAACGGCAATGTAGCCAGCCTGGCCCCCGATAGCGCAGTAGATTCGCATCCGGTATGGTCGCCCGATGGACGGCAAATAGCCTTTTTATCCAACCGTGACGGCAATTGGGCTATTTATCTGGCCAATGTAGCCAACGGCCAGGTGCAAAAACTGGCTGCGGTTCCCGACTCTGTGCCTGACTGGTACGAAATGCAACTAGACTGGGGGTGGTAGTTTGACGCGAGGTGCTGGATAAGGTACAATGTTCCCTTGTTCCGGGGCGTAGCGCAGGTGGTAGCGCGCATGGTTTGGGACCATGAGGTCGAAGGTTCGAATCCTTTCGCCCCGACTGAAATTTGCGGGCGTAGCTCAATGGTAGAGCCCCAGCCTTCCAAGCTGGTCGTGAGGGTTCGATCCCCTTCGCCCGCTCTGTTGGGCCCCTAGCTCAGCGGTTAGAGCGGCCGGCTCAAGTTTAACAATTCTAAATTCAGGTGTGGCTTATGTGATTCAGTGCGGCCCATACATTGGTGCTGGTTGTCATTCATACATCTTCCCCTGGTTTAGAACTGTTGCAAAGGGCTGCTTGAAGAGTAATCTTCCAGTGAATCCTGCCAAATTCGGGGAAGCCTAAGTCATCGCTGATGATAGGGTAATCCCGAGCCAAGCCTCGCAAGAGGAAGGTGTAGAGACTAGACGGCAGGCCCCCTCGTTGCTGGGGGGTGAAGGGATAGTCCAGCCCACAAACCCATACGGGGCAGCGAAAGCTGTAGTGGGATGCATAACCGGTTGGTCCTCGGTTCGAATCCGGGGGGGCCCACCTCCAAAAAGCTCCGGCATGGTTTAAAGATCATGCCGGAGCTTTTTGTTTCAGGTCGCATTGGCTGCCATCAACTGGTTTTCCAGCACCTGTTCGGCGCTGAAGCCATCCAGTTGCAGATACCAGCAGGCGGCATCGAGCAAAGCCTGCTGTGGCAACATGCCCACCAACTCGCTGCGTACTATCGCTGCGCCGTAGCGGGCTGCCTCGCGGCGCACCATCTCCAGCGCTGTGTGCATTGCCGTCTGGCGAAAATCGGTCAGGTTCATCGAGACCTGGGCTTGTCCGTCTACTAAAATGCCCATGGCCTGCACATAGCGCAGGCCGCCGCTGGAGAATCGCAACGTTTTGGCGATTTTCTTGGCAATCTCTGCATCTGCACTGTTCAGATAGACGTTGAAGGCGATCAGGAAAGGCCGCGCTCCGACTGCCGTGGCGCCTGCTGATCCCATCGCCTTTGGCCCGAAGTCAGGGGTGCGGCTGGGATCGCTGCCGATCAGCTCGCGAATCCCTTCGAATTCGCCTTTGCGCACCGCGGGCAAGCTTTCGCGCTCTGGTCGGGTGGCTGCTTTGGCGTAAAGATACACCGGAATACTCAGTTCTGCACCGATGCGCTCGCCCAAGCGCCGTGCCAGAGCCACACAGTCTTCCATGCTCACCCCGCTGATAGGGATGAAGGGCACTACATCAGTGGCACCCATGCGCGGGTGCTCGCCGCGGTGCTGGTTAAGATCAATCAGCGCGGCAGCGCGCTGCACGCCGGCAAATGCCGCGGCCAGCGTCGCCTCAGGGTCGCCGACAAATGTCACCACCGTGCGGTTGTGATCGGCATCGCTCTGCACATCCAGCACGCGAACATTGCCGCTGTCGGCAATTGCAGCTACAATGGCTTCTATCACCTCTTGCCGACGACCTTCGCTGAAGTTAGGAACGCATTCAACTGTTTTTTGCATATTAAATCTCCCTGAAACAAGGATAACCTATGCCTACAACACCGAAACGTGCCGCCGAATCGGCGGTAGAGATGACGCAGATCGTGTTGCCGTCCAACGCCAACGCGCTGGGCACGGTGTTTGGCGGCCAGGTGGCCGCGTGGATAGATATCGCTGCGGCAGTGGCTGCCATGCGCCATGCCCGGCACATTGTGGTGACGGCTTCGATGGATGACCTGCACTTTCTGGCACCGGCCCATGTAGGCGAGGTGTTCATCCTCAAAGCACACGTCAACTGTGCCTTTGGTACTTCTATGGAAGTGGGCGTGCGCGCCGAGGCCGAAAACCCGCTCACCGGCGAGCGCCGTCACACGGCAACCGCCTACCTCACCTTTGTTGCGCTGAACGAGAACGGCGACCGCGTGCCGGTTCCGGCCCTGCTGCCGGAGAGCGAAGCAGAAATCCGGCGCTATCAGCAAGCCGAGCAGCGGCGTCTCTGGCGCTTGGAGCGGCGTACCTTGCGCCAACAGGAACGATGAACGCGAAAGACCTCGGAAATCTGACGACTTCCGAGGTCTTTTTCATCCTGTACCAAACTGGCGGTCACCGGCATCGCCCAGCCCCGGTACAATGTAGCCAATGTCGTTCAGGCGTTCATCAATTGCCGCTACATGAATCGGTACATCGGGGTGATCGGTGTTGAGGCGTGTTATGCCTTCGGG
The DNA here is from genome assembly GCA_937907455.1 of uncultured Caldilineales bacterium. Lineage (GTDB taxonomy): Bacteria > Chloroflexota > Anaerolineae > JAAEKA01 > JAAEKA01 > JAAEKA01. Next base: position 28,811 of record CALESQ010000063.1, read on the forward strand.
TGAGGCGATCAGCCCAACGAACTTGATGCGCACTGCGCCCCAGCGCTTCAGCACATCTACCGTAGCTGTAGCCGAGCCGCCAGTTGCCAGCATGGGGTCGAGAATCAGGCACACCTGCACTTTGGGGGCTACAGGCAGTTTGTTGTAATACTCTACCGGCCGCAAGGTGCGTTCATCGCGGTACAAGCCGATGTGCCAGACCTCAGCCGAGGGCATCATTTCCCAAATTCCTTCCACCATGCCCAGACCGGCGCGCAAGATAGGCACCAGGCCGATGTGCTCGCGCAGGTCGTGACCTGATGCCGTGGCTAGCGGTGTTTCCACTGCCACCGGGGCCACAGCCAAGTCCTGTGTTGCCTCGTAAGCGAGCAGAATGGAGATCTCGCGCACCAGCTCCCGAAATTTTTTGGGGTCGGTATGCTTGTCGCGCAGACGTGTCAGCTTGTGCTGTATCAGTGGGTGATTGGAAACATGCACGTTGGACATAAAGCCTCCACAGAACGGGTTGATTGCGATCCGGGCTGGTTCGGAGCGGAGATTGGAAATCAGCGTCCTTCTGCTGCGGCCGGTCCCTGCGGGATGGTTCCCAATCTCCAGACCGAGTCCGCCAGGCTAATTCGCCGGGGATGCGGCTCGGTCGGGAGACCGGCCGCAGCTGGCCGCAGCTGGCCGCAGCTTTATTTGCGTCGCTGCGGGGATGCGGCTCGGTCGGGAGACCGGCAGCAGCTTTATTCGTGCCGCTGCGGGGATGCAGCACGGTCGGGAGACCGGCCGCAGCTGGCCGCAGCTTTATTTGCGTCGCTGCGGGGATGCGGCTCGGTCTGAAGACCGGCCGCAGCTGGCCGCAGCTTTATTTGCGTCGCTGCGGGGATGCGGCTCGGTCGGGAGACCGGCAGCAGCTTTATTCGTGCCGCTGCGGGGATGCAGCTCGGTCGGGAGATTGGGAACCATCCCGCAGGGACCGGCCGCAGCCAGATCGCACTTATTCTTCCATGTAACGCAATGCAGCCTTGCGGGCGATGCGTTCTACCTCGCGTTGGCAGTTGAGGCACATGGTGGCATCGGGGCGCACCTCCAGGCGCGCCGGATCAATCGGTTCGCCACAGCGTTCGCAGATGCCGTACAGGCCCTTTTCGATGGCGCGCAGAGCCATAGTTACCGATTCCTGCTTGCGCTCCAACACGGTGAGCAGGGCTAGATTCTTCTCGCGCTCAGCCAGGTCGGGATCGCCCTCATCGGCGTCTGCATCCACTTCGCCTTGCAGCCATTCCTTGAGATGCTGAATATCATCTTCAATGGCCGTGCGCTCCTGTTCCAGTTTTTGACGTTCGATTTCAGTTTGTTTAGATCGCATTAAACCCCTCATCCTTTCTGAATAAGTGATGATACGTTGTCTCGCGCCGAGCCGCGAAACAAAATTTTGTTCACGCAGCGCTTCATCAACGAAATAGACCCAAGTAATTCGCGGCAGGTTATACCATGCTTTGGCTTGTTAGTCAAAGGTGCGAAAAGGCGGTTGAGCGTCAAGCACTCAACCGCCTTTTTTTATGTAATGCAGCCCTTCGGCAAGGATCGCAATCCTTTAATTAAGCACGTGCAGGCCTCTCAAGGGCTGCTGAAGGGCGTTTCCCGGCGACCTTAGCCGCCCGGTGCTGCTAAAACAAGAACTCTACTCACTGGGCTGATTGCTAGCGCGCCGGTGTAAAGTGCATCACGCTGCCATCTTGCAATGTTATCATCAAGTCACCATTCTGCACCGCCCAACTGGCGGCCTGGCCCAGATAATTCAGATATTGCAGGCTGAGCGAGTCTTTGCGGCAGGCGGCGCGCGTCATAGACTGCACGGTGATGCTGATGCTGTCATCACTGAGACGGTGCGTGCCGCCACCGCGGTTGCAGTCGGCCAGAATGCGCACCGCACCGCTATCAAAAAAGCTGATCTGGTAGCGGTTGGGTGTGGGCGTTGCCTGTTCTGCACCGTCCGGTGTAGTGATCGCCAGCCAGTTCCAGGGCTGCGTGCCTAATTCGGCCAGCGTGCCTTGAGTGGCGAGCGTGCCCGCCGATAGTGGAGCGGTTGCCGTGCCTGCCGCTGACTGTGAGCCATCGAGCGGGGCGGTTTCGGTGGCGGTGATGGCGTTAGTGCCACTCAGCGGCAAGGTTTCCGTGGGTGTTACCACCCCGCTGACGGTGATGCCACCGGCAGCAGTGATGGATTGCAACATGGCATCCAGCGCATCCAGTGACGGCGTAAAGTCTGCCGGATTGAGGAAGCTCAAGGCAGTGCTGGCGGCCTCTAACACGCCCTGCGGATCCTGATCAAAGGCAGCCTGTTCGTCTTCACTCAGTGTGTCCAGGCTGTCGGGCAGCGTGGCCGTGCTGATGGGGAAACTGCCGGTGATGTAGTAGCGGCCATCGTTGCTCAGCCCTTCTACCAGGTAGCGCAGATCGTTGTTTACCAGCGGCATCAGGTCTTGCGGCAGGCGGCCCACCCAGCGCAGCACCGTGGCATCAAGCCCGGGCAGCTCCAGGTAAGCAGGCTGTGCCACCACATCTGAAGCCAGCGGCGAGGGCAGCAGCAGGCCGGTTTGAATATTCGGCTGGGCGGGTTGATCGGCCAGCAGTAGTTTCAACTCGTCGGTGTGCAGGGTAATGAAGGGGTTGCCCGCGTTGTTCCAGAGTGCGGCGTAGTCGGCCAGCGGCACTACATAGAAGGCGCGACCGGCAAAGGTGGCCTCATCGAGTGTTTCGCCGTTGAAGGTTAATGCCAGGTGTTCGGGTGCGCCGGTGAGCAGTGGCATGCTCTCGCTGTAGGGGACAGCGGGCACAATCTGCCACTGCGCCGAGTCAGCCACTGCGCCCGCATCAATGCTCAGTTGGTCTGGGCTGAGCATCATGCCGGGTGCGGTAACGCTGGCAACAGTCAGCGCCGGTTGAAAGCGCATCGTGCCGCCATCCGCCAACGTAATCACCAGTTCGCTGCCGTCCAGGGCAAAGGTGGCCGCGCGGCTTAAATCGCCTATAAAAGTATCAGACAGCGTGCCTTCAGGACAGGCAACGCGGGTCATGGTGGCTACCTCAAGCGTCAGCGCAGCGCCTTGCAACGTGTAGTTGCCGCCGCCCAGGTTGCAATCTATCTTCAGATCAACCTTGCCATCAGGCAGCAGGGTCAGGGTGTACTTGGAAGGGTCATCTACTGCAAGGCCATCTTGCTCGCTGTAGAACGAACCTAGCCACTGCCAGGTGGAGCCAACAGGGCTGGTTTCGGGGCTGCGTGTTTCTGAGGAGGCTTGCCGGGCAAAGCTGAGCAGTGTCTCACCGGCTTGATCAAGAATCTCCAGTTGGTCACCGGTGATGCGGAAGGACGCGGCCAGTGCCAGGTTGCCCAGCATGGCCTGTTCCTGGGCCATGCGCGGGTCTTCGCAGGCCATCATGGTGCTGCCTGCCGGACCAAAGGTCAGGCTATCGCCGCTAAGCACATAGGGCGCAAAGAACTGGTTGCAGCCGGCGTTGCCGTTGGCCTCGCCTTCGGTGAAGGCCAGCGTAGCCTCGGCAGCAGCGGGCTGCATGGCACTTTGCTCATCCCGATAATCTTGCAGGCTCCAGGTGCTGTTGATGAGCTGGGTTTCGGGAGTATCGGCCTCTGTGGTGGTGTCGGTAGCAGCGGGCTGATCGGGCGCTGGCTCTGCAACAGCGGTGGCTGTGCTGTCTGCGGGTACAACCAGCGGCTGATTGGCTACACAGGCCCCGACCAGCAGCATCACCAGCAGCAGGGCGAACACAGGCAGCCAACGGGTATTGAATGGATAGTGCATGGTCTTCTCACTCCTTGTGATTGCACAGGGTTCAGGATTTTGTCGAAGTGGCCTGAACTCAAAAGTTAGACGTTTGAACGGTGCTATTTGTTCACTGTACCGGCAGAAAGGCATCAATCGCTAACGCCAAATCTGTTGGCCGTTGTGTGCCAATCAATAGCTCGCGGCCATCGCGCAGCGCCAGACGTACAGCTTGCTTGCCGGCCACGCTGTACGCGCGGCTCTGGGCTGAACCTCGCACGCCCCAGCCACCATAGCGCTGCAAAGGCTGGTAATCGCTATCAACCTGGCATCCGGTGATCTGCTCAAAGCGGATGCGTTGCGGCGACAGCGGCCAGTAATGCATCTCGATGCCATTTGCATCTACTTTGACCAGCAGACGGATATTCCAGAAAAGCAGCGGCAAGCCAATACCAACAAGGAGCAAAAGCAGCCACAGTACCCAATCAGGCGCGGGGTTGCTGCCAAAAGGCCGGCCCAGCACAATTTGCTGAATCCATCCCCACCATTGCACGCCAGCCGCGCCTAAAATGAGCAGCCAAATCCACGGCTGGCGAAAGCGTTGTTCTTCGTGAAATGCGGTCAGGGTGGTCATCACGGATGGATAGAAGCAAACGGCAGCAGACCTGCGCCTGCTGCCGTTTCATGCGGGTTTAGCCCAGCGTGTTGACGTTGTTCAGGTCGGCAAATGCCTGCTTGGTGCGGGCAATGAAGGATTGCTGACCACTGCGCAGCCAGACGCGCGGGTCATAGTGGTTCTTGTTGGGCTTGTCGGGGCCTTCGGGGTTGCCCAACTGCGCCTGCAAGTAGCCTTCCTTCGCCTGGTAGTACAAGCGCACGCCATCCCAATACGCCCACTGCATGTCGGTGTCCAGGTTGAACTTGATCACGCCGTAGGAGATCGCCTCGCGGATGTCTTCCAGCGTCGAGCCGGAACCGCCGTGGAAGACGAAGTTGATCGGCTTGGGAGCCGTGCCGTACTTCTCCTGCACATAAACCTGCGACTCGTGCAGGATCTTGGGGCGCAACTGCACGTTGCCGGGGGAATACACGCCATGTACGTTACCAAAGGATGCGGCCACGGTGAAACGGTCGCTAACCTTCATCAATTCCTCGTAGGCATAGGCCACATCTTCCGGCTGTGTGTACAGGCGGTCACTGGCAACGCCGCTGTGATCAATGCCGTCTTCCTCGCCGCCGGTGATGCCCAATTCAAACTCCAGCGTCATGCCCATCTTGCTCATGCGCTCCAGATAGCGCTTGCAGGTATCAATATTCTGGGCAATTGGTTCGGTGGACAGGTCAATCATGTGCGAGCTGTAAAGCGGCTTGCCGTGTACCGCATAGAACGATTCGCCAGCAGCCAGCAGGCCGTCCAGCCAGGGCAGCGCCTTGCGCGGGCAGTGATCGGTGTGCAACAGTACGCGGGCGTCGTACATCTCGGCTACTTGATGCACATGCTGCGCCAACGACACCGCACCGGCTACCGAAGCGCGCATCTGATCGTTGCTCAGGCCCTTGCCAGCAAAAAAGGCGGAGCCGCCGGTCGAAGTCTGTATAATCACCGGCGAATTGACGTCGCGTGCCGCTTCCAGCACGCCATTGACCGTTTCGGTGTTAACGGTGTTGACAGCCGGCAGGGCAAAGTTGCTTGCCTTGGCTGTGGCGAACAAGGTTTGCACGGCGTCGCCGGTAATCACACCAGCGGGAAGCAATTGTTTAAGTTCCGTCATGACTTGGTAGCCCTTTCAAAATGGGTGTAAAGAAAACAGGTGGATCCGACGCAGTCTTGTTTTGGCATGGTGCAAACAAAAATCGCCTGCTTAATACGTCGGCCCTGTGTATTCTACCCGCGATCAAACAGCTTGCCAACTCGCTGCATAGGTCGGTTGTGTAGGGATTTCGGTTGAATTGACAACGAAGAGTCTGCACGCCTGTGCGCAGACGAAGCACTTTAAACGCGCCATCCTGTTCGCATCTGGGGATGCGAACTCCGCAGGCGAAAATCAACCGAAAGTCGCACACCACCATGCCCCGGCGCTGCTGTCAGTCGAGCGTTGCCAGCCCGCGGCGCAAAGCGATGATCGCAGCCTGGGTGCGGTCGTTGGCTTGCAACTTGTCAATGATGATGCTGACACTAGCCACCCGACAGTTTGGGTAGGTTGATCCAGAAAGTGACAGATATTGGTAA
>CALESQ010000064.1 GCA_937907455.1 uncultured Caldilineales bacterium
TTACCAATATCTGTCACTTTCTGGATCAACCTACCCAAACTGTCGGGTGGCTAGAAACGCTATCTTCCCTTCTTCCTGCTGGCCGGGCTGCTTATCCTGCTTGGCTTGAGCGCGCGCCTGTGGCTGCCGGCGCTGTTACGCTTTACCCAGGTCAACAGCGAGCTGATCCAGGGGCTGGAGGCGCTGGTTCAACTGTTGCTGCTGGCCGGTGGCGCGGGGCTGGCGTTGCTGGGTCTGCGCGGCAGCCGTCGGCCAGCGCCGGCGCCAACCCAGATTGATACCGGCGGCGGCGCGTTCGTCGGCGGCGACGTCAGCACCGGCGGTGGCCCCTTCATCGGACGCGACAGCATCGTCACCGGCGGCGGCAACATCACCAGCATTCACGTCGAGCGCGACCTGGTGATCGGGGCGGCCGGCGACCTGGTCAAGGATGCCCGCCCTGGCGCAGCCGATCCCGTTGCCCTGCGCCGGGCGACCGAGGCTTACCTGAACTACCTGCTGGATCGCCATCGTTATCTGCAACTCAAGGGCATGGGAGTACATGACAGGGTTCCGCTGCAATTGCCCCTGTTGGAGCTTTATGTTCCTCTGAAGGCGCGGCTGGAGATGCCAGAGGGCGAGACCTGGCCGCGCCACCTGCAGGTGGCGGGACGCTCGCTGGAGCAGTCTGATACGGACGCGGGCGAGCCGATATTGACCGATCGTCTGAGCGGGCCTGTGCCGGTGTTGTCGCTGCTGAGCCAACATGCTGGTCTGATCATTCTGGGCGACCCGGGTGCGGGCAAAACTACCTTCCTCAAGATGCTGGCACTGCAACTGGCGCTGGGACGGGGCGAACAATTGGGCATCGGCGAGCGGTTGCCGCTGTTGGCTTCGCTGGCCGATTACGCCAACACGCTGAGTACCAACCCTACCCTCCGGCTGGACCAATTCATCGCTGCAACCTACCAGGCCAGCGGCCTTGACCAGCCGTTGCAGCAGATGGTGGATGACGCGCTGGCGCGCGGCCAAGCCCTGCTGTTGCTGGATGGACTGGATGAGATCAGGCAGGCCGGCCTGCGCCATCAAGTGGTGGAAAAGGTGCTGGATTTCTGTACCGCCCAGGGGCGACAGGGCAACAAGTTTGTGCTTACCAGCCGCATTGTGGGCTACAGTGCGGTGCGGCCTGCCCGCCAGGACGGTCTGGCTGAATGTACCCTGGTGGACTTCGATGACGACGAGATCGAAGCCTTTATCAGTCGCTGGACCGCAACCCTGGAACGCCAGGCGGCGGGCGACACCATCAGCAGCGTGGCCGACGCGCGCCGCGAGCGCGCCGAGTTGCTGGCTAGTGTGCAGCGCAATCCATCGGTGCGCCGTCTGGCCGCCAACCCCTTGCTGCTGACCATGCTGGCCATGATGAAGCGTCAGGGTGTTGCCTTGCCAGAGCGCCGCGTACAGCTCTACCACCAGGCGGTTGAGGCGTTGGTTTCCAGTTGGAATCGGGCGCGCAGCCTGAGCCGGCAGGCAGTAACGCGCGAACTGGACCCCGTGACCACGATCAACGTGCTGGCTTCGCTGGCTCTTTGGATCCACCAGGAAAGCCCCGGGGTGGGGCTGGTTTCCGAATGGGCGCTGCGTCAGAAGCTGGCTGCGATCTACCGCGATCAGGATGCGGCTGATGCTGCGGCCGCGGCCGAGCAGTTTATGCAGGAGATCCCCGGCGATACTGGCCTGCTGTTGGCGCGCGGCGCCGGACAGTATGGCTTTATTCACCTGACCTTCGAGGAGTATCTGGCTGCGGTGGGCATTGCCGCGCTGGGGCAGGTGAGTACGAAGCCGATGGTGGATTTTTTGAGCCAACACGTGGGTGACCCGGTGTGGCGCGAAGTGAGTCTGCTGCTGGTGGGCTACCTGGGCGCGGTGCAGCGTCGTCCCCTGGCTGCGGGTGAAGTGGTGACCGCGCTGGCCATGCAGCGCCCCGGCCCACCCGGCGAGGCCGTGGTGCTGGCCGGTGAGGCTGTGCTGGACGCACTGCCCGACGGCGTGACCGTGGCTTGCAAGGAGACGGTGGTGCAGGCGCTGGTGCAAATCATGCAGGACGCGGCCACGCCATCCTCCTTGCGGCGTCGTGCCGGGCTGGCGCTGGGCCGGCTGGGTTGGTTGCCACAAGACCTGGATGTGTTCGTGTCGGTGGATAAAGGTGACTTTCTTTACGGCGATCCGCCCACCCTGCGCACGCTTCCCTATCGCTACTGGATCGCTCGTTATCCTGTAACCAACGCCCAATATGCCCGTTTTGTGAACGACGGCGGCTACGACAATCGTGACTGGTGGAGCGAGCAGGGCTGGGCCTGGCGCCAAGGCAAAGATACCGATCTGGCGCTGATCACGGACGAGGGCTTGAGAGACAGCTACCGCCGTTGGCTCGAAATGCGCTCAGTGGACAAACGTACCCAGCCCTGGGGGTGGGACGATCCAGACCAGCGCAACCCCATCTTTCCGGTGATCGGCGTGTCGTGGTATGAAGCCCAGGCCTACGCCAACTGGCTGAACCACCAACAGAAGGCTATACCGCTGGCCGGGGGTGGCAGCGAGCTGCTACCGGCTGATTACCAGGTGCGGCTGCCTACGGAGGAGGAATGGGAGCGGGCCGCGCGCGGGCGCGATGGCCGCGCGTATCCCTGGGAAGGCGCGTTTGATGTTGCCAAGGCCAACGCGGCCGAGGAACAGGGCGAAGGTCTGGGCATGACCGCGGTCTGTACCTATCCGGGCGGTGTCAGTCCGGTTGGTGCCTGGGACATGAGTGGCAATGTCTGGGAATGGACTGCGTCGCGTTGGTCAGAGAACGAACCATATTTCAAGGTGCTACGTGGTGGTTCTGGGTATTCAGAACAAATGTTCGCCCGCTGTGCGTATCGCGGCTGGATCTTTCCAGATGACTTCAACGTCAATTGCGGGTTTCGAGTGGTGGTGTCCCTGGCGAATTCTGGCTTCTGAATTCTGAGTTCTGAGTTCCGGTTCCTGAATCCTGTCCGGCCGGGGATGGGGTCTGGGGAAGGGGGCCTGCCCCCTTCCCCAGCGAGTTGGCCTATTTTTTTGGAGGTATCTATGACTGACAACCAACACCATACTTCACCCATTCCCACCAGCACCGGCGGTGTGATTGTGGGTGGCAATGTGAACACCGGCGGCGGTGACTTCATCGGCCGCGACCAGACCATCTACCAGGTCAACGCCACGCAAGGTGCTTCGTTGGCCGAGTTTACCGCGCTGCTGGCTCAGCTACGTGGCGCGTTGCCAGCGGCCGGTCTGGACCCCGACACGGCCGAGATTATCGAAGCCGACGTGCAGGTGATCGAGCAGCAGGCCGCCCGACCGAAGCCCAACGCGGCGATTATCACCAGCAAGCTGGAGGGCATCGCCAAGCTGCTGGCCGCGGCGGGGGGCGTGGCTGTGGCTGCACAAAAGTTGCTGCCCATGGCCCGGCAGGCGCTGGAATGGGCCAAACCGCTGTTTCAATAAGGGAGTAACTATTCACTCCATCCGGGCATGAGCATTAAACTGCAAGGGTGTCAGGACAGCGCAGGACGAGTTTCGCGCTTGTCTATGCTGCTTGTGCCGGTATTGAAACATCCGCGCCTTGACGTAAACGCCTTTCCCGTGTATGATTGCGCCCATGCAACACGAGTACCTGCGCTCCCGCGCCTCTGACCTCGGCTCCGGTCGCGGGCCGCAGACGCCACACCTCACCGAGGCGGCGTCCTGCGGCCATTTCGCACACGCGTAAAACCAGGGCCATTTTTCGCGGCGGCTGCCAGCAGCAGCGCCATCCATTGTCATGATTGAAACCGGCCGCTGGGCCGGTTTTTCTTTGCCACGAGGTGTTTTATGTCATCCCAACGTCCCCCATCCTTTCAGGAACTCATCATGCGGTTGGAGCACTACTGGGCCGCGCGCGGCTGCCTGGTCTGGCAAGCCTACAGCGAAAAGGTCGGCGCCGGCACGATGAACCCGGCCACGGTGCTGCGCGTGCTGGGGCCTGAGCCGTGGAACGTCGCCTACGCGGAGCCGAGTTTCCGCGCCGACGATGGCCGCTACGGTGAAAACCCCAACCGTATGCAGATGCATACTCAGTACCAGGTGATCCTGAAGCCCGATCCCGGCAACCCGCAGGAATTGTATCTGGGCAGCCTGGACGCCATCGGTATTGACCGCCAAAAACACGACATTCGCTTTGTTGAGGACAACTGGGCCAGCCCGGCGCTGGGCGCGTGGGGCCTCGGCTGGGAAGTCTGGCTGGACGGCATGGAGATCACCCAGTTCACCTACTTCCAGCAGGCGGGTGGCATGGTGCTGGAGCCGATCAGCGTGGAGTTGACCTACGGCCTGGAGCGCATCGCCATGTTTTTGCAGGGGGTGCGCAAGGTGTGGGACCTTGACTGGGACGGCACGCACACCTACGGGCAAATCTACCTGGCGCAGGAGATCGAATACTGCAAGTACAACTTCGAGCTGGCCGACGTAGACCGCCTCAAGCAGATGTACAACCTGTACGAAGCTGAGGCTAAAAGCGCGATTGCCGCGGGGCTGGTGCTGCCCGCACATGACTACGTGCTGCGCTGTTCGCAGACCTTCAACCTGCTGGACGCACGCGGCGCTATCGGCGTCACCGAGCGCGCCAGCTATTTTGGCCGTATGCGCGATCAGGCGCGGCAGGTGAGCGAGCTGTACGCGGCCCAGCGGCAGGCGATGGGGTATCCGATGTTGGGGACAGACCCTCACCCTGGCCCTCTCTCAGGGGGAGAGCGAATAGACTCCCCTCTTCCTGGGGGAGAGGGGTTGGGGGTGAGGGCGGTAACCCCAACCGACCTGCTGCTGGAAATCGGCTCGGAAGAGCTGCCGGTGGACGATGTCGTGTCGGCCATTGAGCAGGTACGTATCGCCATGCCCAAGCTGCTCGACGAAGCGCGCCTGCCCCACGGCTCGGTGCGTGTCACCGGCACGCCGCGCCGCCTGGTGGTTTTTGTGGAGCAGGTGGCCGGTCAGCAGGCTGACGAGGAATTGATCTTCCGCGGCCCGCCCGCGGCGCGCGCCAAAGACGCAGCGGGCAACTGGACGCAGGCCGCCATCGGCTTTGCCCGCAGCCGCGGCGTAGACGTGGACACGCTGGAAATCCGTGAGGCCGACGGCGGCCAGTACGCCTTTGCCACGCAACACGTCACCGGCCAGCCTTCAACCGATATCCTGCCTGATCTGCTGGTGAAGCTGACCGCAGGCCTGCGCTTCGAGAAGTCCATGCGCTGGAACTCGGCGGGCATCGCCTTCAGCCGCCCGATTCGTTGGTTCGTCGCCCTGTACGGCGACCAGGTGCTGCCTTTCAGCTATGGCAAGGCCAACAGCGGCCGCGTCAGCCGCGGGCTGCGCTCCCAGAATTCGCCGGACATCACCATCCCCAGCGCGGCCAGCTATTTCGACCTGATGGCGCAGCACGGCATCGTGGTGGATCGTGACGAGCGTCGCGCTCAGATCGTGCAGCAGGTGGCCGAGCTGGCTGCCAGCGTCGGCGGCCAGGTTCCTGACGAACCCGCCTTGCTGGAAGAAGTCACCGATCTGGTGGAGCAGCCCGCGGCGATTCTGGGCAGCTTCGAGGAACGTTACCTTGACCTGCCTGCCGACGTGCTTGTCAAGGTGATGAAGAAGCATCAACGCTATTTCCCGGTGGTTGGTAAGCAGGTAGACAAGGAAACAAGTACACAAGGTGCAGAGCTATCGCATCACCGCACTACCTTACTACCGCACTTTATCACCATCGCCAACGGTATGCCGAGTGCGCCGGAGGTGGTGCGCGCCGGCAACGAGGGGGTGATCCGCGCACGCTACGCGGATGCGGCCTTCTTCGTGGAACATGACCGCCAGCAGCCGCTGGCTGCGTTCACCCCCAAGCTGGCAACGCTCACTTTCCAGGAACAACTCGGCTCGATGCTGGACAAGGTGCAGCGGCTGGAGCAGCTCACGCCGTGGGTCGTTGCGCGGCTCGGCCTTTCCGCGGCGGATACCGCCACTGCCCTGCGCGCGGCCAGCCTCGCCAAGTCCGATCTGGCGACCTCGATGGTGATCGAAATGACCTCGCTGCAAGGGATCATGGGCCGCGAATATGCCCTGACCAGCGGCGAAACCCCCGCGGTGGCGCAGGCAATCTTCGAGCATTATCTGCCGCGCAGCAGCGGCGACCAGCGCCCCGCGTCGTTGGCGGGCCTGGCCGTGGGTCTGGCGAACCGGCTGGACAGCATCGCTGGCCTCTTTGCCGTGGGGCTGGAGCCAAGCGGCTCCGCGGATCCCTTTGGCCTGCGCCGCGACGCGCTGGGCATCGTGCAAAATCTGGCCGGGGCGGGTGTGCATTTCTCCATCGCCGCGGGTGTGGCTGAGGCCGCGCGCCTGTTGCCGGTTGCGGCCAGCCCCGAAACGCAGGCCAAGGCCGCCACGTTCATCGTGGGCCGGCTGGAAAACTGGCTGCGCGACGAGGGCTATCCCTTCGACGTGATCCAGGCGGCGCTGGCCGCGCGCGGCGATGATCCGGTGGCCGCGCGCGCCGCGGTGACTGCGCTGGCCGCGGCGGTGGCTGATCCTGCCTGGCCCGCCACGTTGACCGCCTACGCCCGCGCCAAGCGCATCGTGCGCAAGCTGGAGGTGGCGTATCCGCTGGACGCGGGCGCGGATGCTGAACCGGCCACGCAGGCTTTGCTGGCCGCCTATCAGGCCGCAGCTCCCGCGCTGCGGGCCACGCCCGATGTCGCCACGCTGGTGGCAACGCTGACTGCCCTGACCGCGCCGATCAATGCGTTTTTCGACAAGGTGATGGTGATGGTGGACGACGAAGCGCTGCGTGCGGCGCGGCTTGGCCTGTTGCAGCACATCGCCGCACTGCCCGATGGTATCGCCGACCTGAGCGTGTTACAGGGGTTTTAAGCAGAATTAGAACGATACGGAGTGTGTAAGTAGTGCTTGCACTCCGTATCGTTGGGGGATACGCAAGTCAGAGTCGGAAACTTGTGTTTTTGTGTAGATTGTTTTAAAATATCTTAACCTAAGGGGTTAAGATATTTTTTTGGGACGGGTGTGATGGATATTGCTTTTGGCTCAACGAAGTTGCAAAAAACGCTGAATACACAGGCGTTGTTAGTTCAGGCACATGGTCCGAAGCGCGCACAACGAATACGTCAACGCTTGGACGATATGGCAGCGGCTGGCTGTTTGCAGGAAATGGAGCGTTTGCCTGGCCGGTGTCATGAGTTGAAAGGAAACCGTGCTGGCCAATTGGCGCTTGATCTGGATCACCCTTACCGACTGATATTTAAACCCGATCACGACCCCGTTCCGATCAAAAGCGATGGCGGCCTCGATTGGCAGGCCGTTACTTCTGTGGTAATTCTAGGCATAGAGGACTATCATGGCTAAAGTGAGAAATAATGAATATACGCCTGATTATGTTTCTCCACCTGGTGAAACCTTGCAGGAGTTGCTCGCAGAACGACAAATGAGTCAGGCTGAGCTGGCAAGACGTACAGGCAGGCCCGATAAAACCATCAATGAAATTATTCAGGGCAAGGCTGCTCTCACACCTCAAACGGCCTTGCAACTGGAACACGTTCTCGGGATTCCTGCCGGCTTTTGGAACAACAGAGAGCAGACCTATCGTGCTTTTCTGGCTGCGCAAGCTGAGCGGGCAGAATTGCAGGAGCAGGCAGATTGGCTGCACTGTTTTCCTGTCAAGGAGATGGCTCAACGCGGCTGGATAAAATTTCATGAGGACACTGTTGAGCAGATCCGAGAATTGTTGAAGTTCTTTGGGGTTGCGTCTCCTGCACAATGGCAGGCATCTTTGGCGACTTCTGATGTAGCTTACCGCCGTTCGCCAGCTTTTCGTAGTCAACCCCACGCTTTGTCGGCGTGGCTGCGTCAGGGTGAGCTACTGGCTCAACGAATAAACTGTGAACCCTATCAGGCAGACAAATTTTACCAAGCTTTAACGGAAGCACGTAGCTTAACCAAACTTGAGCCAGATACGTTCATCCCTGAGCTTCAGATGCGCTGTGCTGCGGCAGGAGTCGCCGTAATATTCGTAGAAGAAGTAAGTGGCGCGCGTGTCAGCGGTGCTACTCGGTGGCTCAATTCTCAAAAAGCACTCCTTCAACTCAGTTTTCGTTATCAGCATGACGACCAGGTGTGGTTTAGTTTCTTTCACGAAGCCGGACATGTTTTACTTCATGGCAAGCGCCAGGTATTCATCGAAGAAGAAGGGGCAGAGGATGAGCAGGAAGAAGAGGCCAACCAATTTGCTGCTAATCTTTTGATCCCGAAAGGTGCTTTACAAAGTTTCCTGGATCGTCAAATCCCAGGACGCTATCCCAGCAAGCAATCCCTCATAGAATTCGCCGAAGAGCAGGGCATTGCTCCGGGGATTGTTGTGGGTCGTTTGCAACATGATTACCCCACAATAATTCCTAAAACACACCATAACCGCTTAAAGCGTCGCCTGATTAGAGCGTGAAGAGCTATCAGGTTTTTAGTTTTGAACAAGTATTTATCGAGGAATGGATATTATGAAACTAGCCGAAGCTTTGATTTTGCGGGCTGATTACCAGAAACGCATGGCGCAGTTGCAGGATCGTTTGCTGCGCAATGCTCAGGTGCAGGAAGGCGAAGCGCCCGCCGAAAACCCGGCCAGCCTGCTGCGCGAGCTGGAGAAGGTGGCCGATGACCTGACCCGCCTGATCCAGCGCATCAACGCCACCAACGCGGCCAGCGAGCTGGAAGCAGACATGACGCTGTCGGATGCGCTGGCTGTGCGCGATGTGTTGAAGAGCAAGCACGGCGCATACAGCGACCTGGCGCAGGCAGCCACAGTGTCGCAGGATCGTTACAGCAAGTCGGAAGTGAAGTTTTTGAGCGCAGTCAACGTGTCAGAAGTTCAGGCGCGTGCGGATGACATCGCCCGCCAGTTGCGCGAGCTGGACATGCGCATTCAGGAAGCAAACTGGCGCATCGTTTTGCAGGAGTAGCGAAACACGCAATGGGTCGGCGTCAGTAGGTAGCCGTTCCGGTAAAGGCGAGCGCAAACCCCTGCTGGCGGGGCAAAGTCAGCACTTGTCAAGGCATGAGGAGCCGTGCCGGTGCCAGAACCACCGCTTACTGTTACGCTCAGCACAGTGACAAGGGTATAAGGCACGTTGCATCGTTACAACCACGCGCTGATTTGCCGGTGCGGTGAGGGTGGGTTCGGGGCTTGGCGCTGGCCCATTGCGTTTTTGTTGGTATTGGAACGACATTCATCTCCCCGGAGGACTGTGTTCTGCTATAAATCTGCCGCTCTGGTCGGCCCCTCTGGGATGGTTCTTAACCTCCGGCCGAGTCCGGCAATAGGGCACGTGAAGAAGCCCGGCCCGAGCGATTTTCAGGTCAGGTGTTAATGATGCCCGGTTTCCCCTTACCTTGCGGGCACGGTAAACACAAAGCGTGCGCCCTGACCAGGCTGGCTTTCGGCGCGAATGCTGCCACCGTGCGCCTCGATCACGGCGCGGGCAATAGCCAGCCCCAAGCCTGATCCGCCGGTGGCGCGGTTGCGAGATTTTTCCCCGCGATAGAAACGCTCAAAAATATGGGGCAAATCCTGCGCTGCGATGCCTTCACCGCTGTCAGCTACTGCTACCTCGATCATTGCCCCGGCCGGGCGCGCGCTCACTGTCACCTCACGGCCCGCGGGGGTGTGGCGCAGGGCATTGCTGATCAAATTGCCCAGAACGCGGCTGATCTGTTGCGCGTCAACCTGGGCGGGATCGCTGCCCGCGGCCACCTGCGCACGCACTGTCACCCCGCGCTGCTCGGCCAGCGCATGGAACGATTCCACCGTTTCCGCAATCAGTTCGGACAGGGGATAGGGCTGGCGATCGGGCTTCAAACCGCCGGCATCCAGTTGCGCCAGCTCGAACAGATCATCAATTAGCAGGGACCTGATTGACTGACAAATCTTGTAGCGTGGTCAGCGTAAGAATTCTACAGAGAAG
>CALESQ010000065.1 GCA_937907455.1 uncultured Caldilineales bacterium
TCATGGCCCTGCCCTTACCTGCTCAACTGCCAAAATCGTGAACTACTGAGATTGGGAGGCGGTCATGGCGCGCGCAGCTCCTGGAGCGCGTACTCCTCCAGGCTACCCCAGAAGACCTGGAACTTGGTCTCGTGCTCGACGTAGTCTTGCAGGTAGGCCCGCTCCTCGTCGGTGTCGGGCAGTTGCAGGCTGCACACCCCCCGGTCCTCCGCCTTGCCGCTGCGCTTGATCAGCCCGGCGTAGAGCACGCGGAAGGCCCAGCTGTCCAGGCTGTAGCCCAGCAGCAACAGGTCGTCGGAGAAGGCGCGGCGCACCAGCGCGGGCACGTAGTCGGCCGACTGGTCGCCCTGCCCCTGGCACAGGTTGCCCAGGTAGTCCAGGTAGTCGTCCTCGCTCAGCACCAGCGAGTCCACGTAGCGGTCCAGGCCGTGCAGGTGGTAGACCAGCGGCTCGGTCGGGCTGGGCTGGTAGCGGCCGTCGATGGCCGAGGGGATCGAGTCGGCCAGGTCCTTGGTCCAGCGGCAGACCTCGGTGCGCGGGCTCTTGCCGGCGCGGCGCAGCGCGTCCTCGATGAAGGTGAAGGGGGTGGTGGTCAGGATGGTCTTGAAGGGCAGGTTGGCCAGGCGCAGCAGCGGGTCCTCGGGGCCGCCGAAGCGGGGATAGCCCAGCCGGTTGGCGAACTCCGAGGCCGGCACCTGGTCCATCTCGGCCACCGCCTCGTCCAGCAGCTCCTGGGCCAGCCCCTCGCTCTGCGCCAGGCGATAGAGGTGGTTCTTGACGAAGTTGAGGAAGTCGTACTTCAGCGCCTGGCTGGTGAGCGGCCTGGGCCGCGGCCGGTGCTTGTGGTACTTGACCAGCGGCGTCAGGCTCTCGGACTGGCTCAACGGCCGGGGGTAGCGCACGTAGCGCGCGTAGCCGGCCAGGAAGGGCCCATAGCCGCCCAGCATCCGGTCGAAGATCGCCCGGTTGCTGACGATGGGCGCCACCCGCCCTGCCAGCAGCCGCTCGCGAAACGTCAGCCGGCCGGCGTCGAGGATGGCGGGGTCGTCGTCTTCGATCAAGGGCATCGGTAAATCTCCTTCAGGAAGGCATGGCAGCCCAGCGTATCAAACGTTGCGCAGCCGCGCCATCTGAGGCAGATGGGTGCGCTCGTGCGCGGCGAAGTAGCTGGCCTGCTGGCGCAGCGTCACCTGGCCGAACTCCTGGTGCGCGCCGCTGCGCCACCACCAGGCCAGGGGCATGCTCTCCAGCTTGGCCAGCGTCTCAGTGCGCGAGTCCTGGTAGGCCGTGAAGATCTCGGCAGCGGTGGGCGGGCGCTCCTCCTCCTGCGCAGCCCACGTCCACACCGCTTTCATCTCCAGCAGGGGATGCTCCTCGGCCAGGAAGAGGTCCACGCGGTGGGCAAAGACGCGCTGCGCGTCGCGCAGGTGGGTGACGACGTTGCGCATCGCCCAGCCTCCACCTGCGGGCGGGCGGCTCACGACCTCCTCCGGCAGCCCGGCCAGCAGCGCAGCCACCTCGACCGGCGTCTGGCGGAGAGTGGCCAGCACGGCCGGCGGCTCCAGCGCGTCGAGCCAGTAGTTGGGCATGAAGCGCTGGTAGGTGTCCGGCCACGCGCCGCAGGTCGGGCAGGGCGCCGCCGGCTGGCCCACCACCACGTGGCCGCAGGTGCGGCAGACGTAGGGGTGCGGCGCCTCGTCGATCAGCGGCACCCTTCCCTCGGCCAGCGCGGTCGCGCCGCGGCGCAGCGCCGCCGCCAGCGCGGCGTCTCCGCCCAGGCCGGCCAGCGCGGCTGCGGCCCGCTCCACCCGGCCGGCCAGGTCGTCGCCGCCGCCCAGATGAGCCAGCTGCCAGGCCGCGCTGCGGCCCAGCGCGTCGGCCCCAGCGCGGGCCAGCTTGGCGACGTTGTACTGGCCCTCGTCCTCCAGGCGGGAGGCCAGGGCCAGGAGCTGCACGACGGTCTCCTGCCATTGCGGTGCTAGTGTTGTCATATCACGTCCTTTCTAGTGAAGAGCAACCATCATCCACACCAACCCGTCATTGGCGGCATCCAGCGCCACGCCGACCGTCGGGCCGCCCTCGTCCAGCGTGACGCCGTCCACCTGGACCGTGCGCAGGCCGCGAACGCCGATGGCGAGCCGGCCGGAGAAGCCGCGCTGGGCAGCACGGCCATCGCCGCCAGCACAGCCACCAGAGCTGCCGTCAGGCGTGGATGTTTCGGATGTTTCATGGGTTGGTCTCCTCATTGGTGCGCGAGTGCGCCAACAGGACCGGCAGTCATGCCTTGCCTGCCCCCTTAAACTGAAAATAGCCATACAGGGCAGCCAGCAGGAGGTAGAGGGCCGCGGTCACCCGGCCAAGAACGTTGCCCGGTCCCGTGAACTGAGCCAGCGCCATCACGGCGGCGCTGATCCCGTTGGCAACCAGCAGGCCCGGCACGATCGCCCGCCGCGCGTCGGCCTGCGCGAGCAGCCGTGCTCGCCAGGTCAGGACGCCGACGCCAACCAGCGCAGCCCCGAGGAGCTGGGCGACGGCAAGGCCGTGGGCGGGGAGTGGAGCGCCGTAAAGCGCCATGATCTGCGCAGGCGCCAGCACGAACGCCGCGCCGAAGATGGTCGCCAGAACGGCATTGAATGTGAACATGTTCTTCAGCGTCATAAAGAATTCTCCTGGTCGCCCATGTTGCAAGCAGGTCAGGCGGATCCGAGCTCATCGCTCCAAGGATGGGCAGGGCGAGTTCCACTGCTCGGCCACGGCGATGAGGTCGAAGATGTCCAGCGGGCTGCCGAAGGGTGGGGCCACGTCGTAAGTGGCGTTGTACGCGCCAGGGTTGTTCCAGCGCGCGGCCACCTGCATGATGTCCTGCACGTCGACGCGGCCGTTGCTGTTGAAGTCCAGGTAGCAGCCCAGCGCGCGGCAGGGGCCAAACTCCGATGTGTTGCCGGACGGGTCGGTGGCGGTGGCGGTCAGCCAGAAGCCGCCCGGCGACGCCGGGAATGTGGTCGCAAACGGCGCGTCGCCGCTGCCGTTGGTGATGACGGCGACCTCGCCCAGGTACGTTGCGCCCTCGCCGTTGCCCGTGGGATCGCACGTCGCGCTGCCATAGACGTCGATGGTGATCGCCGTGCCCGCCGTCGTGTTGATCGCGCCGGCAACGCTGACGCCGCCGCCGATCGAGGCGCTGGTCAGGGTCGGGTAGTTCTGCAGCAGATTGCCGCCCGTGTCCGGGTCCAGCGGGTCGTTGGGGGTGACGCCATCGTAGTCCAGATCGATGCCCAGGGCGCCGTTGCTGTGGATCGAGTTGCCGCGTATGCGGTTGCCGACGCCCTCCAGCACGTGCAGACCGTTGCTGCCGTTGTAGGCGACGATGTTGGCATCGCCGGCCAGCAGGCCGCCGATCTGGTTGCCATCGCCCTGGAAGATGCCGACGCCGGGGCTGCCGCCGCCCTCGACGGGGGTGGCGCCGTTGCCCACCGGGGTCACGCCATCGGCGCCGACGCCGATCTTGTTGCCCTGCACGACGTTGTTGTCCGCGCCGGCAGCGGAGATCGCGACGCCGCCGGAGAGGTTGCCGGAGATGACGTTGTCGAGCACCTGGTTGCCGGCCGCGCTGGCCAGGGCGACGCCCAGGGCGGCGTTGGGCCGCGCCGTGACCCCGTCGGCGGCGACGCCGATGTAGTTGCGCTCGACCGTGTTGTTGTCCGTGCCGGCCTCGTGGATCAGCACGCCCTCGTTGTCGTTGCCGGAGATGATGTTGCGCGCGGCGTCCACGCTGCCGCCGATCACGTTGAGCGTGGCGCCGCTGGCCAGGCGCACCCCAGGCCCTTGGTTGGGAATGGCCACAGCGCCGGCCGGGTCCAGGCCGATGGTGTTGCCCCGCACGAAATTGCCCGACGAGGGACCAAAGATCAGCACGCCCTGGCTTTCGTTGCCCGAGATGATGTTGCGCGCCGGCGCGCTGCTGTCGCCGATGATGTTGCCCGCGCCGTTGTTGATGAACACCCCGGCCACGCCGTTGGGAACCGCGGCGGTGCCGACGGCGTTGAGGCCGATGGTGTTTGCTACGACCGAGTTGTTGTTGGAGCCGTTGCTGAAGACGATGCCGGTGTTGTTGTTGCCGGCGATGACGTTGCGCGAGGCGGGGTTGGGCAGGCCGACCGTGTTGTTGCTGGCGTTGGAGAAGGCGACGCCGCTGTTGCCGTTGCCCAGGTCCAGGCTGCCGCTGACGTCGACGCCGATGTAGTTGCCGTAGACGGCGTTGTTGGCAACGCCGTTGGTTAGGTACACGCCATCGCCAGCGTTGCCGGAGATCAGGTTGCGCGTGCCGGCCATGTTGCCGCCGATGTTGTTGCTGCCGCCGCCCACGATGCCAATGCCGACGGCGTTGGGCACGGCGGCTGTGCCGGCCGCGTTGGTGCCCACGAACGAGCACTCCACGCGGTTGCCGGCGCCGTCGATGACGATGCCGTAGTCGCTGCTCCAGCCGTTGACGACCAGCCCGCGCACCGTGCTGGCGCCGGTCGTCACCTGCAGGCCGGGGATGGACGGCCCTGCCAGCGCGCCGTTCAGCACGATCAGCAGCGTGGGCGGCCAGGCGGCGCAGGTTGCGCCGGGCTGCGTCAGTCCGTCTATGATCACCGGGCCGGTGAGCGCGGGCAGCGCGCTGGTCGGGCTGATGGTCTTGACGCCCGCGCCGGCGATGCTGAACGCGATGGTGTCGGAGCCCGCGGCCGCGTTCGCCGCGTTGATGGCTTCCCGCAGCGAGCAGTGGGCGGCG
The DNA here is from genome assembly GCA_937907455.1 of uncultured Caldilineales bacterium. GTDB lineage: Bacteria > Chloroflexota > Anaerolineae > JAAEKA01 > JAAEKA01 > JAAEKA01. Next base: position 4,778 of record CALESQ010000065.1, read on the forward strand.
TTACAGGCGCCGTCGTCCACGTCGTTGGTCGTGTTGACGGTGAAGGTGGCAGCCGGCGCGCCCTGAGCCGCGGCCCGCGGAGCGGCGGGCCAGGCCAGGCACAGCGCCAGCAGCAGGCATGTCGCCATGCCGCCGCGGCGCGAGGATGAATGACGATGCTTCATGGATGTAGTCAGGCTCCTTCGTAATCGAAACTTGAACATGGCCAAAATGCATGTTGAGTAGACATTCGCACGCCAATGATCGATGGTCTCTGTGGCTCTTTCCCGGGTAAACCTCCTTTCACTCCGGCTGACCGAGGTTGCGATTCATCATGCTCTTTCTCGGTCGGCGACTTGTGGCTCTTAGTAGGGCCGGTCAAGGGTATATTCAATCACCACTCCATAAAGCGAGGTGGAGGCGCTGGGCAATGTTAAGCCCAAAATGTACTCAGATTGCGAGTTATTGACCGTTGCACTGGCGATGGTGCTGTCCGTGGTTGATCCGTCTCCGCCGCTGCCGCTGCTGGCGGCAGAGGCCATGGTGCTGACAAAACCGTTGAACGCGGAACGGTCCAGCTCGATGATCACATTGGAAGCCGCATCCGTATCCCTCCAATAAAAGGTCAATCTGGTTGCTGTTGCGCCATGCGGCAGGGAAACCGGGGCGTAATACGTAGAAGAGCTGCTGTTATTTGGCGTCAGTTTCTGCCCAAGCTGAGCAAATTGATAGGCCTCGTCGGCGGGCGTAAAGGCCGCCGGGGGGATGGAGACATAGCTGGTAATCGCCTGCCAGGTCAGTTGGCCGGCTACGTGGGTGTTGCCCTCAGAGTAAACGCCGTAGCCGCTGGCGCTGTCGCTCCGGCCGTAGACGCCGTAGGTCGCGCCGCTGCTGGCGCTGGCGTAGCCGTACACGCCGGCGCCAGCGGTGCTGGCGCTCTGGCCGGCGACCGCGGAGACGCTGCCGGTCGTGCCCGTATGCTCCAGGCGCAGGCCGTGCGGGCCGGCTGCACCGGTCCACGTCTCGCCCCAATGGGTGTGGCTCGATGTGTAGGCACCGCTGGAATTCCAGCGGCCGGCGGTGAGCTGGATGTCGAAGATGTCGATGTCGCCGTCCTGGTCGACGTCGCAGCCGGAGGTGTAGCCAGATCCTGGCAGGCAGACAGCCACCTCTGGGCTGACAGGCGCTTCCTGGGCGCCGGCCGGGCGGACCACCAGGCCCAGAACGAGCAATACGACTGACACCATGGCGAAACGAGACTTGCGCTGCATGACGACTACCTCCTGGTGATTCGATGGCGCGGATGACAGTGCGGATGAAGCCGCGCGCTCATTTAAGCATAAAACGAGCGGCAGCGGGTATCGTTTTCTGATACAAAAGTTGCCAACTTTTCAGAAGTTGGCAACTTTGCCGCGACCCCGGCGGCGCGTCTGGTTTCACGCGGCTTATGGAGCGATGATGACAAGCTCGTTCTCGTCAAGCTGGCCGAGGCTCTCGGAGAACACGAGCTCGAGCAGAAAGACCTTGTCGTCGACCTTGAACTCCTGAGGGCCAATGTCGCCGGTCCCGCTGGTCCAGGCGACGGTTTGCTGCTCAGCGCCACGGGTGACGGTGAAATCGTAGTAGAGAAAGCCGCGTGGATACTGGGGCGAGGTCACGCGGCGCGTGCCGGCGAATTCCAGCGTGAAATCGGGAAAGTTCACGGGCTGTCCGGGGGCATAGGCGACCCGGGATCCGTAGGCGGCCTGGCCGGCGGGGGCGCTCACCTGGCAGCTTGTGAGCAACAGCAAGATCACACACATGACGAAACGAATCCAGGCAATCATCGTTGGCCTCCCTTCCTCGCGCTGGGCGGTTCAGGGTTCTTCCTGCTGATCGTGGTCTACTCTGCCGGGTCCAGGGTGCGCTGATAATCCAGGCCGAGCTCAGCCGGCTGGCCCAGCTCCGCGGGGTGCAGGTAGAGACCGCGTTCGCCGGCCGGCTTCGGCTCCTCCACCGGGATGCGATGCGCCTCAGCGTAGGCGTCGTGGCGGATGCCGGTGACCATCCAGGAGACCTTCATGCCCGGCTCGCCGCCCGCGATGCGAAAGGCGTTGCCCTCGATCTCCTGGGCGATGTAGAGCGGCGCCCAGCCGCCAATGGGCGTCAGTTGGTAGCGGAAGTCCTGGTTGAGGGCTTCGAACCAGTCCGGCATCTCGACCCGCGCCTCGCCCTGGTCGTCCAGCGTCACGTTGCCGTTGTAGATGTTCATCATGTCGGGCGACTCGACGAAGGAGTGGTACAGGTATTGGTTGGCCGGGTCCAGCGGGTGATCGATCTTGAAGGAGCCGCCGCCCTTGCTCAGATTACCGGTAACCTCGACGCGGCCGGAGAAGTAACCCGCATAGCCGGCAGCGGAGCTGGTCGTGCCGTACACCCCGTAGGTCGTGCCAGTGGACGCTGAGGCGAAGCCGTACACGCCGATTCCGTTGGTGCTGTCGGTGCGGCCAAGCACGCCGTAGTTCAATCCGGTAGTGGCTTCGGCCAGGCCGTACACCCCGCGGCCACCGCTGCTGAGGCTCCGGCCGTACACGCCGTAGTTGATGCCGGTGGCGGTTTCAGCCGAGCCGTACACCCCGTAGCCCTCGCTGCTGCTGCTCCGGCCGTACACCCCGTAGTTTTGCCCGGTCGCGGCTGTGGCCCAGCCCAACACGCCCCGACCGGTTGAGAAGTCAGAGCGGCTATCGATGCCGGTACCGCTGGTGGTGGTGGCATAGATCGCCGTGTCCGCGCTGGTCTCAACCCGGACTCCCCGGCCCGTCCCAAGATTTCTGACGTAGACTGCATTCTGGCCGTAGCCCTCGAACCTGCCGCCGTTGCCGCCGGTGGTGTAGGAGATGCCGTACACGCCGACGGAGGCGCCGCTGCCGCTGGCGGTGGCGCCTCCGTACAGGCCAAAGCCGTTGATGCTGTCCGACTGGCCAACGACGCCGTAGTTCGTGCCGGTCGTCGCCTCGGCCCAGCCCTTGACCCCGTGGCCCGCGACGCTGGAGGTCTTGCCCAGCACCCCGTAGGTCGTGCCGGTGCTCGCGCTGGCGATGCCATAGACGCCGCGGCCGCTGGTGCTCCAGGCCTCGCCGTACACCCCGTAGTTGACGCCGCTGATGGCTTCGGCCCAGCCGTACACCCCGCGGCCGTCGCTGCTTTTACTCCGGCCGTACACCCCGGAGTTGGCGCCGGACGTGGCCGTGGCGTAGCCGTACACGCCCCGCCCGGTCGAGCTGCTGGCGCGGCCGTCCACGCCTGCGATGCCCGCATCGGTTACGGCCCAGATGGCCGTGTCGGCCAAGGCTTGCACGGTGAGACCCCGACCGCTGCCGGTGTTCTCGACGAACACGGCATCGGGGCCTTGGCCGGTGAAGTAACCGGCGTAGCCGCCGGTGCTCAGGGACCTGCCGTAGACGCCGATGGTGTCGCCGCTGGCGGCGGTCGCGACGCCGTAGACGCCGCGGCCGCCGGTGCTGGCGCTCTCTCCGTACACCCCATACGCTGCGCCGCTGCTGGCCGTGGCCAGTCCATACACGCCGCTGCCACCTGTGCTGGCCGACTGGCCTTGCACGCCATAGGTAGCACCGCTGGCGGCGCTGACATAGCCGTACACGCCGCGCCCGTTGGTGCTGGCGCTCTGGCCGGTGACGCCGTAGGCATAGCCGCTGGCGGCGGCGTTCTCCACCCGCAGGCCATCGCCGGCGCCCGCGCCGGTCCATGTCTCGCCCCAGTGGGTGTGGCTCGACGTGTAGACGCCGCTGGAGTTCCAGCGGCCGGCGGTGAGCTGGATGTCGAAGATGTCGATGTCGCCGTCCTGGTCGACGTCACAGCCGGACGTGTAGCCAACGCCCGGTTGGCAGGCTCCCACTTCAGGGCTTCCAGGCGTCTCTTGGGCGATGGCGTGGCCGGCGACGCCCAGCAACAGGATGGCGGCGATCGCTAACACCGCAAAACGGTACTTGACGTACATGGCTCATACCTCCGAGGTCAGTTTTCGAACAGGTCGTCGCTGGCGTTCAAATGCCTGCAACGCGTCAACTTTAGCACAGATCGATCCACTCTGGGTATCGCTTTTCGATACAAAACAATGGACCGGCGCCACTGCAATACGCCGGCCCACTAGGAGACTCCGCCTGTAGGACGTCCATCAATTGGCCACGCCAAGCTGCGCGAACAGCGCCGGCATCTTGAAGTAGACGCGCGCGCCAGCTTGGATGAGCTTTGGCTAGCGAACGAATGTCCGCTGGATGAACTCCTCCAGGGTCGTCAGCTTGACGCCGTAGGCCGGCGCAGTGTCGACCATGTCCACGAACGTCTCGAAGGTCTCCATGCCATTCAGCAAGCTGCCCACTTCGGGCGGCAGCAAGGGCACGTCCGAGCCGAGCGGCAGGTAATTCACCGGCAGTGGCGCGCCCAGCGCCGCGCCGACAGCGTCCACAATCTCAGTCCAGGTGTAGGACGCCGGCCCGCCGATGCCGATGCGTTGGTTGGCTGCACGCGGGTTGTCCACCGCAGCGATGGCGAACGAAGCCACATCAGCCTCGGAGACCAGGTTGTGCCGGTGATCGCCCGCGCCGATCAAGGTAATGGGCTGCTGCGCCAGCAAGGGGATGCCGACAACCATGCCGATCCAGACCTCCATGAAGACGGCTGGCCAGAGGATGGTGTATTCCAGGCCGCTGCGCTCCAAGGCAGCCTCACACGTGCCTTTGACGTTGAACAGCGGCAGGGGATGGCCCGGAACGGAGCCATAGGCGGAGGTGTAGATGAACCGCTTGACGCCTGTGGCCTGGGCCGCCTCGATCAGGCTGAGCGTGCCGTGCAGATCCACAGCGGGCACGGTGTCGTCACCTGCGCGCTGCGTTGCGGTGGCCGTGGTGATGACCGTGTCGACGCCTGCGAGTGCGGCGTCCAGCGACGCGCGCTCCTTCAGGTCGCCGTACACGGCTTGCGCGCCGGCCTCGACCAGCGCCTCCGCCGTGTTAGCTCGCCCTTGCTTCGCCAATTCGGCCGAGATCGGGTTGTTGCGAGCCAGGATACGCACGGCTTTGCCCTCCGCCAACAGGCCGCGCGTGATGCGACCGCCTAATGAACCGGTTGCTCCGATGACGAGAATCATAGTTCGCCTCCTTCTTGGGTTTCTGAGTTGGTGACTTCTATCTGACTGGACGCCAGCAGCGCTTCCAGACGATCGATCAGCCCCGGCCAGCCGCGGAAGTAGTAGGCTTCGCCTTCCGGCAGCGCCTGCACCTTGCCGCGCCATTCCAGAGCCGATGGATCGTCTGCCTGCACAGCCTGCCACAGGCGCAGGGTGAAAAGACAGCTCGTTTTAGGTGTTACTGTCACCATTCACCCCTTACAAGCCCCAGGTGTTTGCCACTTGCGTGATGTGGCTGTCGAAATTCGTTCTGTTGATGATCAGATTACGAAAATCGTCGAACGTCAACACATTGTTGTTACCGCTGTTCAAGTAGCGGCCAACTACTTCCCGCAGGCCCACGCGACGAGCGAAGTCGAGGAAGACTGCTCCATAGATTGCTCCCTCGACGTTGTCCCCGGTGAGCATGGGAACCACACTGCCGGCAGTGTTCAGTGTTGCCGCCTGACTGTAACCGGTCAGGTTGGTTGTCTTCAGCAGCGGCGCCGCCGACAATTCATCTCTGAAGAATGCCCGGCGCAGAGCGACTCCTGTGAGCGTTGGCGTACGTCGGTTAGCGTAGAAAAAGTACCGCTCGGAGAAGATGCCCAGCGCCTCAATCCACGCAACAAAAGGTGTTGTGGCGAGATTCGTGTTGTGAAAAGGCGGCAGGCCTGCGGCGACCCGGCCAGCGATCCATCCCAGATATTGCGTTTCCACCGAGACACGCAAGGTGTCTGGTATCAATGCCATGTGCAAGGCGTGAGCCAGCTCGTGTGGTATCAGCGTCGGATCAGTGGGTTGCGTACCAGGGGGAATCGGAGCAGTCGCATCCTGCACAGGGTCTGGAACACCGAACAATCGCCGGTCCACGCTCTTATGCTTGATGTGAATGAGGGGAAACCCTGTGCTGAGAGAAGCAGGTTCCACATATGCCAAAACAGAAGGACTGTTATCGGGATAGACGACTTCTATACGCGGCAACCGATTGCGTGTTGCCGTAACAGTCTGGGCCTGGCCAAAGGGAAACGCCTGGCGCTGGGCGCGGTTAAATGGACTAAACTGCCGGAACACGGTGTCGTAGATGCGCAGGCAGGCGTCCATGATGCGAAAATGATCCTGCTGCTCCGCGTTAGTGTTAATGTTGATGATCCCCCCGTTACTGACTGTGAAATTCTGTGTCACTTCGACTGGAGTGAGCAGACTTCCGTCCAGTACGCGCACTACGGAGTTCTGCGCATGTACGGTAACCGTGATTGTCCCGTTTGGTCCGGACGGATCTGTCGTGACGTTGGCAAGACCGGCATTGGCTACAGTAACCTGGCCGGCTTCGTCTGTGCGGAAGAACAAGGTCTGTGGAACGCGAAAGAAATCGTAGTGTGACACATAGGTGCGCCGAAGCGGGACTCCGCGCAAGGCCACGGTGAAAGTAACCGCCATCATGTCCTCCTGATTGAATCTGGATTGCCTCTCGGCTCGATGACAGTACAATATCACGTCCAGCGCTTCACCAGCGTTTCATGGAGCGTTTGATGGATTGTTTGTGGAGGAAATTATCAGGAGAGGCGCATCTGCTGTGCGCAGTCGAGTGCTTGCAGGAGGAGATCGTGCGCCGCGGCTGGCTGCCCGGCGTCCCAGGCGGCCAGTGCTGCGCTGAGGGATTCTTCGATGGCGGGGGGGAGGAGTTGCTGGCCCGGATCACACAACTGCTGCGCGTGAGTGATGGCGTCGGCAGGACGGGCTCGGGCCAGGCTCACGCCGAGCAGCGGCCAGAGCGCTTGCCAGCAGAGGGGGTAGGGAGCGGGGTGGCGCTGCCAGGCCTCCAGCGCGGCCTGGCCCAGGCGCTCGGCCTCGTCGTGACCTGCACTGAGCGGAGTCGAAGTGTCGCCCTGCCGCCAGGCCAGCCACGCCAGGTTGCCCTGGCAGGCGCCGACGTAGTCGAGCATCCCGGCCGACTCGGCCGCGGCCAACCCGCGGCGGGCCGCGGCGGCCACTGCGGCGGCGTCCCCTTGCCGCCGATGGGCGACGGCCAGATAGGTCAGGCAGCGCGCCTGCAGGGAGATGTCGCCGGTCTGCTCAGCGAGGGCCAACGCCGCGCTTAGGACAGCCTGCGCCTCGGCGAGGTCGCCGTGCCACAGCAGGTTGAAGCCGAGGCCGAACTGGTAGGGGCCGAGCGTCTCCGGGCTGCTGGCGGGCGGCAGGGCAGCCAGCGCCGCGCGGGCGTAGGCCAGCGCCGCATCCGAGGGCGCGTAGCGGGCGCTGCGGTTCAGGTGGCGGCTCAGGTTGCCGAACATGGCGGCCTGTTGCAGCGGCGTCCCGTGGCGCTCGATGGACGGTCGCACCCGCCGGATCTGCTGCGCCATCTCGTCCGTCCGGTTCCACCAGTAGAGCAAGATCAGGCGCTCGACCTGCACCTGGCACCACTCCTCCCACCAGGCATCCCCGGCGTCATCGTCCGGCGGCCCCAGCAGCGCCTCAGCGGACGCGTAGTGTGCAGCGGCCGTCTCATAGCTGGCCCGCTCGTTCTCCAGCGACTTGCCGAGCTTGCGTTGCAGCCGCGCCTGCGCGATGGGGTCGGTCGAGGCCGTGCAGACGAGCGCCGCTGCGTAGGCGTCGCGGGCGCGGCTGTGGCGCGCCTGGAGCTCGCACAGGTCGCCGAGTTCCTCGTGAAGCCGCGCGGCCATGCCTGCGCGGCCGGCGGCGTCAGGCAGGGCCGCAGCCAGGCCCAGAGCCTTTTCCAGCGCGGCCAGGGCGTCCTCGTGCGCGTACAGGCGCCGCGCCCGCGCCGCAGCCCGGCTGTAGGACGCGCTGGCCTGGGCGGGCCGGCCGGCCGCCTCCCAGTGCCCGGCCAGCACGCCAGCGGCCGCGTCCAGGTCGCGGGCATGGACCTGCTCCAGCGCCCGCGCGACCTGGCCGTGCAGCCAGCGCCGCCGGGTCTGGCTTAGCCCGGCATAGGCGGCCTCGCGCAGCTTCTCGTGGCTGAAGTCGTAGGCGTCCGCCCCCTGCTCGCGGATGATGCGCCGGCGCCAGCCCTCGTCCAGCGCGGCGACCAGCAACTCCTCGCCCAGGTCGCTGGCGGCCGCCAGGATGTCGAAGGTGAAGGCCCGGCCCACCACCGCGGCCAGGTCGATCACGCCACGCGCCTGGGGCGAAAGCTGGGCCAGCCGTGCGTCCAGCACCTGGCGCACCTTGTCGGGCAGGGCCGCGGGCGCGGCCAGCATCGCCGCGGCATGGCGCGCCGGCTCGCGGCCGGCCGCTGCCAGGCCTGCGCGCACCATCTCCACCACGAAGAGCGGGTGGCCCTCCGTGCCCTGGTAGAGCAGCGGCGCCAGCGCCTGGTCGAAAGGCCGGCCCGCTACCTGCCCGGCCAGCGCCAGCGTGGCGTCCTGGCTCAGCGGACCCAGCTCGATCTCGCTCAACTGGCCGCTGCGGGCCAGCTCGGCGCGCCACGGCGCCAGAGCGACGTCTGCCTGGCTCTCCTCGCTGCGCAGCGTCGCTATAACCAGGACCTGGCCGTGTATGCTTTGATCGGGCCGGGCTGTCAGCAGGTAGTGCAGCCAGTCCAGCGTGTCACGGTCACACCACTGGAGGTCATCCAGGACCAGCAGCAGCGCGCTGCGGCCGGCCAGGAGGGCGTGGGCCAGCGCCTCGAACAGGCGCAAACGCTGCCACCTCTCGGTCAACGGCGCGGGGGGCGGCAGGTCGGGCCGTTCAGCGCCGATTTCAGGGAGCAGCCGCGCCAGATCTCGCAGCCAGGGATCGGCCAGGGACGGCAGCGGCTGGCTGCGCAGCCAGGCCACGGCCGGCGCGTAGGCCAACTCGCCGCCGGCGGCGAAGCAGCGCGCGGCCAGCGCCGGGACGCCCTGCCGTTCCACCCATTCGGCCAGCGCCTCGGTCAGGCGGGTCTTGCCAATGCCGGCCTCGCCCGTGATCAAAACCAGCCGCGGACGGTGGGCCGCCAGGCGCCAGGCCCGCTGAAGCTGTTCCCATGGAGCCTCCCGGCCGACCAGGGGAATGGCGGCCTCGGCTGGCGCCGGCGCAACCGATGGGAGTTGGACCGTCAGCAGTTGCTGGTACAGCCTGCGCGTCGCCGGCCCCGGCTCCACGTCCAGCTCGCGGCGCAGCACGGTGGCGCAGGTGTGGTAGGTGTGCAGGCTCGCTGCCCGGTCGTCGTTCAGCGCGTGCAGGCGCATCAACTGGGCGTAGGCCGGCTCGTGCAGCGGGTCGTGGCGCAACAGCGCCTGCGCGTGGCCGATGGCCCAGCGGTAGTCGCGGCGCGCCTCGCATAGCGCGACCAACCGCTCCAGCGCTGCACCGTAAGCCTGGACCAGGCGATCGCGCTGGGCCAACAGCCACTCGCTGTAGCAGCCCGGCAGCAGCTCGCCCCCGTAGGCGGCGATCGCTCCTTCCAACGCCACGATCTGCGCCTCGGCGCTCACGGTCGAACTGGCCTGCTGCAAGCCCTCCTCGAACGCGGCCACGTCCAGCCAGAAGTCGCCCTCGCTGCGCCATTCCACCGCCAGCTCGCCGGCAGCCAGGAATTGATCGGCTTCCGGCAAGACCCGGCGCAGCCGCAGCCACAGGGTGCGCAGGTTGCTGCGGGCCTGCGCCTCGCTGGAGTCGGGCCAGAAGAGAAAGGCCAGTTGTTGCCGGGAAACGGGAAGGCCGCGGCGCAGGAGGAGGTAGGCCAGCAACTCCTGAAGGCGCGCTTGATCGAAGCCCTGGACCGCGTGGCCGTGGTAGAGCAGACGGAACGAACCGAGCAACTGCACGTGAAGCACTGGCGCCATGGTCGGATCCCGGCAGCGAGTTGGCCGAGCGCACCAAACATGCGGCGTGGTACAACTGCAACCCTGGCGCCATTATGCCACCGGTGCGCGCCAGACGCCAAGCGAGCCGGATGGCCGGTACAGCCGTGCGAAAGCCCGGTACCATGCGGCGGTGTTGCGGCCTCACGATCTCCACAGCGTTTCGGCCACGATGACAGAGAGGATGATCGAGGCCATGCTCGCCCCCACAAAGAGCGCCGTCCCGGCAAGGACGGCGACGATCACCGAGACGATTCCATGCCAACGGCGCCTCTCGACGAGCCAACGCGTCAGACGCCCGGCGAGAACGGCGGCCAGGACCAGCGCCGCGCCCTGGCACGCGAGCGACGTGAGCAACGCGGGGCCGGCCTCGCGGCCGCTGAATCCGTTCGGCATCACCATCAAGCCGAACAGCAGGGTCGCTCCCAGGAGCAGAAGGACGGCAATCGTCAGGACGGAGGCAATGATGCCGAACGTTCGGGTGGACATTGAGGGTTGCCTTGTTTGTGCACCTCCTCATGTGCTGCACCACTCAGTGCAGCGTGAGGCAGCCAACAGCAGTGCCGCCGTTGGCCGCTTCACAAGATTTGATCGATCCAGCTACAGGCCCGACACCAACTCAGTCCTCTGACTTGTCCGGCGGACTCCAGGTTTTGATATCCTCGGTCGTGCGCAGCACGCGCTGGCGAGCGCTGCGTGATGGATCGAAATAGCCCAATTCCCATGTCCGCATGAACAGCCGTTCAACCGACTGCGCCTCACGCATGACGTCGATGGCCGCCCAGTTGGGCAGCTCCCACCAGTCCTCGCAGTCGAAGTCGCCAAAGCCCAATACGGTCCAGTAGGTATCGACGTACCTCATGCCCGTCTCGCGTTGGACGTCAGCCATCAACGCCTTTGCTTCCGGCGAGAGCAGCCACTGTTGATAGACGGCTGCTTTGTCCTCTTTGAGAAAGTAACTGCTGACCCAAAACATGATTTACCTCCGGGGTGAGTTCGAGTGAAAGATCGTCTAGACCGTCACCATGAAGCTGTACTCGCTGTAGTTGGTGTGGCCCCACAGGCTGTGATCGCAGCTGACGATAGTGCGCTTGTGTGCGCGCAGCTCGATCTGGTAGCAGCAGGTCAGTGGGAAGATCTGGCTGGCCAGCGCCTCGTAGCGCAGCTTGCCGCCGTGCCAGATGGGGCTAACTGCGCCGGCTGTCCGCGCAGCGGCGTAGGTCGGCCCCACAAAGTCGGCCGCCAGCGCGGTCAGCGTGTGGCCTGCGACCGCCAACAGGTTGACCACGGCGTTCTCGCCGTAGGTGGCCTGGAGCGTGTAGTAGGCCAGGTGGCCGTCGATGTCGTGGACCAGGAAGTCGACGCGCAGCCGGTCGGTAGCGTTGATCTGCGTCACGCCGCACGCGCCCACCGCCGTCTCCGTGCCGTCGGCGTGGCGAATCACCACCGAGATCACGTCTGTGTCCGGCTCCAGGGTTTGGGTGTGCACTGTGCCGGGCCCGACAGGATGGCCGGGCACGCTGCCGGGATGGCCGCTGGCCGGCCCGACAATGCGGTTGTCCAGGGTCAGCACCAGCTTATTTGGCTGCTCTGGGTCGGTGCCGCACTGGCCCAGCACCTGCGGATCGACCAGGTTGTCGCCTACGCGGCGCCAGCTCTTGACCCGCAGCCGGTAGGTCCCGTCGGAGAAGTTGGGCATGCCTGCGCCATCCACCGTGAGCCAGCCGGCCAGCAGGGTCTTGTTGTCCATCCACCACCGGCTGCCAGGGCCGGGGATCTCCCAGCTGCCGGCGCCGTTGGTGGCCTCGAAGTGCTGGCGGCTCTCGATCACACGGCGGCCGTCCAGCTCGATCACCGGGAAGGGCGCCGGGTAGGTGTTGATCGGTCCGGCGGGCAGTTGCGGCCCAAAGTAGGTGCGGGTGAAGCCGCTCACCGTTCCCAGCGGCAGCGGCTGCCACACCCCGCCGCTAAAATATTCAAGCTCGTAGTAGTCGGCCCCGGCCAGGGCGCCGAAATCGCCCTTGATCCAGACGGCGCCGGCGAATGGCCGGTCGCCGAAGTTGGAGACCAGGCCAGGGTTCTGGAAGCCTGCGGGGGCGAGCGGCGCGCTCAGGTTGCCGCCGATGCTGGCCACTGGATAGCTGCACGCATGGGTGATGTTGAGGCAGTTGCCCTCGGGCGGCGGCGTGTCGTCGATGCAGCAGGCCAGGTGGTTGGCCACCAGAGTCACGTCCAGCGGGCTGGTGGCGTTCCAGCGGGCTACCAGACAGCTCTCGTCGACGATCACCTGTTCCTGCCCGCCGCAACTCTGGGTAACGCGGAAGACGATATCGGGCCGGCAGTCCCACCAGGGCTGCCACGGCCACCAGGGCCATAGCCGCAGGTGCTCCAGCTCGGCGATGCGCGGCAGGCGCTGGGCCAGGCTGCCCCGCAGTTGCTCCAGCGTGCCCACCTCGATCAGCGCAGAGGCGTTTACTACAGATCCGGCCAGCTCGGGCTGTCCCTCCGCCAGCACCGCGCGCGGGATCGTCCGGGTGGCCGCTGAGATCGCCGCGGGCCCCGGCTGATCCAGCAGCTCCTGGAACAAGGCAGGATCGGGCAGCGGCCAGGGCTTGACCAAGCCCGGTTCCTTGAACAAGGGGCGCACCTCGGGCAGGATGGCGCGCACCAACTCCGGCTCCAACTGCCAGCGGCGGCGCTGCCACCAGATCCACGGCAGCCAGCCGCAACACCAGCGGAAGTGGATCTCGAACGCGCCGGTGGCGTCGGTCACCGCGCAGCCCACCTGTTGCTTGCTGCACCACCACCACCACATGTCCACGTCGTAGGCGCAGACGGTGGCGCCTGGCACGGGCTTGCCGTCGGGACACAGCACGCGGCCGCGGATCACAAAGGTGCGGCACCAGCGCAGCCACCAGAACCAGAAGTAGGCTGGGACGGGAACCGGCTGCAAGACCAGCTCGGCGCGGTCCTCCCACAGCCGCGCCGCCACGTCAAAGGTCAGGGTTTGCAGGTCGAACAGCTCCTCAGCTGCGGCGTCGGCCGGCCCGATGGCGACGTGCAGCCGGCCGGGCGGCTGGTCGAACTTGAGCACGGCGCGGCCTTGGCCCTTGTCGTCGAAGGTAGCATCAGCCTCTGTGATCGTTCCATCAGCGAGCCGGGCGGCTACCTTAACCGACTGCCCGGCGCCGCCGCCCTCGATAGCAGAGATGTCCAGCGGAACTACCAGTCGGACCCGTTTGGTTGGATTCTTCTCGTCCATGGTTCATCACTCCTTGTAAGAACTGTTCTCCAAGTTGGCTCTTGACGGTAAAACAAAGACACCCGGCGCCTGAGCAGAGCTGTGGCCCCGGTCAGGGCAGACGTTGGAGCGCCTGGGCCATCAGCTCTTGGGCGGCCGCTAGGGTAGCCTCGTCGTCTTCGTCATCCAACGAAATGTCCAGACTGATCAGGTGCGGCCCGCTGAGAACGTTCAGGTCCTCGAAGACCTCGTCCCAGTAGGCGTCGTCGCCCATCCCGCTCAGCGGCCGGGCCTCTGCGTTGCCTCTGGCCAGCTCGAAGGCATCCCGCGCCTGGGCGGCCGCGCCGGCGAAGTAGTCGGCGTCGCTGCCCGTGAACACGCACAGCGCCGCTGCTGAGACGATAGGCGCCTCAGGGTTGCCATAGGAACAGCAGGCCAGGTTGGCCACCAGCTCGCCGGTGGGTGGCAGTACAGGCTGGCCCAACGCGGCTTCGACCTCTGCCTGGTCCAGCAGCGCACAAGCGTCGACCTGGCTGGTTGGTACAGACGTGTTGATTGCGCCCGCTGGCGCGCCAGCCGGCTGCGTCGCGGCCGATACCGCCTTCGGCGCGGTTGGAGCGATGGCCGATGGCTGGCTGGTGTTGTCATCGCCGCCACATGCGGCCAGGAGAAGCAGGCCGCAGAGGGCCACGACGCAGATGCCGGTAATCCGCCGCAGATCGAGTTTTGTCAGTGTCACGCCAGGTCACTCCTTGGCGCCGGCCGGATCCCTTCAGATCCGGTCGGCGGCTGTTAAGTAATTAGTTGCCCTTCCCACCGGCGGCGCAGTCCTACCTGAGGCGATGTGGGCAACGGCCCACACCGCCTCAGGTAGGACTGCGCCGCCGGAGAAGTGGAGGCAGGCTCAGCCGGATGGACAGGCCAGGAACGCTGCCCCGCCGTTTGACCCTGCCTCCCGCTGGCTGATCACGTAGCCCAGGTTGTTGTGGTTCTGATCGGTCATGTGCAGCCAGATGGTGCTGCCCGGCGTTGCGCCCGGCGGGAACTGGAGCACGAACTGCACCGGCTGGCAGAACTGCAATGGACTGCTGCTGGTCATCCAGCCGATGCCGCCGGGCACCGGGAAGGGCTGCCAGCCAGGCGGACCGCTGATGGGCTGTGAGCCAGGCGGCCAGGGCGGCGTCTGTTCGTTGAAGAAGATCTCCATGTCCCAGATCAGCCCGCTCAGGCTGGGATCGGTCACGTGGACGGTGATGACGACGACGTTGTCGGCCGTGACGATGAAGGTGGACGAGACGCCCGACAACACCGGCTTGCGGGTGGGCGTCGGGGTAGGCGTCGAGGTCGGCGTGCTTGTGGCTGTCGGCGTCGGCGTCCAGGTTGCCGTGCTGGTCCAGGTAGCCGTGGCCGTCGCCGTATTTGTAGGTGTTGCCGTGTCAGTCGACGCGGCTGTAAACGTAGCCGTCGGCGTTCGTGTGGCCGTGTGGGTAGGCGTCGCCGTGTTTGCGGGCCGCGTCGGAGTGTAGGTGGGCGTTGGCGTGCGCGTCGGGGGCGCGGTAGTGGGGGTGCGCGTCGGCGTGCGGGTGGGCGTCGGCGTGGGCGGCACGTGGTTGACGAAGATGATCACCTTCTCCCAGATCGGCAGCGGCACGTGCAGCACGTGGCGCAGGATGGCGGTTCCCTGGCCGCCCGGCCCAGGGATGGGCACAGCCAGCGACGGCGGCGACTGATAGTGAGCCAGGATGGGCGGGATGGCCTGGATCACTGCCTCCATGCGCACCGGCTGCTGCACCGGCAGCCAGTTGATGCCATCGTCCCACGAGATATCGAAGAACACATCAAAGAAGCTATCGGCTGGGTAGTCGACGCCGGGCGACTGCTGGATGATGCGGCCATGAGAGGGCCGGCTGGGACTTTCTCGTATTTTCAGCGCTCCGAGAGACGACATACCGCTCAGATCCATAGCCAACATCTCGGTATCTATCTCCATGCGCCCGTCGCCGTCCGAGTCGTAGGGGTCGCTGCGCAGCACGCGCGAGGGCCCGTTGAGCGCGACGTGGGACACACCCGCGCCGGGGATCTCCAGCGTCAGCAAAGCCCCTGACGGGAACTCATCCTCGCCGCCGGGCGGGAAGTCCGGCCCGTCGAAGACCAGCGTTGTCTCGTGCGTATCGCCCAGGGTGATCGACTGGCAAACCGGCGTCTGCGGCTGCGACCAGGGCCGTACCTCCTCGCGCACCGAGTAGACGCCGGGCGCCAGATCTAGGAAGTCGGTCATGCCGGTCTCGTCGGTGAACTGCGTCGCCAGGGGCGTGCCCTGGCAGGCCGGCCCGGCGAAGAGATCCATCTGCCAGCCGGGCAGCGGGGTCATGCCCACCACGTTAATCTTGATGACGATGATCGAATACCAAGGCCGCGGCGTGGCGGTGGGGGTGCGTGTCGGTGTACGGGTCGGTGTGCGCGTCGGCGTCGCCGTGGGTGTGTGCGTCAGCGACGCCGTCGGCGTGCGGGTGGGTGTAGCCGTCGGCGTGGGTGTGCCCTTGCACTTGCCCGATCTGCCGGCCAGGTAGATGCTTCTGACCTCCAGCGGCGTCAGCACGCGCGGGAACAGCTCCACCTCGTCCTGCGCGCCCCGATACAGCCCCGTCACCGAGGACGACCGGCTGCCCAGGCGCAGGGGATTGGCGTTAGTCAGTGATCCGGGGCGGATTGTCGGGTCGAAGGTTGCCACGTGTGCGCCGTCCACGTAGAAGCGTCCCCCGGTCGGGCTGCTGCGATCTACGGTGACCGCGACGTGACGCCACTGCCCGTTGGCCACAAAGGCGCCAGAACCGTAGTTGGTACACGATGCGCCGGGCGCCGTGGAGCAGATAGGCGAGCCCACGCCCTGTGCCAGCTGAAAGCCCAGCGTGCCGTTGCCCAGAAAGAACGAGTACCCCTGCACCGTTGCCCCCTCGACGCGCTTGTCGAGCAGGATTTGGACACCGCTGGCGGCGCTGGTCCTGACCCAGGCGTCGATGGACAGGTTGCCCTGGCCAAAGTTCAGCGACGGATGGTCAGCCACCTGGACGTAGTCGTTGACGCCGTCGAAGTTCAGCGCGCCGGCCACCATGCCTGGCCCAGGCGCTGGCCCATTGACGTGTGCGCCGTTGGTCGGAACCCCCGCGATGTCGAAGGCTGTCGTCCCGCTGGTCTCATCCAGTGGCCACCAGGCGGCCATGTTTGGCGGCGGCGCCACACAGGGAGGAACATACGGATAGAGCCGCACCATAACCGGAAAGTACAGCTGATAGGCCGGCGTGTTCGTCGGCGGTGGCTGAAGATGCGGCGATGCCCTGGGAGCGCCGAAAGCGTTCCCAGAGATCAGCCCCATCGCAACAACAACAACCAGTGCGCAGCCTGCCCAAATCAGAGCGCGGACGGCCGAAGTGCGGTTCATGATCCTATCCTCCTTGGCGTGAGAACCTAAGCGCGGGCAACATCCAGCTTGTCGACGGCGGCTTTGGTGCGACGGCTTGCTCTTGTGCCATCCTCGGCAAGCAAGAAGCAAGGGATTATGGAATCCACAGTACAGCACAAGTATAGCACAATCATATAACACAGGTAACACAAGATGCAAACCTGCCCGCATTGCGATTCTCGCCCAAGCGCGGAGGTTGGCATCTGGGGCCGTCCGGCTGGCATGCACGTATCAAGCGTTCTTGGCAGCCTGGTGTGTAGATCAGGACCGACTGAGTTCGATCAACCACTGCCATTCGTCGTCACCGGCAGCCCGGCCTCGATCCAGGCCTGCACACCGCCTTCCAGAACGCTGACATTGCTGAAGCCCATGTCGTGCAGCAGCTTGCCGCCCAGCGCGCCCAGTGGGCCGAGGATGCAGGTGGTGATGATCGGGCGGCTGTGGTCGGCCAGTTGCGGCGCACGCCAGGAATCCGGCGCCTGATGATCGGCTTGGTAGGTTAGCGCGCCATAGGAGATAGCCAGCGCGCCAGGGACGGTGCCGGTAACAGCGATGTCGGCCGCATCGCGCACGTCGATCACCAGGGTGCGTGGTTCGGCAGCCAGACGGCGCTGCGCCTCGGCCGGCGGGATGGACGGCACGGCGGCCTGCGCCTCGGCGGCCATGTCGCCAAAGGTCAGGGGGCGCCGAGCCAGGCCGCGCGTGATCGCCGAGTGCGGCTCCATCACGTCGAACGGCTTGATGCTGAGGTTGCTGAAGACAGGGCTGCCCTGGAACATAGCTTGCAGAGTGTGCGCAAACCCCTCGGCCATGTCCCGATCATCAAACAGATAGATACCGCCTGCCTCCTGCTGCGCTTCGCCCATCAACCAGATCTTCCAGCGCAGGCCAGGAGTCTCGGCCAGTGGGCCGGCCATAGGAAGGGTCATCGCCTCGTACTCGCCGCGTGAGCCGCCGAAGTTGAAGTTGACCTGCAAGATGCTGTGTGACATAGCTGTTCTCCTGTGTGCGCAAGCAACGGTGACTATTCCAATGCGGGGCGCCTGGCTTAGCCTGGGTGCTTGGCCAGGCGCAAACTAACGCGCACTCACTAGAACTAGGCGCGCGGCATCTGAGGAAAGACAGTCGCAAAAAAAACCATTGACTCTGCGTTGATTAAAGCATACAATAGACCGCAACGGGTATCGGTTTTCGATACAAACGCGATACAACAATCGAGCATGGCATGGACGAGACCGATTCTTTTGGCTATTGGGTGCGACGGCGACGGAAGTCCCTGGACCTGACCCAGGAGGACCTGGCGCAGCGGGTGGGCTGCGCAGCCGTCACCTTGCGCAAGATCGAGGCCGACCAACGCCGCCCCTCCTCGCAAATGGCTCAGCGGCTGGCCTACTGCCTGGCGCTGGCGGACGAGGAGTGCCCGGCCTTCATGGCCGCGGCCGTTGGCCAGCGCGCACCGGCCCGATTGCCCAACCCAGTCGGACCAGACGCCCAGGGGACGGCCAGCCGCTTGCCTGCGCCGGTGACATCCCTGATCGGCCGTTCAGACGAGATAGCCGCCATCTTCAACGCACTGCACAGCCAGGACATGCGCCTGGTAACCCTGACCGGGCCAGTAGGGGTGGGCAAGACGCGCCTGGCTCTGGAGGTGGGCCGGCGGCTGGCAGGGGCGTATCGGGACGGCGTCTGTCTCGTAGCGCTGTCCCCTGTGCAGGACCCGGCCCTGGTTCCCTCGGCCACAGCGACCGCGCTGGGGGTACGCGAGGCGCGCGACAGCGACCTGGCCCGGTCGGCGGCCCGCTTCCTGGGCGCCAGACAGATGTTGCTGATCTTCGATAACTTCGAGCATCTGTTGCCGGCCGCCTCCTTCCTGGCTGACCTGTTGGTCGCTTGCCCGGAGCTGCAGCTGCTGGTCACCAGTCGCGCCCGGCTGCACATCTATGGCGAACACGAGTTCGTGGTGCATCCCCTGCCCTTGCCCGAGAGCAACAGCCCGCTGGACGCAGCCGACGCGGCGGCGGTGCGGCTCTTCTGCGATCGCGCCCGAGCCACGAGATCTGGTTTTCAACTCACGCCGTCCCTCACTCCGGTCATCGCCGAGATCTGCCGCCGGCTGGACGGGCTACCGCTGGCCATCGAGTTGGCCGCCGCCAAGCTCAGGCTGCTGTCGCCTCAGGAGCTACACGCACGGCTGGAGCACCGCCTGCCTTTGCTGAGCCAGGGCACGATCGATTTTCCCCATCGCCGGCAGGGGCTGCAAGACGCGATCGAATGGAGCTATGGGCTGCTGCCCACCGCGGAGCGCGTTCTGTTGGCGCGGCTGGCAGTCTTCGTCGGCGGCTTCAGCCTGGCAGCAGCCGAGGCGACATGCGCCTTTCCCGCCGGGCAGGAGAGCCTGCAGGCCGGCCACGTAGTGCCCGCGATACCGTTGGACATTGCCGGCAGCATCGACACGCTGCTCGACCAAAGCCTGCTGGTGCGCGGGGGCAAGGAGGCAGCCGGCTGTTTCACGACTACCGGCTGCTGCGGAGGCTGCCCGCTGCGTGCCTTGCAGGAGGCCACCTCGGCGGAATCCCGTTTCTCCATGTTGGAGATCATCCGCGAGTTTGCGCTGGAGCAACTGCGCGCTAACGGAGAGCTGGCAACGATGCAGCGTCGCCACGCCGAGTACTTCACGGCCTGGGCGCAGCAGGCCGAGGCGCAGTTGGAGGGGCCTGACCAGGCGGCCTGGCTGGCGCGGCTGGAGCAGGAGGCGGACAACCTGCGCGCCGCCCTGGCCACTCTGCTGGCAGGCGGCCCGCTGGCAAGCGCAGCCGGCATGGCCTGCGCGCTCGGCGCCTTCTGGCAACGCCACGGCCACTACAGCGAAGGGCGGCGCTGGCTGGAGCAGGTGCTCGCTCAGATGGCGCACGAGCCCCTGCCTGACTGGGTGCGCGCCCGCGTGCTCCAGACGGCAGCCAGCCTGGCTTATCGCCAGGGCGACTGGCAGACCGCGCAGCAATGGCTGGACGAAAGCCTTGCCCTCTACCAGGCGGGTGCGGACCGGGCAGGTGTAGCCAGGGTGCTGTTCGACCTGGGCTGGATAGCGATCGATCAAACCAACTGGGCCGAGGCGGCGCGCCTGAACCAGGCAAGCCTGGCCATCGCCCGCGAGGCCGGCGATTCGTGCGCCATTTACCGCGCCCTGACCAATCTGGGCTGGACCCGTCTCTCGGTAGGGGCGTGGGACGCGGCTGCTGTGCTCTTCGACGAGGCCTATTCGCTGGCGCAGCGCGCCGGCCACGTCAAGGGGGTGGCCGTGTCGCTGGCTAACCAGGGCTGGGTCGCGCTCCATCAGGGAGAGGTAGCCAATGCTGCGTCCCTGGCCAGGCACAGCCTGCGTGTTTGTCATCTGTTGGGGGAACGGGAGGTGGTGGCTGAGTGCCTGGAGATCCTGGCGGCCGCCGCCTCGCTGGCCGGCGATGCCGGCCGCGCGCTAGAGTTGAGTGGGGCAGCCAGCGCTCTGTGGGAGGCGCTGCACGTTACCCGCCCACCCACCCAGCATGCGGCCGCCTGCCACGGCCAGACCGCGACGAACACCCGGCGGCTTGCAGGGGATGCTTATGACGCCGCGCTGCGCCAGGGCCGGACCATGAACCTGGATGCCATGGTGGCCTTTGCGCTGGACTGCGGCGGCACGCCGGAGCGCGGTTCCTCCCCGCCCATCTTGTTAGCTGGCGCGTAGCCCTATCAGATCTCTGCCTCCTCCGCCAGCCGTTGCGGGTCCAGAATCACGATGCAATGGCGGTCGAACTCGATCAAGCCGTCGTTGGCCAGGCCGCGCAGGGTGCGGCTCACCATCTCGCGCACCGTACCCAGCCGCGCGGCCATCTCCTCCTGGGTCAGCGGCCGTTGTATCACGTCGGTATCACGGCTCTCGGTTTACTCCAGCAGGAGGCGGACCAGCCGGCCGCGCACGCCGCGCATGGCGAGGTCGTGCACCAACATCACCAACGGCCGCGCCTGTTCGGCCAGATCCTCGATACAAGACCCAAGCCAGGTCAGGATAGGCCCGCGCCAGCCGCTGCGTATCAAACCGGTCGATGCGCCAGACCACTATGTTGGTCAGCGCTGTGGCCTGGGCTGGATTGCGGCCGCCGTCCAGCGTCGAGACATCGTTGAAGGTGTCGCCCGGTTAGCACATGCGCAAAATGAACTAGGGGCCCTCCAGCGAGACACGGCTGATCTTGACAGTTCCTCGTTCTGCAATGAAGAGACCGGCCATGGGCTCCTCTTCTAGGAAAACGGTTGTGCCCTCGGCGTAGCGTAGGCAACCGGCAACCGCGGACAGCGCGTCGATGGTGATGGGTTGTAGATGCAGATCTTTGGGTCAAGACGAATGTGCGTCGTTAAGGCCACTCGGCTGGTTTCGGAACCCGGTTCCGCGCTCTCCCTAGAACCTCGCCTGTTCCTCCCACACCGGCAGCGCGCTGAAGTCCACCAGCACCGGCCGGCCGCGCTGCAAGCCGCGCTGGGCGGTTGCTTCGCCCAGGTGCCCGTGGCGCGCTAGCTGCTCGCCGAACTCCTTGGACAACTGGTTCAAGACCAGCAGCACCGGCCCCTGCCGGCCGCCGGTCAGCGCCATTCGCTCGTCCAGGGGGTCATTCAGATACCCCACACTGTTGACCAGGTCCATGACTTAGGCCGGCCCGCCCACCTCCTTCAGCTGCTTTCGCCGTTCCAGTTCATCGGTGACAGTGAGAAAATCGGCCCTGGTGTTGGTGGCGTTCAGGTTCAGGATGGCCTGATAGATCCAGCCGTTCTTGACCTGGTAGAAGTCGTCAGGGCTGTGCAGCTCGGCGCCATCCCCCACGGCGTCGGGATCGATGAGGATCGACCCCAGCACAGCCTGCTCAGCCTCGGGGTTGGCCGGCGCCAGGGGGTCAGTGACAGGAAGATCGAAGTATCCGTCGTCGTACATGCGGAAACCTTCTCGAAGGTGGAGAATTCGCGGAACCTTCAGGTTAAGCTTGTCGAAACTGGTTTCGACAGGCTCAACCCAAGGGTTCCGGGATTGTGAGATGTGGTGTTGGAACAAGACCACACTCTCGTAGCCAACCCGGGCGTCCCGGTTCTGGCCATAGCGCATGCCGGGACAGTCGATGTGAACGTGCTCGAGCACCTGGAAGCCCAGGCCTTCCAGCGCCTCGATGTGCCAGTCTGTCACCGGCTGCACGACGCCGCGGCGGATGTGATCCTTGATGTTCAAGACAAACAGCCCACCTGGCTCAAGTACCCGCCGCGCTTCTGTCCAGGCGGCAAGGTGAAACGACTTATACTTCTGTCCCCAGGGCAAGGCGCCGCCGTTGTCTGGGTGCAACTCGCGCGCCAGTTCGCTGGCGTAGGTCTTGCGCTTGTGCCGATCGCGCAGCAATTTATCCGAGAGGCGATTCCCGTAGGCCGGTGATGTGCAAATCGCGTCGAAGTAGCCATCAGGCCAGGGCAGATGCAGCGCGTTGCCCAGCATGGTGCGCGGATGCTGCGATGCCCATTCGGCTTCGATCTCGACTCCGGACACCTCGGCATCGGGAAGCCAGTGGTTGAGCAGGAACACCTTGCCGGTGCCGGCGAACGGGTCGAGGATGCGCTGCCTTCCCTTGAGCATGCGCGCAAACGTGACCAGCAGGGCGTCGGTGTACTTGGCTGGATGTTTTCGCTTCTCGGTGGGCAAGGCAAAGAGTGCAGTGTCCATAGGCGCTCAGTCGTAGTAGGCCTCCAGCGGCCGGCTCCACTCGTCGACGACGCGCTGTACCGCCGTTTGCGGAACCCGGTTCCGAAGCATGTCACCCAGGAAGGTGACGCGGCGCACGCGCTCCTCGTTCTGGACGTAGGTCTGCAAGGCCGACTGCGCCGAGATCAGCACACAGTAGGTCTTTGCCCTGGTCAGCCCGGTGTAGGCCAGTTGGCGTAGCATGAAGTCAGGGCGGGTGGTGGGAATGGCCAGCACTACGTGGCCAAATTCTGAGCCCTGGCCGCGGTGGACTGAGATCGCATAAGCCAGCTTGAGATAGCCCAGGTCCTCGCGCGTGTAGGTAGTTGGCTCTGGCTCGCCGTCGAACTGAACTACGAGTACCTCTGGCAGCTCATCATCGCCCTCTTCCCTGCGCCGGACATCCATCCTGCGCTCTTCCTCGTCGCTGACCACCCACTGCACCATGCCCACCATGCCGTTCAGCACAGTCTGGCCGCGCAAGTCGTAGACATTCCGGGTGTGGATCACTTTGTCGCCTGGCTTGAAGGGACAGCCCTTGAGCGGGAACGGTCCAGGGTTGTAGCGCTCTTGCAGGCGCAGGTTGAGCGCGTGCTGGCCCCAGGGATGGTTGTTCAAGGGTGTCAGCACCTGGATGTCGCGGATGGACAGGCCGCAAGCGATAAGATCGCTTACCCACCGCAAGAGATGGGTGGGCAATGCTGCGTTGCTGCTTGCATACTCGATCTCGATGTCGTCGTAGCCCGACAGATCAGGCACCAGGCCGCGGTTGAAGCCGTGGGCCGCCACGATGATGCCGGAATTCTTGCCCTGTCGGTGGACAACCGTGAGGCGCGCGACCGGGACCACGCCCGAGCTGATGAGCTGGAAGAAGGGTTCGCCCGCGCCCACCGGCGGCAGCTGGTCCACGTCGCCCACGAAGATCAGCCGCGTTCGCTCGCCGCAGGCCGTGACGATCCGTCGCATGAGGGCCGCAGTGATCATGGAACTTTCGTCGATGGTCACCGCATCAGTCTGGAAGCTGTACCTGGCTTCTTCATCGTCGAAGATGCCCAGGGTGCGGTGGATGGTGGCAGCCGGCAGGCCGGTGGCTTCGGTCATGCGCCGGGCGGCCTTGCCGGTGGGCGCGCACAACGTCAGGCTCAGGCCCAGCGCCTGCATGATGTTGCAGATAACTCGAACGATCGTCGTCTTTCCGCAGCCGGGTCCGCCGGTGATCACCACCAGCCGGTGGGCCAGCGCCAGCCGCACCGCCTCTACCTGATCGGGCGAGAGAGCGAAGTCGCTGTATTCGTCCAGCCCGCGGCGAATTGTGTCCCAGTCACCCACCGCCGTGCCAGGGTTCTGAAGCATCTGGGCAATGCCGGCCGCGGTTTCTTCCTCGATCTCGAAGTAGGGCGCCAGATACAGCCAGTCGCCCTGCAAGAGCAGGTAGTCGTCCTCGTAGCGCGCCCGCACCTTCTGCTCGAAGCCGTCTAGGCGAGGCCGGGCCAGTTGGCGCGCGCGCTGAAGGGCATCGGCCTCCAGCAGCGCCATGTGCCCTTGGGTGTAGGCCTCGCGCAGCACCTCCCGCACGGCCGCGCCATAGCGTCGCGCGTCGTCGTGATCGATCCTGGCCTTGCCCGGCCAGGCAAGCGCCGCGATCTCGTCCGCGCGCTGCCAGGTGATGCCGCTTACCACTGTGAGCAGGTAAGGGTTGTCCGCGACGACCTGGGCCAGTTGCTCGCCGAAGCGCCGGTAGGCTTCCCTGGCCTGGCGCATGGTCAGCCCTGCACGGACCGAAGCAAGCGCCGCCTGCGCCCAGTGCCGCTGCGCGCGCCAGGACTCTGCGATCCAGCGGCAGTTCTTGGGGCCGATGCCCGACACTACCCGCAGCCGGTTGGGATCGTCCAGCGCCTCGTCCAGCCGCGCGAAGGTTGCCGCGCCGAAGGCCCGGGCGATGCGCTGGGCCATGGCGACCTTGACGCCCTTCAAGAAGCCGCTGGCCAGCAGCACCTGTAGGGCGCTGGCCTGGTCGGTGAGCATCACGCTTGACGCCTTGAACTGCCGGCCGTAGTGCGGATGATCCACCCACTGGCCGGCCACTGTCACCTGCGCGCCTGAGGCCAGGAACATGGCCGTACCCACTAGCGGGATCTCACCCTTGCCGCGGCGCAGCGTGGCCACGAAGAAGCCGGTGGTGGGATCGCGGTAGCCAACCGCCACGATCTCGCCGGTGATGGCCGGCTCGTCGGGAAGGGCGTCGTTGGGCGCCGGGCCTGGCCCATAGCTCACCGTCCACGTCGGCGCTGGCTCCAGCAGTTCCAGCGGGTTGGCTGGGTCGGGTGTGTAAAGCATCATGTGATCACTATGTCCTCATAGCCACGCGGTACGTATTTGCGTTTCAGGGCCTCGTAGCTTTCTGGGTCTTCCTCTTCCGGAACGGGCGGAGGATGCTGGTGGGCGCGTAGCCGTTTGACCAGGTAGCCCACCGGGCGCGCCATGTCCTGGGTGGCCAGGTACGCGATCCAGCCGTCAACCATCGCTCGGTCGATGCCGTTGCGGGACAGCTCGGATAGCGCGGGCTCCGCAACGCCGAAATCCCTTAGGGCCTGGTAGACATCCGGTTTCACAGCGCCCTTGGCAGCAGGAGAAGCGCGGGGATCGGGCTGCACGCGCGGGCGCGAAGAAGCACCCGGCAGCACCTTGCCCAACCCGCTGCTCCTGGGATCGGGCTGCCCGCGCGCGCGCGAAGAAGTGCTGCTGCTGCTGTTTTTCACAGAAGGATCTTGATTCTTAGACTCTTTATTACTACCTTGCTGTGTAGTAGCAGCAGAAGCAGAGACTCTGGCGTTACTCCGACGCGCTGGCGGCGCGATGTCGGCATTGCTCTGGCGCGCTGGCAGCGTGATGCCGGCACTACTCCGGCGCGCTGGCGGCGCGATGTCGGCATTACTCCGGCATGATGCCGGAGTAGTGCCGGCATCAGTCGCGAGTTGGTCCGGAGTGACTGGCGCAGTGGCGGGCGCTGGTGCAAGCGCGTCGGCATCGACGAGGACCAGCCCTTCCGGGCTTCGCTCGTAGCCAGGAGGCGGAGCAAACACACTGGGCGTTTCCCGCGTATAGCGAATGCCCAGGTCTTGATTCTTGAAGAACAATACCGGCTGGCCGTTGTCGGGATCGTGATAGAGCACGACCAGCTCAGCAGCGATCCACTCCTGGATCAGGTCGGCCATGCTGCTTACCAGCTCCGCGGCCCGCAAAGGCGCCACTTGCGCCATCAGCAGCATGGGATGGCCGGTGATCAGACTGTCACGATCCAGATGGGGAATGGCCATCACGTAGACCGCCTGAGCCTGCCAGGAGAGGCGGTTCAGCGGTTCGTCGGTGGCCACAGTCTTGCTCAAAAATCGTCCAGTGGGCATGCAACACCTCAGATCAACCAGGCTCTGGCTCGATGCTGAACGCGTCGTTGGCTCGCACCCGACAGCCACAGGCTGGGCAGACCGTAGCCGCCACGAAGGCTGCCAGGCCTGCCCGCAAGGGATCGGGCATCATAGGCTGATTGCACATGGGACACGCCAATACGGTGATCTCCAGAAACTGTTGGGAACTCACGTCCTCCAACACGACCAGGATGTCCACGATCTAGATCGTCTCCTCGACGATCTGCGCCAGGTAGGTCGAGATGATCTCCTGCATGCCTTTGC
>CALESQ010000066.1 GCA_937907455.1 uncultured Caldilineales bacterium
GCGGGCGTAGTTCAGCGGTAGAACGTCTCCTTGCCAAGGAGAAGGTCGTGAGTTCGAATCTCATCGCCCGCTCTGTAATGGATCAAAAATGGCAACTGGCGTATGACATTGAGCTTTCAGTGGCATACGCCAGTTGTTGTCAAGGCCCTTGCATTCGCCGAGGTAGCTCAGCCGGTAGAGCACGCGACTGAAAATTGCGGTGTCCCCAGTTCAATCCTGGGCCTCGGCACTGGTCTTTTCCCCGACTGCGTTCGGGGCAGTATTCGGGGATCGTCTAATGGCAGGACAGGGGACTTTGAATCCTCTAATCGTGGTTCGAATCCACGTCCCCGAGCTTGCATCATTGCCTGAAAGTGTTGTGTATTGGCAGGTTGACGCATTATGGTGACCATAGCTCAATTGGCAGAGCACCTGGTTGTGGCCCAGGAGGTCGTGGGTTCAAGCCCCACTGGTCACCCCTTGGCAAATTCTTTGCG
Organism: uncultured Caldilineales bacterium; assembly: GCA_937907455.1. Lineage (GTDB taxonomy): Bacteria > Chloroflexota > Anaerolineae > JAAEKA01 > JAAEKA01 > JAAEKA01. The sequence goes on from CALESQ010000066.1 coordinate 477, forward strand.
CCCAGACGATTTCGTCTGGGCGCTTTTCTTTGTCCTACGGGAGGCTAGCCAGTCGTGACCGCATCGGTGCTGGTACTCAATGCCACCTATGAACCCCTCAGCGTGGTTTCCATCAAGCGGGCCATTGTGTTGCTGCTCAAAGAAAAAGCCGAGCTATTGGAGGCCGCCGAAACCACTTTGCGCGCCTGCGGGGTAGCCATGCCCGTGCCGCTGGTAATCCGCATGGTTTATTGCGTGCGCATCCCGCGGGCGATGACCCTGCCCTTGTCGCGACGCACTGTAATGGCGCGCGATCAATACACCTGTCAATACTGTGGTGCTACCCCTTTGCGCGTCGATCTTACTCTCGATCATGTCTTGCCCCGCAGCCGCGGTGGACGTAGTGAATGGGAAAACATGGTGGTAGCCTGCCGCACCTGCAACCAGAAAAAAGGCAACCGCACCCCGCGCGAAGCCGGTATGAGATTGGCCCGCCCCCCGCGGCGACCGCGCTACATTGCTCTGGCCCTGCTGGGCGAAAACAATCAACGCGAAGCCTGGAACAAGTATCTGTTCTGAAAGTGCCATTTTGTAAAACAAACAGGCCACCCCGAAAGGTGGCCTGTTTGTTGTTGCGCCGTAGCAGTATTATCGGTTAACCCGAGGTGATGCTACGGCGCTGTGTTTGTTACTACACATGTGCATCACCTCCTATAGTTAGGATGGCATGTAAAGCGTTCAGGAAGCCTGAACAGCGAGATTATGACACAGGGCGGGGTATCTGTCAATTTCCAGAACACAAGTATTGTACAGAATGTTACAAAGCTGAGGCGATGCTGTGCCGAAAGGTCCGATGCAAAGCGCAGGCCATTGTCTCTTCTGTGGGTGGGTGACAGCTTGTGTTAGAGCTGTTCCGCCAGCGCGATAACGATCCCCTCCGGCCCGCGCAGGTAGCAGAGACGATAGGTGTCCTCAAACTGTACTATGTCGCCAATGAGTTCAGCCCCATGCTTCTGCAGGCGAGCAACCACGTCATCAATATCGGTGACTGTGAACATGATGCGACGGATGCCCAGCGTATTGACGGGCGCATCTTCTGGCTCGCCCCTGACCGCTTGAGGCGTGTGGAACTTGTCCAGCTCGATCCGCCCGTGGCCGTCGGGGGTGCGCATCGTGGCGATGTCGCTTCGGACGCCGTTAAGCCCGACGATGCGGTCTACCAGCGGCCCTTCGACGGTTGTCTCGCCCTTAAGCTCCAGACCGAGTTCGGTAAAGAACGCGATTGCCGCCTTGAGGTCGTTGACAACGAGAAGAATATTGTCCATTCGCAGTAATTTGTTGTCTGGCATAGCGGTAAAATTCAGGACCTTGGTCCTCCAGCCGTTTCTGAAATGCTTCGTCAGGTGGCGTTTTGGGGGAGGGCTACCCTGTAGTCTTGATTAGATTTGTGCCACAGTCTTAATCCGTTGAAAGCCATGATAAGCAGAATCACATATAACAAAGACAGGAACTTTACATCCTTGACGAAATACAGCCATATCCCGATTACGTCTACAATAATCCAGTAAATCCAACTCTCGGTTTTCTTTTTAGCCATCAACCACATGGCTGAAAAACTCATGATTGTTGTGATCGCGTCAAGATAGGGAAATGAGGCTGCTTCGGGGAAGATCACAGGCAAAAAAAGATGCACCCGGCTCATAAAATAGCCAAAGGCGACCGAGATAACGGCAGTAAAAATAACCCATAAAATCAGGTTCTTTGAGCCACTGTATTTAACGCCGGTTATTTGTCCATCATCTTTTGGGGATTTGTTCCAAATCCACCACCCATAAACACTTGCCCCAAGATAGTAGATTTGCTCAATGGCGTCGGAATAGAGTCTGATTTGGTAAAACAGGATCATGTAAAGTAACACACTGACGATGCCAACTGGCCATGTCAATAGGTTTCGTTTTCCAATAAGCCAAACAGACCATACATATAAGATAGTGCCAATACATTCGACATAACTCATCGGGTATCCAAGAATGGTAACCATGATGGTGTCAACGCTGAAAAAGCTACTCATTATCTCGTCCTGTGTTGTAAAACGCTGCTAATGAATGATATTTCTGAAACTTACTCAAAACCTTCTTAACCGTTTTGCTTCTGGCTGCTAAATCTCCACTTAACACGATGTAAGGAATTTTTCGGACAACCAAATCACCGATTATTTGTTTTTGGAAGACTTTTCTGTTAATGTCACCAGACCTATCCCAGGTGTCGTCATAAGGCATGTCAACATCGCAAAGAAAAACCAAGTCGTAGCGCGATTGCGCCAGGTTTGCCAGTTCCACCAGCCTGTTGTGGGCGGATTGATGATAGGACATTGAGAACATAAAAGTGGTTATTGCATTCGTGTCAGTAAAGATATATTGATTTGCCTGGTAAATAAGTTGCTGCTCGCGTTCTAAATGCCCCTCTGCGATTTCCACCAATTGCTCTAAAGATAACCGACGATCTACCTGATTGTTTTCCCAGTAGTCCCGTCCATATTCCGCCATCCACACAGTTTGATATTCATCAGCCATTTTACTGGCAATCGTGGTCTTGCCTGTGGACGGCGCGCCCAAAAAGACAACATTGGTAATCAAGTCTTGATACACAATGGGCGAAATATATTTGCGCCACAAAAACGGATTTTGCCTGATTTTCTTCCCCGAAACAGGCACAATATCACGGGAAGGATCTACCAGCCTGTTTATTGCGCCAAGCGCAATACTCATATCGGTAGTTTCGCTCATTTTCCAAGAACGGATTGACCAATTACGGGCCAGCGAGCT
>CALESQ010000067.1 GCA_937907455.1 uncultured Caldilineales bacterium
TCTCGCTTAGTTTGCCTTACCTCAGTCCAGAACTGAGTACTCTAAACTTAAGTTATCAACAAGGATTTTGTCATGAAATGGATTACGTTGGGCGCGATATTGCTGCTGCTGGTGAGCTGTGTGCAAGCACCGCCTCTGGCTTCTGCTCCTGCGCCGGAGCCAACTACGTCTTCGTCTACTGTCACAACCCCGCACGCTACAGCCGGCCCCCCGACCGATTTGATGGCACGTCACCATGCTGAAGTGCCTGCTCCATACGCTGATCTGGTTAATCCTGTCGCCACAGACGATGCCTCGTTGACGCGCGGCGCGGCTACCTATACCCAATTGTGCGTCACCTGCCACGGCGAACGCGGTTTGGGAGATGGCCCTGCCGCAGCTACGCTCAATCCTGCGCCGGTGGCTATTGCCAACACCAGCCAGATGATGAGCGACGGCTACCTGTACTGGCGCATCAGCGAAGGTGGTCACATCTTTGATACCGCCATGCCCGCCTGGGGCGAGACGCTGGATGAGCAAACCCGCTGGGATGTGATCAACTATATGCGTAGCCTCGGCAGCAATGCGGGTCATGGCATGGGCAACGGGGTGGGGCAAGGGATGGGACAGGGGCAGGTGCAGATGCTTAACGCGGCCCTGACTGCCGCACTCATCACCGAGGAAGATGCCGCTTTCTTCCAGGCCGTCCAGCAAACCGTGCGTGAGCATTATGCTATCGGTCAGGGGGGTGGCATGGGCCGCATCATCGAGCAGGCCATCAGCAGCGGGCAGGCGGTGAACGATGGCGTTATCAGCCAGGAGGATGCTGACCGCTTCAATGCCATTCACGATGTGCTGATGCAACTGGAGAGTGCCCCCTAATCCTGCGTCATCATCTCAACTTCGTTGTGCAAGCCACGCCCTCATCATTTGCCCTTATAGCCTCCCACTTCTATAATGGCAAGGAGTGTTCGTGGCTTGTATTTTTTTTCAGGAGTTGAGATTCTATGTCAAACACCGTTGCTGCACAGTTGGATGCCATCGCCCGCGACGCCGCCGCCCTTGCCAAAAACCTGCATTACTACTGGGATGAAGAGGGCGTGTCCGAGCTGGGCATTTTTATTGACCCCGACCTGTTCCAGTATCTCGACAAGCTCTACCATGAATCGATGGCTTTTGTCGAACGCTGCCAAAGCCTGGGTACACTGGCTGAGCATCTGCGCACGGCCTGAGCTATGGACATCTATTCGTGGCTTGTCGCTTTGATTCTGCTGCTGGGGCTGGTGTGGCTGGGTCTGCTGGGCCTGGTGTGGGCTGTGTTTCGCCGTCCGCTCACCCGCACGCAGGGAGAGATAACGCTGGAACCGCTTGGCGCGTCCGTGGAGATCATACGCGACCGCTGGGGCGTGCCGCATCTCTATGCCCAAAACGAGGCCGACCTTTGGCTGGCGCAGGGCTTTGTTCATGCCCAGGACCGTCTGTTTCAGATGGATTATCTGCGCCGTGTGGCGCGCGGCACTCTGGCCGAGGTCTTCGGCCCGGCCGCGCTGGAGGCCGACCGCTGGAGCCGTGTGTTGGGCTTCACCCGCCCATTGGAGGCTGAGCTGGCTTTGCTGTCTGCCGCAGAACGCGCCGCTCTGGAGCGTTACGCCGCGGGTGTGAATGCCTTCATCGAGCGTAACCGCTATCGCCTGCCCGCCGAATTTGCCCTGGCCGGTTACAAACCCGCCGCATGGACACCACAGGACAGCCTGGCCGTACTCAAGGCACTGGGCTGGGCGTTGAGCCATAATTGGGATGGCGAGGTGCTGCGCCTGCAATTGTTGGCCGAGCTTGGCCCCGAACGCGCCGCCGAGCTGGATCCGCTCTACCCGGCTACCGCGCCGGTGGCTGTGCCCGGTTTTGACGCCCCCGCGCTGGCCGACATGGCGCAACGAGTGCTGGCCGCTTATCAGCAGGCCGCAGCGTGGCTTGGCCCGTTGATGGGCAGCGGGGCCAGCAACGCCTGGGTAGCCACACCGGCCCGCACCGCCACGCGTCGCCCGCTGTTAGCCAACGATCCGCATCTCACCGCGGGAATGCCCACCTTTTGGTACGAAAACCACTTACAGGCGAGTGACAGCAGCCTGGAGGCCAGTGGCGCCATCATTCCCGGCTTGCCCGGTGTGCTGATCGGCCACAACGCCGCCATTGGCTGGGGCATCACCGCGGGTCGCGCCGACACGCAGGATGTCTACCTGGAGCAGCGCCATGCGCAGCACCCTGATCGTTTCCGCTACGGCGATGAGTGGCAGCAGGCCGAGGTCCATACTGAACGCATTACCGTGCGCGGCCAGCCTGATCACAGCGAGACGGTGATCAGCACCCGCCATGGCCCGCTCATCAACACCTTGCTGCCCGCGGAGCAAACTCAGCACCTGCCCGCGTTGGCGCTACGCTGGAGCGGTCATACCCCCGGCACAGGCATGAGCGCCTTGCTGGCTTTGCCGCGCGCTCAGGATTGGCCTACCTTCCGCGCTGCCGTAGCTCAAATCACCGATCCATCGCTTAACCTGGTTTACGCCGACACCGCGGGCAACATCGGTGTGCAATACGTTGGGCGCATCCCCCGACGGCGTGGCGGTAATGGCCTGCTGCCCAGCATCGGCTGGACTGCGCAGGACGAATGGGACGGCTGGCTGAGCTTCGACGCGCTGCCATACAGCTTTAACCCTGACGCAGGCTTTGCTCTCACCGCTAACAACAAGCCCGTGGGCGCTGGCTACCCCCACTTTCTGGGAGATGAATGGATGCTGGGCTATCGTGCCACTCGCATCGAACGCCTGTTGCAAGCCAAGCCGCGTTACGCCGTGCGCGACTTCCAGAACATGCAAACCGATGTTTATTCGGTGCAGGCTGAGTTGTTGCAACCTTACTTAATCCTGGCCGAGGGTAAAACGCCACTGGAACAACGCATTGTGCGCGAGCTGGAAACCTGGAACCTGCATGTCGAGGTGGACAGCTTCCCCGCTGCGGCCTACGAGGTGATGCGCATTCACTTGCTGGATTTGCTGTTGGAGGGCAAGGTTGGGCAGCTTGTGGCACGGGTGAAGGGCCAATCGCTTAGCAGCGCTTTTCCGTCCTCTGCATTTGGAGCCAAAGCCACTGCGGCGCTCATCAACCTGCTGGAGCAGGAAACAAGTTGGTGGTTTAACGATGCAAGCGGCGGCCAGCCGCGCACGCGTGAACACCTGCTGAATCTCGCTTTGCAGCGCACCGCCGTCACCCTCGACGATCTGATTGGCAAGGACCCGCGCAAATGGGCCTGGGGCAAGGTGCATCAGATAGAATTCGAGCATCTCTTTGGCCGACGGCGCTTCCTGCGCATCTTCTTCAACCGCGGCCAGTATCCCGTCGGCGGCGACGAGCAAACCGTGTGGATGACAGCGGGAGACCTGCAATTGCCTTTTGGCCTGGTACACACCACAGCCACCTATCGCCAGGTATTGGACGTAGGGGATTGGGATCGCTCCACCGCGGTGCTATCCACCGGCCAATCGGGTCAGCCTACCAGCCCTCACTATGCGGATATGATTGATCTGTGGCGTGAAGGAGATCAGCACCCCATGTTGTGGACGCGTGCAGCGATTGAGGTGGAAGCTGAAGCCACCCTCTGGCTGCGCCCCTTGTAGCATCACGCGGCATTCTGGGCGTATGCTCTGGCCGGTCTCAGCGGAGGTTCCCAATTTCCAGACCTCATGCTCGCTCTGGCCGGTCTCCAGACCGAGCCAGGAGAACTGCGGTCTCGGTCAGGAGATTGGCACATCCCGGAGGGGCCGGCCGCAGCGGTCAGGGGGCCGGCCGCAGCGGAGGTTCCCGATTTCCATATCTCATGCTCGCTCTGGCCGGTCTCCAGACCGAGCCAGGAGAATTGCGGACTCGGTCAGGAGATTGGCACATCCCGGAGGGACCGGCCGCAGCGGGGAGCGACAATTGCGGACTCGGTCAGGAGACCGGCCGCAGCGGGGACCGGCCGCAGCGGGGAGCGACAATTGCGGACTCGGTCAGGAGACCGGCCGCAGCGGGGACCGGCCGCAGCGGAGACCGTCCGCAGCGGAGGTTCCCAATTTCCAGATCTCATGCTCGCTCTGGCCGGTCTCCAGACCGAGCCAAGAGAACTGCGGACTCGGTCAGGAGATTGGCACATCCCGGAGGGACCGGCCGCAGCGGGGAGCGACAACTGCGGACTCGGTCAGGAGATTGGCACATCCCGGAGAGATCGGCCGCAGCGGAGACCGGCCGCAGCAGAGATGGGGTTAGCGCGCGTCCAGCAGCTCCATCGGATTAGCCAGATAGCCGAAGTCACGGATTTCGAAGTGCAGGTGCGGGCCGGTGGAGTTGCCTGTAGACCCCACATAGCCGATTACCTGTCCCTTCTGTACCTTGTCACCGGCCTCAACGAGACTTTGTGACAGGTGCGCGTACAGCGTCACATAATCGTTTTGGTGATCAATAATCACCCGCCCGCCATAGCCATCCGTGCCATAGCCCGATTTCAGCACGATGCCGTTGTCTGCGGCAAATATCGCCGTGCCCAGCGCTGCACCGATGTCGAGGGCGCGATGACCGGCACGGTATCCTTGCGTGATCACGCCGCCATCCACCGGCCACAGAAAATGACCGTCGCCATAGAACGCTGCCATCGGCAGACTGGTAGGCGTGGGGGTCATAGCTGCTGCATCCGGCTCTTCACGTAGCGCCTGCAAATCAGGGCGCTTGCCATCCAGCACCAGTATCCGCCGACCCACCGCCAGTGCATCATCAGCGCTCAACAGCTTGTTCCAGTCGTCGGCAACCAGCACAGCCGGATCCATTTCGTACTGAGCCGCGATTTGCACCACGCTTTCGCCCGGCTGCACGATATGACAGCGGTAGCGCGGGTTGGCGATTAAAATCAACTGGCCCGGGCGCAGGCTACTCAATGGTTCCAGCCCTGAACGGGTGACGCAGGCCAGTAATTCGCTGTCAACACCCCATTCTATCGCCAGAATAGCCAGGTCATCCCCTTCCTGCAAGCGATAGGTGAAGGCAATCGGTTGGAACGGCTCGGCCGCGCGGGTAACGGCCATCAACGGCAGAAAAACCTTCTTGTCTATGATGCCGTCGCCGCCGTCTTCTTGCGCCCATACCGGACGCGCAACAAGCCCCGTCAGGCAAATGCCGAGAAGCAGCGCGAGACGCGCCAATAAAACAACTAAACGACCGGACAATGAAGGAGAGGATGACATGCTTGCGTTCACAAAGTTGGGCTGGAATTGAGAGACGTGGCTATTGGTAAAATCGTAAATCTTGGGTATTCTCCACGCTAGACGATTTCATCCAGCAAGGAGTTCCTGCTCTTGTCTGACAATTCTGTAACATCTGGTCTGCCCGATCCGTGGCAGCGCGCCTTGTGGCGCATCTATCACCGCGCTCACCCCGCCGTACCCTGGCGGGATGGCTTCAACCTGCCGTGGGATGATCCGGTTTTCAGCGAACGTATGCTGCGTGAACACCTCGATCAACGCCACGGCGCTGCCAGCCGCCAGAACCATGAATTGCTGTTGCAGGTGGATTGGCTATGGCAGCAGCTTGGTTTACATACTGGCGCGCGGTTGCTTGACATAACCTGTGGCCCGGGCCTTTATGCAGTTGAGTTGGCCCGTCGCGGCGTGCAGGTCACCGGTATTGACTTCAGCCCGGCGGCCATTCGCTACGCCCGTGAGCTGGCCGAGGCGCAACGCGTCGCCACGCGCTGCCGCTTCATCCAAGCCGACATCCGCCACGAGCTGCCTCGTCACGCAGCAGAGGGCTATGACGCCGCCCTGCTGATTTACGGGCAGTTAGCGGTGTTCACCCGCAACGAGGCCGCCCAATTGCTGGCCGATGCTGCTCAGGCCCTGCGCACGGGTGGCACATTGGCGTTGGAGTTGCTGGACTATCAGCGTATTGACAAGAACAACAGCACCTGGTGGTTCACCGATGACCGCGGCTTGTGGGGCGATGCGCCCTTCCTCAACCTCGGCGAGCGCCATTGGGATGCTGAACAGCGCGCCTCGATTGATCGTTTCTACGTGCTTGATCTCGCCAGTGGCACCATGCAGGAAATCGGCTTGTCTGATAACGGCTATGAAAGTGAGGAGATGCTGGCTTTGCTGCGCTCACAGGGTTTCGCCGCGGCCACCGCTTTTCCGGCCTGGGATGGCGTGCCTCTGTACGATGCTGCCGAGTGGGTGACGTATATCGCTCGGCGCTAGAAAGTCGGCGGGTGGTTCCGGTACGCTGTATCGCTCAATTGGCCGCGCGGGGTTATGGCTCCATGCCCAGCGCTTGCAGGCCGCGGCGAGCCATCTCCAACTGTGGATTAATCTCCAGAGCACGGCGATAGGCGGCAGCGGCCTGTTCGCGTTCACCTGCTGCCGCCAGCACAGCGCCCAGCCGCGCTTGATAAGACGCGTTGCCGGGTGCCACCGTGATGGCCTGCTGCCAGGCACGCGCTGCCTGCTCAAGCTGATCCTGGCCTTCGTAAGCCGTTGCCAGCAGTTCAAAGGGCCGGGCTACATCGGTGCGACGACCCGCAGCCGTGGTGAGCGTGGCAATGGCCTGGTCATACTCGCCCAGGTCAACATAGATTTGGCCCAACTCTACCAGAGGCCAAAAGGCATTTGGTGTTTGCTGTGAGGCGTTTTGCAGCAGCGTGATCGCCTCGGACAGGCGACCAAGGCGGCCCAGCGTGCTGCCCAGCAGCGCTACCGCGTCGCCGTTCTCCGGTTGCAGGGCAATGGCGGCTTGCAGGGCAGCGGCGGCATCCTCCAGCCGGTTCTCTTCCAAAGCGATACGCCCCAGCGCCATCTGCCGGAAGAACGGCTCCAGCGTGGCATCTTCCAGGGCGCGGCGATACATCGCCAACGCTTCGGCGCGGTTATTGCTCCAGTAAAAACCACCCAATGCCTGATAGGCTCCCCCGTTGTTGGGATCAATAGCAATGGCTTTGCGCAGCAGCGCCTCGCCCTGTGTACGTTGGCCTTGGTTAGCTAACGCTGCCCCGGCACGGCTGAGTTGCAGGCTGAGCGCGCGCTCGGCATTTACCCGCTGCCAGGCAGCCAACGCACCTGCCGCATCACCCTGCGCGTCCAGCACGTTGCCCAGCGCCAATTGTGCGAACAGGTCATTTGCCGGTGCTGCGCGCAGCTCAGCCTGGGCCTCGGGATAGCGCCCCAGGGTGCCCAGAGCTACCCCGCGCAGGGTGTGTGCCCCCGCCACGCCGTTCAAAGCGGCAAGGCTTTGCTCCAGGCTGCGTTCAATTTCCAGCCGCCGCGCTGGATTGGCTTGCTCGTCGGCGGCGCGCGCCAGAGCGTAGAGTCCGGGCGTGCCCGGCCCGCCTGGCAGATAGCCGCTGGCCGCGCGCAGTTGCAGGGCCGCGGCCAGTGGGCGCCCGGCCACGGCGCGGCCCAACGCTGCCCGAAGGGGAGTCACTGCCGTGACAGCCAGCAGCGCCAACAGCAACAGGCTGGCTATGGCTGTGAGGGGCACGTTATGGCGGAAGGAGCGCAGGGAAAATCTTGTCATGGTTGACTGCTCTCCTGAAGGCGCAGGGCCTCCAGCGCCCCGCGCGCGGCGTCGCGCGCCGGGTCCAGGGTGAGGCCCGCTTCGTAGGCCGCAATCGCTTCGCTGATCAGCCCGCGCTTGCGATACACCGAAGCCAGGGTGAACACGGCATCGGCGTTGCCGGGTGCGGCGGCCACCGCTGCACGATACGCGGCCAGCGCGGCCTCCGTTTGATTGCTGGCATCCAGCAGTTCACCTTGTTTGATATAGGCGTAGGGATAGTCGGGCTGCAAACGGTTGATCAACCGAAACTGCGCCAGGGCGGCGTCGTTGCGGCCTGCGGCGGCGTAGGCATTGCCCAGCGCCATCTGTGCGGCGATGTCGGCAGGGTTGGCGGCCACCAGGCGCTGACGTTCCTGCACCGCGCCCGCGGCATCACCGGCCGCAGCCAGCGCCTCGGCCAGGCGGCGGTGCAGTGCCACGCTGCCCTCTGTGCCTTGCACCGCCAGCGCCTGGTGGTACGCTGCCACCGCCTCGGTCCAGCGTTCGCGCGCGGCATACAGATCGCCTTGTGCGCTCAACGCAGCCACCGAGTTCGGTTCCAGGCGCAGCGCGGTGCGCAATGCCTGTTCTGCCCACTCGGTGCGCAGGCTGGCCAGGTCAGGCAACTGTGCAATGTGCGCCCGTGCCAAACCAATGAAGGCCGTGCTGTTGCGGGGCTGGGCCGCCGTAAGCGCCTCATAGAGCGTTTGCGCGGTGGCTGCTTCTCCACGGCGCAGGGCCAGATCAGCCTGACGGAGCTGCAAGGCGGTGCGGTCGTCGCTGGCCGTGGCGATGCCATTACTGTAGGCTGCCAGCGCCGCTTCCGTATCGCCTGTGGCCTCGTAGACGCTGCCCAGCAGCAGGTAGCTGCGTGCCAGCTCAGGATAGCGGCTCAGTTGCTTCTGGGCCAGCGTGAGCGCCTCTGCAGCCCGATCCGCTTGCAGATACGCCTTGCCGAGCTGTTCGGCGGCCTGCGCGCTGAGGGTGGGGCTGGTGCTATGTGTCAGCGCGTCCTGATAGCGGGTGATGGCCTGGCTGCTGTCGCCCTCAGCCAGCGCCAGGTCGCCCGCGGCCACCAGCACCACAGCATCATCCGGTGTCTGGCGCAGCAGTTCAGCGTACACCGCTTCGGCGTCTGCGGCCCGGTTCAGAGCGCGGTAGATGGCCGCCAGCCGCAATTGGAGCGGGCGTTCCTGCGGTGCGGCCTTCAGGCGTTGCTGTTGCAGGGTCAGTGCCGCCTCGGCCTGGCCGTCGGCCAGCAGGGCAGTCACCAGACGGTCGGCGGCCTGCGTGTTGTCCGGTGCGGCAGCCAACGCCTGGCGGTAGGCGGTCACGGCCTGGCCGCTGCGTCCGTAGGCGCTGTACAAATCACCCAACGCCAGTGCCACCGCGGGCGCGTCTGGGTTGAGTTGCGCGGCGCGGCGCAGCCGTGTTTCGGCGTTGGCGAAATCATCTTCATCTCGCCCCCCGCCGCGCAGCGCGTAGGCTTGCGCCAGGCCAATGAGCGCGTCGCCGTTGTCAGGTGATACGGCCAGCGCGGCTTCGTAGGCAGTGAGTGCATCGTCGGCGCGGCCCAGCGCCAGCAGCAAATCACCGCGGCGCACCTGGGCAGCGCTAACCGATCCCAACTCGGCGGCGCGGGTATAGGCCGCCAGGGCCTCGTCGTTGCGCTCCAGCGCGCGCAGGCTGTCACCGAGTTGCAGCGGGAATGCCGCCAGATCGGGGCGTAGCGCCGCTCCAGCCTCGACCGCCTGGCGGGCCAGCTCGAAATCGCCCTGCTGCTGCTGGGCGCGGGCCAGACCGATCCACGCTTGCCACAGCTCGGCAGGCTGGCCCTCAGCCGTTGGCTGCTGCACCTCGTTCAGGCGGTCGGCGCGTTCCAGTTCGCCGATCACTGCCGCAAAGCGCGTTGCCGCGGCAGTTGATTGCTGGCGGCTTAGCAGAAAATTGCCGTAGAGGATGGGCAAGGTTAAATCCTGCGGAGCGGCGGTGACGGCCTGTTGATAGACTGCATCGGCTTGATCGTTTTCACCTGCGGCGGTGTAGGCTTCAGCCAGCGCCAGCAGTCCGGCGGTCTGGCCGGGGTTTTCTTCGGTATATTGCAGCAACGCCGCGATGCCTTGCGTAAACAGTCCGGCTTGCACCAGTGCCTGGCCGATGCGCAACGGCTGTTCGGCGGCACTCAGTCCCAGCCGCGTGCGATAGATGGCTAGTCCTTCTTCCACCTCGCCGGTCGCGAGATAGGCAGCGGCCAGGTCTTGCAGCGCAGCGGGTGTGGCCGAGGGCGATGCAGCCAGCTCGGCCAGCAGCGGGATGGCCGCGGCTGCGCGGTCACTGCGCAGTAGCAAAGCGCCGTAGGCCGCGCGGGCAGCCGGGTTGAGCGGCGCTGCGGCCAGGGCGCGATTCAGCAGGCGCTCGGCTTCGGCGGTGTTGCCACGGTTCAGGGCGATGCGTGCCAGCCCTACCAGCGCATTGGCATTGCGCGGTTCCAGGGTGAGCGCCGCGGTGTAGACCGTGCCGGCATCGTCGCTGCGACCCAGCGCCAGATACAGGTCACCGGTTTGCACCAGGGCGCCGGCGTTGGTAGCCGCGGCGGCCTCGGCCTGGCGCAGGGCGGTCAGCGCGGCCACAGGGTCGCCATCAGCCTGCGCCAGCCGCGCGGCCAGCAAGCTGCTCTGATAGGCTGACGGGCTGCGACGCAGTAGCTCCGTGCTGAGGGTGCGGGCTTCATCCGTCTGTCCCAGGCGCAGCAGCAGGCGCGCCAACTGCGCAGCCGCATTGAGATCGTTGGTGTTGGCGGCCAGCAGCAGGCGGTATTGCGCCACCGCCTCTTCCAAACGCTCGTCGGCCAGGTAGAGATCGGCCAGCGCCCGGCGGGCAACGGTATTGGCAGGGTCCTGTGTTAGCAGGGCCTGGTAGCTTTGCTCGGCGGCGGCATTGCGGCCCAGCCCGCGCTGTGCCGCGGCAGCGGCCATCAGCCAGCGGGTGCGTTCGGCGGGGGTGAGTGCGGCCGCGGCGGCATCCTGGTAGCTGGCTAGTGCCTCATCGGCGCGGCCGCCGGCCAGCAGGGTGCGTGCCAGGCCCTCGATGGCTGCGGTATCATCGGGGGCAGCCAGCAGCGCGGTCTCGTAGGCCGCCGCCGCTTCCTCTGGCCGGGCCTGCAGTGCCAGCAAATCACCGCGCAGGCGTTGCAGGGTAGCTGTTTGCGTCGGTTGCTCGCTCACCGCTCCATCCAGCAATTGCAGGGTGCGGCTGATCAGTACACTTTGGGCCGGAGTGGGCTGATCGGCATCCACCTGACGGCTGATGCTGTTGCCCAGGCCGATCACTGCGGTGGTCAGTGTGGGATCAGCAGCGAGGGCAGCTTCGAACGCGCTTTGCGCCTGTGTGGCATCGCCGTTGTTCAAGTACAGGTTCCCCAGCCGTACCTGGGCCTGGCTGTTGTCCGGCTCTAGTGCCAGCGCCTGGCGATAAGCGGCCAGCGCAGCAGCATTTTGCCCGTCGGCGCGGCTCAGGTCACCGGCCAGCAGATACAGCGTGGCTTCGTTGGGCTGCTGCACCAGCGCGGCATCCAGCAGCGCCCGCGCTGCTTCGTCGCGGTCTTGTTGCCGGTAAAGCTGCACCAGGTCACTGTAGGCCTGCGCCAGATTGCCGTTGAGTGCGGCGGCCTGCACGGCATCCTGGCTGCGGCTGATGAGGTCGGTGTAGATGGCTTCTGCTTCGGCGCTGCGTCCCAGCAGCAACAGGGTGTGCGCCTCGGCAATGGCGGGTTGCACCCAGCCGCTGCTGCGCGCCAGCCGCGCTGCCTGGCTGTAAGCGGTTAATGCCTGCTCGGTTTCGCCCAGCGTTCGCAGCAAATCGCCTTGTGCTACCAATGCCTGGGCATCGTTGCGGTGCTGCACCAGGAACAGGTCAAAGGCGGCCAGCGCCTCGGTGGGTTGGCCCGCAGCTACCTGGGCAGCGGTGAGACCACGCAGTGCGGCCACGCTGTCAGGGTGAAGGCGCAGCAAGTTGCGGAAGAAATCGAGGGCGGTTTGTGTTTGGTTAGCGGTCAGATAGAGCGCATTCAGCCGCTGCATTGTGGCGATGCTGCCATCGGGATCGGTTTCGATGGCCTGTTGATAAGCGGCTATGGCCTGTTCGGTCTGGCCGTAGGCAGCATAGAGATCGCCCTGGGCGCGTTGCGCGGCGGCGTTGTCCGGCTGCAAGGCGAGAGCGCGGCGCAGCGCTTGTTCGGCCAGCTCAAAGCGTTCTGCATCGTCGGCTACGGTGCTGCCGCGGCTGTTGGCGGCGCGGCGGGCCAGTTCGGTGTAGAGCTGTGCCAGACCGACTGAGGCCGCAGGCAGGGTGTTGTCTTCGGCCAAGGCACGCTGATAGCTGCTGCGCGCGGCGTCGAAAGCACCCGTGGCCAGCAGTTGATCAGCCAAGGCAGTGTGGAGGCGAGCACGCAGGCTGTGGATGGGATCACCGGCAAACACGGCGGCGGGAGCCAGCTCCAACGCACGACGGTAGGCGGCAATGGCTGATTGGCGGCGTCCCAGCGCGCTGAGGGCATCACCGCGTCGGGCATGGAGGCGGTATTCCTGCGGCCAGCGTTGCAGGCTGCTGTCGAGTGCGTTTAATGCCTGAGCGGCTTGGCCCTGTTGTAAAGCCAGCCGGGCCAAGCCCTCGGCAGCACGCCAGTAGGCCGGGTTGGCAGCAAGGGCGGCCTGATAGGCTTGATAGGCAGCAGCCGGGTCGGCAGCCAGCAGCAGATCGCCGTGAGCGGTATGCAGCTCGGCGGGTCCGGCGGGCAGCGCCAGACCCGCAGTGATCACCGCGGTGGCTTCAATCTGGCGGCCTGAGGCTGAAAGCGCCTGCACCAGCCCCAGCCGGGCATCGCTATCCAGCGGAGCAAGCTGTACCGTGCGTGAATAGACTGCGGTGGCTTCGGGCCATAGCCCCTGACGCAGCAGCAGGTCGCCCTGCACAGCCAGCGCCGCAGGATTGTTGGGGTAGCGCTGCTGCAAGGCATCGGCCAGCTCTTGTGCCTGATCCGCCTGGCCCTGTGCCGCCAGTGTGGCGATCCAACGGCCTGTGGCGTTGATCTGTGCCGGGGCTGAGCCGCTTTGCTCGGCCAGAGTGATTGCCTGGTTGAATTGCTCGGCTGCTGCGGCGCGGTTACCCTGGGCGGCCAGGGCCTCGCCCCAGGCCAGGTGGGGTTCGGCTGCTTGCGGCGCGGCTTCAGCGGCCAGGCGAAATTGCTCGTCGGCCTGCTGCGTGTCGCCGCGGGTAAGCTGACTTTGCGCCAATGCCAGATAGGTTTCGTAGCGGGTGGGGTCCAGGCTGCGCGCCTCGGCCAGGGCTGCGGTGGCATCGGCAAACTGGCTGCGGGTGGTATAGAAGCGGCCCTGTTGCAGGCGCACGGTGTAGTCGGTGGGGGCCAGCGTCACCGCGCTTGTCAGGGCTTCTTCGGCTTGTCGGGTCTCACCGAGTTGCTCCAACACGCTGCTCCAGCGCAGCAGTGCCGCGGGGGTGGGGGCCAGCGCCACGGCGCGGCGGTAATGCTCGGCCGCTTCGCTAAGACGACCATAGCCCGCATAGGCATCGGCCAGACTGAGCTGGGCGGCGGGGTCATCGGGGGTGCGGGCGGCGGCCTGCTGGCGCAGGTTCAGGGCGCGCGCGGGGTCGCCGTCGGCAGCCAGCGCGGTGTTGAGCTGGGCGGCGGCCGTGGCAGAAGCGGGGGTGATGCTGAGAATATGCTCCAGCGCCACGATTTGCTCGGCGGCATCAAGCTCGGCCAGCGGCGGCTGCGTGCGCTGCCACAGGGTGGCGGTGGAGCCGTCGGGCAGGGGGAAATCACCGGCATTGTGGAAGTGTGCCTTGAAGGCGGTGCTGTCCTGCGCACCCTGCACAGTGGCAATGGCTGCGCTGAGCGCCTCATCGCTGCACTGGGGCACAGCGGTGCTGCTTACCAGGAAATCGGCGTTCCACAGATCGGTGTAGAAATCAGGGGCGGCAGTCAATGGGGCGAGGCTTAAGCGCTGGTCGAGCTGGGCCTGGGCCAGAAAATAGCCGAAAGCAGGTGCGTTCAGCGGCGGTTGGCAGGATGCTGTCGCCACGCGGCAGGTGGCAGCGTCGGGGCACAGGCGGGCTGCGCTCTGGCCGATGGCCGCGGTCTGCGATTTTTGGCTTTGCGGCGGCCAGGCGTTGACCTGCCCCAGCGAGGCGAAAGGCGCGTTGACGGTGAAGGGCGCGCTGGCCTGCTCCGCCGCACCGGCGCTCCAGGAGAGCACGATGACCTGTACTGCGGCGGCAAGCAGCACTGCCGTCATGCCTGCACCGAGGATGCGGCGCGTCTGGCGGTTGCCAGCGGCCAGCAGGGCAGCGCCACCGGCTACGGTGAGCAGGGCGGCTGCGGGTAGCAGGGGAAACCAATCCACGCTGCGCGGGGCACGGCTGAACAGCGGCAGCAGGGCCAGCAGGCTTATCAGCCAGAGCAGGGGCAGGGCAAAGTCGAGACGGGCCTGCGGCGAGGTTGGACGCAGTACCTGCCACAGCGCGGCCAGGGCCGCGGCCAGCAGCGCCAGCAACAACGGCAAGCCCACGGCATCATCCAGACGACCGAGCAGCGACAATGGGGACGCGGCAGCCGCTACAGGCTGAGGTGCCAGGGTGCGGGCATAGACCAGCGCCAGCAGCGCGGCCAGCAGGAGGCTCAGCAGCAGGTGCAGGTGCGCCGGAGCCAGACGCAGGCGACGTGCCAGCTTTTGCAGTGGGTTGCGGCTGGGGGTGCGGTAGGAGCCGCGCGGCGGCCGCGGGGTGAGCAGGGCTTGCAGTGCGGCCGCCGCGGTGGGAATCAACAGCACCACCCAGAAATGCGCGGTGGTCATCTGTCCGGCTACTGCGGCCAGGGCAAAGCCGAGGGCATAGCGCAGGCGGCTGAAGCCAGCAGACTGCACCAGCAGCCACACGGCCCCCGCGGCCAGGGCTGCACTGGGCAGCAGCGCCAGGGTGGTATGTGCGGCCACCGCGCTGAGCGGATAGAGACTTACCACGGCGGCGGCGGCCAGGCTGCGCCAGGCGATACGTCCTGGCTGGACGGGCAGCAGCCACGCCATCAGGCCGTAGACGCCGAGCATCAGCAACGCCAGCCACAGCAGGTTGAGCGCGGTGAGGGTGTCAGCACCGCGGCCCAGCAACCAGACCACGGGCGCAGCCACCAGGTGCGGCAGCGGCGATTGGCCCGCTGCCGCGGCAGTCAGCCTGCTTGCCAGATCCAGCGAGGGATGACGCAGGGTATCGGCCACGCGCAGCGAGGCGGTTAGGGTGCGCGCGGCATCGCCGGTGGGAAAGCGCTGGTCGAGGCGCAGCCAGATGATGGCGGCCACGGCGTGGGCTAGCCACAGGGCGGCCAGCAGCAAGCCGTTGCGCCGGGCAGATGTGCGGGAGGAAGGTGGGGTCATATCAACGATAGGCTTGCCAGCATTCGGCGGCAGTGATCACATCCCACAGATTAATGCTACCATCGGGACGCAGGTCGTAGGCGGCGAGGGCGGGGGGCACGCTCTGGCCGAAGGCGCCGGCTACGCGCTGGACATCGGCAATGTCAACGGTGGTGTTGCTGTCCACATCGCATTGCAGGGCCTTGACGAGGATGCGGTTGCTGAAGGCGATGGGCTGGCCGGTGGCGCTCCACACCTCGACGCGTATTTGGCTGGGCTGGCTGACATCAATCAGAATGGGTTGGGTAGGGTCAATGAGCAGGTGATCCACCAGATGGGTCAGCTCGGTGCCAGGGATGAGGGCTTGCTGCACCAGCTTCACCTGGGCGCCTGCGGGCAGTTGGTTCACGGTGACGTGCAGCGGCTTAGTGCCGGGCTGCATCGGGTAGATACCGCCCATGCGGGTGGCGCCGAGTTGCAGGTCTAGCACGCCATCGAACAGGGTGAGGTCGCCGAAGAAGAGGCGGCAGGCACGCATGGCTGCCAGCAAATCATCCTGCGCGGTGGAGGTGGCGTTGATCCAGGATACCATGCCGTGATACAGGGTGAAAGGACCGCCGTGGGTATCGCTGGTGGCGGCTGCGCACATCTGCACGCCGTTGACGCCCAGCAAATCCCACAGGCGCAGGTGATAGTTCCAATCCACACGGCCACGCAGGCGGTAGATTTCCAGCATATCGGCATTCCAGGCGGCGGTAGGCAGCAAGGTTGCCAGCACTTGCTGCACGCGCTGTTCTTGATCGGCGGCGGGCAGGGCAACGCCATAGCCAGCGCCGAAGGGATGGTTGAGCATCACCAGGCCGTTATGGCTGTGGACGAGCGGCACGAAGGCTGGAGCCTGAATGTCGTTTTTGCCGGGCAGCAGGGTGGCTGTGCTGGGCAAGAAGCCGTTGAGGTGCTGCAAGCCGGCGAACTGCTCCCATGATACCAGCTGGCTGACGTTGTGAATGGCCTGCTGGGCCAGGGCAGTATCTTTCAGGCGCTGTACCAGGTCGCTGTTCTGCTGCACGCGGCTGTGCAGGGTGAAGTTGCCCAGCTCCAGGCAGGCTGTGGCGTTGTTGCGTGCGCCTACGCTGAAGATCATCTCTTGAATGGCGTTGTCTTCCCCATCAGGCAGCAGACGGGCGTGATCCAGCAGCGGCAGGCTGATGCGATCCTGCTGCAACGGCACGGTGACGGTGACGGTGTTGCTGCTGGTGACGAAGCCGCCCGGCTCTCCGGCAGGCACCAGCCGATAGACGAGGCTCTGCGCGGCAGCCTGGCCGTAGTTGTGCCAGGACAGCAGGATGCGGATTTGGCCGTAGGCATCGGCTGTGCCGCTATCGCAACGCGCAGCGTCAAAGCTGAACAGGGGATCGCTCAGCAGTGGGCGGGTGAATTCCAGCCCCTGTAGCTTGAGATTGTCGGTGGTGAGAGTGAGGTAGTTGAGGCGGTCGAAGATGGCGTCGGTGTTGGCCTGCATGGTGAGGCGCAGCAGGCCGTTGTTGAGGGCGACGCCGGCCACGCCGTTGCCGCTGGTGCTGGCTTGCAGCTTGGTGACGTAGTTATAGACGGCCCAAACCGGGGTGCCATCAGGCAGGGGGATGGTTACATCAGCCGTGAGCGGGTTGATGGTGGCCTGGCTGAAGCTGAGGGTGGTGTCGGTTTGCTGGTTGAAGGTGGGGTTGTGATCGGTCCACCAAATGACATCCAGACCAGCTTGCTGTGCCCAGTTGGAATGGAACTGCACCGAGCCGGGTTGCACTGCGCCGTTGTGGTTGCTCCAGCTATGGATGTGCAGTTGGCTGGAATACCAGGTGTCAGGAATGGCGGGGGGCGCTGGCGCGGGGCCGATGCGCGCGGGGGTGGGCCAGTAGGATGCAGGGTCAGGCCCCTGGGCGGCTGCCGGATGACCGGTGAAGGCGACGGCGAAACAGATCAGGATCGCGAGACAGAGGCATTGTACAAGGCGCATGATAATTCCTCACAATCGGTACAGTTTCAACCGGCGCATGATACCTCAACGCTTACCCGCTGACAAACCGGTACACGCATGGGTTGTCAAAACAAAAACCGGAAAAGGGGCTGATCTTTTCCGGTTCCTGTCAGACTATGGTGGAGAGTGCCCCCGGTCCGACTCGAACGGACACGCCCATCGGGCACAGGCCCTCAACCTGCCGTGTATGCCAATTCCACCACGGGGGCAATGCTGAAGCAAATTATAGCGCAAAATTGCCGGAGCGCAAATCAGCCGCTCATGTGCTGGGCCACGCGCGCCTTGCGCCTGGTTGCAGGCTGACTCGCCGGGAGAGGGCGAGCCATGCCCGAAGGCCGCGGCTGTGGCTGTTTTTTTCGGTCAGCCGCGTTCGGCTCAGGGCTGAAGCTGTTGCAGGAAATTCTGCGTGCGCGGGATGAACTCGCCCGTTTTGTCCAGCTCCAACGTGGTGTTGAACTCGCGGATCGCGTCCTGCGTATGGCCCTGTGCCATGTATACCTGTGCCAGCACAAAGTGAGTGCGTACTTCCTGCGTATCCAGCTCGATGGCTTTTTGATACGCCGTCACTGCTTCGTCCAGGCGTTTGCATTCAAACAGGATGTCGCCCAGCACCGTGTAGGTGCCGTTGATGGGCAGAAGCTGCGCTCCCAGGGTTTGATGCTCGACCGCGCCCTCGCAGTTGCCGAGGGCGAAGAGGGTGCGCCCCAAGCCCTGCTGGGCATCGGCAATCCTGGGATTGGCCTCCACCACCTGCTGGAAGACAGGCAGGGCTTCCTGGTAACGTTGTTCGCTGAACAACTGTTTACCCAGGCGCACTTGGTTTTGCAGGGCAGCTTGATCCACCTGCGCGGCTACGGCAGCGCCTTGCGCGCTGCTGCCGGCTGCGCGGGCTAACTCGTCACCAATGCGCTGCACCTCGTCAGTCTGAGGCGTGGCGCTGGTGCGCTGGTAGATCACCGCCTTGCTGCCATCAGGCAGGCCGATCTGCGCTACCTCGCGGTGGGTGGTGTAGAACACACTGTCCGGCTGTTGCAGCACGCGTGTCACCAGCGTGGCGTTTTTGTCCTCCAGCGTGCGCGGTGGGTCTTCAGCCACGCGGCCTGTTTTCACCACCACCAATTCGGCGTCCAGCAGCGTAGGCACGGGGTCGCTCCAGCGGATCAGGTTGAGATGCGGTGCATCCAGGCGGGCGTAGTAGGCCAGGGGCGGCTCGGCCATCTCGGGCACAGCCGAGACAATGCCCACGGCTACCGGCTTATCGCTGGCGACGAGACGGCTAAGGCGAGTGACGATGCCCCGATTGGGCCAGGCTTCTTGCACCGGCGGTGCCGGGTAAAGGGCAAGCCGCGAGGCCAGCTTGCCGGGCAGGGGGCTTCCCCACGATATTTGCCACCAGCTCAGCAGCGCCAGCGCCAGCAGCATCACGCTGACTGCAAGTCGGGCGCGAGGGCTGCGCAACAGGCTGAACACCGTGGCGGCCAGCATCAGCGTCAGCGCGGGATACAGCGGGGCCAGATAGGAGAAGCCTTTGCTGGCAGTAAGCGAAAGCGCCAGATAGGGCACGGCTACCCAGGCCAGCAGGATGCCCGCCGCCGCGGGCAGTTGCCGTCGCACCAGCAGAAAGATGAAGCCGATCAGGCTGGCGAGGAAGAGCAGGTGCAGCGGCCAGGAAACGCTGGCATACAGGTTGGCCGCGTACCAGAACAAGGATTGCAGCGAGGCACTGTTTTCCACCGGCGCAAAGCTGCCCGCTTCCTGAAAACCGGTGATGTAAGCGAGCATTTGGCCGCCGTAGCGCGCATAAAAGGGCAGGTCAATCAGCAGCACCGGCAGCAAAAACAACCCCAGCCCCGGCAGGAAGCGTCGGGTGAAGCGGGTGGTGGGTGTTCCCCCGGCTTGGCGCTCTGCCAGCAGCGCACCGATGAACACACAGGCCAGCGGCCCGGCCAGGAAGATCAGCGGAAAAAGGGGCCGCTGCATCATGCCCATACCCAACACAACGCCCGCCAGCAGCACCGGTGTGCGGCGGCGTAAAAACTCGCTGCGCAGCAGCAAATACACGCCCAGGCTGGCCGTTGCCACCACCCCCAGCTCCGGCCAGTAGATGCGCGACAGGCGGATCAGCTCCGGGTTGAGTGCTGTCAGCAGCGCAGCCAGCAGGCCGACCCCCACGCCGAACAGCCGCTTGCCGATGCCGTACACGCTGAACACGATTACGGCCAGGAAAAGCCACTGCGTCCACAGTGTGGCGGTGTCTTCGGAAATCCCCAGCAGCAGGTAGAAGGGCAGCGTGGGCAGCACCATGCCCAGCGAGGGGCGCACGGTGTTGCGCACGAAGTAGAGGTCACGCAGGTGAGCGAGCGAGGGTGCGCGCACGAAATCGAACGCCTCCACGCTGTTGACGAGATAGCGCGCGGTATCCCAAGCCGGTGTGGAGCGATCAGCCTGAAGCCAGCGGGCGTTGCCGATCAGGATCAGCAGCAGGGCTACGCTCAGCAGGATCAGCGCGCGGCGCTGCGTCAGGCTGCGCGGGCGGGATGTCATTGCGTCGGAGTTAGGCGGCGGCCAGATCGTGCGCATAGCGGGTTTCCTCATTGTCAAACCGTCTCGGATGTTGCCGGATCGCTGCGGGTCAACTGCCTGAACTGCACGCCTTCTCGCCACAGGCAGAGCAGGCCCACCCCTACCATCACCAGATAGACCGCGGCGTGTACCATCAGCGCAAAGGTGGCGGATGGCTGGTCGGCCACCTGCCACGGCAGCAGCGCCTCGCGCGCCAGCCAGTGTACCAGGCCGACGCCGCCGGGGGTGGAGGGCAGCGCTGCGCCGAGGTTGATGAACACCAGTACCATCAACGACGCGCTCCACGGCAGATCGAGGTGACAGGCACGCAGCACCAGCCAAATATACCCCAGCGAGGCCAGCCACGCAAGCACGGTGTACCAACCGACGCTCCACAGCAGGCGCGGCGACTGCACTGCACGCAGTCCGCCGAAGAAGGAGTGCGCCATCTGCCACAGCCGGCGCAGCACCTGGGTGAGGTTCACCCCCAGCAGACGATGATCTTGCGCCGGGTGCAGCACGCGGGTTTCGGCATGGCCCAGCCAGGTGGCGGCACGGCCACCGCGCCCGCGCGCGGCCAGCCATGACAGCAGCCACAGCGCCAGTAGTGCCGCCGCACTCACGCCGCCCAGCAGCAGCGCCGCCTGCTTGATCTCGCGCGGAATGGGCATCACCGCCAGCAGCAGCAGCGCCAGCAGGGCCAGTGCCAGCACGTCGAAGATGCGTTCCACCACCACCGTGGCAAAGAGCGCGCTTTTGGAGAGCGCCCGCTTCTCGCCCAGCAGCGTGGCGCGGATCACCTCGCCCGCGCGCAGCGGCAGCAGGGCGTTCGCCAGCGCGCCGATGCTCAGGTAGCTGAACGCATCAGCACTGGACACGCGGCCCACCGGTTGCAGCAGCACCCGCCAGCGCAGCCCGCGCACGATCTGGTCGAAGAGCGCTACCAGCATGGCCAGCCCCAGCAGGCCCCAGTCAACCGCGCGCACGGAGTGCAGCAGCTCTCGGCCGTTGACGTTGCGAAAGGTGAGCCACAGCCCGGCCACGCTGACGGTCAGGCCCAGCCAGAAGCGCAGATCGCGATACCACGGCGTGCTGCGGGCAGGAGAAGAAGAAGCGCTCATCCGGTTATCCCTTCAGGCTGCGCCGCAGCGCCAGCAGTTGCTTGAAGCTGTCCACGATTGTGCGCAGGTTGTTGACTTTCGATTCGCCGCTCAGACGGGGGCGCAGGGCGGTGGGCACGCTGCGGATGCGATAGCCCGCGCGCTGCGTGCGCAGGATCAGCTCCATGACGATGGCCCAGGCGCGGCCGGTGGAGGTGAGGGGGATGACGGCCAGCAGCGAGCGGCGAAACATCATCACCCCCTGGAAGCGGGGCAGCGCACCGAACAGCAGCCGGTAGAGCCAGCGTTCGCCTGCGGCCAACAGCTTCGCCAGCAGCGACAGGTCTGGCTGGTGCAGATAGCCCAGCACCATGTCGGCATCGGCCATCAGCGGCAAAAACTGGGCTAAAATTGTCGCGGGGAATTCGCCGTCCGCGGGGAAGAAGGTGATGTACGCTCCCTGCGCGGTGGCGAAACCGCTGCGATACACGCCACCCAGCCCCTGGTTCACGGCGTGATGCAGCACGCGCACGCCGGGCAGCTCCGCGGCCAGCACATCGGCCAGGGGGCCAGTGCCGTCGGTGCTGCCGTCGTTGATGATGACCAGCTCCCAGCTTGCGCCGAGGCTGCGCAGCGCGTCTACCAGCTCATGCACCACGGGCGACACGTTTTCGGCTTCGTTGTAGGCCATCACCAGCACAGAGAGGGTGGGGTTAGTCATGGGGTGGGAGGAGGAACGAATAAAAAGTAAGGCGTAAAGCGTGAGAAGTGTTGTATGCCACGGTCATGCAAGCTGCCAGGTGGGCTGTCGGATAGCTCATTATACTCACCTGGGCGATTCTTTAAGAGAAGTGATGTCTGTCTATTTCGCTGAAGCGGCTTGACGGGCGACTTCATCGCCCCTCGGTGGGGCGCTGGCAACGCATTTGCGCCGGTGGATGAACGGCGGGGAATGAAGTTCCCCGCCTACCGGGGGCGGCGCCCGCTGAAGCGGGCTTGGCGGGTGAACGGCCGAAGCCCCGTTGACGGGGCGCTGTGGTGGAGACGGGCGACTTCATCGCCCGTCGGTGGGGCGCCGGCGACGCGTCCGCGCCGGTGGATGAACGGCGGGGAATGAAGTTCCCCGCCTACCGGGGGCGGCGCCCGCTGAAGCGGGCTTGGCGGGTGAACGGCCGAAGCCC
>CALESQ010000068.1 GCA_937907455.1 uncultured Caldilineales bacterium
CGCACCACAATCGGGCACGGTCTGGAGATTGGGAACCTGCCAAGCTGCGGCCGGTCTCCCGACCGAGCCGCACCACAATCGGGCACGGTCTGGAGATTGGGAACCATCCCGTAGGGACCGGCCCGAGCGATTGGGAACCTGCCAAGCTGCGTCCGGTCTCCCGACCGAGCCAAGCTGCGGCCGGTCTCCCGACCGAGCCGCACCACAATCGGGCACGGTCTGGAGATTGGGAACCTGCCAAGCTGCGGCCGGTATTGATCTGAACAAACTATCGCTTTTAACTTTTCAAAGGATGAACCACAATGTCTTTTCTTGGTAACGTAATCTGGTTTATTTTCGGCGGCTTTTTGGCCGGTATCGGCTACATTCTCGGCGGCCTGGGCATGTGCCTGACTATCGTTGGCATTCCCTTTGGTGTGCAGAATATCAAGCTGGGTGTTGCCATGTTTGCCCCCTTCGGCAAGCAAATAGTGCAGCGTGACAATGCCAATACGCCCTTGCGCGTGCTGCTCAACATCATCTGGCTGGTGCTGTTTGGTTGGGAAATTGCCCTGGCCCACTTGTTGTTGGGGTTGGTCTTGTGTATCACCGTGGTGGGCATTCCCTTCGGCGTGCAGCACCTGAAAATGATCCCGCTGGCGCTGCTGCCCTTTGGCCGCGATCTGCTCTATGTGGCGCCGCTGCCCACCGCTGACTAAGTAGCTGTCCAGAAATAACATGGCGGGCTGGCTGGTGAGGAGAGTGACATCAGCCCGCAGGGACCGGCCAAAGCCTCACCTTATTTCTGGATGATTACCAAGCCCCGATTTTCCCCCATGAACAAGCGTCCCACGCACTCTGCGCGGGGGACGCTTGTTTTTGTAGGTTGAAATAACTACCCGTTTCGAGCGTTGGTGTTGTTGCCGCCTTAGCGATCAGCACGCTTGAAGAAGGCCTGATAGGTATCGGTGGAACCGTACATGGCCTTGCCACTGGCCGCGCCGGTCATCTCCCAACCGTCCTCACCCAGGTGTGCCAGATAGTCGTGGATCACGGGTGCTTGCATCCAGTTGCGGATTTCCTGGCCGTTGATGTAGCGCGGTCGCCAGCCATGATATTCGGCGAAAGAGACCAGCAGATAGCGCCACCCCGTTGCGGGTGCAGGCGGAAGCGGGTCTGCGGTAACAGGCTTGGAGGCCCGCTGTGCGCGCGCTTTGCGTGTGGCCACGGGTGCGATGGGTGTGACGGGCGCGGACGCCGCCGCGGGGGCCTGCCCGTCAGCCGCACCGGTTAGCAGCTCATCAAGTAAATCGGTAGGGGTTGCTTTACGTGTCATCGCCTGCAATCCTTTCTGTCAGGGCCTGGTAATCTTCTGCGCCGGGGGAACGGGGCGCGTATTCAAAGATGTGTTGGTGATAGCCCGGCGCCTCGGACAGCCGCACGTTGTAGCGAATGGGAGCGCAAAGCTGCGCAGGAAAGTGCTGCTGCAACTGTGCCATGATCTCGTTTGTCTTGCGTACGCGGCGGTCAAGGAAGGTGGGCACTACGTAGCGCAGAGCCAGTTCCGGGCGGTGACGCTGGATGTCGCTCAGGCTGCGGGCAAAGTCCAGTAACCCTTGCAGCGTCATCACCTCCAGCGAAACGGGCGTTAGTACTTCGTTGACATAAAATAAAACGTTGACGGTTAACACATCCCAGCCTGGGGCAGTGTCTATTAGCACTACATCGAAGCGCTCATCAAGAGGGGCCAGTGCATTGGCCAGCGTGCGTTCGGCGCCATATTCCTGGCGGGCGATCAGCCGCTTCAGTCCGGCCAGATTTTTGCTGCCGGCCAGCACCCACAGACGTTCGCGCGCCGGGGTGATGGCCTGATCGGCATCCGCTTCGCCCGCTACCAGTTCGTTTAACCCGGCCAGGGGTTGAACCCCCAGCGACTTGCTCACTTGTCCCTGAGTGTCGGCGTCAATAATCAGCACCCGCCGACCGGCCAGTGCCAGACCGGCGGCCAGGTTGACGGTGGTGGTAGTTTTGCCCACGCCGCCTTTGCTTAGCGCCACGGCGATTCGTCGCATAGTTTGCTCCTTTGCAGTACCGTTCGCGGCCAATGTTGCCAGAATATAAGTATACACGGCTTTGGCAGGCTGTGAAGATTCGAGCAGGCCCGCGCGCTGAGGGTATAATGAGCGCCAGCCCGAAGCCGGGCGCAAACGCGCAAAATCTGGCGATTGGAGGTAGTGCAGTGATAACAGTTGTTGGTTTGGGGCCGGGTGATCCCGGCCAGTTGACGCAAGCCGCATGGGCAACGCTCAGCGCGGCAAAGGAAATCTATGTGCGCACCGCGCAGCATCCCACATTGGCTGCGTTGCCACCTGGTTTGGTGGTACACAGCTTTGATGCAGTCTATGCCGCGACAGAGCGCTTTGCCGATGTCTACGAGCAGATTGTGAGCCGGTTGATCGAGCAGGCCGACAGCGGTGCCGATCTGATCTATGCGCTGCCGGGTGATCCGGCGGTGGGCGAAACCACCACTGCCCTGCTGCGCGCCCGCGCCGCTGCCGCAGGCATTGACGTGCAAGTGATCCACGGCGTCAGCTTCATCGAACCAACCTGCCTGGCCTTGGGTCTTGACCCGCTGGATGTGGCCGGTTTGCAGGTGTTGGATGCGATGGTGGTGGCTATGGCCCATGCGCCGGGCTTTGATACGGCGCGCCCGGCGTTGCTGGCGCAGTGCTACAGCCGCACGCTGGCCGGCGATGTCAAGCTGACCTTGCTGCACAGCCTGCCGCCTGATCATCTGGTGACCGTGGTGCAGGCCGCAGGAACCACGCTTCAAGCACTGCGTACACTGCCCTTGTACGAGCTGGATCGCGGCGGCGCGTTTGATCACCTCACCTCGTTGTATGTACCGCCGGTCGGAGCGTATGCGTCGTTTACGGCATTGCAAGAGATTGTGGCTCATCTGCGCGCGCCGGATGGATGCCCCTGGGACCGCGAGCAGACCCTTCAGACCCTGCGCAAGGATTTGCTGGAAGAGACCTATGAGCTGCTGGAGGCGCTGGATGCCGACGACGATGCGGCTATTGCCGAGGAACTGGGCGATGTGGTGATGGGACTGACGCTGATCGCGCAGGTAGGGGCCGAGGAAGAGCGTTTCCTGTGGCCCGCGGTGATGGAGGCGGTGAATCGCAAGCTGATTCGCCGTCATCCGCATGTGTTTGGCGATGTAACGGTGAGCGGTGTGGAGGAAGTGCTGGAGAACTGGGCTGCCATCAAGGCGGCTGAGGGTGGCGATAAGGCCGCTTCGTTGCTGGCCAGCGTGCCCAAGGGCCTGCCTGCGCTGGCGCTGGCCGCCAAATATCAGAGCCGCTTGCAGCGTGCCGGTCACACCGTGGACCTGGCCGGAGCCGATCCGCTGGGCCGCGCTCTGTGGCAGTTAGTAGCCGAGGCCCGCGCCGCCGATGCCGAGGCCGATGCCGAAACGGCCCTGCGCGTGCTGTGTGCTCAGGTCGCCGCCGCCGACTTGCCATGACACTGGCTGCCATTGCCTTGTTGCTGCTGTCGGCGCTGTTGCATGCCACCTGGAACCTGCTGGGCAAGCGACAAAACCCCGGTACAGCCTTTATGCTGCTGGCTAATACGCTGGGCACGCTGGCTCTTGCACCCGCTTTGCTGATTTCCCCGCATACGCTGGGCCACTTTACCCCGGCGGTGTGGGGCCTGGTGGTACTCACGGGCATCAGTCAGGCCGTGTATTATGCCGGACTGGCCGGGGCATATCGTACTGGTGATCTCAGTCTGACCTATCCGCTGATCCGCGCGCTGCCAGTGTTGATTGTCACCGGCATGGCCCTGCTGTTGGGGCAAGGCGATCCGCCTACCGCACTTTCGTTGAGCGGCATGGGATTGATTGTGCTGGGCTGTCTGGTGCTGCCGTTGCGCAGCTTTCGCCAATTTCAGCTGCGCGCCTATGGGTCGCCTGCGGCTGGGCTGGCGTTGCTGGCCGCGCTGGGCACAGTAGGCTATTCGTTGCTCGATGATCGTGCGTTGCGCCTGCTGCGCAGTGCCGGGGGCCTCAGCAGCGCTAATGTAGCGATAACGCTGGTGTATGCTTTTGTAGCTGGTGTCAGTGCGTCGGTGTGGACGGGGCTGCTGGTTTGGCTGCGCCGCGAGGAGCGCGCTGCGCTGGGCCGTATTGGGCGGGCTGAGCTGAGGCAGGCGGCTGTGGTGGGGCTGTTTATTGTAGTGGGCTACGGCCTGGTGCTGGTGGCGCTGGCTCTGGTGCCCAGCATTGGCTATGCAGTAGCTTTTCGCCAGCTCAGTATTCCCCTGGGAACGGTGTTGGGTGTGTTGTATTTGAAAGAACCTGCCTATGCACCGCGGTTGATCGGCGTGGCGTTGGTGTTTGTGGGGTTGGTGTTGGTGGCTGTGGGGTAAAAGAAAAGTCTCAACCGTGGTTGAGACTTTTGCTGTCGGGGCGAGAGGATTTGAACCTCCGACCTCACGGACCCGAACCGTGCGCGCTACCGAGCTGCGCTACGCCCCGTGACTCGCTGATTATACACGCAGCCGCGTAAAAGGCAAAACCAGACAAGCGGGCAAATTTTGCTTTTCGGTAGGGTGATGGTATACTTCTCACCGTGCAGCGAGGTGGCAGGAATCCCATTCCGGCCCCTCGTTACTTTTCGCTCACGGCCCGTTGCAGCTCCTCATACTGGCTGCCGGTTGATCGTGGGTAAATCCCAAGGAAAGGAGGTAACTGCACACATGAACGAGTATGAGTTGATGGTGATCGTTCATCCTGAGGCTGACAGCGACGCAGTGACTGCTATCAACGAGCAAATTGCAACCTGGATCAATGCACAGGGCGGCGAAGTCGTTCAGACCAATGTGTGGGGACGGCGCAAGCTTGCTTTTGAGATCAACAAGCAAACTGAAGGCAGCTATGTAGTCACTACCCTGCGGCTGGCTAGTGCTGCGTTGGCCGAAGTTGAACGCAATATTCGCCTGCACGAACAAGTGTTGCGCTATATGTTTGTGCGCCAAGGCGAATAAGCCGGCACGCGCGCTAGAAAAGGATGAGCCAAGATGTCTAGAGGACTGAACAAGGTCTTGATTATTGGCGGCCTGGGCAGCGAGCCGGAAATGCGTTATACTCCCAACGGCAAACCGGTCACATCATTCAGTGTGGCTGTTAGTCGCGGATGGCGTACAGCCGATGGTGAGCGCAAGGAAGCCACCGAGTGGTTTAACGTGGTGTGTTGGGGTAACCTGGCTGAAATCTGCAACCAACATCTGCGCAAAGGATCGCAAGTCTACATTGAAGGACGTCTGCAAACGCGCAGTTGGGAAGATGCTGGTGGTATCAAGCATTTTCGCACCGAGCTGGTTGCCAATGAGATGATTATTCTCGACGGTCGCTCTTATGTGGCCGACGATGAATACAATGAAATTGATTTTTAACTTAAAGGATTCGAACTATGGCTGAAGGAAATGAAAGGCCATTGGGCGGCCGTTCAAGCGGCGGCCCGGGCGGCCCGGGCGGTATGCGGCGCCGTCGTCCTCAGCAGCAGGTGCGCACCCGCCGGGTTTGCATCTTTTGCTCTGAGAACTCCAAGCAAATTGACTACAAGCAAACGGATACGCTGAAGCGTTTCCTCACCGAGCGCGGCCAGATCCGTCCGCGACGCAAGACCAACCTGTGCACCAAGCATCAGCGGCGCCTTGCTACTGCGGTGAAGCGGGCGCGCTTCATGTCGCTTTTGCCCTACACCGGCGAACATCTCCGGCTGTATGGTGGAAACTAAACGGGTGCTGAGCTATGGCAAAGCGACGCCGAGTAGAACGCACTGAGCCGTCGCGCAAAGTAGCAGCGATGACTAAACAGGAACGCGAGCGCGCTCGTGTTCTGACTATTGTAGTGGGCGTAGTTCTGGGAGTTACGTTGCTGCTGCTGGCGGCAGCGTTGCTTTACCAGACGGTGATCTTTCCGCAGTCGGCCGTAGCTTCGGTCAGCGGCGAAAAGATCAGCACCAAGACGCTGGAGGACCAAACCCGCTTCAGCCAGTATCAACTGATCAACCAACTGCAGAACTTGATCCAGTTCGAGAATCAGATTGATCCCGGTGGTGCGCAGGGCTTCTTCACCAGCCAGAAGCAGCAGCTTCGTAGCCAGTTGGCAAACAACGAAAGCCTGACCAACAGTGTCATGGAAGAGATGATTGACAACACCCTGGTGCGCCAGCTTGCCGCGCAGAACAACATCGAAGCCAGCGAGGCTGAGATCACCGCTCGCCTTGAGGCGCTGGTGGCTTCGCAGCAGGGCTTTGTCACCGCACCCGATGCTACGGCAACTGCCGAGGCGCTGGCTGCGGCAACCGCTACGCCATCGCCTACGCCTTCACCCACGCCCACCACTACGGCGGGCATTACTCTGACCGCGGTGCTGACCCCCACGGCCACTCCTGAACCTACGCCCACGGTACACGTACAAACGGCTGATGAGTACACTACCGCTCTGGATCAGTTGATGGCGGGTATCAGCACCGGCAGCGGTGTGAGCCAGGCCACTGTGTTGAGCATTTATCGCAGCCTGCTGCAAAACGAAATCCTTACCGAAAAGTTGCAGGAAAAGCTGGGCGACCAGATGCCGCTTGAAGGTGAGCAGGTACACGCCCGCCATATTCTGGTGAGCGTAGCGACTGATGCCAGCGATGCTGACCGCGAGTTGGCGTTAGCCAAGGCGATCAGCATCACGCAGCGTATCAAAGATGGCGAAGACTTCGCCACGCTGGCCCAGCAATATTCCGATGACACGGGCAGCGGCGCGCAGGGTGGCGATCTCGGTTTCTTTGGCCGTGGCCAGATGGTGACCGAGTTCGAGAACGCTGCGTTCAGCCTGTCCATCGGCCAGATCAGCGAGCCGGTGCTGTCGCAGTTCGGCTATCATATTATCGAAGTGCTGGAGACCAATCCCGGGTCGCCCAGCTTTACAGCCTGGTTGCAGGAGCAGAAGTCGCAGGCACAGATTACGCGCTCGCTTACCGCGGCGCGCATTCCCAACCTGCCCGCGATCAATCCTGCCTTGCTGACGGATGCCGCGGTGGCTGCCACGCCAACTCCTATCGTAATTCCGGAAATGACGCCTTCTGTGGCAACGCCTGCACCGTAGCATGGCTGTGTGCTGCATCCGCAGTATCAAATAAAAAACAGCGCCCTAAACAGGGCGCTGTTTTTTTGTTTTTGCAGCGAGCGCCGGACGATCAATCACCCAGCTACGGCGCAGCGCCCCGTCCACGGAGCTTGCTGCCGGCACATCCCTCTCATCGTCTATCATGAAACAAGTGTCTTAGCCTTCACGCGTGCTGAACGGATGAAGATGTGCCATTTGTTTTAAGACATATCTTTACTTCTCACTACTCACATCTTACGTCTTGCTACGCATGCCAGCGGCGCACCTCGGTGACGTTGGGCAAACGCTCGATGCGCGCCAGCACGCGGCTGAGCTGCTCGGCGTCCTTGATTTGCAGAGTAGCCTCGACGCGCGCCAAATGGCCCTTGATGGCGGTGGTTGCCTGCGCATCCAGCATGTTAATGCGTTCGCTGGCTACCAGGTTGGCGATGTCGCGCAGCAGTCCGGAGCGGTCATAGGCCTCTACCAGAATGTGAACAGGGTGAGTTTGTTCGGTGGCGTGGCCCCAGCTTACTTCCACCACGCGCGCCGGGTCTTTCTTGATCATGTGAGCCACGTTCGGACATGTAGCGCGATGCACCGTTACCCCGCGCCCGCGCGTGACATAGCCGATGATGGCCTGGCCGGGGATGGGATTGCAGCACATGCCGGTGCGGCTGAGCAGGTCGGCTACGCCCAGCACGGTGACGCCCTCTGACGACACCGGATAGGAAGACGGGAAGCTGCTCTCTTCGCGGGCCTCTTCGCGCTCTTTATGATCAATATCCAGTACTTTGCCGGCCACTTGTGGGGTGTTGATGTCACCGAAACCCAGCGCAGCATAGAAGTCATCTACTTTGTCGTAGCCAAACAGCTTGGCGATGGAGTCGTGGCTACGTTCAATGTTCAGCCGCTTCAGCTCGCGGTTTAGCGTTTCTGTGCCTTGCTGGATGTTCTCTTCGCGGCTTTGCTTGCGGAACCATTGACGAATTTTAGCGCGGGCGCGGTTGGTGGCAGTGAACCCCAGCGAGGGGTTCATCCAATCGCGGCTGGGGCCGCCGCGCTTTGAAGTGATGATCTCCACGATGTCGCCGTTGCGCAACCGGAAATCCAGCGATACCAGCTTGCTGTTGACGCGCGCGCCGCGGCAGCGATGCCCCACTTCGGTGTGTACCATGTAGGCGAAATCAATCGGCGTTGAGCCGGCAGAGAGGTCTTTCAGGTCGCCCTGGGGTGTAAACACGTAGACGCGGTCGGCAAATACATCCGATTGCATCGAGTCGACGAATTCGGTGGCGTTGGTGGTGTCACTTTGCCAGTCCAGCATCAGGCCGCGCAGCCAGGCCAGCTTGTTTTCAAACTCTACGTCGCGCTTAACCTGTTCTTTGTAGCGCCAGTGAGCAGCAATGCCCAGCTCGGCAGAGCGGTGCATTTCGTGGGTGCGGATTTGCACTTCCAGGCTATGGCCGTCTGGCCCTACCACTGCGGTGTGCAGCGAGCGATACATGTTGTCTTTGGGATTGGCGATATAGTCATCAAATTCGCCGGGGATGGGTCGCCATAGGCCATGAACTGCGCCCAGGGCCACATAGCAATCGCTCACCTCGTCCACCATGATGCGCACCGCTTCGGTGTCGTAGACCTGCTCCAACTCTACGCCTTTGCGCTGCATTTTGCGATAAATGCTGTAGATGTGCTTGGGTCGCCCCTCTACCAGTGCTGTGATGCCCAGCTTCTGCATTTCGTTTTGCAGAATGCCGATCACCCGCGTGATGAACTGATTGCGCTCGCTGCGTCGCCTTTGCAGGTTGGTAGCGATGGTTTTGTAAACCTCAGGCTCCAGCCAGCGGAATGCGCCATCTTCCAACTCCCATTTGATCTGCCAGATGCCAAGGCGATTGGCGAGCGGCGCGTAGATTTCCAGTGTTTCGCGGGCGATGCGTCGGCGTTTGTGTTCTTTCAGTGGCCCCAGTGTCCGCACATTATGTAGCCGGTCGGCCAGTTTAATCAGCACTACGCGGATATCCTGGCTCATGGCGAGAAAGAGCTTGCGCAGGGTTTCGTCGCGCTGGCTGCGTAGCCGCGGGTTGATGGTGGGCTGGCCCTCGCTGCCTTCAGGCCGGCTGATGCTTTCGATCTTTTCCAGCTTGGTGACGCCATCTACCAGCGTGGCTACATCTGGGCCAAACAGTTTGCCGATCTCGGCCAGGCTGATGCTGGTGTCTTCGGCTACGTCGTGCAGCAAACCGGCGGCAATGGCTTTGGCATCAAGCCGCAGATCGGCCAAAATACCGGCAACGGCCAACGGGTGAATGATGTAGGGTTCACCGGAGGCGCGGGGGATATCGGCGTGGGCTTCGTTGGCAATAGCATAGGCATCACGCACCAGGTGCACTTCGTCTTCGCCATAGGTGCGTGGCAATTGCGCAACTAACTCATCAATGCTAATGGGTGATTTGGAAAAATCGCCGTGGTTCATACAAGGCCAAGGCTCCCTTGCTGGCAATTGTGGCTGGTGCTGCGGTCGGAGGGCTATTGCAGCCTTGCGATTATAGCGCATCCTGCAAAAACGTGCAACGGCGCGTCTGTTTTTTGCGCGCCCAAACATTTGACAGCATCGCGTCTGACAGATACAATTTCCAGGTTCGTCAGCCTCCGTAGCTCAGCGGACTAGAGCATCGGTCTTCGGAACCGAGTGTCGCAAGTTCGAATCTTGCCGGGGGTACTCGCAGCCATAAAAAAAGCAGGCTACCCTGTGGTAGCCTGCTTTTTTTGTCAACTGAGGGGCATCGCTTGAGCAGTAAAGCCTATTCAGGCTGGTGCCGTCAGCCGTTTAGTAGCTGTCAAAGGGCCAGTCCTGCACTTTGGTTCGGTCAGAGATTGGGAACCATCCCAAGAGACCGACCAGAGGGTAAGCCCGTTTTTGATGGCTACTTAATTGTAGGTGCGATAGTACACGCGGATGTAGCCGGCCTTGCTGGCATCGAAGAATTCACTGGTGGTGAAGCCAAAGCGAGTGCTGAGCAGAGCTTCCGGCGCATTGACCATCGGATAGTTCGGGTCCGAGGTGACGATGAAGCCGTAGTTGCTGGTGCCATTCTCGATGATCTTGGTGACCGCTGCGGTCACATCCAGGCGCAGCCAGGTGTTGATGCGTGAGCTGGTGAGCGGCACGCTGGGGCCAGCTGCATCCATGTCGCCACCGGCAGTGGTCCAGGGGTTGGTCCAGTTGGCAGTAGCCTCAGCCCACATTTTGGTGACAGGATGGGCAGCGACCAGCATGGCTGATTGGTTCCAGTTGGCGAAGCCGCGGCCTTCGTAGACATACAGGTAGAGGTAAGCCTGATCAACTTGTGCGCTGGCGGGGATACAGGTATAGACGTTGTCGCAGATGGGGAAGGGTACCTGCACCACGGGGCGCAATTGGTTGTTGAAGCCTACCCACATGGTCTGCGCGTTGCCATTGTTTGCCGCAGGCTGCGTGCCGTTGAGGAAGGTATCTTCGCTGACATTGTAGCGGCGTGAGCGCTGCACGGTGGCTGAAACCTGGTTGATGCGGCCCCAGCCTGCTGCAGGATACGCATCAGCGGTGATCATGCCGCCCAGGCCACCTTCGGATACCGGCGCCTGAATGTACTCGATGACCGAGTCGGCCATCACGGACCAGGTGTCGTAGGGATCAATGGCGTTGGTGGCGAACATGGTATAGAAGTCGCCGCCGCGGCGCATGAAGTCGTTGGTAGTGACTTGATAGATTTCGTCGGCTTCCACGGGGCTGTAGGTGCCGTCGGCGTTCATAATTTCTGCCGAGCGCACGCGGCTGCCCGCGGGGCGCTCTGGATCGAAGCTGAAGCGCATACCGGCTACCTGCGGGAAGCGGCCATCACCCAGGCCGGCGCGGCTGACGCCGTTTTCCAGCGCGGCGATCAGGTCAGAGCCCATCAGGCCCATGGTGGCAATCTGGTTGCCGAAGGGTAGCACGGTGAGGATGCTGCCGATGGTAACGTTGCCGGGGTTGACGGAAGCACGAATGCCGCCGCCGTTGGTGATGCAGACTTGCGTGCCCACAGCACTGGTCTTCCACAGCATGGCGTCGCAGATCAGGTCGCCCAGGTTGGTTTCCTTGGCGCGTACGTTGGCGCGTGCGCCGTCCAGCAGCAGTGCAGTTTCACCGATGACGGTGTTCTGCAGTGCCTGTACGGGCTGTGCCCACACCGTCACATCCGCGGCGATGGTGGGGTCTTCGGCAATGCTGCTGTTGATAAAGATGGGATTGCCCTGATAGGCGGTGACCATGCCTGCGGCATTGAAGGTGACATCCAGGCGGCCCAGATAGCGGCCCCATTCCCAGGCGCTAACGATCAGCGTGGGTACGTTGGCGGCGGAATTAACTACAGTGGGATAAGGACCCTGAGCGCCGGGCATGGAGCCAAGCGGGGTGTGGCTGTGGCCACCCACGATTACGTCAATGCCGGGCACCGCGGCGGCCAGCGCCTGGTCGGGCAGGTAGCCCAGGTGGCTGAGCAACACGATCTTGTTGATGCCCATGCCCTGCAACTCGGCAACCATTTGCTGCGCGGTCTGCACGGCGTCTTCGAAAATCACATCCGGCCCGGGACTGGAGATGAAGGGGGTATCTTCGGTGGTGAGACCAAAAACGCCAACCGGTTCGCCGGTGACGGTGATCACGGTGTAAGGTTCAATCTGACCGGTCAGCGACACCTGGGCCGAGGCGTCAATGTTGGCGCTTAGCACCGGGAAGTTGGCGGCATCAATAAAGCGCGACAGGGCAGACGGGCCTGAGTCGAACTCGTGATTACCAATGGCCATCGCCTGATAGCCCAGCGCGTTCATGAAATGCGCTTCTTCCAGACCTTGCCAGTAGTTGAAGAACAAAGTGCCCTGGAAAGGATCGCCGGCATCCACCAGCAGCACGTTGCCACCCTCGGCACGTACTTGCTGAATGGCCGTGTAGCGGCGAGCTACGCCACCTTGCACTACATTGGATTCTGTAAACGATTCGATGCGCGCATGCGTATCGTTGGTGTGCAGAATAGTGAGCGTGATCGGTTCATCAGCCGATGCAGCCGGCATGAACACAAAGGCCTGCACCAGCACCATGGCAAGCACCAACGCCAGATGAAGGAACAGACGCGAACTTCCTAACCTGCGGGTTGACAATTGTCTCATTGTTGTCTCCTTGCGATCAGTACAGAACGGATGAGGAAATGCTATCCGCCCAAATTTGGAAAGCCCGGACCCAGCTAATCCAGACCCAAGCGGATATCTACGATGGGGAGTTACCGATCCTGTCGAAATACAGACGAGGGTAGGTTCATTATAAGAATCTAGTGGCGTTGAGTCAAACTGCGCTGCGGTTGGATACAAGCATCAGTACAGTGTAAACAAAGTTGTGGCGTTAAACTCAGCAACTGCCATAGGTAAAAACTTGATTTACAAAGCAATCTAATGTCTGGAATTGTCCCGCTTGATCTTTTTGACACCTGCCTTCGTGTTAAGGTATGATGCGGCTATCTTGTTATCAGAGGTTCTTCATGCCCGATTGCCCCAACTGCTCCACCTGGAATCCTGAAGATAAAACTGTTTGCTGGCGCTGCCAGGCCGAATTGCCGCGTTCGCAAAGCCGCAAACTAGCGGGCAAGCGCAAGCTGGGCAGAATTCCTTTGCATATGTGGATTGCGTTGGTTTTCTTTGTGGTGATGATGCTCGCTGCGCAATGCTTTGCCATGGAGTATACCCGGCTGGCGGGGTAAACGGCTATGCTGGATCTTCGTCGTCGCGCTGTGATGGAGCGCGCCCGTCAACGCCGCAGCCGTCAGTCAGGCTTGGGCTGGCTGCCGTGGGTGCTGAGTCTGCTTTTGCTGGTGGCCTGCCTGCTGTTTGTGCTGCTGTTGGGGGCATTGGCACTGGCACAGCAGGGGCAGGCGCTGGTGTCATCTCAGTCTGCGCCAACCATTCTGTTGCTGGGGGTGGATCGCCGCGCCGAAGAAAGCGGCCCTACGCGTAGCGATTCGATGATTTTGCTGGGGCAACATGCTCAAACCGGTCAGGCAGCCATGCTTTCCCTTCCCCGCGACCTGTGGGTGAGCATTCCCGATGTGGGTGAGCAGCGCATCAACGCCGCCCTGTTTTTTGGTTACGACCCGCAAGACCGCACCGCTGGCCCGCGGCTGGCTATGCGCACGGTGCAGCAAGAGTTGCGCCAGCCGGTTGAGCACTTTGTATTGATAGATTTCGCTACTTTTGTGCGCGCGGTGGACGCCGTGGGTGGCGTCGAGGTGGATGTTCCGCAGTTGATTGTGGACACTGAATACCCCACGCCCGACTACGGCATTATCACGGTTCAGTTTGACCCCGGCCCGCAAACTCTGAACGGTGAACGCGCGTTGATCTATGTGCGCACACGCCACAGCGATGATGATTTTGGTCGTTCGCAGCGCCAATTGCAGGTGTTGCAGGCGCTGGCGTTGAAAGTGTTGCAACCGGCCACCTGGCCGCGTTTGCCGGCCCTGTATCGGGTGATTCGTGAGGGGGTGGTGACCGATCTGGTCGCGGGTGATGTGTCTGCGTTGTGGCCGCTGGCCGTAGCTATGGCAAACGGCGAAATCAATACGGCTACATTGGAGGACGCCACTACCCCGTGGACGACATCGGGCGGCGCGTGGGTGCTGCTGCCTGACTCAGCAGCAGTGCAGCACATCGTCGCCGAGTTGTTTGGCACGCGCTGATTAATCGCTGTCTCTGGCAGCGCAACAGCGCGCCCGACCTTGCAACGGTATTGAACAATTGCCAACACGTGGCGGCGATTGTCACCGACTTGTGAGGCGCGATTGCTCATACTGCGCGATAAACTGCTCTGGGTTGATCATGGCGACGGCTTCGCCAATGACATCCAGCGGCAGGTCTTCCAGGCGGCGGAAGCGCACGCATGATTTGCCCATGTTTAGCTTTTTGCCAGCTTCAGCAAAGCGCTCGGCCAGCCACTCCTGCGGCATGGCTTCGTTGTACTGACACATCAGATACAGGGAATAGGCGTTTTTCTGCGCGGCCAGCCCAATGTAGCTTAACGGCTGCTTGTTATAGGTCTTGGGATAGCGCGCTAACGGCACTTCATAGCTGATCATGCCATAGCGCATTTGCTCTTCGTAACCTGCGGGCAGGTTTTGCAGGATCACTGTGCGCACCTGTTCGATTATTGCGCGACGTTCGGCGGGCAGCTCATCTAAATAGGCAGCTACCGTGGTTGCTTGACTGCTAGCCATGGGCATACTCCTTGAAATCGGCGGATGACGGGGTAAATCGGTTGAAGACGGTTGTGGAAAAACGGAAACCTGTTCACTATTCGCCCGGTTGCCGTGCTTCGTGGCCGCTGAGCATGGGGCGCAGGAACTGGCCGGTATAGCTGCGCGCCACCTGCACCACCTGCTCTGGTGTGCCCTCGGCGATGATATGGCCGCCCTTGTCGCCGCCTTCCGGGCCGAGATCAATCAGCCAGTCAGCAGATTTGATGACATCCAGGTTATGTTCGATCACCACCACGGTGTTGCCCTTGTCTACCAGGCTATGCAGCACCTTCAGCAGCTTTTGAATATCGGCAAAATGCAGGCCGGTGGTGGGTTCGTCGAGAATGTAGAGCGTTTTGCCGGTGGCTACGCGGCTCAGCTCTTTGCTCAGCTTGATGCGCTGGGCTTCGCCGCCGCTGAGGGTGGTGGCAGGCTGGCCCAGCTTGATGTAGCCCAGACCCACCTGCCACAGCGTGCGCAGTTTGTTGCGGATGGCGGGAATGCTGTCGAAAAAGTGCATCCCTTCCTCGACCGTCATGTCCAGCACGTCGGCAATGGTTT
The DNA here is from genome assembly GCA_937907455.1 of uncultured Caldilineales bacterium. Lineage (GTDB taxonomy): Bacteria > Chloroflexota > Anaerolineae > JAAEKA01 > JAAEKA01 > JAAEKA01. Next base: position 15,013 of record CALESQ010000068.1, read on the forward strand.
TGCCTTTGTAGCTGATCTCCAGCGCCTCACGGTTGTAGCGTTTGCCGTGACACACCTCGCAGGGCACGTAGACATCGGGTAAAAACTGCATTTCAATCTTGATGATGCCGTCGCCCTGGCAGGCTTCGCAACGCCCGCCCTTGACGTTGAAACTGAAACGGCCAGCCTTGTAACCGCGCACCTTGCTTTCCGGCAGCGTGGCGAACAGCTCACGAATCTGCGTGAACATGTTGGTGTAGGTGGCCGGGTTAGAGCGGGGGGTGCGGCCAATCGGCGTTTGATCAATGTCTACGATCTTGTCAATGAACTCCAGCCCGAGGAGAGCCTGATGCCGCCCTGGCCGATCCTTGGAGCGGTAGAGTTTCTGCGAGACGGCTTTGTAGAGGATTTCGTTTACCAGGCTGGATTTGCCGGAGCCTGACACGCCGGTAACGCAGATCAGCTTGGCCAGCGGAAAGCGCACGTCTACGCGTTTGAGGTTGTTTTCTGCCGCGCGTTTCACCACCAGGTAATCGCCGTTGCCGGCGCGCCGTTGCTCGGGTACGGGAATGCTCAACTTGCCGCTGAGATACTGGCCGGTGAGCGATTCGGAACAGGCCAGCAGCTCATCCAGCGGGCCAGAGCAAATCACCTCGCCGCCATGCTGGCCTGCGCCCGGTCCCAGGTCTACAATCCAATCGGCCGCGCGCATGGTGTCTTCGTCGTGTTCCACCACCAGCACGGTGTTACCCAGATCGCGCAAGGTGAGCAACGTGTGCAGCAGGCGTTCGTTGTCGCGCTGATGCAGGCCGATACTCGGCTCGTCGAGGATGTACATCACGCCCATCAACTGCGAGCCGATCTGCGTAGCCAGGCGGATGCGCTGCGCCTCGCCGCCGCTGAGCGTGGCCGCCTGACGGTTCAGCGTGAGATAGTCCAACCCGACATCGTGCAGAAAGCCCAGGCGGGCGCGCAGCTCTTTCAACACCTGGCGGGCAATGGTTTGCTCGCGCTGGCTGAGCGGTGTAGCTGGCAGCGCGGCCGCATCGCCGTTGAGTGAGTCGGTAGCTTTGGCGCGTTCCTCGTCGTTTTGCAGCGTGGCCACCCAGCGCAACGCATCCGACACCGCCATACCGGTTACCTCGACGATGTTTTGGTCGGTGATGGTGACACCCAGCGCCTCTTTGCGCAGCCGCTTGCCTTCGCAGCTTGGGCAGGGCCGCGCCCCCAGAAAGCGTTCGTACTCCTGGCGCATATAGTCGCTGGTGGTTTCACGATAACGGCGCTCGGTGCCGGGGATCACACCTTCGTAGCCGGTTTCAAACTGGCGACGATGACCGGCCTGGTTGGTATAGGTCAGCATCACCTTGTCATCTTTGGGTGCGCCGCGCAGGACAATATCGCGCTGGCGCTGGCTCAACTCACCGAAGGGCACTTCGCTGTAGGGAATGGCATATTTGACGCAGACAGCCTGCAAAAGCTGCTGGCCGTAGCTGTTGTCCTGGTTTTTCTGGCCGGCCGCCCCCCAGCCGGGCACAAGAATCGCGCCGTTGTCCAGGCTGCGCTCGCTGTTCACCATCAATTCAGGGTCAAATTCCAGTTGTGTGCCCAGGCCGGTGCAGGTGGGGCAGGCGCCGTGCGGGCTGTTGAAGCTGAAGGTGCGCGGCTCGATTTCCGGCAGGCTGATGCCGCACTTCACGCAGGCAAACTTTTCGCTGAAATAGCGATCGTGGCTGGGCGCATCGGCGTCGGTTACATCGCTCACCAGCAGCACGCCATCGCCCAGGCGCAGCGCGGTCTCCACCGAATCGGCCAGGCGCGTGCTATCTACGCCGCCCTCGCCGTGGCGTACCACTACACGATCTACTACAGCCTCGATGGTGTGCATCTTGTAGCGGTCGAGCTGGATGTCTTCATCCACCTCGTGTACCTCGCCGTTGACGCGCACGCGCACAAAGCCGGCCTTGCGCACATCATCGAACACGCCCTTGTGTTCGCCCTTGCGTGCATTGATCAGCGGCGCCAGCAGCAGCAGGCGGCTGCCGTCGGGCATGCTCAAGATTGTATCCACCATCTGCTCCACGGTTTGCTGGCTGATGGGGGAGCCGCAGTTGGGGCAATGCGGCAGGCCCACGCGGGCATAGAGCAGACGCAGGTAGTCGTAGATCTCGGTCACCGTGCCTACGGTGGAGCGGGGGTTGCGGCTGGCCCCGCGCTGGTCAATCGAGATCGCCGGGCTGAGGCCCTCGATCTGGTCTACATCGGGCTTTTCCATCAGCCCAAGAAACTGGCGCGCGTAAGCCGACAGCGATTCGACATAACGGCGCTGGCCTTCGGCGTAGATGGTGTCGAAGGCCAGGCTGGACTTGCCCGAGCCCGACAGGCCGGTGATCACCACCAGCTTGTCGCGCGGGATGTCAAGGTCGATATTTTTGAGGTTGTGCTCGCGTGCGCCGCGAATCATCAGTTTGTCGTGTGCCATGGGGCCTCATACGTTGAGAAAGGGTAAGCGAAAAAGCATGCAGCTTGCTATAATAGCACGAATGTGCTAAATGGGCAAACTTTTGGTTGTGTACGGATTTCGGTTGAAATGTGTTGTCACCGAATTCAATTCGGTGTCTCAGACCACAAAGCCCCTGCCGGGGCTTCCGGAAAGCGCCTAAAGGCGCTTCGATTTCTTAACCGGAACCACGGATTGCCCGGCTCCTGCAATTCAACCGAAAGTTGCACGCTACCAAACTTTTCGTCACAAAGGCACGATGCGCCGGAAAACAAAGATCGGTTGCCACCTGTGCAACCGATCCAGCATACCCGAAATTTGCCGGTACGTCTGTCTGCTTGCTGCCAATCAAGCGTGGTCGCCGATGGTTAATTTTGCTCCTTGTTCCACACCAGGCGGGCATTGCAATGGGCATACAGCGTTGCTTTCCTGTCCGTATTTCCTGCATGGACGGGAACAAATCCCTTGATTTTGGGATAGCGCACATGATACACTACGGTTGCTTGATCAAGTACTGTACAATTAACCTACAAGGAGACTGATCGTATGAACACCTATTCGCGTTTTGGTATCCGCCAAGCCGTTATCGGCGGCTTGCTGAGCTTGACACTCTTTTTGCTGGCGGCCTGTCAACCTGCCGCCACCCCTGCGTCACCCACCGCAACGCCTGCGCCGACGGCAACGCCGGTTCCTGCCGCGCAAATTCCTGAAGCCACCATTACGCTCAATGCCGAGGGCTTCGTCATTTCCGAGAACTTCCCCGGTGGCATTGTGCGGGTGACCTTTGAGAATCAAACTGACAAGGATATGGATGTTTCGTTGGCTCGCGTGTTGCCCGGCGCAGACACGGATGAAATCATTGCCCTGGCTCCCGATCCGGAAGCAACCATTCCCTTGATGCAGATGATCAGCTTTATGCCGAGTTTTAACCCCTTACCAGCGGGTGGCTCTGCCGAGGCTATTATTGACTTCAGAACCGGTGAGTTTGTGACCGATGCGGTTCAACACAGCGACGGGCCGCCTATTGTTGGTGCGCAGCACTTCAATGCCGTCTTTCAGGCTACTGAGCTGGTGGGAACCGTGGAACCCCAGGCGGATGTGCGGGTGGACATGGCGAACTTCGCTTTTGCCATGCCTGACAGCGTGCAGGCACGGAAGCAGCTTTGGGAGGTCAGCAACAGCGGCGATCAGTGGCACATGCTGCTGCTGATTACTCTGAGCGAAGGGGCGACGGTGGAGCAGGCGATGGCTTTTTTCCACGAAGCACAGCCCTCCGGCCCACCGCCTTTTACGATGGTTGAGGGTGCCGGTGTGCCCCCCATCGGCCCGGGTGAACGGGCCTGGATAGAGGTAGACTTAGCCCCCGGCACCTATACGGTTATCTGCCCGCTGCCGGATGTGGCAGCGATGATGCAGGGCGAAATGCCCATGAGCCACGCCGATCACGGTATGCACCGCACGCTGACAGTGACGGAATAAATGAACGAAACCCGCTATGGCCGACACCGGTAAATCTGCACAGCTTTTTATCGAATGTCGGTCATAGCGTATGTATGATGAATGTTTCTGGGCCGAATATTCACTAGCAGCCAGGTATCTGCCTGATGCAGGCTTTTGAGAAAGCAGCCAGATAATCTGCCGGCACTTGCGTCGGTTGCGTGAAATCCGATTGACCATTTGCCGGTTTTAGCTATGATGGCTTCATGAACCCGCTCCCTGTGCCTGAGCAACCGTTACCAACCGCAACCAATCGCTTTATTCTGCGCCGCTATGCAGCCAGACTGCTTTGGCTTGGCTGGCTGCTGGCGGTGACAATAAGCATTGGCTTGACTATCTTCGGCATTCCTGCACGCTATCGCGAGATCGTTGCCGTCACCGGCCAGCCGTTCATGCCGCAGGTGATCCCCGTCAGCCTGATGCTGGGGGTCAACATTCTGCTGGTCATGCTCTATACCATCGCCGGGCTGTGGATTGTGCGGCTCAGGGGGCGCACACCGATGGCGCTCTTCCTGGCGCTAACCCTGATCACTGTGGCTGGCAGCGAAACCGGCATCACCGGCACGCTGGTCAGCCCAATCTATGGCGTCGAGTGGCCCTGGCTGCACTGGCTGGTGCTGACGCAGGGAGCCATCGCTATGTGCGGGGCACTGCTGCTGCTCTTTCTCTTTCCCAGTGGCCGCTTTGTGCCTGGCTGGACGCAATGGCTGGCGCTGGCCTGGGTTGTCTTGATGCTGACCTGGCTATTGGTTCCCGCGCTGCCCTTTAACCCGCTCAATGGGCCAGTATGGCGGGCCACGCCGCTGGCATCGTTTGTGGTGGGCTGTAGCTGGTTCGCCACCGGTATAGGGGCGCAGGTGTACCGCTATCGCCATGTCTCCACGCTGGTGGAGCGTCAACAGATCAAGTGGACGCTGTTTGGTCTGGCTTCGGCGGTGGTTGGCGGCGTTCTCTATTACGGCATTCTGGCGTTGGCGCAGGATGGCCGTTGGGGGGCTGCCTGGCCTTTCTTTCTCTATACCACAGCACGGCCGCTCATTCAGGCGCTGTTCATGGCGCTGCTGCCCGTTAGCCTGGTTGTTGCCATCATGCGCTATCGTCTCTTTGATATTGATCTGATCCTGAACCGCACGCTGGTCTACGGCGCGCTGACCGGGCTGGTGATTGGCCTTTATGTGGTGGTGGTGGGCGGCTTGAGCGCCCTGTTTCACGGCGGTGACTGGTTTTTCTCGTTGATAGCCACCGGTCTGGTCGCTGTGGTTTTCAATCCGCTGCGCGAGCGGCTGCAACGAGCGGCCAATCGCCTGCTCTACGGCGAGCGCGATGATCCCTATCTGGTGCTTTCCCGCCTGGGGCAGCGGCTGGCTGCAACGACAACGCCCGAAGCCACCCTGAACGGTGTGGTGGAAACGGTGGTGCAGGCGCTGAAATTGCCCTACGCGGCTGTGACGCTGGATCAGCACGGTCAAACCGAGCTGGCTGCAGAATATCCGCTGCGCAGCGCAGACCAGCCCTCTGCTGTCGCATGGGATCTACTACGACTGCCGCTGACCTATCAGGGCCAGCCCGTAGGCCAAATGCTGCTGGCTGCGCGTGCCGCAGACGCGCCCCTCAGCAGCGCTGACCTGCGCTTGCTGAACGACATTGCTCGTCAGGCCGGTGTAGCAGCTCACGCCGTGCAGTTGCAGGGAAACTTGCAACGCACAGCGGCAGCACTGCAACAGGCCCGCGAGCATCTGGTTACTGCGCGCGAGGAAGAGCGTCGCCGTCTGCGTCGCGACCTGCACGATGGCCTGGGACCAACGCTGGCGCGCTTTGTCATGCAGGTAGAGCAGGCGCGGGAAGCGCTGCCGCCGCAGGCCGACGCCAGCGACGCCATCCTGCGTCCGCTGACCGGCGAGGCGCAAAGCGCCATTGCCGACATTCGTCGTCTGGTTTACGAGTTGCGCCCGCCCGATTTGGATGAATATGGCCTGGTTTCGGCGCTGCGTGAGTATCTTCATCACAGGCAAACTAAATCTACCACCATTCTTTTCACAGCGCCGGAGCAACTACCGATGCTGCCTGCCGCCGTAGAAGTGGCTGCTTATCGCATTGTGCAGGAGGCAGCCAACAATGTGCTGAAACATGCCCAGGCCAGCGAGATGGCCGTGAACCTGACCCTGACCAGCGACCTGCCTAATTCGCTGGCCTTGCAGATCGAAATCAGCGATAACGGCGTTGGCTTGGCGGCGAACCATCCTGTAGGTGTCGGCCTGCACTCCATGCGTGAACGGGCCGAGGAGTTGGGTGGTCACTGGAAGATCACCGCACGCGCCGACGGCGGAACTCTGGTGCGCGCTGCCTTGCCCTTGCCTGAGCTGAAACGTTAGCCGGCTATGCCGAAGGAGACCCTAATGATTATTCTCGAAACCGAACGCTTGTTGTTACGCCATCCCTACCTCAGCGATGTGGACGCTTTTTTTGCTTTGTATCGCGACCCCGAAATGCGCCGATATTTTCCTGATGGTGTGTTGACCTACGAAGAGACCAAAGAGGAGGTGGAATGGTTTATGAACGGCCATCCCCGTCACCCTGAACTGGGCTTGTGGGCGACTGTGCTCAAGGCGGAGGAGCGTTTTATTGGCCGCTGTGGTTTGCTGCCCTGGACTATTGACGGGCAAAACGAAGTGGAAATAGCGTTTATGATAGACAAAGCCTATTGGCGGCAGGGGCTGGGCAGTGAAGCTGCGGCGGCTATCCGCGACTATGGCTTTCACACCCTCAAGCTGCCGCGCCTGGTTTGCCTCATTGACGAAAACAACCAGGCCTCCATCAACACGGCCTGTAAAATCGGCATGGCATTTGAAAAAGTAGGAGAAGATGAGTTCGGCCCCTTTCTGCTTTATGCCATGTCCAACCCGAGCGCTAGCGAGCAGCCGTTGCCATGACTGAGCTTATTCGCATTTTGCTGGCAGATGATCACCCCGCGTTTCTGGAGGGATTGCGCGCCCTGTTGCAGTCGGCCCCGGATATCACGCTGGTGGGCGAAGCCAGCGATGGGGCAATGGCCGTGGACATGGCCCTTGCCTTGCAGCCAGATATCATTCTGATGGATTTGCAGATGCCTGTTTTGAACGGCGTTGACGCCACGCGCCAGATTATCTACGCCAGCCCGCACATTGGTGTGATCATGCTCACCATGTTCGAGGATGACGACTCGGTCTTCAGCGCGATACGGGCCGGCGCACGCGGCTATCTGCTCAAAGGCGCGCTCAAGGCCGAGCTGCTGCGCGTCGTACGCGGGGTAGCTGCCGGAGAGGCAATCTTTGGCTCCGGTCTGGCGCGGCGCATGATGCACTATTTTGCCATGCAGCGGCCCCAGAATAGCGCTTTGTTCCCTGAACTGACCGATAGAGAACGTGAAATTCTTGATCTTGTTGCCCAGGGGATGACCAACGCCCAGATTGCCGGGCATCTGGTAGTCAGCCTGAAAACCGTGCGCAACCACGTTTCAAATATTCTGAATAAATTGCAGGTTGCTGATCGCACCCAGGCCATTGATATGGCGCGCCGCCAAGGGATGGGGTAAAAAAGGACTCGCCGCGCGCTCAGCGCAGGCTTTTGCGCATTTCCAGCAGGCGCAGGCGGGTGTGGCCGTTGATTACGCGGGTGGATTGGCCGGTGAAGACATAGCCGTTAGCGCGGAAAAAGGCTTGCGCGGCGTGATCAGCCGCAGGTACGTGCAGCAGCACGGCCTCGGTGGGGGTATCGCGCGCCAGCCAGGTTTCCAGCAGGCGCAGCGCCCAACTGCCCAGCCCCAGACGACGATGTTCTGAAATCAAACCTATCAAGCCGATAGACACGTCGAACGGCCCCGGCCACGCCAGGCGCAGATCGAGCACGCCGATCATTTCCCCGTCCAGCACCATGCCCAGCAGAAAGCGTCCCTCCTCTGCCGCGGCCTGCTGCAATTGCTGTGGGGCATCGGGTGGCGCGGCCGCGGCGCGGCGAAAATAATCCGCGCTGCCGCTATAGACGGCTTGCAGCGCGGCGGCATCGGCCAGGTTCAGCGGGCGCAGGGTGAGAGGCGGCGGCAGGTCTCGCACGGCTGCCTTGCCTATAACGCTTCGATTTTGGCGTGCAGGGTGCGCATGGCTTGCTCTAGCGTAGCCAATTCGCTGTTGATGGCGGTGAGCTTTTCGCGTTCGTTGCGGATAAAGCGGGTGTACGGCTGGATGGCTTCCTGCATGGCCTGTCGCGAGCGCGCCAGCTCTTTTTCAAACTGGGCACTGAGCGTTTCGTGCAGGTTGCCTTGTAATTCGCTCACTTTGGCGCGCAGGTCTTCGCGCGCCTTGCGCCGACGGTTGGGCAGCACGTACAGCCCCACTGCGGCTACCGCCCCGGCAAACAACAGGCCGGTGAGGTCCAGCACCAGCGTGTGCAGCGCAGTGAGCAGGATAGCACCGAGGCCCAGCGCGCCCGCCTCGACAAGGGCGGTGTGCGCCAGCGCGTTTTGCACCGACTCGGCCAGCTTGGTGGCCTCGGCTTGCTGATCGAAGCCGCTCAGGGCACGTTGCGTGTCGCGGCGTACCGCCTCTAGCAGGGCGCGGCGGTTGTTTTCAAAGCTACCCCCTACCTCACCGATCACGCGATCCTTGTGCAGGTCAGCGCGGCGGTTAAGATAAGCCATGATGCCCTGCCATTGGCGATGTTCGCGCTCCACAATCCAGTCTATCAGGTCGCTGACCTGGCGCTCCAGCAGGATGGTGGTGTCGGCGACTACATCACGCTCGAAGGCTTCGCGCACTTTGGCGCTGTTGGTCAGGTCGAAAACGCGCCCCAGCCGCAGCCATTGGTCAATGAAAGCTACGCCGCGATCGGACATTTCGTAGAGGATCGCATCAATCTGGCTGAGCCGGTATTGAAAGTCGCGCCGCGTATCCTCCTCGAAGGTGTCGAGGTCTTTTTCTACGGTGTCAATGGTAGTGAAGTCGTCGCCCAGCACCTCCAGCCGGTTGGCGGTGATGGCGCTGTAGTGCTCGCGCAGCTTGCCGGCTATGCCCAGCGGGTTGAACAGCTTCAGGCGCAGGCGCTCTTTCTCATCCAGCGTATCCAGGATATAGCGCTCCAGCGGCTCGAAGCGGCTTTCTGACCACAATTCCAGCACGCCGGGTTGGCCGGCAACGGGCGGCTGCTGGTTGGCAGCTTTGGCCCGCTGTGCCAGTTTGGCCGATACCATGAAGATCTGCGGCTCAACGCCCAGCAGCTTGACTGCGTTCTCAACGACGAAGGCGCGCACTTTGGTTGTGTCGGCCTCGTCCAGAATGTCGGCCTTGTTGATGACGATGACTACTTTTTTGCCCCACTCGCGAATGCGCTGCATGAACAGCCGCTCGCTTTCGGAGAAGGGGCGGTCGGCGCTGGTGACGAACAGCACCAGGTCTGAGCGCGGCACGAACTCTTCGGTTATCTGCTGATGGCGCAGCACCACGGCGTTGGCGCCTGGCGTGTCTACGATGTTGATCTCGCGCAGCCACTCCAGCGGTGCGGTGATCTGCTCCATCTCGGCCTCCAACAGGTGGCGGGTGACCTGCTCGCCGTGGCGGATGATGTGCACGCGCATGGTAGTGGGGGTGGCGCCCTCCTCCAGCAGGCTTTGGCCCAGCAGCGCGTTGATAAACGCGGACTTGCCTGCATTGAATTCGCCCACCACTACCAGCAGGAACAGCTCGTTTAGTTGTTGCTGGGCCTGCTGAAGCCGGCTCTGATCTTCTTTGACCGCATCAAGTTGTACCAGTGCGGTGTGCAGTTGTTGCAGCAAGGTCCGCTCAACGTGCAGCAGGTCTTCTTCCGTGCGATTTAACAGGCGTTTGAGCAATCGAGTGTCTCCTGGGAAAGGCAATGTTGTGATCTGTACGAAGGCGCGGCCCAAAAGTCGCAAGGTGTCCGTAGTGGCTGTGATTATGCCACAGAACCGGCAAAGCATCAAGCAATTTGCTGCGGCTGCTTTGTCGTGCTTGCCAGCGGGCTTGAGCTGTGGTATACTCCCCGCCGCTATGCCCCCATAGCTCAGAGGATAGAGCACCGGCCTCCGGAGCCGGGTGCGCTGGTTCGAGTCCAGCTGGGGGTACAGGCAGACAAAGACGGTGGCTGCTTCAGCAATGACGCTGAAGCAGCCACCCTCTTTGTTGTCGTGCTTTTCGGTCGATCGGGAGGGTCTGATTACAGAAACGCCTGCCAGAAGAAGATCAGGATCATCACCAGCGCCAGTGCGGCTTCCAAGGCACTGGAGGCCAACACACCCACCACGTAGCCCCGCGTTGCGTGGACGGCCACCCGCAGGTCGCGCTTGTCGATGGTTTCCATGAGCACCATGCCGGCGACCGCCCCTACCACCGTGGCTACCAGCGTGCCAACAACCGGAATCCATCCGCCGAAAAAGATGCCGCCTACGAATCCGCCCAGGATGGCGCCCAGGATGGCCTTCCAACTGGCTCCGTTCCGCCGGCTGAATAGCGCCGTCAGCAGCAGGTCACTGGACCAGGCCAGAATGGTCAGCGCCCCCAGGAAAAGCAGCGTGGGCCAGCCAATGGCCTGAAAGCCATCGTTGGCGGCCCACAGCAACGCACCCAACCAGATGAAAATCGGACCAGGCACGAGCGGCAGCACGCTGCCAATCAAGCCCACGAACATGAGCAGATAGGCCAGCAAGGCCAGTGGAGTCAAAGCTGACATGGGGATGGCGCCTCGTTATCCGCGCCAGCGCATGGCGCCCAAACTGACCAAGCGCCATGCACGCCTATTTGTAGATGTTTGTCTTGGCAATCCGGTCACCGATAATGATGAACGCGCAGGCCAGACTGAGAGT
>CALESQ010000069.1 GCA_937907455.1 uncultured Caldilineales bacterium
AGCGCTACAATCGCACTGTAGAGGCCAAGGGTTCGAATCCCTTCAGCTCCACCTGCCCGCACAGGCATTAATAACTTCATTTGGGGCAGTAGCTCAGTTGGGAGAGCACCACAATGGCATTGTGGGGGTCAGGGGTTCAAGTCCCCTCTGCTCCACCAGATGAATCAAAAAACGAAGCCAACCGGCTTCGTTTTTTGATTCCCGCAAAGAAAATGTTGCCATATCTACAGCCGACAGCAGAACGAGCAAGAAAAGGCTGGGGCTTATCTGCGCACACAAACAGACGCGCTACATGCGCAACGTAGTGATTAGTAAGTCATGTTACGCAGTCTGTTTTAAGCCATCAGAGATGCTGGTTGAGTAGGACAGACGGATTTTCCTTACATCAGTTACAAAGCAATTAGCGTATTTTGCCGCGACGCAGCAGATTGATGATTCCCAGCAGGACAAGACTACCTAGCAACGAGACCATCAGGCTGGGAATACTGAAGTCGCCCTGGTTGATCGTGCCTGTATTGAACAGGCCGCCGAGCAGAACACCGCCCAAAAGCGCACCGACAATGCCCACAACGATATTCAGCAGAAGGCCTTGCTGACCATCCGTGTGCATGATATGGCTGGCAACCCAGCCAAGAACACCGCCGATAACGATCCAGATGATCCAGTTGATGAGCATAGTATTCTCCTTGACGCCGGGAATGTAAAGCAGTTGCAACTCTCCTCGCGTTGCAAAATGGTTGCAATTATTGTAACATGGCTTGAATGATTGGACAAGCAAATTTTGATTAGATACAGATTTTGGTTGATCCGTGTCGCAGTGCAGATGACACCACAAAAAGAGCCGACGCGGACGCGTCGGCTCTTTGGGAATGGCTCGGCAAGGCGCTGTTGGTCAGGGTGACCGCGACTTCGCCGCCGCTTTCACCTAAAAACCGCTGGCTCAGCCCCGGCCCGCTGCCCAAACTGATCGGCACTTGGCCCTGCAGGTTGGGCAGGGCGAAGGTTGTTCTGCCATCACCGCCGTAGGTCGTGCCCAAAATGGAAAAGAGCGCCGTGTTCTGGCTGATGGACAGCAGTTGACCGTTGCATGGCAGCCAGCCGACCGGCGCGAAATTGAACCCGAACATCTTGATTTCGCCAATATACTCGTCACTCATAAGAATAGCCTCCAGATGGCTTAGGGATGCGAAGGGTAAATCCCTACCAGGGCAATACAAAAATTGAGAGCCAGGTAAGGAGGCCGATTTTCGTGCGCCTGGTTGCCGCCGTTGGCGCCAAGTGCGTTGGCAGCCAGTTGCGTGTCGGGCGTTGCTGCATAGCTGCTATCACCCGAATTCGCCCAGGTCGCATTCACAGGGCTGGGGACGGAGGCAGTATTGGCGCTGGCCAGCGCGCTGTGGATGTGGGCCGGCATTTCCGCTCCGTTCAGAGTGTGCACTTCTTCGCCGCTGCTCTGACCCATTGAAAACGTCATACCCTGATTGGTTCCCGTATGCAGGGGAATACGGCCGCGCAGGTCTGGCAGGGCGAAGGTTGTCATTCCATTTCCACCATACGTCGTGCCTAACAAAGAAAAGAGTGCCTGGTATTGGTTGATCGGCAACAACTGACCATTGCACTGTGCCCAGCCACGCGGGGCAAAATCAAAAGGAAAGGGCTGAATTTCACCGATAAAGGGATCAGACATGACGTGTCTCCTAGGATCGCGAGGGAAAGATGCCTTCCAGGGCAATGCAGTAGTTCAACGTTAGAAACGGTGGCATATTATCGTGGGGCTGGCCGCCACCGCTGGGGGAAATGACTGTTGGATTTAATATTCCATCGGCGGCTGCACCGGCTGCGTACATGCTGGCTGGCCCGCTGGCCCAGACATTGCCGGCTGGCTCCGCGCTGGTTCCACCCCCGGCAAAGCCCATTACCGCATGGGAATGCGCGGGCATTTGGCTGGCAAACAACGTCACCATTTCCGCACCGCCGTTTTCCCCAAGCGAATAGCTGCTCAAGCCAGGGCCTTGTCCGAAATGCAGCGGCGCGCGGCCGCGCAGATCGGGCAAGGCGAACGTGGTTTGCCCGTCGCCGCCGTAATATGTACCGATCAGGCTGAACAGTGGGGTGTACTGGTTAATGGGCATCAGCGTGCCATCGCAGAATGCCCAGCCTTCCGGCGCATAGTTGCCGGCAAATAGCATCACCTGTCCGATATAGGGTTCAGTAGGCATACAAACTCCTTTCCATCGTGAAAAATAGAGAGATCAGCGGAGAAGCTGGTGTAAGTACATCGTAAACAAAGTGATTGCGCGAAATCCAGCAAGCCAAACGCTCTCATCGGTGTCACTCCGAACGCAGTGAGGAGTCCCCCGTGCGTTCGTGAGAAGATTCCTCGGCCCTGACGGGCCTCGGAATGACAGGCTACCAACAATTCTGCAACAGGCAAATACTTAATTTACGATGTAGTAAAAACCTGGCAGACTGTTTGAAAGCAGGGGGAAATACGGTTTTTTTCAAACCGACTTACGGCAAGCAAGGTGAAGAAACGAGCAAGACAGGGTGCGTTAGGGCGGCAACTTGCCGCGTCAAAACAACACGGCGACGAACTGTGGTTAATATTGAGGAGAAGGGAGAAAGCAGAAGCTGTGTGAGCAGTGTTGCAGGCAAAGTATACGATAAAAAAAATACGTTGTCAATGGATTATACAAATCTTGATCAAATAAAATATAAATACAGCACAAATGATAATCCAGCTTACACACCACTACCCAAAAGTCGGGCTGAGCAGTGAAAAAACAGCCGATGAAAGAGATCGAAATCATCCTTCATCGGCTGTCGGGGCCGGTCGCTATGAATTCGCAGCTCAGGCGAAGTCGGTGCGGGCCAGTGCCACCAGATCGCGCAGCGCGCGGCTGCCGCTGGCCCCGTTGGTCGAGCTGTTTTGCCATGACTGCACGGCAATCGCACGCGGGCCTACATCCCCTTCCCAGAAGCCAAACATCGGCCCACCCGATTGACCGGGGAACACATCGGCCTGGTGCTGCAACGACTGCGCGGCCGCATCTGTGCCATCCACGCGGAACCCACCCTGCCACGAGGGCCGCTGGCCGCTGTTCAGGTCTGCCGGATAGCCCATGTGCGACCAGGCCGCCAGATCGTTCCAGTCGTCATCGTAGCCGCGCGCCCCCATCCAGCCGGTGGTATCGCCCAGCCGCCGATCCAGCACCACGACCACATAGTCGTAGTTGCCTTCGTTGCCGGTGATGAAGCCGTCGCCATCCTCTTGCAGATACCAGTAGATGTGCATGCCGTAGGCTTCACCAAACGGCGCTTGTCCATCGTAGTAGGACGGGGTAAAGCGCACCCAATCAGCAGCAAAGCCGGGCGGAGCCGTCCAGTCAATCACATGGCTGACTGTCAACAGATGGCGCGGGCCGATCATGACGCCCGAACCAGAGCCGCGGTTGGTCTGTACCAGGCCGACAGTAGACCACGGATAGGCGGTGTCACGGAAGATGCGCCGATTATCCGCGCCGAAGATCGTGGTGGCAACGCGGCGGCGCGCCATCGGCTTTTGAATAGCCTGGTAGCTGCGCACCAAATCGCGCGGCAAGGCATCAAAGCCGAGGTGATCGGGAATAAAGCCGGTGAGCTGCTCGTGCAGCGCTTCCTCGTCAACGGCGCGGCGTTCGAGTTTGCGGCCTTCGCCCTTGAGCAGCGGCGGCACGGCGCGCCCGCCCGCGCGTATGCCGTTTACCTCAACGACAACTTCCCAGAAAGCTTCGCCATCGCCGCGGTCAATGCGCTCCAGATGCGAGCGGATTTCCGGTTCGCGGTCAGCAACCACCTGGAAGCGGCGTTCGACAGCGATCGGTCTTTCTTCGCGCGCACCGCGGGCGGCGAAAAATTCTTCCACTTTTTCCAGCGGAATCGGTGCAGCAAATGAATCAGGCATAAGAGTCTCCTTTTTACGTTCTGACACTTTCCATCATACGATCTTGATTCCTGTGAAACGACAAGCTTGCTTGCTCTCGTTGTTGTTATAAACGCATCCTGCGCGGCTTTTTGCGGCATGATGGACCGGTTTCGTCGCAACATAGCGTCGGGTAGTTGCCCAACTATGCGCACTGGATTACAATACAAGGCAATCCCCGTCGCATCGGTGCAGTGGCTTAAAGCGACGTTTTCCCCGAAAGGACTGTCAATGAACGACAACCTGCTTGCACAGCAGCAAGCTTACGCTGAATTAATCATCAAGGTGGGAGTGAATTTGCAGCCAGGCCAGGCGCTGGCCGTGCGCGCCGAACTGGGTCATCGCGAGTTTGTGCGGCTGCTGACCACAGCAGCCTATGACGCCGGGGCCAGTTACGTAGAGATCATGTGGGCCGATCCGCTGATCAGCAAAATCCGGCTGCAACACGTTGCCCCCGACTATCTTGCCACCGTTCCCGACTTTGAAGTGGCGCGCGGCGAAGAAATCCTCGATCACAACTGGGCGCGCGTCGGGCTGACTGGCAGCGAATACCCCGACGCGCTGGAGGATGTCAGCCCGGCGGTGATGCGCGCGTCTCGCGAGGGCTGGAACAAAAAGCTGGGCTTTTACATGCAGCGCACCATGAACAACGAAATTGCCTGGTGCGTGGCAGCCGTACCGGTCGCGCCGTGGGCACAAAAGGTCTTCCCTGAGCTGGATGCCGAAACCGCGCTGGCACGGCTGTGGGAGCTGGTGCTGCGCGTGTGCCGCGCAGATCAGCCCGATCCAGCCGCGGCGTGGCGCGCGCACGACGCCACCCTCAAGCAGATCGCCAGCTTCCTGGAACAGCACCAGGTGCGAACGCTGCATTTCTTCGATCCTGTGCTGGCTGCCGATGGCAAGCCCTCCACCGATCTGACGGTTGGCCTGACCGACCGCCCCAGTTGGCCGACCGGCTCCTGTGAAAACGCCGCGGGTGTCGCGTTTATGGCGAATATCCCCACCGAAGAAGTCTTCTCCACGCCGCATAATGGTCGCGTCGAGGGATGGGTGCGCACCAGCAAGCCCGGTTTTCCTTTCCAGCGCGAGCTGTCGGGTGCGTATTTCCGCTTTGAGCAAGGCGAGGTGGTGGAATGGCGCGCGGACAAGGGGCAGGACGTGCTGGATGAGCTGTTCCAAATCCCCGGCGCGCGGCGGCTGGGCGAGGTGGCGCTGGTGGATGTGCGCTCACCGATCAACCGCAGCGGCTTGATCTTTTACGATGTGCTGTTCGACGAAAACGCGGCCTGCCACATCGCCTTTGGCCGGGCGTATCCTGAAGGCATTGCTGGCGGCAGCCAGTTAAGCGATGACGAGCTGGCTGCGCTGGGGCTGAACCTGTCCGACGCGCACGAAGATTTGATGATCGGCACTGCAACCATGAACGTCACCGGCTACTGCGCCGACGGCAGCGAGGTAGTGATCATGCAGAATGGCATGTTTGTGGCGTAGTACGTACTGCGTATTGCGTACTGCGCAAACCGTGAATTATTTCCATGCCTGCAAGGATGGGCTACACGCCTTACGCAACACGTAGTACGCAATACGAGTTAGCAGCCCTCGACAAGAAAAGAAAGTATCTTCCTCATGCACATTCATCTCATCATCAATGGCGATGACCGCGAGGTCGAAGTCGCAGCGAACGAAATTTTGTTGACCACCTTGCGCGGAGCCGGGCTGTACAGCGTGAAACATGGCTGTGAAACGGGCGAATGCGGCGCATGCGCTATCTTGCTGGATGGCAAGCTGGTGAACGCTTGTACGTTGTTAAGCGCGCAGGTGCAGGGCCGCCGCATCGAAACGTTGGAAGGGCTGGCGCCTGGCTTTGTGGCGGCAGAGCAGAGTTTCGATACGGCACAGACGCCTACTTACGCGATGGCAACCCAGCCTGCGCTGCATCCCCTGCAACAGGCGTTTATCGAAACCGGTGCTATTCAGTGCGGCTTTTGCACTCCCGCCCAAATTCTGGCCGCCAAAGCCTTGCTCAACCATCAGCCCAACCCCAGCGAGGCCGAGGTGCGCGAGGCCCTTGCCGGCGTGCTTTGTCGCTGCACCGGCTATGTTCGACCGATACAGGCTGTGCTGCGCGCGGCGGCTCTGTTGCGCGATGAGACCCTGCTGCCGGTGGAAAATCCGCCCATGATCAATACTTTTGATCGCGTCTTTGCCGCAGAGGCCCCCGGCAGCGACCAACCCCCCGCTCTGCCGGACGGCTCTGCCACTGACCGCAACGACATCGCCGTGCAAACACAAACGCCGGTGCTGGTGGTGGCTCCGCCGCAGACCCGCGTGGTGAACAAGCCGGAAATCAAGGTAGACGCGGTGAAGCTGGCTAAAGGCCGCGCTGTGTTTACCGACGATCTGGAGCTGCCAGGCATGCTCTATGGCGCACTGCTCACCAGCCCACACGCACACGCTCGCATCCTGGACATAGACACCACTGCTGCCGAGGCTTTGCCCGGTGTGCATGCGGTGCTGAGCTACAAAAATACCCGCCGCGTGCTGTATGCCTCCGGCGGCCAGAGCTATCCTCAGCCGCCCCCCTTTGACCAGGTGAGCCTGGACAACAAGGTGCGCCACTACGGCGACCGCGTGGCTGTGGTAGCTGCCGAAACGCCGGAGTTGGCGCAGCAGGCCTTGACTCTTATTCGCGTTAGCTATGAAGTGCTACCTGCCGTGCTGGACCCCGAGGCCGCCATGCAGCCGGGTGCGCCGGTGATCCACGACGAGCCGGACGCGATTTCGATCCACGACGCCGACCGCAACCTGGTGCATCACCTCCATGCCACGTATCAGGATGTGGAAGCGGGCTTTGCCGCTGCCGACTACGTGTTTGAGGGCGAGTATCGCACCCATCAGGTGCAGCAGGCCAGCATCGAACCGCATGTCTGCATCACCTGGTGGGACGAGGATGATCGTTTAGTGGTGCGCACTTCGACGCAGGTTCCCTTCCATGTGCGCCGCATCATCGCGCCGCTGGTGGGGCTGCCTATCCGGCGCATTCGTGTCATCAAACCGCGCATCGGTGGTGGTTTCGGCGGCAAACAGGAAATGCTGCTGGAGGACCTTTGCGCGCACCTGACTATTGCCACCGGGCGGCCCGTGCGCATGGAGTACACGCGCGAGCAAGAGTTCACCAGCGCGCGCAGTCGCCATCCTGAGATCATGCGCTTTAAGACCGGCGTGCGCAAGGATGGTACGCTCACTGCGTTGGAACTGCGCATGGTGGCCGATTGCGGTGCTTACGGCACGCATGGCCTCACTGTGCCTACGGTGTCGGGCTTCCGCGGCCTTACCACTTACAAGGCCGACGCGCTGAAGTGGGATTGCCTGGTGGCCTACACCAACAAACCCACACCGGGCGCATATCGCGGCTATGGCGCGCCGCAGGCCCTTTTCGCGTTGGAAGTACACATGGAAGAGATCGCCCAAAAACTGGGTTGGGATCCGCTGGAGTTCAAACGCCAGAACTGGGTGAAAGAAGGCGATGAACTGGTGTTGGCGCGGGCTATGGGTGAAGGCCGTGAAGGCTTCGAGCAATGGGTATATACCAACGGCCTGGATGATTGCGTGAGCAGCGGGGCTGAGGCTATTGGCTGGCAGCGGCGCAACGATCCCGCCTGGCGTACCGTGGCCGGTCAACCCCACCTGCGCCGCGGCTTGGGAGTAGCCATCTGTATGCACGGCACGGGCATCGCCGGGCTGGACATGGGCGCGGCCAGCATCAAACTGAACGATGACGGTTCCTTTAATCTGCTGATGGGCGCCACCGACCTGGGCACCGGCTCTGACACCATCCTGGCTCAGATTGCCGCCGAGGCGCTGGGCGTGCCGTTGAGCGAGATCATCGTCTATTCTTCCGACACCGACTTTACCCCCTTCGATACCGGCGCCTATGCCAGCAGCACCACCTACATCTCCGGCGGTGCAGTGCTGAAAGCTGCCGAAGAGGTAGCCGAGCAGATTCGCACCCACGCGGCCAAACACTTTTTCGGCGGGATCGAGCCGGATCGGCTTTGGCTGGAAGAGCGCCATGTCTGCGCGGCCGATGGTCGCCGCGTGTCCATCGAAACCATTGCCTTGCATGCCACGCATCAGGCCGATCAGCACCAAATCATGGCGACAGCCAGCCACATGAGCTATCTCAGCCCGCCGCCCTTTGCCGCGCAGTTTGCCGAGGTAGAGGTGGACACGCAAACCGGCCAAATCACGGTGAAAAAGCTGGTGATGGCCGTGGACTGCGGCATCGCCATTAACCCAATCACCGCGGCCGGACAGATAGAAGGCGGCATGATGCAGGCTCTGGGCTTCGCGCACAGCGAGGAAATGCCCTACGACGAGGCAGGCCGGCTGCTGGTGAACGATTTCCGCACCTACCGCATCTACCGCGCCGACGAGATGCCTGAGCTGGGCACGATTCTGGTGCAAACCTACGAGCCAAGTGGCCCGTATGGGGCCAAGGCGGTGGCCGAAATCCCCAAGGACGGTGTCGGCCCTGCGCTCAGCAGCGCGGTGTTTGATGCCACCGGCGTGCGCATCCGTGAGTTGCCCTTTACGCCTGAACGCGTGTGGCGTGCGCTGCGCCAGGCGTAGGGCGTTAGTCGTCAGAAGTCAGGAGATTGGGAACCGCTCGGGCCGGTCCCTCCGGGATGGTTCCCAATCTCCAGCCCGTGCCCGGTCGTGCTGCGGCTCGGTCAGGAGACCGGCCGCAGCTAGTCAGGAGATTGGGAACCGCTCGGGTCGGTCCCTCCGGGATGGTTCCCGCGCTCTGGCCGGTCTCCAGACCGAGCCAGCGTGTGCCCATACTCCGCGCTCGGGCCGGTCCCTCCGGGATGGTTCCCGCGCTCTGGCCGGTCTCCAGACCGAGCCAGCGTGTGCCCATACTCCGCGCTCGGGCCGGTCCCTCCGGGATGGTTCCCAATCTCCAGACCGTGCCCGGTCGTGCTGCGGCTCGGTCAGGAGACCGGCCGCAGCTAGGTTTTTGTTTGCGCTTGGGCCGGTCCCTCCGGGATGGTTCCCAATCTCCAGACCGTGCCCGGTCGTGCTGCGGCTCGGTCAGGAGACCGGCCGCAGCTAGGTTTTTGTTTGCGCTTGGGCCGGTCCCTCCGGGATGGTTCCCAATCTCCAGCCCGTGCCCGGTCGTGCTGCGGCTCGGTCAGGAGACCGGCCGCAGCTAGGTTTTGTTTGCGCTCGGGCCGGTCCCTCCGGGATGGTTCCCAATCTCCAGACCGTGCCCGGTCGTGCTGCGGCTCGGTCAGGAGACCGGCCGCAGCGTCGGAGACCGGCCGCAGCGGGTTGTGGTGCGGCTCGGTCAGGAGACCAGCCGCAGCGTCGGAGACCGGCCGCAGCAGAGTGAGACCGGCCGCAGCGGGTCGTGCTGCGGCTCGGTCAGGAGACCGGCCGCAGCGTCGGAGACCGGCCACAGCACCGAAGAGCCCGTGCCCGTGCAGAGAAGAAAGTTATGGACATTCACGCTCACAGCAAATTGGTAATGATCGGAAATTCGATCACCGACTGTGACCGGGCGCGTCCGGTAGGTAAAGGAGCGTTCGGTGCCACCGGCCAGGGCTACGTCAGCCTGGTGGAAGCGTTGCTTGGCGCGCGTTATCCCGCGCTTGGTATTGACGTCGTCAATATGGGCGTTTCTGGCAACACGGTGCGCGATCTGAAAGCGCGCTGGCAAGGCGATGTGCTTGATCTGCAACCCAACTGGCTGTCTATAAAAATTGGCATCAACGACGTATGGCGTCAATTTGACACACCCCTGAAGCTGAAAAGGCACGTCCCCCTGCCTGAATACGAAAGAACCCTGAATGATCTGGTGTGCGCTGTGGCTCCCCTGCTCAAAGGGTTGGTGCTGATGACCCCGTATCTAATCGAAGCGAACCGTGCCGACCCCATGCGGGCGATGATGGATGAGTACAGTGATGTTGTGCGCGGGCTGGCAAGGCGCTATGGCGCGCATCTGGCAGATACTCAGGCAGCATTCGATGAAGTGCTGACCCATGTTCATCCTATGAGCTTGGCCTGGGATCGCATCCATCCCAACCGAATCGGCCACATGATTTTAGCGCGCACGTTTTTGAATGCTGTGGGCTATAGCTGGAATTGAAACGCTGATCTTAAAGAGGGGCAACCCGCCATTTTTTGCAATGGGCGTTGGTTGCTTTTCAAGCAGACCGGGTATCTGCTGCGGAACCGGCTCTACGGCCATAGTCTTTGCGCTGACGCCCCTTGCCCAACAAGATTTTGATCATCCCCGGCGGTTGTGATACCGGCGCGGCGTTGTTCTCCCATTCTTGCCTGGAGCGCGCGTTGAGCCACTCTGTGCGTGCCTGAGCCGCTTCTTCCAGTGGTGCTTGCAGTGCAGCAGCATCTCCCGCAGCCAGCAGGTCACGCCACGTCGTCAGAGTAGCCAGCACAGTATCCAGCGCGTGCAACAGATGGGGTTGGTTAGTCTGCCACGCTTCAATGAGGCTTTCCGGCGTGGCGGATGCAGCACTGGTAAGCTGCTCGAAGGGGCCGCCGGCTACTTTGCGTAGCTCGCGCCAGGCTGGCTGCGTGGTGATGCTGTGCAGCAGCGCGTTGCTGTACAGCGCGGGCATCTGCTCTACCGCGGCCATCAGGCCATCATGTTCCAGCGCATCGAGGAAAAGCGGCTTTGCTCCCAGGCGCAGCACCAAATCATTGGCAACCTGCACCGCACGTTCCTCGGTGTGCGTGGCCGGACACAGTGCCCACAGGCATTTGTCAAACAGCTCGGCGCTCGGCTCGTGGTCGTTTGCAGGCACGATGGGATGTGTGCCGATATAGGCTACGGTGGCTGGCAGCAAGGCATCAGCCCAGGCTTGCACCGGCTGCTTGAGCCCGGCTGTGTCGAGAATCACCGCGCCTTCGCTCAACTCACCGGCCAGCGCAGCCAATGTATCGTGGATCGCCGCGAAGGGCAGTGCCAGAATGATCAACCCGGCCCCGTCACAGGCATTGATCAGGTTCCATTCCAGTTTGTCTACCGAGGCCAGCCGTTTGGCTTCGTTGACCGCAGCCATGTCTTTATCGTGGCCGATTACTTCGTAGTCACGCGTGCCGGCGCGCAGGGCCAGGCCGATGGAATTGCCGGTGACGCCCAGTCCGATGAGGGTGATTCTTGCTTTTGCCATGGGAGTTAACTCAGGTCGTCGGCCTGCTGTAGAACCAGCAGCAAGCGCTCGGTTTCGTTGCTCGCTGGTGCGGCGAGCTTGTGTTGGTGACGGCGGATCAGCGCCACAGTGAGCGGGGTGCAGCCCGCAGCCTCAGCCATCTGCGCGCTTAACTCAGGGTGGGCGTGGTGCAGATAGAAGGGATAGCGCCAATTGCCGGGCTGGTTCAGGCCCAGGCGGGCGACACTGCCGGGGTGCAATGCCTCTATCAGCACGGCCAGCACGCGGTGATGCAGGCGAATGCGCGGGCCTGGGCCAGCCGTTTTGGCGGCATCGTGCAGCAGCGCGGCCGCGGCCAGGTCTGGCTGAGCGGGAAGAACAGCTTGTACGCGGCGCAGCACATCCAGACTGTGGCGCTGATCGCGCACAGCCATGCGCAGAAATAGCCTCTGCGCGGGTGCGTTCAGCCAGCGTGTGAGTGCCGCGCGCTCCGCGGCACTTACACGCGGAAACAATGAGCTGAGGAACTGTCGAATACGGTACAAAGGGTTTACAGCGGTTATCCTATGCCAAGCAACAAGGTGACGAGTTCGCGGGTGGGTGTGGCAATCAGTGTGCCCAGGATGTCCAGGTTCTCCATGCCGGCGCGGGCAGCCAGATTGCCCAGCAGCACCAGGCCAAACAGGATCAACATGCCCCATTGTGCGGTCTTGGCCAGCAATGCCGCGGCCGGCTCAGGCAGCCAACCCAGCGCCACTTTGAAGCCATCCAGCGGCGAGATGGGCAGCAAGTTGAAGATCATCAAGGCTACGTTGAGCCAGGTGAACATCAGCAGACCATATACCAAGAATTGCGGAGTGTTGCGATCAACACCTGCGAGACGCCAGATTGCCGCGGCGGCCAGCGCCATCAACAGGTTAGCCATTGGGCCAGCCAGAGCCACCAGCGCCATATCGCGGCGGCCATTGCGCAGGTTAGCGGGGTTCACCGGTACGGGCTTGGCCCAGCCAAAACCGACCATTAGTACCAGCAGCACGCCCAATACATCCAGATGCTTGAGCGGGTTCAATGTTAGCCGCCCCATATCTTTAGCAGTGCTATCGCCCAGGCGGTAGGCGCTCCAGGCGTGGGCAAATTCATGCAGGGTAAATGCGGGGATGAGTACGATCAGCAAGGCGATGGTTTCTTCCTGGCTGCGACCAAATAGCATGGCGTGGTCTCCTCTGGTGAAGTGGCGTAACAGGTGCATTATACCGGCGGCAGGGGCTTTATGACAATTCAGCAATTCAGGGTAAACTCAATGCTCTGGAACGGCTTGCAGTTTGTCGGCGTTTGAGGAGTGTTGGACAAGTAGGCAAGTAGGCAAGTAGACAAGTAGGCAAGTAGATAAGTAGGCAAGTAGACAAGTAGACAAGTAGACAAGTAGATAAGTAGGCAAGTAGACAAGTAGACAAGTAGATAAGTAGGCAAGTAGGCAAGTAGGCAAGTAGGCAAGTAGACAAGTAGACAAGGCAAGGCATCGCGCTCTCCCTATCTCTTAAAGGATTGCTTATGACTCTTAGTGAACGACTTCGATTTGGATTTTTGTTGATCAGTATGGCACTGCTGTGGTTGACCGGCTGCCAGCGCGGTGGTACGGTCATGCCGACTCCCACTGTGACCCCGCCGGTTACTGCTGTCGCAGTAGCTACAACGGGCAGCAGCATCTATCTGCCGGAAACGCCGCTGGATGGTGGGGCGACCGCCGTACCCGTCACCGCGACCGCTTTGACTATGCCGGTAGAGACTCTCACACCCGCAGAGACTCCCACACCGGCACCGACCCCTCCGCCGCTGCCTCTGCGTTTGGCCGACTGGCCCGCTCTGACTTTGCAGGATTGGCCGCGCCCGGCCAATGACAACGGCCTGTGCATGCACAACATGGCTGAGGCGTACCCCAGCGAGCAGGATATTGACTTGCAGATCAGTCGCTTGCAATCTATGCACATGCGTTGGACGGTGATTCATTACGGCGACGAGCAGCAATTGCAGCGCGCGGCGACGCGCTACCGCGACGCGGGCATCATGGTGGTTTGGCGCAAGAATGTGCGTTCCTATCAGTCTTACTACGACTGGGGTCGTGATGTGCAGTTGTTGCTCGATCTGGGAGTGACACCTTACATGCAGCTTTACAACGAACCTTCGCTGCCTGCAGAGTGGGACGATCGGCCCATTGACCAGCGGCTTTTTCTGGATAATCTGCTGGTGGCGGTGGAGCAGGTCTACAACGCGGGCGGCTATGTGGGTTTGCAGTTCGTCAACGACGAGTGGCTGGTGGCCGCGCTGCGTGAAATCAAGGCACGCGGCGGCGAAAAGGTCTTCCAGCGCATGTTCCTCGTGCCGCATCCCTACGGTCTGAACCATCCCCCCAACTATACCGCCGACCCGAATGGCGTGCTGGGCTTTTTGCATCAGGCGCGCATCGTGCAGGCGGAGATCGGCTTCGTGCCGCCAATAATCGCGGGCGAGGGAGGCTGGAAGTGGAACGCCAGCGATGACCGTAATTTTCCGGTGATTGACCCTGCGCTGCACCGCGATTATCACGTCGAAGCGTTCAACTGGTTCCGCACCGGCGTGCTCTCCAACGGCGAACCGCTGCCGGATACACTCTTTGCCTTTTGCCCGTGGTTGCTGTCTGACCGCATGGATGACAGCGCCTGGTTCGACAGCTTCGCCGGCGAGCGCACGCTGACCGTCGAGGCGGTGCGGTCAATTCCGGTATTCACGCGGCGGTTTAGCTGGAGCCAATAGCCCGGTCAGCCGCGTTGGGGTTAAAGGCCCCTGCATGTTACCTGGAGGCGCGGAGCCGTTTGTTGTATGTCAAGCGATGTAGCGACGGTATAGCGCTTGGCGTATGTTTATATGTGGTTTGTCTTGACACGATGGAATAAATGTTCGAAGATGCTTCTGAATGCGCTGAAAAGCGAGCTGCCGATGCACCAGATCCTGAAAATGCGACTTGAGCAAGCCTTTGCTCTCACTGCCGATCTAGTTGTTCATCTTGAGGAAGCCGATCTGCGCGCAGAGTTGCCCAATCTGCCCTCCAATCGCCTGTCTGGGCAGTTTTGGTGTGTTGTGGGCGCGCGCGAAAGTTACATTACAGCGATTGATGCAGGTAGCTGGCAAGGATTTTCATGCAGCCTGCAAGTCGTGGAAGATCGGGATGCCGTGCTTGCTGCATTGCACGTTACCGCACAACGTCTGGCCCGCATTGATTTCGCAGCCTTGAGCGATGAGCAAATTCGCCTGGCCTTTGAGTTGCTGGAGCACGAGGTGCAGCATCACGGTCAGCTCATTCGGTTTGTCTATGGCAACAGGCTGTCGTTTCCAGCCAGTTGGAACAAGCGGTATACCGTATAAAAAAACGGCGCGGCCAGTTCAACCGGTCGCGCCGTTTTGCATGAAAACCGGGTTAGCCAGCGGTCATGGCTTTGGCGATCCGCGCAGCCAGCGTAGCGTTATGATGAAGCAGCGCCAGGTTAGCTTGCAGCGACTTGCCGCCGCTCAGTTCGTTGATGCGCGCCAGCAGGAAAGGCGTCAGTGCCTGCCCGTGAATACCTTGTGCCTGTGCGTCGGCAGATGCCTGAGCAATGACGGGGGAGATAAATTCATCATCCAGTGCAAAAGCTTCGGGGATGGGGTTGGTGACCAGAATAGCGCTTTGCAGGCCCAGCCCCCAATGCGCAGCCGCGAAGTCGGCGATCTCCTGCGGACTGTCCAGCCGCACACTGACCTTTAGCCCGCTTTTGCGCGAGAAAAAGGCGGGAAATTCATCGGTTCCATAACCAACAACGGGCACACCCATCGTTTCCAGATATTCAAGCGTAGCGGGCAGGTCAAGAATGGACTTCGCACCGGCGCAGACCACGATCATGGGGATGGTGGCGAGGGCTTGCAGATCGGTGGAGATGTCGAGATAGCTCTCGCGATGCACGCCGCCGATGCCGCCGGTCGCCAGAAGGCGGATGCCGGCTTGCTGCGCGCCAAACATAGTTCCTGCCACCGTGGTGCCACCGTCCACCTTCTTCACCGCGGCTGTGGCAAAATCCCGCAATGAAACTTTCAGCAGATTCGACGCGGCAGCCAGGCGCTGCAATTCAGCATCGGTGATACCCACATGGATTTGGCCTTCAATCAAGGCTATGGTGGCGGGTACAGCGCCTTCGGCGCGCACCCGTTCCTCCATCGCACGGCCAAGCTCCAGATTTTGTGGCATAGGCAGGCCGTGGGTGATAACGGTCGACTCCAGCGAGACCAGCGGCAAGCCCGCTGCGCGCGCCTGCCTGACTTCATTTGAAAAATGGATTTGGGGGTTCAGCATAATCAGCTCTTCTTTCTGATTTTGATATGGCGGGCAACTTCGGCGATTTTGGCGATGGTTGGCAATTGATCCTGCGAAAAACCACGCTGAACCTGCCAGGCGCCGACCGCGGTAGCCCACTGCAACGCCTGGGGCAACGCCCATCCGTTGAGATGACTGTAGATTATACCAGCGCGGAAGCTATCTCCGGCTCCGGTTGCATCGGTCACCTGGACTTGCGGCGGCTGCACCACATAGTGCGTGCCATCGCGGTCGAGGGCGTGGATCGCGCGGCCGCCATCGGTGGTGATCACAATTCCCCGGTTGATGCCTTGCAGCGCCTTGCTGTGTTCAATCAGGTCTGCGCCGGGGTTTTGTTCGACCACTGAAGCCGCGGAATTGATGATGATGTCAGCGATGGGCAGCGTCGGGTGATCGGTCGAGACGATATCCATCGCAACGATTTTGATGCCCTGCACCCGCGCCAGATCAGCCAGTTCGATGGATGCGGCGTTGGCGCGCGGGCTGCCGTAGTAAAACGCTACTTCCAGCACTTCGATCCCTTGCAGCATAGCCAGGCTGGGCGGCACCAGCGGTGCCTTGGCGAAATCCGAACAGAACAAATAGGTGTTGCCATCCGGAAAAGGGATAGATCGTGCAATGAGTGTACTGACGGCACGATCCCGCTGCAAAAACTGCAAGTCAATTGCGGGGAATGCGGTCAGCACATTCCATGCCAGGTCGCCATATTGATCATAACCTAACAGCGCGCCTGAAAGTCGGGTCGGAATATCCCAGTGCGCCAGCCACTCCGTGACGTTGGCTGCACCACCCCCCAAGCGGTAAAATTCTTCAACAATAATATGTGTAATACCAGGTTTTGGCTGGTAAGGCAATTTCACAATCGCGTCAACCGCAATGCCGCCATAGCAGAGAACTTTACTTTGATGAGTGGACATAGTGCCTGCACGTCCTATTCCTGCAGCGCACCTTTTGCGGCCTCTGCAAAGCGACGCATCCGGTCGAAATCTTTTTTCCAGGTTCCTGGGATGCAAGTATGGGTATTTGAATCGACACCCCACGGACGGACAGCCCGCACCGAGGCCGCGACATTCTCCGGCGTCAGGCCACCGGCCAGAACGCAGGGCTTTTTGACGGTTTCAACGATCTTGCGGCTGATATTCCAGTCGTGCGTGACACCCGCAATGCCGATGCCCTTGACGTTGGGGGCTACAGAATCAAGGAACAAAACGTCGGCCACTTCTTCATAAGCCAGCGCAATCGCCAGCGATTCGGGGCCAGTCACGGGAATCGCCTGGATGATTTCAACGCCGGGGATGCGCTTGCGCAGTTCAAAAACGCCTTCCGGCGACAGGTCAGCAATATCACCGCACAGATGGAACAAATCGGGCTTGGTTTCGGTGACAATCTCCACCAGCTCATCGAGGTCGGTTTCAATGGTCAGCGCCATCTTGGGATAGCGGGCCGGGGTCGCCTTAAAGACCTGGCGCGTCTTTTCAAAACTCATCTCGCTCGGCATAATGCCCTTTTTGCCGACTTCCAGCCCCCAGCGATCAAGGCCGACATCAATGCACATCTGCATTTCTTCCACTGATTTGATAGCAAATACTTGGACAAGCATGAAAAACTCCTCTTTCAGGGTAATAGTTGGCGTATTTCACCCGAAAACTCGGATGCGCATTTCAAGGAAAGCGTAAAACAGAAATCAGCGCCGCTGTATGCCGACTGCACATACTCAACCGGTTTCCCGTGCTCAGACCTCCGTTGAAGTCGCTGAAACTCGATCTAGCGCGATCATATCGCTAAATCAAGGCTTTGTCAACGGGTATTTTTCGGGCGGCGATAAGGGATTTGACGGCAGGAGGGCTTTGGGGTAAGCTGGCGTTCAAACCAGGGGTGCCCGGCCGCTGGCCGAGCAGCTGTGGGTTGAGCAGGCGTCTGCGCTGTATCGAAACCCGTCTGCGCCGTATCGAAACCCTCCCTGGCCGCTGCCCACAGACAATTCCCTGGAACAGAAAGGTAATCTATGCGCATTCTCGTTACCGGCGGAGCCGGCTTCATCGGCTCCCATATCGTCGACGCATTCGTGGCCGCGGGCCATCAGGTGGCCGTGGTTGACAACCTCAACACCGGCAAGCTGGCCAACCTCAACCCCGCAGTCACCTTCTATCACGTAGACCTGCGCGATACCGAGGGTCTGGCTCGCACCTTTGAGGCGGCGCGGCCGGAGATCATCTCGCACCAGGCCGCACTGGCTGACGTGCGCGGCTCTTTCCGCGAGCCAGAGCTGTACGCTGCGGTCAACGTAGTCGGCTCGATCAACCTGCTGGAACAGGCGCGGCGGCACGGCGTGCGCAAGATCATCTACGCCTGTACCGGGGGCGCAGCCTATGGTGAGCCGGAATATGTGCCCGTGCGTGAGGATCACCCGGTGAACCCGCTGGATCCCTACGGCGCCAGCAAGCACACCGTGGAGCATTACCTGTTTATCTATCAGCGCGCCTATGGCATTGAGTACGCCAGTCTGCGCTATCCCAACGTCTACGGCCCGCGTCAGGATCCGCACGGTGAGGCAGGCGTGGTGGCGATCTTCACCGGCAAGATGCTGGCCGACGAGTCATGTACCATCAACGGTGACGGCACGCAGCAGCGCGACTTTGTTTTTGTAACGGATGTGGCTCGCGCCAACCTGCTGGCAGCAACCACCGCTGGTTCTGGCATCTATAACATTGGCAGCGGCGCGGGCACGGATGTGAACATGATCTTTGCCGGTTTGAAGGCGGCCTCAGGCTACGCGCAGCCTGCACTCTACGGCCCGGCTAAACTGGGCGAGGTGTACAAGATCTATCTGGACGCGGCCAAAGCCAAAGCTGAATTGGGCTGGGAAGCCACCATTTCGGTCGAGGATGGCCTGCGCCGCACCGTGGCCTATTTTCAGGACAAGTAGCAAACTCCGGCGGTTGCGTAGACTAGTACATCGTAAATTAAGTACTTGCCTATTGCGGAATTGCTGGTAGCCTGTCATTCCGAGGCCCGTCAGGGCCGAGGAATCTTCTCACGAACGCATGGAGGACTCCTCACTGCGTTCGGAGTGACACCGATGAGAGCATTTGGCTTGCTGGACTTAACGCAATAACTTTATTTACGATATACTAGTCCTGGACTAGATACTGGTTACTGGTTACTTTCCCGCCGTTTGCGCTTCTGAACAGCTGACTACTTACTCCTTACTGGATACTGGTTACTGCTTACTGCTTACTGCCACTATGACCCATTACCGCTCACCGATCACCAAGCGCCGCTCCTCCTTGTCTACCCGGCTGGTGGTCAATGGCTGGTTCTGGGGGCAGATGCACACCGGTTCCGGTCAATACCTGCATCACCTGGTGGCGGCACTGCCTGATGTGTGGTCGGAGCGGTGGCATGGCACCCTGGTGTTGCCTGCTGCGCCGGTTGAGCCACTGCCCGCGGGCTGGCAAGCAGTGATCGCCGTGCCCGCGCCCATGCCGGGCCGGAACGCGGCCAAGCTGTGGTTCGAGCAGGTGAGCTTCGCGCGCGCTTGCGCACGTTGGCAAGCCAACACAGCCTGGATACCCTATTGGGCTGCGCCCTGGCAAGCACCTTGCCCCGTGGCGGTTACCGTACACGATCTGATTCCCTTGCTGCTGCCTGCGTACCGCGGAGGCCTGTTGCCGCGCAGCTACACAGCGCTGGCGGCAGCTACCGCTCGCCGTGCCACGTTGGTGCTCACCGACAGCGCCGCCAGCCGCGCGGATATTGTGGCGCATTTGCACATCCCAGCCGAGCGTGTCCAGGCGGTGCCGCTGGCAGTGGATGCAGCCTTCTGCCCTGTGGCTGACGCCGAAACGCTGGCGCGCGTGACCAGCCGCTATGCCCTGCCCGCTGCTTTCCTGCTTTATCTGGGAGGCTTTGATGTGCGCAAAAACCTGGCCGGGCTGCTGCGCGGCTATGCCCTGTTGCCCTCAGACGCGCCGCCGCTGGTGATCGCGGGGCGGCTGCCTGCCGCAGACAGCGTCTTTACCCCCGACCCGCGCCGCCTGGCTGCCGAGGCAGGTGTGGCCGGCCGTGTTCACTTCACCGGCTGGGTAGATGAGGCCGATAAGCCCGCGCTGTATACGCTGGCGCGCCTGTTCGTTTTTCCCTCGTTCTATGAAGGCTATGGCTTGCCTGTGGCCGAGGCCGCAGCCTGTGGTGTGCCCGTAGTTACCTCTAACCTCTCGTCGTTGCCAGAAGCCGCGCCTGCGGCTTGGCTGGTTGATCCGGCTGATGCCGCGGCGCTGGCCGCGGCTATGCAGCAAGCCCTGGTCGCGCCGCGGCCGCGCCTGCCTGCCGCGGCGCGCACCTGGCATGATGTTGCCGCTGCCACCCTCGCTGCTTTACAGACTTTGCTCTAAAGATATGACACTTATAGCTATTCGTTGAACGCTTCTATCCAGTGCCGCCAGCGGGTGATTTGTGTGGGATCAAAGGGCAAGTAAAAAGTGACGCGATCCAGCAGCCCCACGTAGCGCAATTTCACCAGGGTAGGGATTTCCTCAGGGCGGCCTTCGACCGCGAACTGGGTCAGCATGTGGTCGCTGATCAGGGCGGGCATCTCGTTCCAGCGCTGGCGCACCGCCAGACTGCTGAGGCGTTCGCGGATCTCGCCCCAGCCGTGCAGTTCCATCACCTTGCTGTAGGTTGGGGTTGAGGCGTAGAAGGCGATTTGGCTGCGCACTTGTTCGCGCGCCGCGGCTATTTCGGCCGCGGTGTCGCCGGTGACCACGAAGATGCTGCCGGCCAGGGTGATGCCGCTGCGTTGTCGGCCTGCCTGCATCAATCCTGCCTGTACCTGCGGCAGAAGTTGTTCGCGCAGGGTGCGCGTGGTGTGGAAGGGATGGACATGCAGCCCCTGGCACAGTTCACCGGCGAGGTAGCTCATTTGCGCGTTGACCGCGGCAATGTATACGGGAATATCAGGATGTTCGATGGGGCCAGGATTGAAGAAGGGAGCCATCAGCGTGAGCTTGTAGTGCTCGCCGCGGAAGTTAAGGCGCTCGCCCTGCTGCCAGGCAGCCCAGACCGCGCGCATCGCCAGGATGAATTCGCGCAGGCGCGCCGCGGGTGCGGCCCAGGGCATGCCAAAACGCCGTTCGATGTGTGCCTGCACTTGCGTGCCCAGCCCCAGCAGCAAGCGCCCGCCGGAGGCTGCTTGTAAGTCCCAGGCCAGATGTGCCACCGAAGTAGGGTTGCGCGCAAAGGCTACAGCAATGGCTGTGCCCAATTGGATGCGCGCGGTGCGCAGTGCGGCGATTCCCAGGGGCAAAAAGGGATCGTGTTGCGTTTCGCTGGTCCACAGTGCGGCGAAACCGGCAGTGTCTGCGGCTTGTGCCAGGGTTTCAACTTCTTTTAGATGGGTGCTGAGAATGGCAACGTCGAGTTTCATGGACTGATTTTGGGGAGATGACGAGGGGCGGGTGAGTGGGTGAGGGGGCAGGAGCATTTTTTGATTTAGCCTGCGTGCTGTAGCGGTTAAATCGCAGCCCTTCCGCTGCATTATACCTGATGTACAGGCTTGAGCGAATTGGGTCTTGCGTTTATAATGCCTTTACTATGGACTGTCGAATCGGTTGCGGCGCTTGCTGCATTGCATTATCTATCTCATCATCCATTCCGGGAATGCCTGACGGCAAGCCCGCGGGGGTGCGTTGCATCCATCTGTCACCGGGCAACCTGTGCTTGATCTATAACCGCCCGGACCGCCCTGAGGTGTGCAGCCGCCTGCGTGCCAACGAAGAAATGTGTGGCGATTCGATGGAATACGCCATGATCTGGCTGGCTAATCTGGAACGCCTGACTGCGGTGGAGGTGGTTAAGTGAGCAGGATTATCGCCATTGGCCTGGGCGGCTTTGTCGGTGCGAACCTGCGCTATTGGCTGCAAGCAACGCTGGCCGCGCGCTGGGGCGCTGATTTTCCTCACGGCACACTGCTGATCAATATTTTGGGTAGTTTTATCCTCGGTTTGTTTGTCACCCTGGCTACCACGCGCTGGGTGGTTTCCCCTAATCTGCGCCTGTTTGTAGCGGTTGGGTTGCTGGGTGGCTTCACTACCTTTTCTTCGTTCACTGTGGAAACGCTCACCTTGTTGCAGGGTGGGCGCTGGCTGCCCGGCGCGTTCTATCTGCTGGGCAATGTGGTGATCGGTTTACTGGCGGCGCTGGGTGGCATCGCTCTGGCGCGCGCCCTCTAGGAGATCGCACCATGACTATTACTGGCACAGCGACTAAAGTTACCCTTTACCTGAGCGAAAGCGACCGCCGCGGTGTCAAGCCGCTTTACTTGCTGGTGCTGGAGCTGTTGCAGCGCGAACACGCTGCTGGCGCCACTGCGCTGCACGGTCTGGCCGGTTTCGGCGCCTCTAGCCGCATCCACAGCAGCACGCTGGTGGATTTGGCTGCCGATCTGCCGGTGATTGTGGAGTGGGTGGATCACCCCGACCGCGTGGCGTACTTGCTGCCCCTGCTGCTGGAGCTGGCTCCTGATGCGCTGATCATCACCCAGCCCGTGGCTGTGGCCAGCGGGGTACGGCATGGCCTGCGCAGCCTGCCAGCCGATCTGCCGGTGGAGGCTGTGATGACGCGCGCAGTGCAAACCATTGCCCCGGATGCATCTATTGCCGAGGCTTTCGAATTGCTGATCAGAAAGCATGTGCGCACCTTGCCTGTGCTCAATGCGGCGGGGCGCGTGGTGGGTATTCTCACCGACGGCGATCTGTTGGAGCGGCTGGGCTTGCCCTCGGCTGGGGTGCATGCTGCCATCACGCGGGCCGAGCTGCGCGCCGAGATCGAGGCTTTGCGCGCCGGCGGCCAAACTGTGGCCGATCTGATGCACAGCGCCGTGATCACCGTATCACCGGCTGCACCGCTGGTTGAGGCTGTGCATCTGATGACTGCGCGCGGGGTGAAGCGCCTGCCGGTAACCGATGCAGAAGGCGGCCTGCTGGGGCTGATCAGCCGGGTAGATGTGCTGCGGGCGCTGGCGCAAGAGCAGTTTGCCGATTCATCGGATCAGGAGGCCGCGGGCATACCGGTTGCCGGAGCAACGCGGGTGAGCGACATTATGACGCGTGCCGTGCCTACGGTAGAGGCCGATATGCCCCTGCCTGCGGTGGTGAGCAGCCTGATCGGCGCGGCTCAACGGCGTGCAGTGGTGATAGACAAGCAGCGCCGGGTGCTGGGCATCATCACCGATGGCGATCTGCTGGCGCGTGCCACCCCCGCCGAACGTCCCGGCCTGTTGGGCAAAGTGCTGCAACGTCTTAACCGCGAGCGTGAAGAGGGGGTGGTACTGTCACCGCGCCGCGCCGCCGAAGTGATGACTTCCAACCCGGTCACTGTCACACCTGACACCACCCTGCAAGAGGCGTTGCGCCTGTTGTTGCAGCATGAGATCAAGCGTTTGCCGGTGACAGATGCCGAGGGCCGTTTGCTGGGGCTGGTGGGCCGCGGCGCGATTTTGCAGGCGCTGGCTGCTGATCTGGAAGGTGCTGCATGAGCCGTTGGTGGCAACGCCGTGCTCAGGCCGTGGCCGGCAGCGCGTGGGGGTCGCGGTTGGCAAGCCGCCTGTTGCCGCGCCTGGATCGCGCTATGTTGCGCGCCAGCGGCAACCGCTTCAGTGTGAGCAGTTGGATGATTGATGTGCCGGTGATCATGCTGACTACCATCGGAGCCAGGACGGGGCTGCCGCGCCGTGTGCCCCTGCTGGCTTTTCCCGAAGGCGATGCGCTGGTGGTGATCGCTTCTAGTTTTGGCGCGGCGCGGCACCCGGCGTGGTTTCTCAACCTGCGGGCCAATCCGCTGGTGCAGGTGGCTTTTCACGGGGGGCAGCCGCGGCCCTACCAGGCGCGCGAGGCCGAGGGCGAAGAACGTGCCCGCTATTGGCAGCGCGCAGCCAGCGCTTATCCCGGCTATGAGGGCTATCGGCAACGCGCCGCAGGCCGGCAAATTCCGGTGGTGGTGTTAACACCGCTCCCGGCAAACAAGGCTTAACATGCGTCATCTTGTGGTTCCCCGTACTTTGTGTTTTGTGCTGGATGGTGATGAGGTGTTGTTGATGCGTCGTGCCGCCCACAAGCGACTGTTTCCCGGTAAGGTTAATGGCCTGGGCGGGCATATCGAGATCGGTGAGGACCCGGCGGTTTCGGCTGCGCGCGAGATTTATGAAGAAGCTGGTATCGGCGTGCGCGGCCTGTGGCTGGCCGGAGTGATGCATGTAGAAGGCAGCGTGGGGCAAAGCGAACCACTGCCCGATGGCACGCATCCGGGGGTGCTGGTGCTGGTCTATGCAGCGCAGGCGCTCAGCCGCGGGGTGCGCGCCTCAGACGAGGGTGAGCTGATGTGGGTTTCCCTCGCTGAAGTGGAAGGGTTTGATTGGGTGGATGGCGACGCGCGCGTGCTGCGCTGGGCGCTGGCCGCGCAAAAGGAGGGCGCACCGTTTTCGGTGCAGTTGGCAAGCTGAAGTTTTGTTTACAGCCTGCTTGCTCTTGATTTACATCGTCTATTCAGCTACCACCGCACTTGCCAGCGACATGACATCAAATTGGGCGCTTTGTACAACCAGGCGGGACAGGGCATCGGCAGGCAGCTCAGCGTGTGCCCCTTGTAGCAGTTCGGCGATCTGCTGGGCGCGGGACGGAGGGTTGAGCGGATAACCGTCAAGTACATGCAGGATTGGGAAGGCCTTCAACCATTGATTGTCCCCTATATAGGCTCTGGCTACACTTAACAGGTAGTCAACCGATTTGCGTTCGTCGCCGACCTGACGAACCAGATCAAGGGCTGCGATATAATAGTGCCGTGCTGCTACGAAATCTTTTTTGCCATAGACTGCGCTTCCCAGGCTATCCAGTACTTCAGCCTCGATGCCGGGTATACCAATTTGTTTAGCTAAGGCCAGGGCTTCCTGCAACAAAGGCAATGCTGCGTCAAATTCGCTGCGCAAGACATGAATATAGCCTATGTTGTTCAGCGTTTGCGAAACAGCCTGCGAAAACACCTGTTCACGGAAAATCGGCAGACATTGCTGCCATGCGGCAAGGGCCGCATCGAATTTGTCTTGTTGTACTTCAATATAGCCCAGATTGGCCAATGATTTAGCTTCTCCCAGGGCATCACGGGCTTTTTGGGCAATACGCAGTGCCTGATAGCATGTTTCCTCCGCTAATAAAAGGTCTCCGTCGAGATGATGAATGGTGCTTTTTGCCAGGAGGGCATCAACGAGGTAGATGGGATCTGAGGAATGGGTTAAGGCAGTGATAGCGTCATTAATGATGCTGAAAGCGGCGAGGGTATCTCCTTGCCAGGCAAGTGAATAGGCCAGAAATGTTTGTCCCTGAGCGAACTGGCTGCTTTTTTCTTCACCGGCGGCTTTCATGATAGCCAAACCCTGTTCCAGATTCTGGCGAGAAAGTTGCCAATGCCCACGCTTGTTGTTCAGTTGTCCCAGTTGTTTATAGAGATGCCCAAGCAAGGGGAGATAATCGGGCGTAGTTCCCGGATTAGCTTTTAACAGCCCGATTGTTTCGTCAAGCAAGATCTCGGCCTCTTCCACACGACCGCGCCGGCTGAAAAACTCATAAAGTTTTTCCAGCCGATTCAGCAGTAAATCAAAACGATTGTTGTCAATCGCCCAGCGCCAGGCCAGCAAAATATTGTTTAGCTCAAGTTCTATAATATCCAGCGCTTTGGCAGGAAATGGAATGCGTCCGGAAGATGCAAAGGTGGTAGCCAGCAGATCGGCGTGGAAAACAGCGTGTCTTTCCTGAGCAGCAGCCAGGCGAGGCAAATCGCTATTGAGTTGTTCGCGGGCGAAAGCACGCATCAGGGGATGATAGAGAAGCCGACTGTTTTGATCAATAGACAGCAAGCCCCGTTGCAGCAGAGCATTCAAGGTTAAGGGAGAGGCCTGGATTACCTCTTTTGTTGCCTCGCGGTTGGCGCCATCAGCAAAAACCGCCATGACACTGAGAACGCGTTGATCCTCTGGTGACAGGAGTCGCCACATATAGGTAAATAACGCTGATAGGCTGCGCTGACGCTCGGGGTGATCGGCATAGGGTGAGGTTAAAAACCCTGGTTGTTGCCGAATGATGGTGGTCATTTCTGATGGTTTGTAAAGTGGCGTCCAACCGGCAGCCATTTCCAGAGCCAACGGCAATCCTCCCACCAGATGGCAGATTTCGGCAATGTCGGCCGCGTTCGCTTCGGTTAGTTGAAAACCGGGATCAATGCGCTGCTCTTTGTGTCGATAATGGGTGAGACAGCTTCTACGACGAATTTAGTGTACAAT
>CALESQ010000070.1 GCA_937907455.1 uncultured Caldilineales bacterium
TTTGTCAAGACCACGAGTCGACGAAAATAAGGTGATAGACATAACGTCTTCCGCTGGCGTCGTCGTAGCAGCAGCCTGGGCGCACAGTTCATTCGCAGTGCACCTCCTTCGGCATGCGATACGCCAGGCTCTGGTGCGGCCGTTCGGTGTTGTAGAAGTCGAAGTCCATCAGGCCAGCCTGAAGGTCATAGCCAGTGGCGTAGCTCATCAGATAGATGCGCTCATACTTGACGCTCCGCCAAAGGCGCTCAATCATGATGTTGTCAAGCGCTCGGGCGCGACGCTGGTGGATGCGATTCGCAGCGAGGTGCTCCCCTGGTTCAGTTGGACGTATATCCTGCTGGGCGTGCCGGTGAGCTTGCTGGTGCTGCTGGCAACCGTGACTGCGGCACGGCGCAGACGGGGTTACACTACATGAATGCGGCGGCTGACGGGGCGCGTGCATCCGTTTCAGAGCCAGCCCAAAATAGCGTTTAAAGAAGGTCGTGAGCTGGTTCCAGCACGGCCTTCTTTTTGATACCGCAGCGGTGTGGTTTGTCTCAGGCAGTGTGTCTTCTGCTGGCTACAAGGCCGGTTGCACGCTGGTAGGCCGCGATAACGACTCCCTTCGATGTCATCGCGCTTGCCGTTACCTTCCAGATTGCAGGAAGAGTGCCCTCGCCAAACAAACGCTTTCCGCCAGCCAGTGTCACCGGGTAGATCATCAACCAGAATTCATCAACCAGCTCATGCCTGAGCAATGTTTGTACCAGTTGACTGCTGCCCCACACGTGTAAATCATTGCCTTGTTCCTGCTTGAGCGCGGCGATTTTAGCCACCACATCGCCATTTAAAAACACAGAGGGCTGCCACAGGCTGGAGGTGCGGGTATTCGAAACCACATACTTGGTTGCTGTGTTGACATTGGGCCAGGCATCAGCATGGCGCGGCCAGTATGGCTCCCAAATTTCAAAGGTGATGCGCCCCAGCAGCAGATCAAACGACACATCCATCTGACTTTTCAACGCGGTTGCCAGGCTTTCGTCGGCATAGCCGGCAATCCATCCACCCAACGCAAAGCCGCCGCTGCTGTCTTCGTCCGGTCCACCGGGGGCTTGGATCACGCCGTCAAGCGAGACATGGGCAAGCACAATAATTTTTCTCATCAATTAAATCCTTTCATAGGGGATGGTTTTATCATACTGTATCCTCGGCCCAATCGGCTAATTCTAATCTTGGCGAGAGCTCCCCACTGCTTTGGCCGGTCTCCAGACCGAGCCAGCACGCCGTGCGGTGGGAGAATGGTTCGCAGTTACACTGCATGTCCGCAGGGAGCGGCTGTCAGACGGCACGGTCTGGAGATCGGGAATCATCCCGCAGGGGCCGGCCGGAGCGAGAACGACCATCCCCACTGCTTTGGCCGGTCTCCAGACCGAGCCAGCACGCCGTGCGGTGGGAGAATGGTTCGCAGTTACACTGCATGTCCGCAGGGAGCGGCTGTCAGACGGCACGGTCTGGAGATCGGGAATCATCCCGCAGGGGCCGGCCGGAGCGAGAACGACCATCCCCACTGCTTTGGCCGGTCTCCAGACCGAGCCAGCACGCCGTGCGGTGGGAGAATGGTTCGCAGTTACACTGCATGTCCGCAGGGAGCGGCTGTCAGACGGCACGGTCTGGAGATTGGGAACCATCCCGCAGGGGCAAGACGGAGCAAGGAGCCAGACGGAGCGAGTCGTCTCTGATCTCCTTACTGCTTACTACTGACTATTTACTGCTCACCGCTCCCTCCCGCTTCCTTCCAAATTCAGGACTTGACACAGAACAATTGTTCTGTTATACTATCAGAACAATTGTTCTACTCTCGTCAAGGGTAGCGCCTTCTTCATTAGATGTGGCACGAAAGGATCATTAGCTGCGGCCCAGGCTGCCCGTACCTCCCGACCGATGCAGGATGGGCTTATGCGCATGCGACAACTTGATATGCAATCTGATCGCATTGAAGCAGTGCTGGCCTCGCACCGCGTCCCAGGACGGGTGTGGGGAGCCACCATCACCCCACGCTTCATTCGCTTTCAAATCACCACCGCGCTTGGCACCAAGGTACACAAAGTGTCTGAGCTGTCCGAGGAAATCGCCTTGAACCTGGGCGTACACAACACGCGCATCTATCGCAAACAGGGCGCTATTCAGGTCGAGGTGCCACGTCAGGAACCTGAACCGGTGCGCTTGCTGCCGCTTTGCCGCCGTGTGGGGCAGATACCTCCTTTCACTGCCCTGCTGGG
This sequence comes from uncultured Caldilineales bacterium, assembly GCA_937907455.1. Taxonomy (GTDB): domain Bacteria; phylum Chloroflexota; class Anaerolineae; order JAAEKA01; family JAAEKA01; genus JAAEKA01. Next base: position 2,262 of record CALESQ010000070.1, read on the forward strand.
GTTGGACGATGATGGCGTACCTTTGCTGCTCAATCTGCCCAGCCCTGATGTGGTGCATGTGTTGGTGGCGGGGACTACCGGTTCCGGCAAAACTGCCCTTGCCCGTGCCCTGTTGCTGTCGCTGGCTCTTAACAACTCGGTTGAGGACTTGCGCCTGGTGCTGATTGATCCCAAAGGGCGCGGTTTCGAGCCGCTATCGCCGTTGCCGCATGTGGTGGGCCGCGTGGCTGCCACCCCGCAATCTGGCGTGCGTGCCCTGGCCTGGCTGGTGCAGGAGATGGAGCAGCGCGACCGGGCACGCCTCAGCCGCCCGCTGTTGGTGGTGGCGATTGATGAGCTGGCTGACCTGCTGATGACCGGCGGCAAAGCTGCGGAAACCGCGCTGGTACGCCTGGCGCAACGTGGCCGTGAGGCTGGCATTCATCTGGTGGCCTGCACGCAAAAACCCTCAGCCGAGGTGGTGAGCGGCTTGCTGAAGGCCAATTTCCCCATTCGTCTGGTCGGTGCTGTTTCCAGCCCGGAAGATGCCAAAGTGGCCGCAGGGGTGGCCGGCAGCGGCGCCGAAAAGCTGTTGGGCCACGGTGATTTTGTGCTGGTGGCCAAAGGCGACGTGCTGCGCCTTCAGGCGGCCTACGCCAGCGAGCAGGAAATCGCTGAAGCGGCGCGTCAATGGCGACCTGCCCCTGAGCTTGTGCCCGATAGCTCCGGCTATCATTGCGATGTGCTGAGCGGGCAAACGCTGCTTGCTCCCAAGCTTTCATTATAAAGAGATTTTTCCATGCGCAAACTACTTGCTTTCAGCATGATCGCCGGTTTTGTTACTCTGGCTATTTTGATCGGGCAGCGGATGAGCAACGATGCCATGGCTGTGATGATCGGCGTGATCTTCGGCGTGGCCGCCAGCATCCCTACCAGCCTGCTGATCGCGCTGGCCGCCCGCGGCAAAGCGGCTCTGCAGCCCTCTTATCGCCGCGATGACTATCAGCCTGTGGCCCCGGCCCCGCAAATCTATGTGGTGACATCCGGCCAAAGCCTGCCCGCGGGTCTGATGGCTCCCGGTGCATCTGTACCTGCGCAGTCTGGCGGCGCATTTTTTGCCAACCCCCCACAGCGGCGCTATCGCGTGGTGGGCGAGGCGGAATATTGGCTGAACGACAATCAGGCTGACTAGCTGCGCTAACCAGTGATATGGTCCATGTTTACCCGTAACGAAAGGTTGACTTTATGAAACTGCGAACCCCCGAAGCGGTCACCTTGCTGGCCCGTACTCATGATTTTTTCCCCGCGGCCTTTCGTTGGCGCGGTCGTCGTTTTGATGTGTTGCGCATTGAGTTGTGTTGGAAGGTGCAGCAGCCTGCACCCTGCCGCCTCTTTCAGGTGCGCACGGCCGCAGGCAGTTTTGTGCTGCGTTACAGCCTGAAAACTGCCCGCTGGGAGATGACCAACCGCCCGTTGATGCTGGGTTTGTTGCCTGACATGCCCGCAGCCCCGGCGCGCTTCCCCCTGCCGCGCAATCGGCAGCGTGCGCAGCGTCAGCCGGTTAGCATCACAGCCAGCCGTGGCCCAAAAATCGCCGCAGCTACGCCCAAAGCGCCCAGCGTTGCAAACAGCAAGGCTCCGGCAGCGCAGTCTTTGGCAATGCGCGCCAGCGGGTGAATGGCAGGCGAAACCAGGTCTACCACGGCTTCAATGGCCGTGTTGACTGCCTCCAGCGCTAGAATTAGCGCCACTACCAGGGCCAGCAAAGCCCATTCCAGCGGTTGAATATGCAGCCAAATTCCCGCGGCAGCCACTCCACAGGCTGCCGCGACTTCTATCCAGGCATTGCGCTGGGTGAGCACGGTATGAGCCATGCCGTGCAGCGCCGCGGTGAAGGAATGCCAGCGGTTGCGGCTTTTCATGCCGGCACTGCCTCCAGAATGCGTGCCTGGCGCGCCCACATATCCGCTTCTTCAGCTTCGTCGGCGTGGTCGTAGCCCAGCAGATGCAGCACGCCGTGTACCGCCAGCAGGCACAACTCGGCTTCCACCGACTGGCCTGCGGCCTCGGCCTGGTGCTGCGCCGTGGGAAACGAAATCACCACATCGCCCAGGTAGTTGCGCTCGCGCGCGGTGACAAAAGATTGCCCGTTGGCACCGGCGTCATCCTGCGCTGCAAAAGACAGCACATCGGTAGGGGCGTTGATGCCGCGATAGGCGTGGTTGAGCTGTTGCAGCAGCGTGTCATCGCTGATCACCAAACTTAGCTCTTTGCCAACGGCGTGTTCAGCCTGTAACGCCGCGGCGATCACAGCCAGCAAACGCGCTACCGGCACGTATGGCGCAAAAGCCGCTTCTATTTGCAGGGAAACTGTGTCGTTAGCGGGGTTAGTCATGGTTGGCAGCCAGTGGTGTACGTCCATCACTGCCAGCGGTTGAGGGCAGTTCCGGGTAGACAATGCGCGGATGGTGCGCGCCTTGCAGCGCCTGCACAAACACCATGCGTGTCACATGCAGATCATGCAGGGTGAGGGGACTCTCTGACAGCTCGCCTTCGATCATCTTCTGGTTGATGATTTTTTGCACCAGTTGGTCAATTTCTTCCCGCGTGGCCGGGTGAGCCGCGCGCACGGCGCTTTCGCAGCTATCAGCCAGCATCAGCAGCGCGGTTTCGCGGCTGCGCGGCCGCGGGCCTGGGTAGCGAAAATCAGCTTCGTTTACCCCTTCAGCCCCGGCCTGCTTTTGTGCTTCACTATAAAATACCCGCACCAGCCCCGTTCCCTGGTGTTCGGCGATGAAATCGCGCACCCGCTGCGGTAGCTTATGGCGGCGCGCCAGCTCCAGCCCATCTTTGATATGGCTGATGATCACCTGCGCGCTGGACCAGGGGTCAAGCTGGCTGTGGGGGTTCACCCCTTCCATGCGGTTTTCCACGAAGAAATAGGGGCGGTTGAGCTTGCCAATGTCGTGATAATAGCAGCCGACGCGGGTGAGAAAGGCGTCGCCGCCAATGGCCTCGGCAGCCTGCTCGGCCAGATTGCTTACCAGCAGCGAATGGTGATAGGTGCCGGGAGCTTTGGTGATCAGCTCGCGCAGCAGGGGGTGGTTGGGCCGCGCCAGGTCCATCAGCCGCAGCGGAGTGGCAATATCGAAAATGGCGCCCAGCATGTAAAACCCCACCAGGGCGATGCTGGCGGCAATCACGCCGCTGGCCAGCCCCGCGGCCAGCAGTTGCAGACCTATGTTCAGCTCCAGGCGCATGGGCAGGTTGAAGGCCAGCAGCAAAGTCAGGCTGATTCCGCTGACCGCCGCGCCCGCTGTGATGTAGGCCGCGGTGCGCTCGCCCTTGCGCAACATCAGCACGCCCACCAGCGAGTTCAACATCAAATAGACCACCAGGTTAACATTGCCGTTGCTGAGGTAGCCGGCCACTACCGCGAAGTAGGCCATAGCCAAAAAGGCCACAGGGGTTCCCAGCAGCACACCGGTGAGCATGGTCACTGCGGCCAACGGAAACAGGTAAGGCAAAATGGTGCGGTCAGGGATCATTACCGTGGCCAGAAAAAGAAAGGCCAGCAGCAGGGCCATCAGCAGGCCCATGCGCCGCGGGGTGACGTTTTCGCCGGGCGTGGCGGTGTAGGTGTACAAGCCGAAGATCAGCGCCATGATGCCCGCCACGAGAAGGGCCGTGGTCGCGCGCTGCCAATTCCAACCGGCTTGGTTTAGCCCCATCGCCTCCAGCGCTTCAATATGGCGAGCTGTTACCAGATCACCGGCGCGCACCACAATTTCACCCGCTTCGTAGCGTTCGATTTGCGGCGTCACCGCGGCGCGTGCCTCTTGCTTGAGCGCAGCCGTGCGCTCGGCATTAAAGACCATGTTGGGTTTGGTTAGCGCCCGCACCAGGGCGATGGCAACCCGCGCTTCGTCGTCGTTGACAAGATCTACATAGGTGGGCACGCGGCGGCGCACTGCGGCCAGTTGGTTGTCGGTGATCTCGCCCATTAGCACAAAGCTGAGCACGGTGGGGACTTCATCGCTCACCCGCTGCCAGGCATCCTCGTCCAGCGCAAAGATGGTTTCCCAGTCTGTCTGATCCAACTCGATATCGTTGAGGACGGCAACCGCTTGCAGCTTTTGTTGCACTGATGCTGTGCTGTTGTCACGCACCTGGGTGATAACTTCGCTTGCTGCGGTGGCGCGGGCAATCTGCTCGCTGCGCACGCGGCGCACCGGTTCGTAGATGTCGGCTACACGGCGTTCGGCTTGGCCGCGCGCCTCTTCGGTGAGTACCGTGCTGAGGTACTCGATTGTCTCTGGCGAGCGGATATCGCCCGCGCTGACATCGCCCACGTGCAGGGTAACCTGGCCGATGGCCGGCCAGCTCACACTGAGCGCCAGCGCAGTAGCCAGCACGAACAGCGCGCCAAAACTCCACACCAGCAGCCGGTCGCGCAGCAACGGGCGGGTGGGCTGGGTCAACAGCATAGATGATGGGCGCGCGGGGGTCATGGCGGGGGTCAGGCCAGCAGCTCGCGCACCAACTGGTTCACCAGCTTGCCGTCGGCGCGGCCTTGTAGCTGCGCCATGGCCGCGCGCATCACCACGCCCATCTGCTGGGCGCTGGTGGCGCCGCTTTCGGCAATCACCTGTTGCACCACAGCGCGCACGCTGGCGGCATCGAGTTGTTGTGGCAAATAGGTTTGCAGAATCGCCAGTTCGGCTTCTTCGATGGCTACCAGGTCGTTGCGTCCTGCCTTGCTGAACTCAGCGATCGAGTCGCGGCGCTGGCTGGCCTGCTTCTGGATCAGCTTCAGCACCTCGTCGTCGCTGAGCGCGGCATCAGTGCCGCTGTTGCCGCGTTTTTCCACCAGGGCATTGCTCACCGCGGTTTTTACCGAACGCAGGGTGCGTTTGCGGTCTTCATCGCGTGCCAGCATGGCGGTTTTTAAATCGGCATCCAGTTGTTCAAGTAAAGTCATGGCATCTCCATAGTCTTGAAGGGCGTTGCCGCGGATTATAGCACGCTTCACCCCCTGCGCCAAGCAGTTAGCGGCGGATTTGCTCCAGTTGAATGCCTTTGGCCACGGCTGCGGCGCGCGTGTTCACCCCCAGTTTGCTGAAAATTGCTTTCAGATGGCGCTTCACGGTGTTGCCTGAGATCACCAGGGCCTCGGCGATTTCCTTGTTGGTCAGCCCTTTTTGCAGTAATGCCAGCACCTCGTGCTCACGACCGGTCAATTCGTTGTCGGCTTGTTGAGCCAGATCGAGCGCTTGCAGCACGCTGCGGCGAAAGCCGGCGCGGTCAAAGGCCCGCTTTTCCAGAAAGGCCACAATGCCGTATTCGTCGAAAGCCTGCTCTGCATGACGGGGAAGCGCCGAACCGCTGATGACAATGGCCGGCAGCGAGGATTTTTGCAGCACGGCCAGCAGACGCAGGCCATCGCTGTTGTCGTCAGGGGCCTGCGAATTCGCCAGCATCAGGTCTACCAGGGCCAGGCGGTAGGATGAGCGGCGCAGCAGGCCCAGCGCCTCGCCGTAGCTGCGGCATACCTCGGCGCGGAAGCCGGTCTCATGCAGCAGCTCGCTGAGAATGCTGCTCCAGCCGGCATCATCCTCTACCACCAGCACGGCCGGGCGCGTGTCGGCAGGGGGCGGGCCAGGTTGATTGGCTGGCTGCTGCGGCGTTGCGGCAGCAACCGGCATCACTGGCAGGGCGGTGGTTGTTTCGGCCTGGCCGCTGCTTTCATTGCCGCCGCTGGGATGGGCGCGGCTGAGCGCCTGCTGCATAATCTGGCGGAACTGGCTGCGGCGAAAGCTTTCTTTGCGCAGGCAGGTGAAAGCGCCGTGTTCGGTGAGCGCGCTGACGGCAATTTCTACGGTGGCATAGCCGCTGAGCAGCAAGGCCACACAGCCCGGGTCGTGGCGGCGCAGCGCATCGAGTACCTGCAAGCCGTCGGCGTTGCGGTGATCTGCTCCTCCCAGCGAGAGATCAACCACGGCCAGGCGGTGCGGTGCCGCGCGCATGGCAGCCACTGCTGCCTCCAGCGTGCCGGCTACATCCACCTGAATACCCTGGTCGTGCAGAATTTCTCCCAGCAACTGCTGCCAGGAGGGATCGTCTTCAATAATCAATGCGCGCAGTGAAGAAATCATGGAGAATGGGGAATTGAGAAGGAGAAGGGAGAATTGAGAATGGAGAAGGGAGAGGAGGGGAGTTTGGGCAGAGGCGGGCAAGCAATAAAGCAGCTTAGGCCTTCACTCTCAATTTACCATTCACTCCTCAAACACCGGCAACCGCAGTGTAAAGGTTGTGCCGTGGACGCCGTCGCTGTCTACGCTGATCGAACCACCAAAGCGTGCCATCAGGGTTTTTACCCACCACAGGCCGAAGCCGAGCTTGCCCACATGGTCGCGGCGGCCAGAGTAGTTGAAGTCGAAGATGCGTTCGTGCAGTGCCGGGGCAATGCCGGGGCCGTTGTCGCTCACCTGCACCTCTACCCATTGGCCTTGGGCGCTGCCCCGCACCACAAGGTGGCCTTCTCCGCCCATTGCCGCGGCCGCGTTGTCCAGCAGATTAACAAACACCAGGCTGAGGCCACGCGGCCCGGCATACACCGGCGGCAGGTGGGTCAGCCCGTTGCTCGTCAGACGGATGCCCACAGGCAGAGCGGCATCGCGCAGGGCTTCATCCAGGCAGGCAGCTACACCCACACGCGTCAGGTGAATGGGACGCAGATGGAACAGGGTGTCGCGCATCACGGCCATGGCCTCGGTGGCGCTGCGCTCGATGGCCTGCAAATTGCCGGCCAGGTAGGGATCAGCCGCCAGCGCGGGCGCGCATTTGTCCTCAATCCCCTCAACGCGCACGGGAATAGTGCCAACCTGGTTGTTGATGCGATGCATCAGGTTGGCGGCAATGTCACCCACCGCGGCAAAGGTTTCGGCCACGGCGCGCTGCTCTTGCGCGGCGCGCAATGCCTCGCGGCGGGTGGCTTCTTGCACGGCAAGCGCAGCATGGCGTGCCAGCACTGCCAGCACTTTTTTGTCCCAATCGGCTTTGGCAAAACGCCGTGGCTCGCTGCGCGCGGCATAGACGCTGAACACGCCCAGCGGCGGGGCCTCTTCGCCAACCAGCAGTGGCACAATCAGCGCGCTGCCCCAGTTCTGCGCTGCGGCCAGCTCGCGCCAGGCAAAATGTGCTTCGGCCTGCACATCATCGCTGATCACCGCGCGCCGTTGCAGCACGGCTTGTCCGGTGAGGCTTTCTGCTACTGCCAGCCGCGTACCGCGCCGGGCGGTGCTGTTGCTGGCTTGCAGGGCAAGCCGATCTTCTTCCAGCACCCAGATGGAGCCAACCGGCACGTTGAGCAGCTCGCAGGCTATGTGTACCAGGCGCTCAAGCACTTGCTGCGGTGGCTGGGTAAGCAGGCGCTCCACCATTTCCTGCAACGCATCCAGCAGGCGCACTTCCTGAATAGCAATCACCGCCTGCGTGGCCAATGCCTGCAACAGGCGGCTGTCCTGCTCGCTGAAGGCGGCTACCTGCGGGCTTTCCAGGTTCAGCACTCCTTCCAACCGTCCGTCGGCGCTGATCAGCGGCACCACCAGCTCAGAGCGCATGGCTACTGCACGATCGAGCGGATAGTAGATGCGCGTCCACGGTTCGGCTTGCAGGTCGGGGATCAGCAGCGGGCGGCGCAGCTTGGCGGCCCACCCCATGATGCTGGTGGTGTTGATGGGCAGCGCTTCGACCGCGGGCCTGCCCAGATCGCCCGCCACGGCAGCCGTTACCAGCTTGCTGCCGCCCTCGCCTACCAGACGGAAAATGCCGTAGTGGGCGCCTGTCACCTCCAGAGCCATTTGCAGAATCGCTTCCAGCGTATCCGACAGGCGCAGGCGTGAGGAGATCAGCAGGTCGGCGCGGCGCAGACGGGCCAGCTCGTCGCTGGTACGTGCCAGATCGGCTTCCATGCGTGCCTGCTGCTGTGCCTGAAACAACGCCATTGCCGCCTGGTTGACGAAGTTCTCCAGCATCAGCAGCTCCAGCGGGGTAAAGGGGCGTTCAGTGGGCAGGTAAACATAGAGAATACCCAGGGCTGCCTCGGCTACCACCAGTGGAAAGCAGGCGGCTACGCGCGCCCCCGCTCCGGCCTGCACCGGGTGAATGCTCAGGCCCGGTTCTTCATAGGAAAGGACGCCGCGACGCTGTTGAATGGCGCGCTGCCCCAGGCCGTCCGGGCGCGGGCCATCGCCGGGCACGGGCATTACCAGCGGGCCGGCGGTCACGCGTGAGGCCAGATCGAACTGACCGAGGCCCGCGTCGTAGGTGTAGATCACCGCCGAAGCGGTGGGGATCACCTGGGCCGCGCTCTGCACCACCAGGTGCAGCGTCGCCGTGCTGTCGGCATCCTGGCCCAGGCCGATGCGGTTGACGGTGCGCCCAATGCGATTCAGACTCGCCAGGGCGTCGAACAGGCGCGCGGTTGCGTCGTCGGTGTTGAGGGGAAGGGTAGATGCCATCATGGTTCGTTAGTGATTATAGCGCGGCTGCCGTAAAACCCGCAACGCGACAGCGGCATTCTCGCAAGAGAATGCCGCCTTGTTCGCCCCTCCGAACCTGGTACGTGCTGGTGAGAATTATTGTCGGCGCATCAGCAGCGGCAGGTAGAGTTGCCACCGAATTGAATTCGGTGTCTCAAGCCACGAAGCCCCTGCCGGGGCTTTCGGCCGGCGCATGGATGGCCGCTTACTTGGGTTGTGTATGGATTTCGGTTGAAATGTGTTGCCACCGAATTGAATTCGGTGTCTCAAGCCACGAAGCCCCTGCCGGGGCTTTCGGCCGGCGACTGAGAGCGCTTCGTTCTCTGAACCGCAACCATGTATTGTCCGGCTCTTGTCATTCAACCGAAAGTCGCACTCTACCCTTACTTGACAGAGGATTAAAGACGTGCTATATTTAGCCTTATCAAAATTTGGAATTAGATTATGATAAACTACGATTTATCCCCAGCCCATCAGGATTACCTGAAAACCATCTACATGCTGCTCAGCCGCGGGCAGGAAGCCTCCAACTCCGCCATTGCGCAGGCGATGGGCGTTGCCCCCGCCTCGGCCACCAACATGGTGAAGCGACTGGCCGAAGCTGGCTTGATCGAACACACCCCCTACCACGGCGTGCAGTTGACCCCGGCCGGTGAGCAAGCCGCGCTGGAGATGGTGCGCCACCATCGCCTGATCGAGCTGTTTCTGCACGACATCCTCGACATGCCCTGGGATCAGGTGCATATCGAAGCAGAGCGGCTGGAACATGCCATCAGCGAGGAAGTGGAGGAAGCGATCGCGCGCAAGCTGGGCTATCCGATCACGGATCCCCACGGTGACCCGATCCCGGACCGGCAAGGTCATGTGAACGCGCCCGCCGCGCTGCCATTGACCGATGTCCCCCCCGCCCAATCCGCCCGCCTCGTGCGCGTGTACGCGCAGGAAAGCGAACGGCTGCGCTATCTGGGCGAAATGGGGCTGTACCCCGGCGCCGAAGTGACGGTCCTCGAACATCTCCCCTTCCAGGGGCCGCTGGTGGTCACGGTCAACGGTCAACCGCACACCCTGGCACACGATATGGCGTCGGCGCTGGCGGTCGAACTGCTGCCCAATTCTGCAAGTGAACGAGGACCTCATGCCTGACCCTTTGCTGGCCTTGAGCCTGGGCTTGCTGTTGCTGGCTGCGCTGCTGGTCATTATATGGCCGAAGCAGGGCTTGCTGGCGCGCTGGCAAGCCAGTCAACACAACAACGAACGCGTGCGCATCGAGGATGCGCTTAAACATATTCATAAATACGAGATGCGCGGCCAGCGCGCCACGCTGGAGAGCCTGGCCGGCGCGTTGCAGCTTTCCACGGAAGCCGCGGCTCAATTGCTGGGCCGGATGCAGGCGCTGGGGCTGGTGGAAGCTTCCAGCGACAGTTACCGTCTGACCGCCGAAGGCCGCGACGCGGCGCTGCACATCATCCGCGCCCATCGCCTGTGGGAACGCTATCTGGCTGACCAAACTGGCTATCGCGAACAGGAATGGCACGAGCAGGCGGAGCGGCTGGAGCATAATTTGCAGCCGGAACAGGTGGACGCGCTGGCTTTGCAGCTTGGCAACCCGACGCACGATCCCCACGGTGATCCTATTCCTGACGCCGAGGGCAACTTTGTTTACCACGGCGGGCGGCCCCTGCCCGCGCTGCCGCTGAATACCCGCGCGCGCATCGTTCACATCGAAGACGAGCCGGAAACGATCTATGCCCAGCTCGCCGCACAGGGTCTTTATCCCGGCATGACTGTGCAGGTGCTGGACGTGTCACCGACGCGCGTGCGCTTTTGGGCCAACGGCAACGAGCAAATTCTGGCTCCGCTGCTGGCTGCCAACGTTTCGGTGATCCCTGAGCGTGACTTGGTGCAGGCCAATGGCGCACCCCGCAGCAGCCAGACCGCAGAAACGCTGGCGACGCTGCGGCTGGGTGAACAGGGCCGGATCGTCGCGATCTCGCCGCGTTGCCGCGGGGTTGAGCGCCGTCGCATGATGGACCTGGGCTTTGTACCCGGTTCGGTGGTGGCAGCAGAGCTGATCAGCCCCGGCGGCGACCCGACCGCTTACCGCGTGCGCGGCGCAATGATTGCGCTGCGCCGCGAGCAAGCGCAACTGATTGACATTCAACGTGTAGCGGAGATGACTGTATGACCTTGCAACCACAACCAAACGCCCCCCAACCGCCCGATTACAGCGACCTGCTGGAGGGCGACGACAGCTTTACCCTGACCATTCAGCCCCCGCCGGGCGATGCCAGCGCGGGCTGCACCACCTGTCCATCGCACAACGCGACGCATTTGCAGCGCCTCGGCATTGATATGGGCGAATGGGACTACGTGGTGGCGCTGGGCGGCAACCCCAACGTCGGCAAAAGCACCGTGTTCAATGCACTGACCGGCCTGCGCCAGCACACCGGCAACTGGCCGGGCAAGACTGTCACCCGCGCCGAGGGTGGCTTCGAGTACGGCGGCCATCGTTACAAGCTGGTGGACTTGCCCGGTACCTACTCGCTGCTGGCCACCAGTCTCGACGAAGAAGTGGCGCGCGACTTTATTCTGTTCGGCCAACCTGATGTGACTGTGGTGGTGGTGGACGCCACCCGCCTGGAGCGCAATCTGAACCTGGTGTTGCAGGTGCTGGAAATCACCGACCGCGTCGTCGTCTGTCTGAACCTGATGGACGAAGCGCGGCGGCATGGGCTGGTCGTTGATGAACGCCGCCTGGCGCGCGATCTGGGCGTGCCGGTGGTGCCAACTGAGGCGCGGCAGCGCAAAGGCCTGAGCGAACTGCTGCAAGCGATTGATGGCGTTGCCAGCGGGCGCATCGTGGGCCGTCCGCACCGCATCCAGAGCGAGCCGCCCGCTTTGAAGCGCGCGGTGAACCAGCTCAAAACGCAACTGGAGCAGGCGTTTCCCGGACTGCCCAACGCGCGTTGGGTGGCGCTGCGCCTGCTGGACGGCGATCCGCGCATCGTTGAAGCGGTGCAGCGCGGGGAACTGAACGATCTGGCCGCGCTGCCGGAGCCTGCTTTGGCCGCGGCCTGAACGACTTACAAAGAATTCGCCAGTGGACACCCCCGCTGAATTCTCAACCCGGTAACCACTGAAATTCTGTGAGATGAACGTATGAACGCTGAACTAACTTTTCCTGCGGGCCGACAGCCCGGCGGCGGCGAACGCGTCGCACCCTCGGCCGAAGCTATCCTCGACACCGCGCGGCGGCTGCGCTGGGAGGTGGGGGGCGACTTCCACCAAACGCTGATGGAAGCCATCTACACCGACGCGGCTACGATTGCCGACCGCGCGGTGACCCGCCCCGGCGAAAAGCCGCGCTTCGATCTGGACCGCACCATCGACCGCGTCGTGACCAGCCGCATCTGGGGCTTTCCGTTGATGATCCTGCTCTTCGCGGTGGTCTTCTGGATCACGATCACCGGCGCGAATGTGCCTTCACGCCTGCTGGCCGATCTGCTGATCGGGCAGGGCGTGCCCTTCCTGCATGGCCTGGCCGACACCCTGCGCCTGCCCCTTTGGCTGAGCGGGCTGCTGATTGATGGCATGTACCTGGCGACTGCCTGGGTGGTGAGCGTGATGCTGCCGCCGATGGCGATCTTCTTCCCGCTCTTCACTCTGCTGGAGGACTTCGGCTATCTGCCGCGCGTGGCCTTCAACCTGGACAATCTGTATAAAAAGGCGGGCGCGCACGGCAAGCAATCGCTCAGCATGATGATGGGCTTTGGCTGCAATGCCGCGGGGGTGGTGGCGACCCGCATCATTGACAGCCCGCGCGAGCGGCTGATTGCGATCATCACCAACAACTTTGCGCTGTGCAATGGTCGCTGGCCGACGCAAATCCTGATTGCTTCGCTGTTTATCGGCGGAATGGTATCAGCGCGTTGGGCCGGGCTGATCTCGGCGCTGGCGGTGGTGGGGATTGCGCTGCTGGGCGTGTTGTTGAGCTTTCTGGTGTCGCTGAGCCTGTCGCGCACGGTGCTGAAAGGGCAGGTGTCCACGTTTAGCCTGGAGTTGCCCCCCTATCGCCCGCCGCGCTTCTGGCAGACTATCTATACTTCGGTGATTGACCGCACCATCATGGTGCTGTGGCGCGCGATCGTCTTCGCTATGCCCGCGGGCGCGGTGATCTGGCTGATTGCCAACATTCACTTGGGCGACCTCACCCTGGCGCAGCATTTGGTGTCCCTGCTCAATCCGGTTGGCTTGCTGATTGGGCTGAACGGCGTGATCCTGCTGGCTTACATCGTCGCCATCCCTGCCAATGAAATCGTCATTCCGACGGTGTTGATGCTGACGGTGCTGACAACTGGTGTCACGGGTCAGGGGGCGGGCGCGGGGGTGATGTTCGAGGCCAACAGCGCGGCAGACATGATGACACTCTTCCGCGCAGGCGGCTGGACGCTGCTCACCGCGGTCAACCTGATGCTGTTCAGCCTGATCCATAACCCGTGCAGCACCACGATCTTCACGATCTTCAAGGAAACAGGCAGCCGCAAGTGGACCATTATTGCTGCACTGCTGCCGCTGCTGATGGGTTTCACCGTGACCTTTTTTGTGGCGCAGATTTGGCGCTTGCTGGCAGGCGGCTAAGCCCCTACCCTGGACTGGTCGAAGGGGTATGTTTGACTTAGTCCTGTAGTTAGTCTATATTCATCCTTCATTTCATCTTTACAGCTTATGAACCTGCGAACCTTCCTCGATACTGTCCGCGCCACCGGCGATCTGGTGGAAATTGTCAAGCCGGTCAACCCCGCGCTGGAAATGGCTCCGGTAATCGCCGCGCTCGATGGCCGCCCCGTGCTGTTCCATGACGTTGTCGGCAGCGAGTTCCGCGTGGCCTCCGGCCAATGCTCGGATCGTCGTTATTTCGCCCTCGCGCTAAACTGCCTCCCCGAGGAGGTGATGTTCCGCCTGGCCGACGCCTACCGGTCACCGCAGTCCCCCCCGCGCGTCGCGCGCGCCAACGCGCCTTGCCAGCAAGTGACGATGGACGCGGTGGACTTGCAGCGCATTCCCTTCCTGACGCACTACCACGGCGACGCCGGCCCCTACGCCACTGCGGCTGTGGTCATTGTCAATGACCCGGACACCGGCCCGAACGTCAGCTTCCACCGCTTGCTGCGGCTGGACAGCACTCACCTGACCGCGCGCATCGTGGAGCGCCGCGGCCTGGACACCGCCTTCCGCAAAAGCGCGGGCGACTTGCCCATTGCCATTTGCGTCGGCTTGCCGCTGCATGTGCTGCTGGCCGCCAGCATGGCTCCCGATCCTGGCATTGATGAACTGGCTATTGCGCACGCGCTCGCGCCGACGCCGGTCACGCAGTGCCTCACCAACGATCTGTGGGTTCCTGCCGATGCCGAATTCGTGCTGGAGGGGCGTTTGACCCACCGCACCACCGCCGAAGGCCCCTTCCTTGACCTGACCGAAACCTGGGACATCGTGCGCCAGCAGCCCGTGATCGAAATTGACCGCATCACCCACCGCCGCGGCGCGATCTACCATGCGCTGCTGCCGGGCATGTTGGAGCATAAGATGCTGATGGGGATGCCCAAGGAGCCGAGCATCTACGCTGCGGTCAATGCGGTGGCGCGCTGCACCAACGTCAGCATCACCCCCGGCGGCGCATCATGGCTGCACGCGGTGGTGCAGATTGACAAACAACACGCCGCGGATGGCCGCAAGGCCGCGGAAGCCGCGTTTGTCGGGCATCCCTCGCTGAAACATGCGGTGGTGGTGGACACCGACATCAATTTGTACGACCCCAACGATGTAGAGTGGGCGATTGCCACCCGCGTTCAGGCCGACCGCGACCTGCTGCTGTGGAGCGATCAACCTTCCTCCTCGCTTGACCCCTCGGCCACACACATTCCCGGCCAGAAATCGCGCAGCGCCAAGCTGGGGCTGGATGCTACGATCCCCTGGGATGAGCCGGATCGCTGCACGCAGTTGGATAAATTCCAGCGCGTGCGTTTGCCGCAGGCCGATCTGCGCGCATACCTGCCCGACCCCGCGGCCTGACGCTGCCATGTTTCCCCTGACGCCATCGCTGGCCGATTGGCTGACCACGCCCGCCGCTCAGGAAGCTCTGGCCGAGCTGGCTGCCGCAGACCTGAGCGAGCAGGCCAGCCTGGCCTTGTTGCCGCGCCTGCGGCGCACCTGGTCAACCGAACAAGCCGCAGCGTTGCTGGATCAAGCGCGGCTGCGCCGCAAGGCCGCGGTGAAATTTGCGCACCCCGAACGCCTGCTGTTCACCGACGCGGCCTTGCAGCAGGCCAGCAGCGCGGCGGTTGCCGCGTATCACGCTGCGCTGTTTGTGGCGCATGGCGCCAGCCGCGTGGCTGATCTCGGCTGCGGCATTGGCGCGGACACGCTGGCGCTGGCCGCGGCCGGGTTGGCGGTGCTGGCCGTTGAGATGGACCCCGTGCGGGCGCGGCTGGTGGCGTTCAACGTGGCCGCGGTCGGGCTGGCCGAGCGGGTGACGGTGCAGCAGGCCGACTGGCGCACGATACCGTTGGATGCGGATGCGGGCTTTGTGGATCCCAGTCGCCGCGCGGGCAGCCAGCGCCTCTTTCGCCTGGCCGACATGGAGCCGCCGCTTACGGATGTACTGGCTTTGCAGGCCCGCCTGCCGCGGCTGGCTGTCAAGACGCTGCCCGGGATCGCGGATGAGGATATTCCCGTGGCGGCTGAGGTTGAATTTGTTTCGGAACGGGGCGAAATGAAGGAGGCGTTGCTGCGGTTGGGCGCTCTGCGCACGGGCGCGGCCCGCCGCGCGACCTTGTTACCCGGTCGGCAACACCTGGTGGCCGATGCGGCGGCGGTTGGCAGCGGCCCGCCGCGCGCGTTTTTGTACGAACCAGACGCCGCGGTGATCCGCGCCACGCTGGTGCAGACGTTGGCCGCCCAGTTGCGCGCCACCCAGCTCGACCCGACGATTGCTTATCTGACTGCGGACGAGGCGGTGGAAACTCCCTGGGCACGGCGTTGGGCTGTGCTGCGGCATGGCCCGTTCCATTTGAAAACGCTCAACCAATGGCTGCGCGAGCTGGCCGCGGGCGAGGTGGTGGTGAAAAAGCGCGGTTCGGCGATAGACCCGGACGAATTTCGGCGGCGGTTGCGCCTTGTCCGCGGCGGCGCGGCGTTTACGGTGTTCCTCACCCGTGTGCAGGGCAAGCCCTGGATGGTGCTGACGGAGATGGAAGCGCACGTCGGGGAATAATCATGCGGGCCAGGTGAGGAGAGCGGCTGGCCATAAAGCAACTCGCCAAACTGCGGCCAACCCGTAGCGGGTTGGTGAGAGCAGTCGTTTGTTTGTCGGGGCTAGATCCGAATCACATGGGTATGCAGGGGTTCGCGCGCTTTGGTGGTGGGCGCATCGGCCGCGGCATACCCCACGGTGAGCAACGCTTGTGGCTCCAGCGTGGCCGGCAGATCGAGTATCGCTTGCACCAGCGGCGTGCAGAAAATGGGTGCGCACAGCCAACAGGCAGCCAATCCCAGGTGATGCGCGGCCAGCAGCAGGTTTTGGCAGGCCAGCGCCACCGATTGTACCCCCATTTGCCATTCGTGTTGTTGTCGTTGCGGGTCGGGATAGACATCCAGCGCGGTCAAATCAAGGCAGGGCAGAATGGCCGCGGGCGCGCTGGTGATGCGTTCGATGGAGCGTGCCGCGCGTGCTGCCACCAGGTCAGGGTCGGCCTCGTCGGCCAATTGGTCGCTGCGCCAGCTTGCTGCCATTGCTTCGGCCAGACGGTGACGGGTGGAACCATCTTCCAGCAGCACAAAACGCCACGGCTGGCGGTTGTGCGCAGAAGGTGCCTGATGCGCGGCAGCCAGCAGGCGTTCGATCAGGCCCGGTTCTATCGTGCGGCTCGTATAGCGCCGTACCGAACGCCTGCCCAGCAGTGTGGCCCAGAACGCATCGTGCGCCACGCGGCCTATACCCGCGCCATCTGGCTGACGCGTTTCAGCTCAGGCACGCGGTTTTGGCCGCGCGGCTGGGCAATGTAAAGCGACGACGCCGCGCAGGCAAAGCGCGTTAAACTCACTAAATCCCACCCTTGCAGAGTTCCATAGATGGTGGCAGCCTTGAACACATCCCCGGCGCCGGTGGTATCCAGCGCAGTGACGGGGAACGGCTCGACATAAGAGGGGCGACCGCTGCGATCCACTACCAGCACCGGCTTTTGGCCGTGGGTGATGATCACTGCGCCTGCGCCCGCCTTTTGCAGCTCCAGGGCATGGTCGTAGATGTAGATGCCGGGGAAAAAGCCCATCAAAAAATCGCGCGAGATGACGATCAAATCGCTAAGACGGGCCAGGGGCAGCGTGGGCCAGACAGCATCAGCAGTGACCACGGGGCGGCCCAGTTGCCGGGCGATTTGGGCCGCGGCATCGCGCTCTTCGCGGCCGTACACATCTACGCTGAGCAGCCGGGCGCGTTGCATCACCTCGACGGGCAGCAGGCTTTTGGGGGCTTCGTCGAACCAATAGCCCAGAATGCTGCGTTCACCGTCTGGCGTTACCAGAATGCGGCAGAAGGGCGTGCGCACATCAGCGCGCTGCACCAGGTAGCGCGTGTCTACGCCGGGCAGGGCACCAAGTTGGCCGCGGATGTAATGGCCCCAGGCGTCTTCGCCAATGGCGTTGCCCATGATGGCCACGCGCAGCCCCCAATGGCTGAGCACGCGGGCCACGGTAGCGGCTTCTCCGCCCAGACGTTGTGCATCTTGCTGCACGGTGCTGTCGCGGCGCGGGTTGGGCAGATAGGGCACGTAGTTCAGGTCATCGGCGCTGATCGTGCCATAACACAATACGTCGTAATCAAAATCCTGTGACATAGTGAGGGGGCCTCAACCGATACCGGCGACCAGCAGCTCGCGACTGACCCCGCGGTCAACTTCCCACGGATATACCACCCAGGCATCGGTTACTGCGGCATAGTAATCGGGTGCAGCGTCGCGGAACATGCTTTCTGATGGTTTGTAGTGCAGCACACACAGCTCCGGCACGGCATTGGCAGCTTCGATACGTGATTTCACCGTCATGATCGTGCGCCCGCTGTCCCAGACATCGTCTACCACCAGAATGCGGCGGCCGCGCAGCAGGGCTTCGCTGGGGAACTGCAAAAAGGTGGGCCAGGCCAAACGCTTCTGTACGCCGGTATGAAACTCCACGGCCGCGGTGAGGATTACCTTGATGTCGAGGGCCTCGCTGAGGATGCCGCCGGGGACAATGCCACCCCGCGTGATCATCAGCAGAGCATCGTAGGCTCCGCGGAACTGCGGCAGTAATTCGTGGATCAACTGGTCAATATCGTTCCAGGACAGAACTTCTTGGCGCATGGGCTTCTCCTTGGGGGATGCGAAAGGGCAATCAGTCGGTGAAAAAGGCGGCAACCTGCTGGGCCAGCACGGCTTGTTCTGCCGGGTCAAGGTCAACCAGCGGCGGTCGTACCGCGCTGATGGGCAGATCGGCGAAGAGCGACAGCAGGAACTTGGTGGCTGCGTGCATCGAGGGGGCTTGTTCCAGCCAGCCGCGCACGCGGCTGAGGCGCGCTTGTGCCGCCGCGGCGGCAGTTTCGTCACCGGCAGCTACGGCGCGGCGCACCGCTTGCAGCAGGTCGGGAACCAGGTTGGCCGCGGCGGTGATCACCCCGGCGCAGCCGCCGGCAAAGGCTGAGGCCGCCAGCGAGTCGCTGCCGGCAAAAATACGCAGCTCGGGAAAGCGGCTGTTCCAGTGCAAGATGTGCGCCAGATCGCCGCCGGAATCTTTGATGCCGGCCAGGCAGCCGGGATGCGAGGTGCGCAGGCCGCTGACAACCGCATCGGTGATGGCTACACCGCTGAGGCGCGGGAAATGATACAACAAAATCGCCTGCCCCGGTTCCAGGGCAGCATCGCACAGCCGTTGATAATAGGCCAGCACCCCGCGGTCAGTGACGGCTTTGAAGAAGAAAGGGGGAAGCACCAGCACCGAGGCGGCCCCTGCGGTCAGGGCATGGCGGGTGAGTTCGATGGTTTCAGGCAGATTGGCGCAGCCTGTGCCGGGGATCACGGTCAGTGGGCCAGCGGCGGCCATTACTGCATCAATCACCGCTTTGCGTTCGTACAGGCTGAGTGCCGGGCCTTCGCCGTTGGTGCCGAGGGGCACAATGCCATCGGCGCCGCGCGCTTGCAGGTAGGCCAGATGCCGTTGCAGCCCGGCGAAATCTATCGCCAGAGTAGAGGGCTGAAACGGGGTGACGTTGGCAGCAAAAACGCCGGCCAGAGCGCTCATCGCCGTGGCCCTTCCATCACGCGGAAGGCCATACGTCCGCCCAACGCGCCGGCCAGAATGTGCATTAAAAACGCGGCCACCTCACGGATGCCCAAACCAATGGTCAGATAGCTCAGTACCAGGTTGGCAAGTGCCACCAGCAGGCCCAGCAGCAGGCCATGCGCCATTGGCTGCACGCGCTCACGCATGCCCAGGCGATAGCTCATGCCGAAAACTAAAAATGCCATGAACAGGGTGAACATGGCATTGAACTCGTTCCAGGTTTCCACGCGCAGCAGTTGGGCCAGGAAGGCAAAGGCCAATCCCAGCACCATGATGGTCATCCAGTTCAGGGCGACAGCGGCGAGGTTGAGTTTGCTCCAGTTAACGGGTTTCATAGCGGCTCCGGGGTGAGGGCAGGCGTGTCAGCTCAAGAGCCGCTATTGTACCACGGGTCGGGCCGGGCGTACAGATTTGCACATGGAAACGCGAAGCAATCCCCCGGGTTGCTTCGCGCTGGTTTCTCTTGCCTATGGACTGGCTGCGCCAACTTGACGATAGCCGGCAGCTAAATCATTAAGTCGCGCTTGTTGTAGCTCCAGTAGGCTGCGGCCAGGCAAACCACCACCAGGCCGACGCTCAGCAGCAGGTAGCCGCTGTCGAGCCGACCGGTGCGGAACAGCTCACCGGCATCAAAGTAGCGGAAAGGCGTGAAAAATTTCAGGAAGTCCAGCTTTTGCTGCATGGACGAGGCGATAGAGAGGAAATAGCTGATCAGGATGATCGCCACCGCGGCCGAGCCGACGCGCTTGTAGCGCTTCATAGCGCAGCCCAGCAGCAGGCCAACGGCCAGGAAGATCAGCTCGATAGCCAGCATTGCAGCCATCTCCAGCCTGAGAAAGCGATAGAAGGCAGCGTCAGGGTTGAAGGAACGCACCGCCAGCAGCGACATTCCCCAGGTGATGAGTACCAGCGCCACGCAGTTTACCAGCGCGGCCAGCGCCTTGGCGGTGATTATGCGGCTGCGTGACACCGGCAGCACCAGCGAAAACTCCACGGTTTTGTTGCGTTCTTCTTTGGCGATGGTGTCGCTGCCCCACATGGCAGCGGCAATGGCGCCTATCAAGCCAAAGTAGATGAACATTACCCCAAAGAAGCCGCTGAGGGTGGTGAGGTTGAAGGCGCGCATGTTGAGCGCATCCAGCATGGCCGGTGGCATAGAATCCATGATGGCCAGCATTTGGGGGTCGCCAGCAAAGGCCGAGAATTTGGACATCGCCATCAGGACCAGCAGCGTCGCGATAACGCTCCAGATCAGCAGCGATTTGCGATTGGCGCGTAGTTCATGCAGAAAGATGTTCATTGGTGCGCCTCCTTATGACACCGCGTGGATGTCGCGGCGGATGTAGAGCCAATAGCTGGCCGCCAGCGCCAGCAGCACCACCGCCATGCTGGCGAGCGCCAGCGGGGTATTGAGTGCGCCGCTGCTGACAATGGCTGCTGCATCGAAGTGCTTGAAAGGCGTGATCAGCTCCAGCTTGACATCGCCGAAAATGCCGCTGAAGGCGCTTAGCACGTAGGCGCCAAAGGCCAGGCCCAGGGCGTAGGGTGTGACACTGCGCACCCGCTTCACCAGCAGAGAGATTATCAGCCCTACGGCCAGGAAGAAAAGCTGGAAGGGGATGAGGCTGAGCAGCAGCAGGCGCAGGGTGGCGGCGTCGTAGCTGCGACCTGCGTTGAACAGCGACACCGCGGCCAGGCAGGCTGCCCAAACCAGCAGGTCGGTGAGGGCGAGACTGCCCAGTGCTGCCAACAGCTTGCTGGTGAGGATCTGCCCGCGGCTCACCGGCTTGCTCAACAGAAAATCAGCCGTCAGCTCGCTTTCTTCCACCGAAACCAGCCCGAAGCCATAGTTGGCAGCCTGAATAGCCAGGCAAAGCTGGGCAAACAGGAAGACAAAGCTGAAAAAGCCCAGCACCGTGGAAAGATCCAGCTTGTCCAGGCCAAAGGCAGCGCTCATTTGCGGCGGGAAACGCGCCATCATCTCTTTCATCAGCGCGGCCTGATCGGCAAACGCCGGGAAAAAGGAGAAGTAGAGTAGCATCAGCGCGGCCACGCCCAGCGACCAGATCAGCACTGAGCGCAGGCGGGTGCGCAGTTCGTGGGTGAAGATCGTTGCGTTCATGGTGTGCACCTATTCGTAGTAGTGCATGAAGATTTCTTCCAGCGTTGGTTCTTCGATCACCACATCGTTGATCGGCAGCTCACTCAGGCGGCGCAGCACTGCGTTGATGTCGCCGCGGAAGAAGAAGCTCAACACGCCGTTGTCGCTTTGCAGGTTGGTAACGCCGGGCAAATCGAACGTGGCTGCGCTAAGGCCCTCGGCGCTGAGACGGATCTTCTTGTAGTTGTTTTCCTGCAAGGTGCGGATGTTGGACACCTCGACCATGCGGCCTTCGCGGATGATGCCCACGCGCGTGCAGAGGCGCTGTACCTCGCCCAAAATATGCGACGAAAAGAACACGGTAACGCCGCGTGCGTTCTCACGGCGGATCAGGTCGAAGAATTTGCGCTGCATCAGCGGGTCAAGGCCAGAGGTCGGCTCGTCGAGGAAAAGCAGCCGCGGGCTGTGCAACAGGCCCTGCACAATACCTACCTTCTTTTTGTTGCCGTAGGACAGGTCGCTGATGCGTCGGCCCATGTCCAGTTCCATGTAATCGGCCAGCTCGGCGGTGCGTTGCCGCCAGTCGCCCGGATAGAAGCCGGCAGAGTATTGCAGCAGCTCCCGCACCTTCATGCCTTCGTAGTAGTAGACCTCGGACGGGAGGTAGCCGATCTGACGTCGGATTGCCGGGCCGTGTGCGGCGACATCCTGACCAAACAGGGTCATGCTGCCGCTGCTGGGATGGATCAACGACAGCAGCAGGCGAATGGTGGTGGACTTGCCGGCGCCATTAGGCCCGATGAAACCGAAGATTTCGCCCTCGGCCACATCGAAAGACACATCTACAATGCCGCGGGCTTTGCCGTAGTATTTGGTCAGGTTACGAACCTGGATAACGCTCATAACAACGCTCCTTTGCAATGCAATGCGAAAATACCTGGGGTTATTATACCACGTTTTGGGTGGTAGCATCTACCCGCGGTTGTGTACGGATTTCGGTTGAAATGTGTTGCCACCCAGGCGAATTCGGTGTCTCAAGCCACGAAGCCCCTGCCGGGGCTTTCGGAGAGCGCCTGAGAGCGCTTCGTTCTCTGAACCGCAACCATTTATTGTCCGGCTCTTGTAATTCAACCGAAAGTCGCACACTACCTTGGCTTGAGCCAGGCCGCGTTCGGCGTTATAATGGCTGTATCATCTGCCTTTGACCTGCTGAACGGATGCTGCGCCTATGCTGTACCTCATCAATGCCACTCTGTACACGCCCGAACATACGGTGAGACGCGCCGCGGTGTTGGTGATGCAGGGGCGCATTGCCGCAGTGGGGCCGATGCCGCTGCCACTGCCTCCGCCGGGGGCTGCGGTGCTTGACGCGGAGGGCCTGCTGCTGGTGCCGGGCTTGATTGATTTGCAATGCAACGGTGCATTTGGTGATGACTTCACCGCGGCCCCGCAGACGATCTGGCGCGTGGCCGCGGCGCTGCCGCGCTATGGCATCACCAGCTTTTTGCCCACGATCATCAGCGCGCCACTGTCTACGGTGGTCGCGGCACAGGAGGTGATGCAGCAAGGTCCGCCCAGCGGCTTTGGCGGCGCTGCACCGCTGGGCCTGCACCTTGAAGGGCCTTTTTTGAACCCGCTGAAACGCGGCGCGCACGATCTTGCCTGGCTGCAACTGCCCAGCCTGGCGGCGGCGGCAACGTGGCATCCGGCGGGCGGGGTGCGCCTGGTGAGCCTGGCCCCGGAGCTGCCGGGCGCTGCTGAGCTTGTCAGCCTGTTGGCCGGGCGCGGCGTGCTGGTGAGTGCAGCACATAGCCAGGCCAGCTACCAGCAAGCTCTGGCTGGCTTTGATGCAGGTATTCGCTACGGTACGCATCTGTTCAACGCTATGCCGCCGCTGCACCATCGTCACCCCGGTTTGGCCGGTGCTTTGCTGGCCGATGCGCGGCCGGTGGTGGGGCTTATTGCTGATGGTCTGCATGTGCATCCTGCACTGGTGGCGCTGGCCTGGCGCACGCTGGGGCCACAGCGGCTGAACCTGGTCAGCGATGCGATGGCTGCGCTGGGCCAGGGGCCGGGGCGCTATGTGCTGGGCGACAGCCCGGTGCAGGTGAGCAACGATTCAGACGCACGCCTGGCTGATGGCACGCTGGCGGGCAGTGTGCTGGCGCTGGATCAGGCGTTGCGTAACCTGCTGGCCTGGACGGGCTGCACGCTCAACGAGGCGCTGGCCTCGGTGACTACTACGCCTGCTGCCGCGCTGGGGCTGGGGTACGAGCGTGGTCGCATCGCTCCGGGCTATGTGGCCGATCTGGTGCTGCTGACTCCGGATTTGCACGTTCATACGGTGCTGGCTGAAGGACAAGTGGTTTATGCCCGATCTGACTTACTGCGCCCGCTTTGACTGTGACCGCTGCCTGACGCGCTGCGACGGACGCAGTAAAAGCGCGTATTGCTTCGAGGATGATGTGGCGCTGTCGGAGGCCGCGGAAGACTGGCTGGCGGGCTATCTGGCGGACACGCTGGGGGTTGATGTCTACAAGGCGCCGCCGCGGCGGCATGGCCTGCCCGATCTGGCGCTCATTCGCGGGGAACAGGTGCTGGCGCGGGTGGAGGTGAAGGCGCAGGGCCGGGCTTTTATGGCGGTGCAACGCCTGCTGCCTGAGGCCGATTTGCTGCCGTATGAAACGGTGGCGCTTAACCTGAGCGATATCCGACGCTATGCTGCGCAGTATCGCATGGACGGCGTGCCGCTGTTTTTGATCTGGCGGGTGAAGCGCCCCTGCCTGGGTGAGGGCTATTGGGGCCAGCACATCGCCGCGCTGATTGAGCTGGGCAATCGCTACCGCGATCTGCGCACTTGGCGGCGCGCCTCTACCGACAGCGATTATGTGGCTGGGGAACATCGCGGGGTGACGGTGAACTATCACTTCAGCCTGCGCGAGTTGCTGCCGCTGGCTGATCTGCTGCGCGCGATGCCGGGAGGGGGTGGGAATTGAGAGGGTGAGGTGGCTTATGGGGAGGGGCTGGCGGAGGTGACCGGCAAGCTCTATGGTTTGCTCACCGAGGCGGAAGGGGAGAAAGCGGCCAGTTGGGACGTTGCTAAGCAACAAAAACGCATCTGGCCCTGGGGTAACAATTGGAATGCGGACTATGTCAATTGCGCGCCAAGTGGGCCGGGGCGCACCACACCCCGCCGCCAATATTCACCCGCCGGCGACAGTCCCTACGGTTGCGCCGATATGGCTGGCAACGTCTGGGAATGGTGCAACAGCCTGTATCGCCCGTATCCCTACGCCGCGGACGACGGTCGGGAGGATTTAGCTGAGAGCAGAGGCCGCGTGCTGCGCGGCGGTTCATGGTATAATAAGAATCCGGCAACCGTTCGGTGTGCGTACCGTGTCAGGAACTTCCCTGACTACGGGGACGTCAGCGGCGGATTTCGTGTCGCCAGGAGTTCTCTCAAGTAGCACCCTGTTCGCTGGTTGCTGTCCTCTGGTCTCTGTCCGCGCCTGCACGCCTTTTGCATGGGCGGCGCCCATGCTTCTGCCCGGCGTCTGCGGGCTACAAGCCCGCAGACGCCGCCCGCTATTTTCCCGGTAATGCCAAAAATCTTCAAAAACCTTTACCCGCAGATCTACGATCTGGAGAACCTCTGGTTGGCTTGGCGGCGCGCCCGCCCCCGTCCCTGGCTGAGTATAATGCGATCCGTTGGGCATCTTTGCAACTTTGTAAGACAGAAAATCGTAAAACAATCTGAAACCAATCAAGACGAAATTACATAGGAGAAAAATGAAAGCAATCGTTTACACAAAATATGGGCCGCCGGATGTTCTTCACTTGAAAGATGTGGAAAAACCAACGCCTAAAAGTAACGAGATTTTGGTAAAAGTATATGCCACAACAGTCACATCAGGGACGATCTGGGCCAGAAGCGGAAAACATCGTGATTCCAAACTCTTTACGCTTGCATTGCGAATGCTTTTTGGCATCAGCAAGCCGAGAAAAACAATCCTTGGCTATGAATTATCTGGGGAAGTTGAAGCGGTGGGTAAAGAGGTAAAGCGGTTCCAGGTTGGAGACAAAGTTTTTGGAACTACTACGGGGTTGAAGAATGGGGCATATGCTGAATATATCTGTATGCCTGAAGAATGGAAACAGGGTGTAGTAGCTAAGAATCCTGAAAACGTTAGTTATGATGAAGCAGCAGCCATTCCAATAGGCGCGATGACTGCGTTGCATATACTTCGGGGCGGCAATATAGAGCAGGGTCAGAAAGTACTCATCTATGGTGCATCTGGGAGTGTGGGAACATACGCGGTTCAGTTGGCAAAACATTTCGGTGCCGAAGTAACGGCGGTATGCAGTACATCGAATTTGGATTTGGTTAGATCACTGGGCGCTGAAAAGGTGATTGACTACACCAAAGATGATTTTACACAAATGGGTGAAGTCTATGATGTCATTGTTGATGCGGTGGGTAAAATCTCTCGTTCGGCAAGCAAGGGATGCTTGAAAGAAGGCGGTAAATATTTGAGTGTTACATCGCCAACGAGTGAGAAAACAGAGTATTTGGTATATCTGAAAGAGCTTGTTGAAGCGGGTAAGCTTCGACCGGTAATTGATAGACGGTATCCACTGGAGCAAACTTCTGAAGCCCACAGATACGTTGAAAAGGGGCACAAAAAAGGAAATGTTGTTATCACCGTGCCATAGGGACGCCACCCTCGGCTTTCGTGTCGCCAGGAGTTCTCTCAAATAGCTGATCGGACGGCGTTGCGCCGGTCGAGCAGGCTGCGCAGCATCGAGACCAGAGTTCGCTGATCGGACGGCGTTTCGTCGGTCGAGTAGGCTGCGCAGCAGCCGCATCGAGACCAGAGCTCGCTGACCGGCCTTGTCTGCCACTGCGCCTGTGATTGAAATCACAGGCTGATGTCGCTGGCAAACCGGCTGAAGCCGGTTCTCAGAATAAAAAAAACGGGTCCGACACGCCACCGGACCCGTTCTCTATTTCGCCTTTTGCTTCATCTTCCACCCTCCCACCAGTCTCTGCCCCTGTCTACCCGCCTCCGGCGCACCCGCCTCCGGCGCACCCGCCTCCGGCGCACCCGCCTCCGGCGTACTTGTCTATTTGTCTACCTGTCTACCCTTCCCCCCTTCCCCCCCCTCCCTAACACTCACTATACCCGCACACATGGCACTTCACGCAGCCTTCGATGTTCAGCAGCGTGCTGTTGCCGCAGTCCGGGCACAGGTCACCGATCTGTTTAGGCATCGGCAGCGCCAGTTGCTTCGCAGGCACAGTGGGGGGCTGGGGCGCAGGGGCCTGCTCCAGGTGTTCGCCCAGCACCTGGGCAATCGCATCCGGCAAGCTGCGCACGCGCTGCGGGCCAAAGCCCAGATGCCGCCCGCCGCCGATGCCGTTCAGTTGATACACTACCTGCTGCAAGCGCTCCGTCGGCGCCAGCGAGTCAGGCATGCGCAGCATCAGGCTGATCAGCCGGCCCAGCGCCTCGCTCACCGCGGCCACATCTGACCCCGCCTTGCCCACGTTCATAAACACTTCGAACGGTTCACCTTCTTCCGTGTCGTTCACCGTGACGTAGGCCGTGCCCAGCGGCGTCAGGCGGCGATAGGTCGCACCGTGCAGACGGCGCGGGCGCGGGCGTTTAGCATCATGGTCTGGCGCAGGCAGATGCGGCGTGTGGCCGTTCACCGAGGATGTCGGCGCGGCAGGCTCGAACTCCGGTGCGGCGTTGCTGGCCGGTTCAACCGCGGCCTTCTTGGCCTCAGCCGTGGCCCTGGTCTCCAGCACCACCTCCTGACGGCTGCCGGTAACGTACACCGTCAGCCCCTTGCAGCCCAGCTCCCACGCCATGCGGTAGGCGTCGGCCACGTTGGCCGGGGTGGCTTCGGGCGGGAAATTGCAGGTCTTTGAAATGCTGTTATCAACATAGCGTTGCAGCGCGGCCTGCATCAGCACATGTTCGGTCGGCGTGATGTCCTGACTGACCACGAAGGTGTGCTGCAGGGCCGCGGGCAGCTCTTCGATGCTCTGGCAGGTGCCGGTGAGCACGATCTGCTCCACGATGCGCTCGCGGCGCTCGCCGGTGATGCCGGCGCGGTCCAGCGCCTCCAGGAACAGCGGGCTGACGTAGGTCAGCGTCACATCGCCGCCCGCTTCCTTGACATAACGCGTATAGGCAAGCGCGAACACCGGCTCACAGCCATAGCCTTCGCAGCCGGTGACGGTGCCGATGGTGTTATGGCTGACAAAGCCATTAGCCAGGTAGGCGTGAGGCCCGGGCACAGACAGATCGTAGGTGTCCTGCCAGCCGCCATCCTCCACGGCCACAATCTCATCATAGAACACGCCCTCCTCAACCGCTGCTACCAGATGATCCAGGCCCGCGCCCATGACTTCGCTGCGATGATCGGCTACAAAGCGGGCCAGGCTGGCACGCGAGGCTTGCAGGTCACGCTGTCGCCAGCCCCAGACCCGCTGTTCTTCGTGGCCGGCATCGGCCAGAGCCAGCAACGCGCGGTAGTCAGGGTGGGTCAGGGGAATGGTGTCGCCCAGCGTGGGGCGGTGTACCGTCGTTGGATCAGCTTGCAGGCGGCACAGCTGCGGTAATTGAACCAGCAGCTTTTGGGCAGCTTCGGCATGGGCTGTGCGCAGCCGATAGCTGGTGCTTTGGCCGAGGCCGGTAGTTTGCAGATCTGAGGTAGTGAGAACGCCCAAAGCCAACAAGAGTGCCTTTACTTGATCGTGGAAGAGCGGGTCGGTGGTCAGCCAGGTAACCAGATGATCTCCGTGTACCGTGCCGTCGGCATCGAACAAGCCTGCCAGAAACGCACCATAGATCGCGGCGTCGTTGCTGCGCAATACAGCCAGCGGAATTGCCGGGCGATAGCCCTTGCCATGATGCTGCGGATGTGGCTGTTCTTTAGCGAAGCCATTGGCGCGCCAAAAGCTGACCACGTTTACCGAATGCAACTCGACACTTTGCAAGGTTTTGCTGCGGGTATCGGCTGCTACTTTGACTTCAGCGTTGAAAAGCTGGCGGATGAGGTGGGTCAGCTTGGCTTGGGTGGCTGCATCGGAGACAGCAAAGCGCAATGAGCGGTCTTTCAGGCTGCCATCGCCCATAAAAAAGCCCACGAGATAAGCCAAATCTGCGCTCATGGCAGCAGGCAAGGTGACGGGCGTGGCGTGGAAGTCAGTCGCCAAGCTGGTGTCGAGCGTCACTGTCTGCGGATCGCCGACCAGGCCCGAAGCCTTGAGCGGCACGCGCATCCCTGGCTGAAGCTCGTTCATGCGCTGCCATTCCCAGGCTCCGTTTTGCCACACGCGAATGCGATGCTGGTCGGTGCCTTGCAGCGCGTAGCCGCGGCGTGTCACCGCGCGCAGGGTATGTGCGCGTCCGTTAAGGTAGAACTGCGTGGCCCAGGCAGCACCGCTTTCCGACGCAACTTGCAGATCAATAGCTTGCCAGCGCTCGCCGCTGACGTTGCCCACTGTTTCGATGGGGAGAATGCCCTGGTCGGTGGTCACCAGACTGCCGGCCACCAGGCACCCCGTCGGCGCTACCGTCGTCTGTGCGCCGTTGCGGATGCCGTGCGCCTTGATCCCGTCCACGATCTCGCTCCAGTCCACCGCGGGGCGGCCAAAGTTGTGGGTTGATGGCTCCAGCGGCGCGGGCGGCTGCCACAGCAGGTTGGCGGGGTCATAGATCGAACCGGTGATGGCAGGGAACGCGCCGCGTGCTTCGGCCAGCTCGATGGAGGTCTTCATGCAGTGGAAGCGCACGAACTCCATCACTTGCCCGGCCAGGTCCAGCGACTCGCGGTCGCCGTAGCGCACGCCGATCTTGTACATCACGTCGGCCAGACCCATGATGCCCAGGCCGATGCGCCGCACGCGGTGCGCGGCCTCCTGCAGTTGTGGCACAGCCGGCACGTATTTGTTGGCGTCCACCACATCATCCAGGAAGCGGGTAGACTCTATCGTGGTCTGTTGCAACGCGGCCCAGTCAATGCCGCCCTCCGGCGTGACGTGCTGCGCCAGGTTGATCGAACCCAGACAGCAGTTTTCGTACGGTCCGAGGAATTGTTCGCCACAAGGATTCGTGGCCTCCAGCTCGTACAAATGCGGCACCGGGTTGAAGCGGTTGGCCGCATCCAGAAACAGCACGCCCGGCTCGCCGTTGCGGTGCGCATAGGCGATGATCTGGTCGAACAGGCTGCGGGCGCGCACCGTGCGGCTTGCCTTGCCGGTGTGAGGGTTGACAAGATCGAAATCGCTGTCTTCCCGCACCGCCTCCATGAAAGCGTCGGTGATGCCCACGGAAATGTTGAAGTTGGCGATGGTGCCTTCTTGTGCCTTGCAGGCGATGAATTCCTCGATGTCGGGGTGATCTACGCGCAGCACACCCATGTTGGCGCCGCGGCGGGTGTTGTGTGTCACCAGGCCGTTGGCCAAATAGGTGTGGTTGTCTTCCACCTCCAGGTCCAGGGTAAGGACTTCGCCCGCGGGCTGCACCTGCTGTACGGCTACGAACCACAGGTCATTGGCAGGCCGCGCCTGCTCGGCAAATTGCGGCCAGGTGGCGCAGAACTCACGATAGGCACGGCTGGTCAGCGGGGCATCGGCGCGCAGCAGCGGTTGCAGTTTGCGGCGCAGCAGCAGCCCGCTGCCGATCTCCGGCAGGGCCGAGCTATCCGTTGGTTGGGTGATGTGTGCCAGCA
The DNA here is from genome assembly GCA_937907455.1 of uncultured Caldilineales bacterium. Lineage (GTDB taxonomy): Bacteria > Chloroflexota > Anaerolineae > JAAEKA01 > JAAEKA01 > JAAEKA01. Next base: position 32,001 of record CALESQ010000070.1, read on the forward strand.
CCGGTTGCACCCAGTAGGCCGGATACGGCAGGGCATAGTCGGCATCCGGCTCGGTCTCGTCGCGGTAGGCATGGCAGGCGGCAAAGCGGCTGGTGGGGTCGCAGCCGATGCGTTCACGCCACACGGCTAACCCGCGGTGGTGGCGCATGCGCACCAGCCAGCGCTCTCCTTGTGGCATTACCTGCACCGGCGCTCCCAGGCCAATGAGCAGGGTAGCGATCTGTTGCGCCTGCTGCGGCGATGTCAGCTCAAGCTGCGGGTAGCCCTCTGCGGTGATGTGGCCCAACGCCTCGAACAGGCCGCGCAGATACGCGCCTACCACCTCGGCGCTGCTTTGGCGCACCAGCCGCGGCACGTTGCCGCTGGCATCTAACAGCCGGTTGACTTGCAGAAAACGCTTCACCGGCAGGCTATCCAACACAAACAGCGAATGGTTCGCACTGCGCTGGCGCACCAGGCCGGCAGCGGGGAACAGGGCTTGCAGCAGTCGCGGCAGGGCTTCGATCAAATAGCTGTCGTGAGCGACCTCCCAGCGCACGCGGCCATCGTAGTGTTCTGCGCCGCTCTGCCCCTTGCCCGCGCTGTATCCCAGCACAAAGGCCAGTGCCTCATCCAGCAACGCCGGCAGACCAGCCCCCTGCACCGGTCGGCGCAGCGCGCGCAGCCGCCCCTGATGCTGGCCCAGCATCACCAAAATGATGTCGCCGCTTTGCAGCTCGTCCAGTCGTCGCCACGCCGGCCCCTGCTCTGTCATCACCTTCACCCGATGGTTGGGCGTGCCGGTGAGGTTCAGGCCCGCGTCGGTGGATACGGCCAGCACCGGCTGCACGCCGTTGTTGAAGCCGCGCGGCGAAGGCCGGTCGCCCTCGTCGGTGGCGACCTGCAGGCGATGTGCCTGCCAGCCGGGTTGCATTTCGTCTATCAGTTCATCCAGGCGCAGCGTGCCGTGGTCGGTGAAAACCAGGGTGTCGGGGGTCAGGCAGCCGCCCTGGGCAATTTCGCCAAAGGCCGCGTCGTAGACGCGCAAAAAGCCTACTGGGCCGCTGGCAACGCCTGCGCTGCTGTTGACCGGATCGCTCTTGGGGCGCAGGCGGCTGAAGCTGAAGCCGTTGCCGCCACCGGTCTGCTGGATCAAGGCCGCGTTGCGCAGGGTGTTGAAGATCCCCTCTGACGAATCTTTGCCCATGTCGTCGTCAATTGCCAGCACAAAGCAGGCAGCCAACTGCCCCAGCGGCGTGCCCGCGCCGGTGAAGGTGGGAGAGTTGGGGAAGAAGCGCAGCTCGGTCAGCAGGTCGTAGAAGCGTTCGGCCAGCGTTTGATACGCCACTTCGTCGCCGTAAGCCTGTTCTGGCAGCGCCACATGGCTGGCAACGCGCCAAAACATCTGCGGCACGGTTTCCATTGGTTTGCCATCCACCCCTTTGCGCAGATAGCGCCGACGCAGCACCTCCAGCCCATTGGGACTGATGCGGCTTAGTCCGTCCTGCTTCTGCGCCGGAAACGGTGCAGTGACTTCGGAAGCTACTTTCTTACCACTCATCGCACATCCTCCAAATTAGACCTAATGCCTAATGCGTAACCCGTAACCCGGATTTGACCACTCTTGCCGCAGAAAAAACAATTCGAGTTACAAGCGTATTTTACGTAATGTTGTGAAATCGTTGGCGAAAAAAAAGAGGCTAACGCACCGGCGCGTAGATAAAGCGTCGCCCACCGCCATCAATAATCTCTTCACCCACGCGATACAGCAGACCGCGGCGTTCCAGTTCTTTCAGGCGGTTGCTTTTGGTGCTGGGCGAGAGGCTGTCCGGCAAGTCCTGGGCGCTGATCTGACCACGCTGCACGGCCAGGCTGTAGGTTTGCATCAGCGCCGGGCTGAGGCCACCCAGCACCGTGGCTGTTCCCTGCGCATCCACCTGCACGCAGGTGAGGCCATGACGTTGCACGGCGGCGTCAATGCTTTCGCTGACGCTGGTACTGGGCTGGCTGATCACCACAAAGCGCGGGCTTTTGGCTCGTTGCGAGGCCCGCAGCAGGGTGGTTACCACCTCATCAGCCCAGGAAAAGTCCATGAACTGCACTTGCTCCATCCCCAGCACCAGCAGGCTGTTGGGGGGCATGGCTTTAAACCGGGTCAGCAAGGCGTCTTTGCGGGTGCTGTCGCGCCCACCGAGGATCGGGCCGTCTAAACTGATTTTTTCTTCATGAAGAGACATAGAGGGTCATGCCTTTTGGCTGAAGCTGATGCCAACCTGGGTGCCGGCAAAGAAAGCACCGGCGCTGGTGTTGGGCTGATGGTCAGCGCTGAAATAGAGGCGTTCGTCACCGGAGCGGATGGTTAGGCGGCCCTGGCTGCGCCGTACCACAGCCTCAATGCTGCGCAGTCCGGCACCGCCGCCTACAGGTCGGCTGCTCAGGCCACCCAGCGCCCGGCTGATCGCCTCGCCGTGCCGCCATTGGGCCGCGGCGGGGTATTTGCTGCCGAGGCTGGCGCGAATGCCTGTGCCGCCATCCACCACGGCCAAGGCAATAAAGCGTTGCCCCTGGCGATTCTGCTTGATCTGGGCTGTCACCCAGCCGTGGGTTTGGCTATGATCCACCACGTTGTAGCATAGCTCAGAAACTACTTTGCCCGCATCCAGCACATCACCCGGGGCAAAGCCCAGCCGCTGTTCGGTTTGAGTCAGCAAGTAGCTGAGTACTGTTTGCACATCGTTGCGACTGCGGATGATTTGCAGCGGCAGTGCTCCGTGGCCGATGCCGGCGCTGCGGGGCAGGTTGCGTACCTCCGCATAGATGCGCAAGGCGCTCACCAAGCCCAGGTGCAGCGCCACATTTTGCACCGCCGCGCCTGAAGGAACCACTACCACCAATCGCTGCCCGCGTCCGGCCATTTGTTCGGCCAGCAAACACAGACAGGCCGCGCCGTAGGGGTCGAGAAAGGCCGCGGCTTGCAAATCCAGCGTGATCTCGGCACGGCTGGCCGTGGCGGGGTCAGCCAGGCGTTTCAGCAGCCGGTCGCACGTGGTGGCATTGATGCCGTCGCCCTCAGGCAAAACCAAACGCATCTGTAGGGTCAGGCCGATTTCAACATGCGGCTGATGTGTTCTTGCACCCCTTGCAAGTCACTCATCTGTAAATACACCATGGCAAAACGGATATAAGCCATGGGATCAAGCCGTTTTAAATGTTCCAGCACTTGCAGGCCGATCACCGAGCTTTTAATCTCAGCCCGTCCCATCGCTGCCAGCTCATCTTCAATTGAATTCACCATGTCTTCGATTTGTGCCTGGGGAATGGGGCGCTTAGCGCACGAGGTCAGCACACCGTGCATCAGCTTTTGCCGGTCATAAGGTTCGCGCCGGCCATCGCTTTTCAGCACAAGCAGCGAAGCGGCAACATGCTCGTAGGTGGTGAAGCGTTTGCTGCACGCCTCACACTCACGTCGTCGTCGAATTCCGTCGCCGGTGGTGCGGGTATCTATAACACGGGAGCTGTCTTCTCCGCAATGAGGACACTTCATAAAGACTCCGCTGGGAGCAAAAAACTCAGCAATGGGCCAAAACTAACTCCACCAGACCGTAATAACTGTCCAAGCAAAAGTCCGGCTGATTGGGCCAGCATCAAGCCGTTAGGTGGCGTAACCACATTATGTAGTGGTGATTGCGTTGTGTTACACTATATATTGTATAGTAAGGGCAGCAAGCATTGTACCACAGTTCCCTGCTCTTGGCAAGCACTTAAACCTTTTTTGCGGCTCAGGGCATGAATTTTTAAGGTAGTAATTTTGTATCTGAATCTGTACCCCTCTGGTTATCCGCTGCGCCAGTCGGCGCGTCCCGCGAAAAAAAGGCCCCCCGGATTACCAGTCAGGCCAAATGAGCATTCACAAGGCGTGAAACGCAAATAAGCCACAACCGGCCGGGCATTGCCGGCTGTGGCTTGAAACAGAGCGATCCGTATGAAAACTTAGGCTTGCTGGCGTTTGCGCAGGAAGGCCGGAATTTCGAGATCGTCGGGGTTGTAGGTGCGTACCGGGAAGGGAACGGTCTTGTCGGTGCGTTCCTGAGAAACGGCCGACGGGTAGGCCCCGCCCGCTGACAGCGGTTTGCGTGCCTCTGCTGCCACCTCAAAGCCGGTGGCAATCACGGTCACACGCAATTCGCCATCCATGTTGGGATCAAGCACTGCGCCGAAGATGATGTTGCATTCGGGGTGGGCAGTGGCGCGAATGATTTCCGCAGCTTCGTTCACCTCGTGCAAGGTCATGTCCATGCCGCCAGTGACGTTGAACAGAATGCTTTGTGCGCCGTCAATGCTCACATCCAGCAGCTTGCTGGCGATGGCTTGTTCGGCGGCTTGCTGGGCGCGGTTGTCGCCGCTGGCCGAACCGATAGCCATCAGCGCAGAACCGCCGTTTTCCATCACCGCACGCACATCGGCAAAGTCCAGGTTGATCAGGCCGGGGATGGTGATCAGCTCGCTGATGCCCTGAATGCCCTGGCGCAGCACGTCATCGGCAATGGAGAAGGCATCGCGAATGGTGGATTTTTTGTCTACAATCTGTAACAGGCGGTCGTTCGGGATCACGATCAACGTGTCCACCTGTTCCTTCAGGCGACGCAGGCCGTCTTCGGCAGCGCGGCGACGTTTGGCTCCCTCAAAGGTGAAGGGCTTGGTCACCACACCGATGGTTAATGCGCCGGCCTCGCGGGCCATCTTGGCCACCACCGGGGCAGCGCCGGTGCCGGTGCCGCCGCCGATGCCCGCCGTAACGAACACCATGTCGGCGCCTTCCACCATCATCGCCAGATCTTCTTGCGACTCCATCGCCGCTTTCTCGCCGATTTCGGGGTCGCCGCCTGCGCCCAGCCCGCGCGTCAGCTTGTCGCCGATGCGCATACGTTGGGGCGAGCGCGCATCCAGCAGCGCCTGGGCATCGGTATTGACTACAATGAACTCAACACCCTGGATGCCTGCCTCGATCATGCGGTTCACGGCATTGCTGCCGCCGCCGCCTACGCCGATCACCCGGATCTTGGCGAAGTTGTCTACATAGGTCGGTTGTACGTCTCGAATAGATTTACGTGTCATAGATCGCTCCTGTCTGTGCGTGACTTGCCGCTTGCTTACGGCTTGTTGCCAAAAGATGTCTCGTCAGGTTGCCAGCAGCCGATGTCCGCAGCATCCCTGACGCCGTTTTCGCCGGTTGGATCCCTGTCAACCGGGCAAAAGATTTCTCAGCCATTGCAATATACGTTGCATGAACGGGTTGCTTTGGCGTCGTTCACTAAAAGTTGGATTGGCCCATTGATTGCGCAGTGCCCACAGCAGCAGCCCGGTGCCGGTGGCGTGTTCGGGCGTGTCCAGCTCTGGCGGCAGCGTGGCGATGCCAGTGGGTGAGCCTACACGTACCGGCAAATGGGTACGCTGGCGCGCCAGCTCACGCAGGCCGGGCAACTGCGCTGTGCCGCCGGTGAGTACAAGACCCGCCGGTACCATGCCGTCGTAGCCGGAACGCTTCAGCTCGCGCAGGGTCAGATCAATCATTTCCTCGCAGCGTGCTTCCAGAATCTCCGCTACCAACCGGCGTGATACGGTGTGGGTGTTGTTTTCACCGAACACAGCCACTGCTACTTCCTGATCAGGTGGTACGCGTTCGGCCAGGGCGCTGCCGTGGCGTACCTTCACTTGCTCGGCTGCCTCGAAGGGCGCACCCAGCCCCACAGCCAGATCGTGCGTCAGGTGCTGGCCGCCCAGGTCAATCACGGCGGTGTGCCACAGGCTGCCCTTCATAAACAGCGCCAGATCGGTGGTGCCGCCGCCCATGTCCACCACCACCACGCCCATATCGCGCTCGGCTTCGGTGAGCACGGCCTCGCCTGAGGCCAGCGGCTCCAGCACCAGCTCTTCAATCTCGATGCCGTGGGTTTGCACACAGCGCAGCAGGTTGCGCACCGCGCCGGTAGCGCCAGAGATGACTTGCGCATCCACCGACAGGCGGAAACCGTGCATGCCAATCGGCTCCAGCAGGTCTTCCTGTTCGTCAACCGCAAAACTGCGCGGCACTACATGGATGATCTCGCGGTTGTGCGGCAATGGCACGGCGCGCGCTGCTTCCTTGACCCGCATCACATCTTCGGCGGTGACCAGGCGCGTGCGACCAATGGGTACAGCGCCTTTGCTGGGCTGAGCCTGAATATGGCTGCCGGCAATGCCCACAAAAGCACGGCCAATAGAGCGGTCGGCGGCCTGTTCCGCTTCTTCCACGGCCTGGCCGATGGCGGCTGTAGCCGCGGCGACGTTCACCACCACGCCTTTTGCCATGCCATCGGATGGCGCCCGGCCATAGCCTATGATTTCCAGCCTGTTTTCATCTGCTACTTCGGCGATCAAGGCGGTCACTTTGGTGGTGCCCACGTCAATCGCACAGAGAGTATCTGCCACTGTTCAATCCTTTGGTCAGCCTGGCTGTTGCGCCAGACGGATCACATACCCTTTGGCATCGCGCCAGTTGATTTCGGCTGCCAGCGTGCCTTGTTCGGCAAGCTGGATGCGCAGCGCCAGCAGTTCAGCAGTACGCTGCGCCATGCCTTCCGGTTGACCAAGATAGACAAAGGTGCCTTCTGGAAAGCGGAATTGCAGGCCGTTGCTACGGTCATAGCCAAATTCGATAACTTCCGGCACCTGCGCCTGCATCTGGCTGACACTGGCGATCAGCTCGGCAGACAACCGGCCTGTTGTGCTTATGGTGCTGCCATCCAAATCCCATAGCACCGGCAGGGCAAGAGCGGTGTCGGCCACGGGTAAGGCTACCCCCTCGCGGTCGGCCCAATAGCTGTCGCCGTTGACATGCCACAGCAACTGCGGGCTGCGCTCTTCGATCTCGATTCGCACCGTATTGGGCAGTGCCGTGCGCACCTGGGCTTGTCTGACGAAGGGCAGCCCCTCCAGCCGTTTTTCCACCGTGGAGGGATTGACCCAGAAAATGTTGTATTGGTCAATACCAGCCTGGCGGTAGATCTCATCGGCTGTGGTGTATTGCACGCCGCGGATGGCCGCGCTTTGCACATAGAAAGCTGGGTTGCTCCAGACATACACGCCTACAGCCAGCAAGACAGAGACAAGCAGCAGGGCGGGTAGCAGGCGTTTGGCTACCTGCGGAACTGCCCGGCGCGGGCGGGCGCTGCGTGGCCGTGTGCCCAACACCTGTGCTTGCTCCTGGCGATACTGCCGTGTCTGGGCGCGCCGCCGACGTTGCCGCGGTTTGTTCAGAAAATCCTGTTCAGCGTTCTTGCGTGCCATAGCCTACTCGTACGATGTCGCGTTGCGGCTCTTCTCGCGGTGACGCTCCAGCGCCAGGTCAACCAGCCCGTTAAGCAGCTCCGGCAGGGGCAGCCCGCTGGCTTCCCACAGCTTGGGATACATGCTGATCGAAGTGAAGCCGGGCATGGTGTTTACTTCGTTGAGATACAATTGCCCGCTGTCGTGATCCAGCAGAAAATCTACACGGGCCAGACCTGCGCCATCAATAGCCCGAAAGGCTTGCACGGCCAGTTGCTGTACTGCCGTGGTTTGCTCGGCGCTCAACGGTGCAGGGATCAACAGCAGCGAGTCGTCGGTGACATATTTGGCCGCGTAGTCGTAGAACTCGCGGCTGGGCACTACCTCACCCGGCAGCGAGGCCGCGGGCTGGTCGTTGCCCAGCACGCTTACTTCGATTTCACGGGCATTGATGCCTTGCTCCACGATCAGCTTGCGGTCGTAGCGTGCCGCCAAATCAAGCGCTTCGTGTAGTGTTTTTGTATCCGTGGCCTTGCTGATGCCGACGCTGGAGCCCATATTGGCCGGTTTGACGAAGAGCGGATAGGACAGCTCTTTTTCGATAGCGGCCAGCACCGCGGCCCGGTCAGCTTCCCAGTGGTTGCGCTTCAGCACCAGGTAGGGAACCTGAGGCAACCCATGCGCTGCAAAGATAGCTTTGCATGCCGCCTTGTCCATGCCGATGGCTGAGGCCGTCACCCCACAGCCCACATAGGGCAGATCGGCCAGCTCCAGTAGGCCCTGCACGGTGCCGTCTTCGCCCAGCGGGCCGTGCAGCACCGGAAAGACTACATCAATTTGGTTCAGGGCCTCACCTTGCGGCACCAGGCTGCCGCTGGTCACGGCTACACCCGCAGGATCAGCCAGCATTTGCGCCGCCTGTGCGCCGGTCAGCCAATGGCCCAGCTTGCTGATTGCCAGCGGAACCACCTCGTAGCGGGCAGCGTCCAAGGCCGTTATCACTGAGCGCGCCGAACGCAGGCTCACTTCGTGTTCGCCTGAACGTCCGCCGAAAATAACTGCGATGCGTGGTTTACTCACGCGGCTACCTCTGCTAATGGTGGCTGCGGCCAGTCACCTATAAAAAGGATTTCCGGCGTCAGCAAAATGCCGAAGGTTTGCCAGGCCTCTTGGCGTGCCCGATTGATCAAGGCTGCTATATCCTGAGCGTTGGCATGACCACGGTTGATGATGAAATTAGCGTGCGCCAGCGAGAATTGGGCATCACCGTGTCTGGCGCCTTTCAGCCCCAGCGCTTCGATAATCCGCCCGGCGTAGTCACCGGCAGGGTTCTGGAAAATTGAACCGGCGCTTGGTTCGGTGGGCTGGGTGCTGCGCCGATGAGCCAGAAAGCCCGCGGCGCGTGCTTCTAGTGTCGCCTGGTCACCCGGCTGAAGCTGAAATGCTGCCGCCAACACCACCGGCGACACGGCCTCGGCCAGGGTCGCCTGCTTCAATACGCTGCTGCGATAGTGATAGTCGAAACGCGCTGCCGGCCATTCGGCCAATGAACCATCAGGCAACCACATGGTTGCGCGTAGCAAGCTATCAGCTATGCAGCCGCCGTGCGCCCCTGCATTGCCTGCCAGCGCACCGCCCACGCTGCCCGGCACGCTGACGGCCCATTCCAGGCCGCCCAGGCCCCAGCGCATGGCCTGCCGTGCAGTGCCGGCCAGCGGCGCACCGGCCTCGGCCCAAAGCACGTTGCCCTGGTGCTGACGCACACTGCGGCAGGTGTTGGCAATCACCAGACCGCGCACGCCGAGGTCGCTCACCAGCACGTTGCTGCCACCACCTAGCAGGGTTACCGGCACGCCATGTGCCCGTGCCAGATCGAGAATAACCGTCAGGTGCTGCGTGCTGCCTGCTGCCACAAACAAATCGGCTGGGCCGCCAACGCGCAGGGTGGTGTGGGCCGCTAACGCTTCGTGATGGCGTACCGCCAGACCGGTAGCCTGGGCGATGGCCCGGCTGAGGTCATCACGCCAGCTGGTTGCTGCGGTGCTGGCGGCCTGCTGTTGGCAGAGTGCAGCCAGCACTTCGCGGCCTACCCGGTCGCCATCGCCTGCACCCAGGGTGATGAGTACATCGCCGGCAGACAGGTGTTGCACCAACAGGTCGCGGGCGTGGGCCAAACTGCCTGCATAACGCACATCCGGGTGAGCCGCTAACACGTTCACCACATCAGCAGCGGACACACCCAGGGTATCATGCTCACGCGCAGCGTAAATATCACCCACCAGCACGTGATCCGCGTTTTCAAAGCTATCACAAAATTCGTTCAACAAGGCTTTGGTGCGGCTGTAGGTGTGAGGCTGGAAGAAAACCCACAGCGGCCGGCGGGGAAAGCGTTGCCGCGCCGCACCAAGCGTTGCGCGCACTTCGGTGGGGTGATGCGCGTAGTCGTCAATTATGATTATATCACTACACCCCCCAATTGTTTCAAGTCGTCTTTTGGTCCCTACAAAAATACGCGAAAATTTAAGGTTTTCATCGGGCTTGCAAAAAACGTCGTAACCTGCCAGCGTTGCCGTAGCCAGGGCTGCCAGCGCATTGCGCACGTTGTGTTCACCCGCCAGCGGCATAGCCACTTGTCCCAGCCGTTCCTCGCCGCGGTAGATATCGAAATCCATGCCGCCCAGGGCGTTGGCGCGCAGTCCCTCGGCGCGCCAGTGGTTGTCGGCTTCCAGGCCATAGCTTAACCAGTGGATGTCGGGGCGTGTTGTTGCGGCGCGCAGGGCGCGGCAGCCGGCATCATCACCGCAGATCACAGCCGTACCGCCGGGGGTGAGGCGTTCTACGAACTGACGAAATGCAGCCGCGAAATCTTCCGGTTTCGGGTAGCAATCTACGTGATCCCATTCGATGTTGGTGATCACGGCTATGGCGGGGTTCAGCCCCAAAAACATGTGATCGTATTCGTCGGCCTCGATCACAAAAGGCCCGCCGATGCGCCCGGCGCGTGCCGCTGTGCCCAGGGCCAGTACAGTGCTGCCCACAATGAAGCCCGGCTCTGCGCCTAGCGCATCCAGCAGCGCGGCCAGCATGGCGCTGGTGGTGGTTTTGCCATGCGTGCCGGCCACGCACAGGGCGCTTTGTTCGGCCAGCAGCGGGGCCAGAAATTGCTCTCGCTTTACTACGGGAATGCCGGCCGCATGCGCCGCGGCAACCTCTGGGTTATCTGCCGGCACTGCCGAGGAGATCAACACCAGATCTGCGCCCTGAATATGGGCCGCTGCATGTCCGCTGAATACAGTCGCACCCAGTGCGGCCAGGTCAGCCGTGGCCTGCGAAGCTCGCTGGTCTGAGCCGGACACGCGCAAGCCGCGCTGCAACAGCACGCGGGCAATGGCTGAAAGGCCACTGCCGCCAATCCCCACCAGGTGGATGTGGCTGCGCGCTGGGGCAGCAAGGAGTGTGGAAATCTGCACGATACACCTATTTGATGATACGGAAAATCAGCATGGCAACGGCCAACAGGATGAAAAATTGCCAGCCAAAGATAGCGGGAGGCAACAGACGAACAAAAAAGTTGTAGAAGGCTGAATAAGTAGGAACCACTGACATCATCGGCCAATCGGCGCGGGCCAGGTAGTACCAGATGCTGCCGGCCAGCAAATAGCCATTGATCAAACCTACGGCCAGGCTTAATGTGGGCTTTTTGCCGCTGCCCGGATAGGTGAGGCCAATGCCCTGGTAGGAGATGAAGGCGATCACCAGCAGCAAGAGTACTGCCAGCAGTGACACTAGCACCGTGACCTGTTGATCGCCCATTCCTAGAATGCTCATGCGCCCGGTGATGCGACCCGATGCCTCGGCGCCAAACAGAAAAATGATCAGGAACAGGCTGATGAGCAGCATGGTGGTGACGCCTAGCTCGCGTTCCCAACTGCGCACTACGCCTACCATACCAAACAGCAGGATCAGCACAATAAACAACGATTCAACAGGGCCCATAGCGTTTAACCCTTTTTCTTGCTGCCGCTTTTGGCGCTGTTGCGCACACTGAGCAGCAAAATCAGCACGATAATGAAGCCCAGCAGCCAGCCTACCAGGCGAATGCTCTGCGGGTCACCCAGCGAGGTGAGCAGGCGGTTGAGAAGGCTGCCTGTTGAAGCGGCCTCGGCTGCGGCGGCCGCGCCGGGGGCTGGGGCAGCCGCAGCGCGCAGAAAGGGAATGGGCAGGCGTCCGCCGCTGCCCGGCAGCAGCAACGGCAGCATGGCCGCGCTGAGAAGATAGCCATAGGCCAGGCCAAACAGCATGCCCAGCGGCGAAGGCTTGCTTTTCCACACCAGACTGAGCAGCATGGCCGCGCCAACTACGGCCAGCACCACCAGCAGCAGCACCATTTGGCGATTCTGCTCGGTCACGGGGCGGGTAGTGCTTTCCAGCAAGGCAGCCGCGCTTTCCAAATCGCCAGAGGCAATGGCTGCCAAGCCGCCTTTCAGCGTCAGCATCACGCCCAGATACAGGCCGTTGATGGTGGAGGCAATGGTGTCACTGCGCTTTTCCACCAGAATGAAGATCACCAGCAGCAACAGCAAGGCTGAAATGGCCCAGCGCACCCCTTTGAGGTAGCCGAACACGCCAAATACCGCCATGATCGCTGCCAGCAGGAAAAGGGTTGTGATGCTCATACGATTACCTGTGTTGTCAACGCTTGCTTGCGTCTGGTTGGGCTTGGGCCAGCAGACGCAGTTCGGCCACAATGTTGGCTGCGGCCTGCGGCTGGGCCAGGGCAGCGGCTGCTTGCTGCATGGCAGCCAATGCCTGCGGTTGATGTAGCAAGCCCAGCACGGTGGCGGCCAGTTGCCCGGCCAGTTCATTATCGGCCAGCCTGATGGCTGCACCACGTTCGGCCAAATAGGTTGCGTTCACATCCTGATGCTGGCCGGAATAAGGATAGGGCACCAGAATGCTGGGCAAACCCAGTGCTGGAAATTCACCCAAAGTTGAGGCCCCGGCGCGGGCTACCACCAGATCGGCCGCGGCCAGCGCGGCCGGCATATCATCGTGCAGATAGGCAAAGGCGTGATAGCGCGCTGCCAGTGCAGGTGGCAGCGCCGCGCTTTGCATCTCGACCGCGGGCCAGTCCAGCTTGCCGCTGATGTGCAGCACCTGGCAATGAGGCAGCAGCTCCGGCAGCGCCTTTGCCAGCGCCGTGTTGAGGCTGTGGGCGCCGCGACTGCCGCCAAACACCAGCAGCAGCGGCAACTCATCGTTTAAACCAAGCCGCTGTCGCGCGATGCGGCGCTGCCCGGCCAGTTGCAGAATGTCGCTGCGCACGGGATAGCCCGTGACTACAGCTTTGCCGGGAAACCACCGGGCCACTTCGGCAAAGGAAACACCTACGCGGTCGGCCCAGCGGCTCATGCGGCGGATGGCTATACCCGGCTCGATGTCGGGCAGGGTGATGAACACCGGCACATGCGCCAGGTGGGCTGCCAGCGCCACCGGTCCGGCGACAAAGCCGCCGGTCACCAGCAACACGTCAGGGCGAAAACGCTGCACGATCTGTCGTGCCTGCAACACACCACGCCCGGCTCGTAACAGGTTGCGGGCTGCCACCCAGGGCGTCATGCCGCGCAGTTGACCGCTGTCAATGGCCTGAAAGGGCACACCGGCGCGGGCGGCCAGCTCTTCTTCCACGCTGCCGGCCAGCCCTACATAAAGCAGGGCATCGGCGGGGCTAGCGTCGGCGCGGGACGCGGCGACTGGTGGATGCGCTGGTGCTGCTGGCCGGGCTGCTGCGTCGGCTGTTGCTGGTTTTGCGGGCAATGGTGCGCCGGGCACGGGTGACACGGCGTCCCAACTCGTCGGATTTGCTGGCAAGGCCGGTGCTGGCAGCGCGGACGGCGAAGCCATTGTTGCCGGTGGCACTGCGGCTGCGTTGAGCGGTGTAGGCGCGTGCGTTGCGAGTGCTTCTAGCACGGCCAAAATTGGGTAGACGTGTCCGCCAGTTCCGCCACCCGAAAGCAGGAGTCGCATACTCTTGTCCTGAAAGCTCGTTGTTGATAGCGGCTGCCGGAGCGCGTCCTGCTGCCGGTTGTCGTGCCCCATAGCGTGAAATGCTGAGCAACAAGCCAACACCGGCCATGCAGGCCAGCAGCGAGGAACCGCCGTAGCTGATGAATGGCAGGGTCAGACCGCTAAAGGGCAGCACAGCCAAATTGACTGCCATGTTTAAAAAGGCTTGCAGGGTGATCCAGGCAGTGAGGCCAATGCCCAGGATTTGCCCAAAGGGATCTTGGCTGCGTTGGGCGATGCGCACCCCGCGTATCGCCAGCAGGCCGAACAACACCACCACGCCCAGCGTGCCCAACAGGCCAAGCTCGTAGCCGATCACCGCAAAGATGCTGTCGGTGAAGGGCAGTTGCACCATGCTGTCGCCGGTGCCCAGCCCCTGGCCGAACCAACCGCCGCGCGTCAGAGCACGCAAAGCCGATTGCACCTGGTCGCTGCCAGCCATGGGATCACGCAGAAAGCTGAAATAGTCGTTGACGCGGCGTGCCGCGTAGTCGCTGTTGGTGATCGCCAGCCAGAAGGTCAACGCCACCAGCAGCACCACCACAATCAACTGCTTGTTGTCGGCTCCGGCGATGAAGAACATCACCAGAGCGGTCAGCACAATCAGCGCGGTGGTGTCGAAGTCGGGTTGCAGCGCAATCAGCAGCGCCACCATGCCCAGCATCACGCCGAAGGGAGCCAGGCCATCGGAAAGCGCTTTTAGCCGGTGACCCTTGGAGCTGAGCCAATAGGCAATGTAGATGATGATAGTCACCTTGGCGACTTCGCTGGGCTGCACCGACGTGCCGACCAGGTGACGGCGCGAGCCGAGACTTTCCTCACCGAAGATCAGCACTGCCAGCAGCAACAGCACTGTGCCGATCATCAAGGGCAACGCCAGCCGTTTAAGCACGCGAAAGTCTACCAGGGCTGCCGCGGCCAAGGCTACCAGACCCACCACTACCCAACGCAATTGGCGCAGTACATAGAAGGTGGATTGGCCGTTGTTCAAGCGATTGGCCTGGTTGTAGCTGGCGCTAAACACCATGATCAGGCCAAAGCCGATCAGCACGGCAACGGCGGCCAGCAGCACGATGTCGTAGCGGCCGGGGGCGCTGTTCAGCCGTGAAGGCGCATTGCCGCCACGGCGGGCAGGCGTTTTGGCAGATGGGCGGGTGGTGTTACGTGATGTCATGAGGAGAGCGCCTCAACCAGCGCGCGGAAATGATCGCCGCGTGCGGCAAAATCTTTGTAGGCGTCGTAGCTGGTGCCGCCCGGTGACAGCAGCACCACATCGCCCGGCTGTGCGGCCTGGGCTGCAGCGGCCACGGCTTGATCGAGATCACGACACAGGATCACCGGCAGGTCAGGGGCCGCCACATGCAGCGCCGCAGCGATCAACCCGGCAGCTTCACCGAACAGCACGGCGCGGCGCACGCGTTGCTGTGCCAGCCGACTGATTTCGTCCCACGGCAGGTGTTTATCACGTCCTCCGGCCAGCCAGATGATTGGCTCGGAGAAGCTGCGCAGGGCAGCCGCAGCCCGTTCGGGCGCGGTGGCAATGCTGTCGTTGATCCAGCGCACCCCGGCTTGTTGGCGCACCAGTTCCAGCCGATGCGCCACGCCGCGGAAGGTGCGCGCCACCTCGGCCATGACTGCGGGCGTGGCACCGGCTGCCGCGCTGATGATGCAGGCCGCGGCGATGTTCAGCAGGTTATGACGGCCACGCAGCAGCACCGTCGAGATTGGCAGCAACGTTTGTTCGCGGCCATCCAGACGCAGCACCAGGGCGCTACCGTCTGCGCTCAGCCAGCAGCCTTCGCCGTGGGGTTGCTGCAAGCCAAAGCCCAGTCGTCGTGCTGCCAGGGGAAAGTCTACGGCGGGTTGACCTGCCTCAGCGGTGATCTGTACCCGTCCACTGCGCAGCCACGCGCCGGTAAGGGCATCGTCTGCGCCCAGCACGGCTACATCAGCAGGCTGCTGCCAGCGCACGATGTTGGCTTTGGCCGCGGCATAGTGTGCCATTGAGGGATGGCGGTCCAGGTGGTTCGGTGTGATGTTCAGGATGGCGGCTCCGTGCGGGCTGCGCGCTTCGCCGCCGTTTTCAGTGTTGAATAGCTCCAACTGAAAGCTGGACAGCTCTAGCACCATTTGGTCAGTCGGGCCGATTGCCGCCAGTTTGTCTATCAGCGGCACGCCAATGTTGCCACCTACCCACACGGTGGGCGCGGGATGTTGTGTGACGGCATGGGCTTGCAGCATCAACCCTACCAGCGTGGTGGTGGTGGTTTTGCCGCTGGAGCCGGTGATCCCCCATACCGGGGTGGGGCTGAGCGCCATGGTCAGCAACGCGTCGTTGCTGAGGGGGATACCCTGCCGGCGTGCCGCCCCTGCGAAGGGGATCTGGGGCGGCACACCGCCGCTGAGGCAGAGCAAGTCACAGTCTTCGAGAAGTTCAAGCGGATGACCGCCGGGAACCACACGCACCGGAAGGCCGGCCAGTTCTGCCAGCGGAGCAGTCAACTGGTCGGCAGGAGCGGCATCACTTAGCGTCACCTGGGCTCCTTCGGCCACCAAAAAACGCGCCAAGGCCAGCCCTTGACGAGCCAGGCCCAGAATAACCACGCGTTTGCCGGTGAAGGAGTAAGGTGACATGGAAGGGAAATAGGGAAATGGAAAAGCAGACAGGTACGCCGGAGGCGGGTATACAAGTAGGCAGGTCAATATACAAGCCTCCTTGTACACTTATATACTTGTATACTTGTGTACTTTATGTACTTGTCTCTAAATCAACGCCAGCGCCACACCCAGCATACCGGCTAGGATGCCGCACAGGTAGAAGCGCTGCATCACTTGCGTTTCACTCCAGCCTTTCAGCTCGAAGTGATAGTGCAGCGGAGCCATTTTGAAGATGCGCCGACCCTGGCCGTAGCGCCGTCGGGTATACTTGAACCAACTGATCTGAGTTACCACTGAAATGGCCTCAGCCACGAACATGGCACCTACCACCGGCAACAACAGCCATTGCCCGGTCATCAAGGCGACTACAGCCAGCGTGGCGCCGATGGAAAGCGACCCTACATCGCCCATGATCATGTTGGCAGGATGAACATTGAACCACAAAAAGGCCAACAACGCGCCTACCATAGTCAAACAAAATGCGGCCAACCACACCTGCAATTGCAGATAGGCAATGACGCCGTAGCACACAAATGCCACCGCTGCCAGCGAGCCAGCCAGTCCGTCCAGCCCATCAGTGAAGTTCACGGCATTGGACATAGCCACAATGATAAATGTAGCCACGGGTATCCAGAGCAAGCCGATGTCAATGCGCTGGCTGATACCCGGAATAGCTACGCTGCGCAGGTGCGTGGGGCCAAAATGCAGCACCAACGCAATGGCCAGCGCAAAAATCACTTGCCACGAGGCCTTGGTGCGCGCCATGATGCCTTCGCCAAACACGCGGCGGCTGCGCACCCCTTCCAGGTCGTCAATCAGGCCAAGTGCGCCATACACCACCAGCGTGGTCATGGGGATCAGCACTGATTGACCAATGAGGTTGAAGCCCAACAGGTTGGCAATGTTGAGCAGGCCGGTGATGATCAGCACCGGAATGATCACCAGCAGGCCGCCCATGGTGGGAGTTCCCATTTTGAGCTGATGCGAGCCCGGTTCTTCCACGCGGATCTTCTTGCCCATCTCGTTGCGGATCAGCCAGTTGATCAGGGGTTTGCCCCAAATCACCGCCAGAAAGAAGGTGATCGTGCCCAGGGCCAGAGAATACGCCATGCTTGCCTTATCCTTCGGTCGTGTTCGCCTGCGCCAGTGCGTTGGCGATTTCATCCATGTGTACTGCGCGTGAGCCTTTTACCAGCACCACGTCGCCCGGGCCGATCACACCGCGCAGCTCGGCAACAGCCGCTGCCGCATCATCCAGCACCAGCACTTTGCTGCCCGGCAAGCCGCAGGCCATTGCCTCTTCGGCAATCAGGCGGGCACGTTGGCCCACCGTCACCAGGGTGTCCGCCACATCTGCGGCGCGTGCGCCCACTTTGCGGTGACCTTCCTCTTCATAGCTGCCTAACTCTAGCATGTCGCCCAGCACGGCAATACGTCGGCCCTTGTCGGCAGACAGATCGGCCAGCAGGTTCAAGGCTGCCATGGTTGAAGCAGGGCTGGCGTTGTAGGTGTCGTCCAGCAAGGTAGAGCCGTTGACCCCGCGGGCCGCGATCAGGCGCAGTTGCGTGTCGCTTTGCTGCATCCCGCGCACGATTTCTTCCCAGCTCAGCCCTTCGGCCAGACCCACCGCGGCCGCACGCAGCGCGGTGTGCACGCTGTGGCGTCCCAACAAAGGCACGCGTACATGCAGCGTATCGCCCTGGTAATGGAAGCGGAAGCGAATGCCATCCAGCCCTTCACCGGTGATTTCATCGGCCCACAGGTCGGCTGTCGGGTCCAGGCCATAGCGAAACACCGGCGCGGCGCTGTGTGCGGCCATCGCCATCACTCGCGGTTCGTCGGCATTTAAAATCGCCACACCATCCGCGGGCAGGGCCTCCACCAGCTCTGCTTTGGCCTGAGCGATGCGCTCAATGCTGCCCAGCCGCTCCAGATGCACCGGCCCAACGTTGGTTATCACCCCAATGTGCGGGCGGGCCAGATGGCACAGCAGGGCGATTTCGCCCAGGCCATACATGCCCATTTCCAGCACCACGCGTTCGTGCTGCGCCTTCAGCCCCAACAGGGTGAGCGGCAGGCCAATTTCGTTGTTCAGGTTGCCGCGGTTTTTCAGGGTGACAAAGCGCTGGCGCAGCACTGCTGCGGTGATTTCTTTGGTGGTGGTTTTGCCCACACTGCCGGTGATGGCCACCACACGCGGTTGGAAACGACTGCGCCAGTTTGCCGCCAACTGCTGCAAGGCGTGCAGCGGATCTTCTACCACCACCAGCAAGGGTTGGCCCGGCGCGGGCAAGGGTTGCGCCGCGGCAGGCTGGCGCAGGTCAATCGTTGCCGCAGTGGTTTCTGTGGGACGGGCAACCAGCGCCGCGGCCGCGCCGCGGCTGAAGGCATGACCCACAAAGGCATGACCATCGCTGTGTTCGCCGCGCAGCGCCACAAACAGCGCGCCCGGGCCGGCCTCGCGGCTGTCAATCACCACCTGAGTGATCATCTCAGTCGGGGGCTGGTCGGTGACGGGCCAGGGAATGCCGCTTAAAATTGTCAACAGGTCAGAAAATGATAGCTTCACGGCAGGCTCGCAGTTTCTTCGGGAGGTATCCCTAGCATCGGCAGCAGTTGGTTGGCCAGCGCAGCAAACGTCGGCGCGGCAGTCGAGTCGGCCCAGGCATAGGCGCGCGGCATATCCAGCTTCACCAGTGCCACAAATGCCGGATTTTCTGCCGGCACAAAGCCTACAAACGAATGGATGGTGTCGGTGGCGTGGTAGCCGTCAGCGGTAGGGATCTGCGCAGTGCCGGTTTTGCCTGCTACGCGGTAACCCGACACACCGGCCAGCGGCGAGCTTTCTTCCACCACGCTGGTCATCATGTCGGCAATAGCCGCGGCGCTTTCCGGTTTCAGCACACGGCGCACCGGCGAGCGGTCAGCCCGTTCCAGCCGACCGCGAAACACCATGCTGTCCACTACATGCGGGCGCACCAACAAGCCGCCGTTGGCAATGGCACAGGTGGCGGTAGCCATTTGTAGCGGCGTAACCGCAATACCTTGCCCAAAGGCATTGGTAGCCAAGTCCGATTGACTCCACAATTCGTCACCGGGAGTTTTCACCGACCCTGGCATTTCGTTTGCCAGGTCAACTTCAGTCAACTGATCAAAACCGAAGCGCTGCACATACTGGTAGAAACGGTTTTCACCGAGCTGTAGCGCCACCTTGGCGGTGGGCACATTCAGCGACAGCACCAGTGCTTGCCGCGCCGTCACCGCGCCATAGTTGCGTTGGTTCGAGTTATAGATCAGCCGGTCGCCTACTTCAATAGACAGGCTATCACTGAGGATCGTGCTGGGCGTGATCGCTCCGGCATCAATACCAGCGGCCATGGTGATGATCTTGAACACCGAGCCAGGTTCGTATTGGCTGCTGATAGCCGGATCAGCAAAGCGTTGCGGGTCGGCTGCGCTGTATTGGTTGAGATCAAAAGCAGGCAGGCTAGCCATGGCTAACACAGCCCCTGTGCGCGGCTCCATCACAATGATCGTGCCCGATTGGGCTTGA
Organism: uncultured Caldilineales bacterium; assembly: GCA_937907455.1. Taxonomy (GTDB): domain Bacteria; phylum Chloroflexota; class Anaerolineae; order JAAEKA01; family JAAEKA01; genus JAAEKA01. The sequence continues at coordinate 51,562 of CALESQ010000070.1, forward strand.
TACTCGCGCAGTGCTTGCATCAGCACCTTTTCTGTGATGTACTGCATACGGGCGTCTATCGTCAGCACCAGGTCTTGGCCTGTGGCTGAAGGCAAGGTGGCCTGCCAGTTGGGCGGCAGCTTGGCGTAGAAAGCCCGGTTTTCTTCAGATGCCTCCATAAAAGGTTCTGGCATACTGCGCAAATAGGTGTCGTATCGCTCTTCTACGCCGTAATAGGCCTGCGGCTGGCTGTTGACAAAGCCGATCAGATGCGCAGCCAGGCCACCTTGCGGATAAAAACGCTGCGGCAAGGCGCGCATACCCAGCGCCGGGTTTTCCCAGGCGGCGATTTGTTGCTGCGCGGCTTGCGAGGCATTGCGACTCAGCATAACCACACCGGCCTGGCGCTTGGTCAAGGCTTGCAGCAGGGCATCGGGCGCGGGGATCAGATCACTGCCCAGCACTGCGCTCAACTGCTGTTGCAGCACTTGTTCTTGCCCCTTTGTCACACGGCTTGGCTCTACCCACATCTCCCAGCGATAGGCATCCACCGCCAGCGGCGAGCCGTGGATATCGGTGATGGTGCCGCGTGCCGGCCCGCGCTGCGCTGCGGTTGTTGCTCCTGCTTCTTGCGCAGTGCCGGTCGCCTCGCGTTTCAGCACCTGCCAGCGTATCAACTGCGTGGCCAGAGTCACCAGCGCCAGCAGCAGCGCCAGCGTCACAACGATAATGCGAAAGCGGGGATTGACGGAACGGTTTGCCATAGGGAACCTGCTATTGACCGCGGGGACGGCCCAGAAGGTCATTCACAGCTAGATCAAGGCGCCGACGTAACTCGGCCAGGCTTTGCCGTAATGGCAGCGTGTTGACAGCTGTGGCGCTTGCGTCGGTGTCGTTGCCAGTTTCGGCCACCACTGCATCGGTGGCGGCTGTGGCAGCCGAGGGCATGGTTACGAAGAGCGGCGTGCCTGCAGGCCGCATTCCCAGCGCCTGCGCTCGTGCTTCGATGACGCCCAGGTGTGCATACAGGGCAATTTCTTGCTGCAAGGCAGCGTTTTCGCGCTCCAGCGCGGCCCGTTGCCCTTGCAACCCGGCAATGCGCACGCGGGCGCGATCTATCTGGCTGTTGGGCAGCACATACAGATACAACGCCGCGGTGATCAGCAGAATAGCCAGCATTACACCGGCGACCTGCATCACCTGTGGGGTGAGGAGGCCGCTCAGGCGTTGCCGTGTGTCGCCGCGAGGCTTGGCTTTAGGCAGGGCATTTCCTTGCAGCATGGTAGGGCATCCTGTGGGCTAAATAATAAACGGTAGATTCAGAGCCTTTCCGCGACCCGCAGTTTGGCACTGCGGCTGCGCGTGTTGGCAGCAATCTCAGCGGCAGAAGCCTCAAGCGGCTTGCGGGTGATCAGGCGCAGCGTGGCGCGGTGGCCGCACTGGCAGATCAAGATTTCCGGCGGGCAAAGGCAATCGCGGGCTTCACGCTGCATGGTTTGTTTCACGATGCGATCTTCCAGCGAGTGAAAGGTGATGATAGCCAGCCTGCCGCCGGGCCGTAGCAGGTGGATGGCCTGCGGCAGCACCGCCTCCAGAGCGCCCAGCTCATCGTTCACGGCAATGCGCAGCGCCTGAAAGGTACGGGTGGCCGGGTGAATGCGCTCGCGTCGGCCAATGCTCTTTTCAATCAGAGCAGCCAACTGCACACTGCCCGTCAATGGGCGGGCCTGCACAATGGTTCGGGCAATGCGGCGTGAGTGGCGTTCTTCGCCGTAACGGTAGATCAGATCGGCCAGCTCGCGTTCCGGCAGGGTGTTGAGCAATTCGGCAGCGGTGGTGGCCTGGCCCGGATCGAAGCGCATGTCCAACGGTTCGTCCTGTTGCAGGGTGAAGCCGCGAGCACTTTGCTGTAGCTGGTCGCTGCTCAAGCCCAGGTCCAACAGAATGCCATCCAGTGGCGCAAAGTCGGCTTGTTGTGCCACGGCCTGCATGTGGCGAAAATTGGTCTGCATCACCGTGGCGCGGGGGCCAAAGGGTTGCAAACGCTGGCGGATGCGCTGTACCGCCAGCGGATCGGCATCCAGCACCAGCAGGTGGCTGCCGCTGTGGGGGCCATATGCGCCGGTGGAGGCCATCAGCAGGGCCTCGGCGTGGCCGCCACCACCGCCGGTGCCATCCAGGTAGCGGCCTGCGGGGTGCGGTGTCAGAGCCAGCAGCACTTCTGCCGGCATCACCGGCGTGTGCAGGGTGGCGGCAGCCGGTTGGGGGCTGCTCACCGACTGGCTCCTACCCTTACGCCCAGGTCGGTGAAATAGTTGGTGTCTTGCATTTCATGGCGGGCGCTTTCCTGTTGGGCGCGCCATGCGGTGGGTTCCCACAGCTCGATGTAGCTGTTCAGACCGGCAATCATCACCTTTTCGCTGATATTCGCCGCTTCGCGCAGCCATTGCGGGATGACGATGCGGCGTTGTTTATCGGGCAGGGCTGCGCTGGCCTGTGAGAAGAAGAGGCGGCGCAACTGGCGGGCGCGTACATCGGTCAGTGAAAGCTCATCCATCTGCTGGCTGAGTTGCTCGAAACCGGCGCGTGTAAAGATGTACAGACAGCTTTCCAGCCCGCGCGTAAGGACAATGCCATCAGCCAGCAATTCACCGTATTCCGAGGGCAAAGTCAAGCGCCCCTTGTTGTCGAGCGTATGTTCGTACTGACCGATTAACATCTGTATTACCTGGTATCGGAGCGGTAGTTGGCGTTCCACCAAATCAGAAAAAACAGAACACTTGTTCGGGTGATTATCCCACCAAATGGGACGAAATGGCTTGAAATCGAGATTGTTGTCCCACTTTAACCCATTTCATTCCACTTTCTCCCATCATAGCATTAAATCTTTGAATTGACAAGCCCCGAAGACGGGTTTAAGGCATAATGTAAGGGAATTTTAAGGTAGGCTTCGCGCAAGCATCCTGCATCTGCTCTGGGTACATCTTAGTGCTTTGTAAGTCATGGTATGCAGTCTGTTTCAGAATATCAGACAGACGTTGGTTGCCGCAGGAGGCAGGCGGATTTTCCTCAGCTTGTCGCTCGAACCAAACCAGTTGCCTGGACAGAACCGTGCCTGCCCGTATCGAAACCAGACGGGCAGGGTCCCGGAACGGGCAGGCGGTGATCGGGTGTGAACTCACCTCTGTCTGGCAGCAGCAAGTTATAGCTAGCGCCGCCACAATTTACCCGACCGGTGGTCCATTGCGTAACATGACTTGGGTTTTTGCATTCTTGAATTTTGACATTTAAATAGCTTTATGCTACCATTACTTTTTGCGGTACGGCAACCTTCCTATAAACAAGCCCGTTAACCGAGGGTTACATAGCAGGACGAAGCGCCGCAATAGCACAAACCCATGCCGGCAGTGGTATGTGGTTCGGGTTCGCTATTGCCTGCGCTTTTAGCGCGTGTGGCGTTCAAACGTCACCACAACACTATCAGAACTCATGCCAGGACACGGTTGTCATGCTTTCAACAGCTTGCCCTGGTTTTTTGTTCGATTGGTTCACGCAGGCTTTATTCGTTTGGCTGGTGCTAATCCAGCTCAGGATCACGGAGGTACAGCATTGACTTCCAACTCCCAGATTCAGCGCAAGAGCTACGCCCGTATTCCTAACGCGTTGCCGTTGCCCCGGCTGACGGAGATTCAGCTCAATTCATTTGAGTGGTTCAAAGGTGAAGGGCTGCGCGAGCTCTTTGCCGAGATTTCACCTATTGTTAGCTTCAACCGCAACCTGGAGCTGCATTTTGGCGAATTCTGGTTTGGCGAACCCAAGTACCCGGAACAGGAATGCCGCGAGCGCGACATGACCTTTGCCGCACCATTGTGGGTGCGCGCCCATCTGCGCAACCACGATACCGGCGAAATCTCTCAGTCTGATGTCTTTACCGGCGATTTCCCGCTTATGACCGAGGCCGGCACCTTCATTATTAATGGGGCCGAACGCGTGGTGGTAAGCCAGTTGATCCGCTCGCCCGGCGTGTATTTCACGGTAGATGAAGACCGCACCACCGGCCGCGAGTTGTGCATGGCCAAGCTGATCCCCAGCCGCGGCGCCTGGCTGGAGTTCGAGACCTCACGCCGTGACTTGATCTCGGTGAAGGTGGACCGCAAGCGCAAGTTGCCCGTCACCACCTTGCTGCGCGCCATTGGCTACAGCACCGATGAAGAGATCTTGGCTTTGTTCCAGCATGTGGATACCATGCCAGAGCATCCCTATCTGGCGGCAACGTTAGAAAAAGAGCCGATGAACACGCGCACGCGTGAAGATGCGTTGCTGGAGTTTTACAAAAAGTTGCGCCCCGGCGATCCGCCTACCCTGGACAACGCCGAAAAGTTCATGCACAACCTGCTCTTTGAACCGCGACGCTACGATCTGGGCAAGGTGGGTCGCTACAAACTGAATCGTCGTTTAAATCTGGATATTCCCATCTCGCAGCGCATTCTCACCAACGAAGATATTATTCGCGTGATCGAGGTGATGATTCGCATCAACAACGGCGTAGATTCCGCCGACGACATAGATCACCTCGGCAATCGCCGCGTCAAAACTGTGGGCGAGTTGATTCAGAACCAGTTGCGCATTGGTCTGCTGCGCATGGAGCGTGTGGTGCGCGAGCGCATGTCCATTCGCGACCCTGAACAGATTACCCCGCTGTCGCTGATCAACATCCGTCCGGTGGTGGCAGCGACGCGTGAATTCTTCGGCGGCAGCCAGCTCAGCCAGTTCATGGACCAAACCAACCCGCTGGCCGAGCTGACTCACAAACGCCGTTTGAGCGCCCTCGGCCCCGGTGGTCTGCGCCGTGAGCGTGCCGGCTTCGACGTGCGCGACGTGCATCACAGCCACTATGGCCGCATCTGCCCGATTGAAACGCCCGAAGGCCCCAACATTGGTTTGATCGGCTCGCTGGCTTCCTATGGCCGTGTCAACGAATACGGCTTTATCGAAACCCCCTATCGCCAAGTGCTGCGTCAGGGTGATTTGCACGCGCCGGGGATGATCGGCTCGACTCTGGCCGAAGCTGTAATTGATCCCCTCAGCGGCGAAACCATTGTGCCGGTGGGTACGGTTTTAGATAGCGACGTGGTAAAACTGGTTGACCAGAGTCTGCCGGAAGAAGCCCCGCGCGCCTTCAAAACCATGCCGCGGGCTATCGAAGGGGTGGTTTTCCTGACTGCGGACGAGGAGGACAAACACTCCATCGCGCAGGCCAGTGCCAATCTCGACAGCAACGGGCAGTTCCGCGAGGGCCGCGTGTCGGCCCGCCGCAGCCAGGACTTCCTGTTTGAAAGCCCCACGCAGATTGACTACATGGACGTGTCGCCGCAACAGATCGTCAGTGTGTCAGCCTCGCTGATTCCCTTTTTGGAGCACGACGACGCCAACCGCGCCCTGATGGGCTCGAACATGCAGCGTCAGGCTGTGCCGCTGGTGAAGCCGGAAGCGCCCATTGTGGGAACCGGCATGGAGGTGCGCGCGGCGCGCGACAGCGGTCAGGTAGTGATGGCAGAAAAGGCCGGTGAGGTACTCAGTGCTACCGGCTCGGAAATCATCGTGTTGGAGCAAGATGGCACGCGCCGGCGCTATGCCCTGCGCAAGTTTAATCGCTCCAACCAGTCTACCTGCATTGATCAGCGCCCGACGGTGTTCAAGGGCGACATCGTGCAGCCCGGCGATGTGCTGGCTGATTCCAGTTCCACCGACCGCGGCGAGTTGGCTTTGGGGCAAAACGTGGTGGTGGCTTTCCTGAGCTGGGAAGGCGGCAACTACGAAGACGCCATCCTTATCTCGGAACGGCTGGTGCAGGATGATCGCTTCAGCTCGATTCACATCGAAAAGCACGAAACCGAAGCGCGCGACACCAAACTCGGCCCTGAGGAAATCACGCGTGACATCCCCAATGTGGGCGAGGACGCGCTGAAAGACCTGGACGAGGAAGGCATCATCCGCATTGGGGCCGAGGTTGGCCCTGGTGATATTCTGGTGGGCAAGATCACCCCCAAGGGTGAGACTGAGCTGACTCCGGAAGAGAAGTTGCTGCGGGCCATTTTCGGCGAAAAGGCGCGTGAGGTAAAGGATTCCAGCTTGCGCCTGCCCCACGGTGAAAAGGGCAAGGTGGTGGACATCAAGGTTTTCAACCGCGACGAACACCGCGATCTGCCTTCCGGCGTGGAGAAGATGGTGCGTGTGATGGTGGCGCAGCGCCGCAAGATCACCGAAGGCGACAAGATGGCAGGTCGTCACGGCAACAAGGGCGTTATTTCCAAAGTAGTGCCTGTGCAGGACATGCCTTACCTGGAAGATGGCACACCGGTTGACATGATTCTCAACCCGCTCGGTGTACCGGCCCGTATGAACATCGGCCAGGTGCTGGAAGTGCATCTGGGCTGGGCCGCTAAACAGTTGGGTTTTTACGTAGAGACGCCTGTTTTCGACGGTGCACACGAAGATGAGATCGAGGCCGAATTGGCCCGCGCCTGGCTGATGGGCCGTGCCTGGGAGAAAGCCTCCAAGCGCGCCTGGGTCTGGGCCGAGGCCGCCGGCATCGAACAGGAAACGGTGAAAAACGATGACGAGCTGCGTACACTGTACCTGATCGAATGGTTGGGCGAGCGCGGCTACGATGGCGAGCGTGTCTATTACGACCAGGCCTATGCCCGTCGTGCCTTGCTGCGCGAATGGCTGCGCGAAGAGCCACAAAGCTACGATCCCGATACGCTGATCTCAGAGAACTACACGGCGCTGTCCAACGATGAGCGCCACCACATCAACGAAAACGCACGGCGTATCTGCTTGCGCGAATGGTTGAAGCAGATGGTGCGCGCGGAAATGCGCCAGGCTCTGTATGAACCGCAGACCTACGAAGACAAGCGCAACGGCCAGATGGTAGGCGGTTTTGGTGAGGTGGATGCCACGCGGGAAGACCGTGACGCGATTTACCGGGCCATGGATCGCATCTCGGCGCTGAGCGATGAGGAAATCGAGCGTGAAGCGGTGCGTCTGGCGATCAGCAAAAATACAGCATTACCCACCACCGGCAAGCTGGTGCTGCACGACGGCATGACCGGCGAAGCCTATGACCGTCCGGTCACCGTGGGCGTGATGAACATGCTCAAGCTGGCCCACTTGGTTGAGGACAAAGTGCATGCCCGCTCCACCGGCCCATACTCGCTGGTGACGCAGCAACCTCTCGGCGGTAAGGCGCAGTTCGGCGGTCAACGCTTCGGTGAAATGGAAGTGTGGGCACTGGAAGCCTATGGCGCGGCCTATACCTTGCAGGAAATGCTTACCGTGAAGTCCGACGACGTCACGGGACGCGTCAAGACCTATGAAGCCATTGTCAAGGGCGAGCCTATCTCAGCCCCCGGCGTGCCGGAGTCTTTCCGCGTGCTAGTAAAAGAGCTGCAATCGCTGGGCTTGGCCGTGGAAGTGATCAACGAAAAAGACGAGGTCATCCAGTTTGGCAAGGATGACAGCGATGAGCAATTGCCCAAGCTGGGCTTCAGCATCAGCGTTCCCGGCCCGATGGCGGGCAGATAAGCAGTAAGTGGTGAACAGTAAACAGTAAATAGTAAGTAGTAAGTAGTAGTTAGTAAACAGTAGTTAGTAAACACTGAACACTAAATACTAAAACTGTTCACCGCTTTGCGCGAGGTGAAACGTGGAAGTAAACGATTTTGATGCCATCAGGATATCGCTAGCATCTCCCGATCAGATTCGTGATTGGAGCTATGGCGAGGTTCTTAAGCCGGAAACCATTAACTACCGCACGCTGCGCCCGGAACGTGACGGCCTGTTCTGCGAACGCATCTTCGGCCCCACCAAGGACTGGGAATGCTATTGCGGCAAATACAAGCGCGTGCGCTACAAGGGCATTGTCTGCGACAAGTGCGGCGTGGAGGTTGCTCCCAGCCGTGTGCGGCGCGAACGCATGGGCCATATCGAGCTGGCCAGCCCGGTCAGCCATATTTGGTATGTAAAGGGCGTGCCCAGCCGCCTGGGTCTGATGCTGGATATCTCGCCGCGCAACCTGGAGCGCGTGCTGTACTTTGCGCAGTACGTGATCACCGAGGTGAACGAGGACGCGCGCAGCCGAACCATCCAGCGCCATGAACGCGACCTGACCACCCGCCTGGCCAAACTGTCGGGCGAGTTCGATACGCGCATTCTGGAGATCGAAGATCGCCGCAACAAGACCTTGCGACGCCTCGATAACGACATGGAAGAAGGGTTGTCGCACTTTGCCGCTCAGCTTGAGCAGCAATCCAATGCCCTCATCAAGGAAGCCCAGGTGGTTACCACTCGCCTGGAAAACCGCATCGGCAAGCCATCTGACGAAGCCGTGCAGCTTTCCTGGGCCGACACCCCCCTGCTCGCCAAAGGCGAAACGGTCACGCGCGGCATGTTGGAGCGCGTCAACGAGTTGGTGCAGGAGCAACTGAGTGAACTGGATAGCTCGCTGGCCGATGAGCGCCGCCGCCTCACCGATCTGGTGAGCAGCAAGCGCGACCACGAACGCCAGATCGCCGACCAGGAAATTATGCTCATTCAGGAAGAGCGCGATGCCAAGTCAGATCGGCTGCGCGAAGACATGGAAGATGAGCTGGTGGAGCTGAAATCACTGCGCGAGCGTCAGTTGCTTTCGGAAAATCGCTATCGCGAGCTGTCCGAGCGCTGGGGCAACGTCTTCGAAGCCGATATGGGTGCCGAGGCAGTGCGCAAGCTAGTGGCTACCATGAGCCTGGAGCAGATGGCCCAGGAAATGCGTCACGAAATCCGCAGCACCCGTTCCAAGCAGCGCCGCAAGAAGGCAGCCAAGCAACTGCGCGTGGTTGAGTCCTTCCGCAAGTCAGGCAACCGCCCGGAGTGGATGATCCTCACGGTGCTGCCGGTGATCCCGCCCGATCTGCGGCCAATGGTACAACTGGATGGCGGGCGCTTTGCTACTTCTGACCTCAACGACCTGTATCGGCGTGTTATCAACCGCAACAACCGCCTGCGCCGTTTGCTGGAACTGGGCGCGCCCGATGTGATTGTGCGCAACGAAAAGCGCATGTTGCAAGAGGCGGTAGATAGCCTGATTGACAACGGACGCCGCGGCCGCGCCGTGAGCCGCAGCGGCAAACGTAAGCTGAAGTCGCTGTCTGATATGCTGAAGGGCAAGCAAGGCCGCTTCCGCCGCAACCTGCTGGGTAAGCGCGTAGACTACTCTGGCCGCTCGGTGATCGTGATCGGCCCCACGCTGAAGTTGAATCAGTGCGGCTTGCCCAAGAAGATGGCGCTGGAGTTGTTCAAACCCTTTGTGATGCGCCGCCTGGTGGAACACAACCACGCCCACAACATTAAAAGCGCCAAGCGCATGGTGGATCGTGTGGATCAGGCTGTGTGGGACGTGCTGGACGACATCATCCGCGAGCGTCCGGTGCTGCTGAACCGTGCGCCCACCCTGCACCGACTGGGCATTCAGGCTTTCGAGGTGGTGCTGATTGAAGGCAGCGCCATCAACCTGCATCCGCTGGTTTGCGCGGCTTTCAATGCCGACTTCGACGGTGACCAAATGGCTGTGCACGTGCCGCTGAGCGAGATGGCGGTGCGCGAGGCGCGCCAATTGATGCTCTCCAGCAGCAACCTGCTCAAGCCCTCCAGCGGTGAGCCAATCGTTGGCCCGTCAAAGGACATGGTGTTGGGCGTTTACTACATGACCACCGTGCAACCCGGTGCCAAGGGCGAAGGCAAGATATTCAGTAATTTTGATGAAATCTTGATGGCCTACAGCCTGGGCGTGGTGGATATTCGTGCCCTGATTAAGACCCGTTTCAGCTCGCCGCTGGACGAGATCGGCCTGGAAACCATCGGCCTGAGCGATCGTGTCCTCCATGCCCTGGACGCTGCCGGCATCAACTCGGTGGGCCAGGTGCTAGACCGGTTGGCGCGCAAAAACGACCGTAAGTTCACCGACGAAGTGCGTGACTTCGGTGCTAAGGCTTTGGAAGAGTTGAAGCTGCGCCTGCGCGAACAGGGCTATTCAGCCATCCGCTGGCCGGCTAATCGCCTGATCGAGACCACGGCCGGCCGCGTGCTTTTCAACCTGGGGCTGCCTGCCCGCCTGCACTTCGTCAATGAAGTGATGGAAAAGAAGGCTGTGAATAACCTGGTGGCCGAATGCTACGAGCTGCTGGGCCAGGAAGAAACCGCCAACATGGTGGATGTGATCAAGGAAATGGGCTTCCGCTATGCCACGCAGAGCGGTTTTACCATCGCCGTTAGCGATATCCAGGTGCCTTCGGTGAAAGCCGAGATATTGGAGCGCACCACCAAAGAGGTAGAGCAAGCCGAACGTCAGTACCGCCGTGGCCTGATTACCGAAGACGAGCAGTACAACCGCGTGGTTGAGCTATGGACGCGTGCCACCGACGACATTACCCAGGCCGTGCGCGAGCATCTTGACCCGCTGGAAGGCATCGGCGCGATGGCTACCAGCGGCGCCACCAAGGGCGGCGTGACACCGATTCGCCAGTTGGCGGGTATGCGCGGTTTGATGGCCGATCCTTCGGGCCGTATTATTGCGTTGCCTATCCGTTCTAACTTCCGCGAAGGTTTGACCTCGCTGGAGTACTTCCTGAGTACCCACGGCGCACGCAAGGGTCTGGCCGACACTGCGCTGCGCACCGCAGACGCCGGTTATCTTACCCGGCGTCTGGTGGATGTGGCCCAGGACGTGATCATCACCGAAGAAGACTGCGGCACACTGACCGGCGTGTGGATCACCGACGAAGGCAGCCGTGCCATTGGCGAAAAGTTTGGTGAGCGGCTGGTCGGTCGCCTGGCTGCCGCGCCGATCTTCCACCCCCAAACCGGCGAAGTGCTGATCGAGCGCGATCAACTGGTAGATGAAGCCGATGTCGAGCGTGTGAACGAGGCCGGCGCCAAACAGGCGCTGATGCGTTCACCGCTGCGCTGCGAAACCGAGGTGGGCCTGTGCCGCAAATGCTATGGCCGTGACCTGGCGCGTGGCTGGATGGTGCAACCCGGCGAGGCTGTCGGTATCATCGCTGCCCAGTCCATCGGTGAGCCGGGCACGCAGTTGACCTTGCGTACCTTCCACACCGGTGGTGTAGCTGGTGCCGAGGACATCACCCAGGGTCTGCCGCGCGTGGAAGAGCTGTTTGAAGCACGCACTCCCAAGGGTGAAGCGGTAATCAGTGAAATTGATGGTGCAGTAGATGTCTACTGGGACGGCGAGCAGCGCATGATCAAGGTTACCAACACCCGCTTGGTGGTGGTGCAGCATGAGATTCCCGCTGATGCCGCCTTGGTAGCCAACGACGGCGACCGCGTACAGGATGACACCTTGCTGGCACGTCTGGCCGATGGCAGCGAGTTGGCCGCCGGCAGCAGCGGTCATGTCTACATCGAAACCAATGATGACGGCAGCCGTTCGGCGGTGGTGCGCCGCGAGGACAGTGAGCAATGGGAGCAGGCGATTCCGCCCTCAGCGCGCTTGCGGGTAGACCGCGGCGACCGTGTAGAGGCCGGCACGCAGCTTACCGAGGGCTCTAAGAACCCGCGCGAGGTGCTGCGCATTCAGGGCCCGGAAGCCTGCCAGATGTATTTGCTGGAAGAGGTGCAGAAGGTGTATCGCTCACAAGGTGTGAGCATTCACGACAAGCACATCGAAGTGATCGTGCGCCAGATGCTGCGCAAGCTGCAAATCCGCACCGCTGGCGATAGCGAATATCTGCCCGGCGAGCTGGTGGACCGGTTTGAGTTTGACCAGGCCAACGCTGAGATCAGCGCGCGCAACGGTCAACCTTCCCGTGCCGATACCGTGTTGCTGGGTGTGACCAAGGCGTCACTCAACACCGAGAGCTTCCTGGCTGCGGCTTCGTTCCAGGAAACCACGCGCGTACTCACCGATGCGGCAGTGCGTGGCAAGGTAGACCACTTGCGTGGTCTGAAAGAAAACGTCATCATCGGCAAGCTCATTCCCGTGGGCACCGGTTTCGAGACGCGCCGCACTCGGCGCGTGGTTGGCGGGCCGATAGATGAATACGATGTCGAGTACGAATATGACGGCGAAGAACCGGGCGCATACGACGACATGCTGAACGGACGCGATATGGACTTTGCCGATGCGTTTGGCTTGTTGGGACAATTGCCCTCGCTGGACGATTTTTCGGACATGGACTACGACGAAGAATAGACATCGTGACGATTTGACCCGTATCGGCTCTTGTGCTAGAATAGCGCTGCGTAGGCCGGTTGTGAACCCTCCGGCCTACGCGTGTGATTTAAACCGAGCACTGGAACCTGAGCCAGAGCGCCGGCTGTTGTGAAGCAACCGGTCTTGTGACAGAGATGTAATCAGGGAGATAAAGTTGCCTACTATCAATCAACTCGTTCGCCACGGCCGAACGCCTAAACCGAATAAAGAGAAGGCGCCGGCCCTGCAGTTTACCCGCAACACCTTGCGATCTCGTACAAACCGGATGCCGAAAGGCTCCCCGCAGAAGCGCGGTGTCTGCACTCAGGTTCGTACCACCACTCCCAAGAAGCCCAACTCGGCGCTGCGCAAGATTGCCCGCGTGCGTTTGACCAACGGTATGGAAGTGACCGCCTACATCCCCGGCGAAGGCCATCGCTTGCAGGAGCACTCGGTGGTGCTGGTGCGCGGTGGTCGTGTCAAGGATCTGCCCGGCGTGCGCTATCACATTGTGCGCGGCGCGTTGGACAGCACCGGCGTAGATAAGCGCCGTCGCGGTCGCTCCAAGTATGGTGCGAAACGCCCGAAGCCGGGCGCGCCGGTCGCCGCGAAGAAGAAATAAGCGCAGCCCGCACATAACGCGGGCTGCAAGGCCGCAAGTGCCGTCTCTGCTGCGGCCGGTCTACGCACCGAGTCCGCAAGCACCGTCTCTGCTGCGGCCGGTCTCCAGACCGAGTCCGCAAGTGCCGTCTCTGCTGCGGCCGGTCTACGCACCGAGTCCGCAAGTGCCGTCTCTGCTGCGGCCGGTCTACGCACCGAGTCCGCAAGCGCCGTCTCTGCTGCGGCCGGTCTCCAGACCGAGTCCGCAAGTATCTGGCTCGGTCTGGAGACCGGCCAGAGCATTATAGTGAGTTGGCTCGGTCTGTAGATTTGGAAACCATCCCGCAGGGACCGGTCAGAGCGAGTAAGACGGCAAATGTCTGGCGGAAACCATCCCGTAGGCACCGGCCAGAGCACCGATTTGTTTCTTGACGATTAGTAAGTAGGAGTGTAAGTCATGCGACGCAACCAGGCCCCTGTTCGTGAGATCGCGCCTGATCCTAAGTATAACAATGCCCAGCTTGGCAAGTTCATCAATCGTATCATGTACGACGGCAAAAAGAGCACCGCTCAGGCCGTGGTGTACGGATCGCTGGATATCATCGCCGAGCGCACTGGCAAGCCCGCCGTTGAAGTGTTCGAACATGCTATTCAGAACGCTTCGCCGGTGGTGGAAGTAAAGCCCCGCCGCGTGGGCGGTGCCACCTATCAGGTGCCGATGGAAGTGGCTCCTGATCGCCGCCAGGCCCTGGCCCATCGCTGGTTGATTGCCAACGCTCGCAAGCGCAGCGGTAAATCTATGGCCCAGAAGCTGGCCGGCGAGTTGATGGATGCTGCCAACAATACCGGCAATACCATCAAGAAAAAGGAAGATACGCACAAGATGGCCGAGGCCAATCGTGCGTTTGCTCATTACCGCTGGGGTAATCGCTAGGCCCCGCGGCCAGACCTTCCCGCTTTTTGCATAGCAGCGACGGGCGACTGGAAGCAACCAGCCGCCCGTCTTTGTCGTCACCTTACTAATCTCGTCCGCAATTAAGCGGGTGCTGTGTTGCTGCCTCGGACTGGCTCGGTCAGGAGACCGGCCAGAGCTGGCTCCCGCAGGGCATACTGGCTCGG